>JADQBR010000093.1 GCA_016278515.1 Bacillota bacterium
GGGCACGTGCGGTTCGATGAGGGGGAAGCCATGTGAGTGGTTTCCCTACTCTATACGTTGTAAATGTGTCTATTTTTATTATATTAAAGAAGGGAATTTAGCAAGAAAATCATAAAAAAACAGGAAGAAGTTTCCTGATTGGCGAAAGTACATAGTGATTGGTAAAAAAAGTCGAAATATAAGATGAGGGTAATGAGATTTGAAAGTAGGATTACTTTTTTCCACAATGAACGGCTTAATTAGTCGAGCGATAGATGTAGAGCAGTTGGCTGCCAATTATTCCACTAGTTTTTTTGTCTCAGTTTATGAAGATTTTTTTCTGTCAACGAATCTCAAGACTTATTGAAAAGAATCGAAGACAATTCCTTGGACGCGGTCTTGCTTATTGGGGAGTCGCCGTCGGCCTATAAAAACAGACGTTCAGCGGAATACTTACCTGTTTGTTTCATGCATGTAAATAGATCCGGTAGAAAAAGTCTCAATTATTGATGCCAAGCGGTGTAAGGGTTGCGGCAGTTGTGTAACTGCATGTCCTTGCCGGGGCGAGAGATTTGTTAACCTACCCTAAACAATACTTATTTAACGCAGTAGATATATTGTCTCAGATGCAAATTAAGGACAGTAAAATTTTAGTTTTTTTATGTGAGGATTGCGGCTATCAGGCACTAGATGCAGCTGCATTAAAGGGTGTGCAATATCCCATAGGAGTTTTACCGTTAAGGGTTCGGTTGCGAAGGAGATGTAAAGAAGCTTAAAAAATGGGAGAACAGTCAAATTTACTAGTCGCTTTAGGTACTTGCGCCTGTTTTGGCGGGATTTCCGGCTTAAGAAATCTTTATCAAAAGCAAGAGGTAATCGAAAGTTGCTATGGACAAACTGGAGACAATAATCAAGCAGAAACATCCTTTTCTGAAGACGTTCCGGCATTACTTGATAGTGTCCAGCCGGTAGGTAAAATTGTAAAAGTGGACTACCAAATTCCCGGATGCCCACCTTTGCCCGGAACAATAAAGACTGTTTTGCAGGCTCTGATCAAAGGGGAAGTGCCGGTATTGCCTCAAAGAAGCCTTTGTGTCGAGTGTGGCAGGCAGCAAAAAGAACTGCTTAAACCTACTCGTGAATTCATTTCGGACTCGGTTATCTCGTTTATGGAACTGGAGGAAATTGATCCGGAAAAGTGTTTTTTGGAGCAAGGAGTCCTTTGTATGGGTCTGGCAACACGAGAAGGGTGTCATGCTCGCTGCCTGAAAGGAAATGTTCCTTGTCGCGGCTGTATGGGTCCGCCCCCAGGAGCTATGGAACAAGGGGCAAAGCTAATTAATTCTCTAGCTTCCGTACTGCCCGCAGGGGGACTAATGTTTATGGAAGACATAGTAGGAACCGGATATAGGTATGCTATGCCGTCTTCTATCATTCCGCATATCAGTTGTAAGGAGAATGAGAGCGATGAGTAAAAAAATAATTATTGATCCTGTCACACGAATAGAAGGCCACGGTAAGGTAATTATTGAGTTGGATGAGTCTGGTAATGTTGCTCAGTCAAAATTTGTTGTCAAGGAATTCCGCGGATTCGAGAAATTTTGTGAAGGTAGAATGCTGTGGGAAATGCCTCTAATTACTTCTAGAATTTGTGGCATCTGTCCGGTCAGTCATCACTTAGCGTCCGTTAAGGCAATCGAAAGTCTACTGGCGATCGAAATACCGCCTGCCGCAGAGTTATTGCGAAGGTTAATGCATATGGCTCAGTTTATCCATAACCATTCTTTGCATTTCTTTTACCTTTCCATGCCGGATTTACTATTTTCAGATAGTGACCATAAAGAACGGAATTTTTTTGGGGTATTAGACAGTAAGCCAGAATTGGCAAAGAAGGCTATACGTCTGCGGCAGATTGGTCAAAACATAGTGCAGAGGGTGGGGGGGCGTTCCATACACCCTGTTACGGCAATACCCGGAGGCATGAGCATGCCTTTATCGCATGAAGACAGATTTGTGTCGTCAAAAGAGATTGAGGAAGCAATAGAATTAGCAAGAATGGCTATTGGTGTTTATCATATAGGAGGAAAGTAATTCTAACCGTATTTGCTGCTCAGAATGTGGACAGAAACTTTCCTATAATGAAATTGGTTTTAGTCAAAAGCTAGGGGCTAAAGTCCAAGATGATTACAAATGCTTTCACTGCCAAGATGCAGATAAAAGTTTTATTGAAAGCACTGTTGAACATTATAAGTCAACAGGTTGCAGGATGTTTGTTTAGATTTATTTACAGAAGTAGACATGTTATACTTAAACAAAGGAGGTCATTAAAATGACTCAATTGAAAGAAAAAATAGACGCTAATGGTCGCATTTCGATTAAAAAAATATTAAACGGAACCACTATTAAAGCTGGAGATTTAGTATTAGTTATACCTGATAGCAATAAGGTAGTGCTGAAACCGATTTCTCAAAAAAAATCTAAAAACGTGTTTTCGCGAATGGCAGGGTCGTGGGCAAATCGTTCAGATGCAGAAATAGAAAAAGTGTTAGATCGCTCCGATAGAAGGAATCAAGGACTTGACTACTAGATACCTACTGGATACAAATGTTATTATTGACAATAAAAAAGGTCTAATTCCTGCCGTTGAATTCCTGACCGAAGAAATAGAAAAAAAGCCCAATGTAGAGGTTATATATTCAACAATAGTAGAAGCAGAACTTTTTTCTTTTCATGGTTTAACCGAACAAGATGAAATAGACTTTAGAGATGCCTTAGATATGGGAGAAATAATAGAGGTTAATTCAATAATTGCGCTTAAAGCTGGAGCATTAAGACAAATCAGCAAGTCAAAACATAACAAAAAGCTACATTTACCCGATGCTATTATCGCTGCTACGGCCATGGAATGCTCTGCAATATTGGTAACTCGCAACTATGATGATTTTAAACACCTACAAAACGAAGGACTTGAAATTTATAACCCGTTTGGATAAAAATTTTTATTCTAAAAAGTCACTTGTTTTTATATGCAGGTGGCTTTTTGTCTGTATTTATAAAGAAATACTTTTTATATAGTTTCCTTTTCTTGACCTCTTGTCAATTACTTTATGTCACGCTGTAGTGATAGTTTGTTTGAGGAACAGAGTCAGGCGCTTGCTAGCCTGGGTTCTATACGGGGGAAATACATGGCATTGGCTAAAAGTGGTTCCATGGAGTTTTATGATGGGCCGGTAAACATAACCGATGGCAATGGGAAAATACTTGACAGCTTTTCAAGTGAGAGCTATCAAGATTATATCGATGAATATAGCACTGAGGATACCTATTGTAAATTCCCGTATTATAAAAAATCAAATCATAAAGATGGGGCCTATCGTGTAGGGCCAATTGCCAGATTAATGGGGGTGAGGTGAGGGAAGGTATGTTAAATTGTATTGAAATGGCTATTCGTTGTTACGATCCATGCTTATGTTAATTTTATTGGTTGCGCTACCTATTCTAAATAGAGCCATGATGCCTAATG
>JADQBR010000013.1 GCA_016278515.1 Bacillota bacterium
CCATTCCTGTTTTTTCTTCCAATATGTCAGCCATTCCCGGGACAAGGGAATAGTATATTTTATGTAAAGCTTCACATAAAGTGTACGCAAGGGCAGATGCAATGCATAAACGTCAGGCCATCGAGGCAGCGAGTAAGGAAATCGTGATTCCAGAAGAAGCAGAATGGGATAATGATTCAAACCTGAAAGACTGGCTCAAGAGGTTTAACCGCAGATAATTATGTAAAGAAATATCGTTAAGGCTTTCGTTATTTACGTCGTTTTTGGGGTTAATCTTTACATAACGAAAGTCTTAACGTAACCTTTTTTACGTAAATCTTTACGTAAAAAAGGCAAGGTAGAAAAATTCTTCAGATACGTTGATTTAAGCTTCACCAATGAGGCTAATCTATTAATTAATCAGGGGAAGCTTTGCGACTTAAAACAGCTAAATACCTATCTTCGCTCCTGGCTTGAAACTTATGACAATCGGGTACACCGCAGTACTAAACAGACACCAAAACAACGTTATGAAAAAGACACCTCCCATATCCGTCATCTGACAACAGATGAACTTAAGGAAATTTTTCTCTGGGAGGGAGAAAGGACAGTACGCAAAACCTCGGTGATTGAGGTAGAAGGTAACCTTTATGAGGTAGATTCGTTCTTACGCGGCAAAAGAATCCAGATACGATACAACCCTTTTGATTTATCTCTGATACGTGTCTACAGAGACGGCACGCGTTATGACGATGCTAAGGCAGCTATAATTAACAACAAGCATCACCCAAAGATGCCCAATGAATTAGAAGAGCAGTCTCCAGGTTTTATCTCTAGTTATTTAGAAAACCTTAAAAAAGAGCAGGAAGAAAGACGGCGAAAAGAACTTGGCACTACCAGCTTCACAAAGCTTGAGGATAAAAAACGGGGTGGTGAGATACCATGCTAGACTTCTTTGGTATGAAGCTAGTTCCGTTCACCCGGGAAATTGATACTAATCAATGTTTCATTTCTCTAAGCCACAAAGAAGCAAAGGCCCGCTTAGAGTATACAGTCAAAAACCGACTGGTGTTTCTTTTAACTGGAGAGCCGGGTATGGGGAAAACCACTATTGTCCGTTCCCTGCTTCATAAGCTTGATACCATGCATTATCGGTATGAATATATTTGTGACTCGTCACTGACGCCAAAGCTGTTTTACAGAGAAGTTTTAGAACGCTTCGGCCTACCTTGTTCCACTAGGCCTACAGAAATGAAGCGTCAGTACCGGACTTTGATGCTTGATATGTATGAACAGGATAAGAAGGTGCCTGTAATCGTTTTGGATGAAGCACACCGTTTTTCAGAAACCATGCTTGAAGAGATTAGATTTTTGCTAAACTTCAAAGAAGATTCTATGTCTCCATTGGCTTTAGTTCTGATAGGTCAGACAACGCTTAGAAATCAGCTCATTGTGAGGCATTTAGAGGCTATTGATCAGCGAATACAGGTTAGATATCAGATGGGAGCTTTAGGTGAAAAGGAGACAGAAGACTTTATCAGACACCAAGAAAAGATTTCTAAAACGCCAAATGATATCTTCTCCGGAGAAGCTATCCAGTCTATTTACAACTATACCCAAGGGGTTCCTCGTAAAATCAATACCCTGGCTAGCCAGGCACTTTTAGATGCCTATATTCAGGGTGAAAAAATTGTGGGCGAAGCTCATGTTAATCGGGTGATAAACGAGCTTTAATAGGTCAGTTGTTTAGAGTACCGGCAGGAAAAGTGGCAAACTTGTAATGGTCAGTGGCAGTGTGGGTGACTGTGCTTACGCTGCCACGTCAGTGCCACTGGCCAATTATCCGACATTGAAGCTGGCTGCGAACAACATACTTGCCATTTTTGTCCCCCACTTTATATATTAGATACTTGTTTATAGTACTCTTCCAACACTTCATCACTATTGGTATCCTTTAAATCAACAGCATCTAACCCCGCAGTGCGTGTAACTGTTACATACTTCTGATCTTGTAATTTTTCTAGATAGTATATTAAATCATTTAGAGTCATACAAAAAATGTTTCCGGCACTATTTTCTTCAACCAGTATTGAAGAAATATTAACATTTAGCGTTTTCCCTTGTTCCTCCTGCCATTTTTTAATCACATAAAAGACTAATAAAGGATGTAACAAGGAACGGTCCAATCCATTTACTTTATACGTTTTATGATCTATTTTTCTAATTAACTGCAAATCCCTCAGCGGACAGTTTATATTATCTTCCGGTGACATTCTCTTACCAAGACTCTTATCAGATAAATAAGAGTTTATAAAGCAATTAATATCTTTTTTTAGCGACCCGTCTGCAGCCTTAAGACCTTCAACAATGGTATAATTTCGTAACCAATGCAACATCATTTCCTCATCAAATTCCTTATGTTTAAATATGTTAAAAAACCAATACTACGTGGTCGACAACTCTTTGTTTTTTAGTAACTGATAATGCATCAACCATAATGTGCCAATGTCTTCAAAATACGGATCATGCTTATCAATAAGTTTCCCAAATTCTGTCTTAGGTTGTTGGTCACTTTCCCCCATAAGACCTGTAGCCCGTAACCAAAACCTCAATGAATTCACCATGTTCTTACCCATTCCTAAAACATCGGCCGCTTCCTTGGATCTAAAAAACTTAACTCCGTATTTATCAAGGTTCTTTAAACCTTTTCTAAGCCAACCATCTCGTACATAAAACGTCTCATGCCGTGCAAATGCCATTATCAATTTACCCCTTTCTTTACAGCGAGCACCTTGGTCATTAGGCATCCCCCACGCCAGGGATTTACGCAGTCTAAACATCCCATGCATTTTGATGCATTAATCTTATATAAACCATCAATATATGAAATTGCATTTTGAGGACAGATACTAATACATCCAAGGCAACCAATACAAGACTGAAATTTTCTAATCTGACAATCTATTCTTTGTGATAAAAGTCTATAGTTTGTAGAGTGTACAACTTTGACCTTTAACTTATACGTACCAAGTTTTCCTTGCAGTTTTATTCTCGGCTTATTAGTTTTTCTATCTAAAATAAAAATTTCATGTAAAAATCTATTTCCTAGCTCCTTATTAACCATTCCAAATGGTTTGAAGTATTCATAAAGCTCTTCACTAATGGGTTTTGTAAGCACATAGCTCTTAGCTTGCTCTTCTTCAACGCAGTCTTGAGCCGTAATATTGATTTGGTCATTAGTTAGGCCTGCGCCCCCTTGCCGAGCCTTCCATTTTCCTGTAAGTATATACTGTTCTGCATCTGTTTTTCCAATGTCTTTCGCAAACCCAACTAAGAACTCATTCCATCGATTAGCATCTTCATTTAGGTGAATCTTAGCCAGAAATTCAGACCACTTAGAAGTGGCAGGGCACGCCCAACAGCGAGCGCGATGTAGCTCTAGATGGATACTATGCGCTGGTGACCAGCGAAGTCGATATGGCACATGAAAAAATCATCGCCCGGTACCGAGGCCTCTGGAAGATTGAAGAATCCTTTAGGGTGATAAAATCAGATCTCGATGGTCGACCGGTTTATGTGCGCAAAGACGATCGTATCGCGGGTCATTTCTTGGTTTGCTTTATAGCTCTACTTCTCTGTAGAATTCTCGAGATGAAAATTGGTGGCGAGTATTCGAGCAGGAGAATCCAGAAGTCGCTAAGAAATGCAACTTGCCGCAAACTTGCCAAAGGATTTTACTCACTGAACAAGCAGGATGAGGTCTTTAGAGCTATCGAAGAGGCCTTTGGCGTCAACTTAAATTACAGTGAGCTTAGGGTTGAAGAATTGAAATACAAGAAGAAGGAGCTATTACACAACATCAAAAAATAAAAGAGAACCATCCTGAAAGCCCGTATTTCTAAGGCTTAGGGTTGGTTCTTATTGCGTTTTGTGACTAAACTCAGGTTATATTCAAAGGCTTCACATCGATAAAATCGTCAATCAGTAGTGGTCGTTGGCTGCTAGCAGTGCGGTTGTGATGCAAAACGCCTCCGTAAACGAAACGACTGAACACTTCGCCTATAGCAGGAACACTTCTGTATTGCGTGGTCAAAAGTTGAACATTGTATTGGTGCGGAATCGTCGTCGGCTGTGTAAATGAGTTGAGTTTTACCATCGTGTAAATATTTTCGTTTTTCCAAAGGTCGACCGAAGTAATCGGCTCAATTTGAAAGGGGTCTCCTGCGATAATAAATTTTTCTGGCGTCTTTTTATAGAGTGGGTAAATGATATTAACGAGCGGAATCATAGAAGCTTCATCAATTACGATATAATCCCATTTGAGTGCACTCAAGTGAAGTCGCGTATCTTCGTCCGGGATAAAATAATCATACGGAAATCGTGCAATTGTTGTTATCAGCAAATACCGTAGCAGAGATGAGATTGAAGTTGATTTCAAGCAGATGAAAGGGCTCTTAGACCTGGAAAGAGTATTGTATCAGCGACCGGAACGGATTGATTGTTATATTTTTTTGAAAGTGATGGCCTTTTTTGTACTAGCCTTCTTACGCGCTTATGCTGCCAAAGAAGGCATTAAGGCTACTGAAAAAGAAATACAGGAGAGCATGGGAGATATGCTCTTGGTTGAAAGCCGGATACTGCCGCTGGAGATGAAAAGTTATGCTATTGCCAGAGATACGGAGCTTAATCAATTGTTCAGGAGGATATTCTCACTACCTGAACCACAGATGTTTATAGAAGTGCTAGACGCGTCAGAAACTTCCCAAGTAGATGATTATGTGCAGAAATGGTATGAAACATGGATTCAAAAGCACCAAGCACCGCAGTAAAAACTGACTTCTAGAAATGGGGTGATCTGCAAATAACAGAATCATACATAATTGACAACCTTTTGATAAGGCATGCGGTTTGAAAAATTACATTTTCACATGCTTAGTTTGTTATGCAAATTTATTGCAACATGGTTGCGTTTACTGTTTGCTATGGGCAGAATAAATGAGCGAAAACATAATGAATTTACTGGTATATATTGTCTGCGAAATGCAGGATATATCATGGTTTTTAGTGTGCAACTAAACTAAATCATTTTTTTTACTCATTTAGGAGTTTCCTCCGTAACCTATTTTACAGCTATACATGAAAGCTACAGCTATCAGCTACCACTTCACCAGCAGCTAACTACCGTTAATGTAAAACTTATATTTCGACATACACTTATAAATCTTTAACTACTGTGGCCATAGCCGGGCCGCCGCCAACACATAAAGAAGCAATGCCATGGTAGCTCCCACGACGTTTCATTTCATATATTAAGGTGGTAACAATCCTTATCCCCGTAGCACCCACTGGGTGCCCTAATGCAATACCGGACCCATTGGCATTAACTTTATCCATGTCAAGTTCAAGTTCTTTATTACACGCTAAAAATTGTGCGGCAAAGGCTTCATTAATTTCGTAATAATCGATATCTTCTTTCGTAAGTCTGGCAAACTTAAGTGCTTTAGGAATAGCATACACCGGGCCAATTCCCATAAATTCCGGTTCAATACCAAATGTAGCTGATGCCACCAATCTCGCTAAAGGCTTTATCCCCAAATTTTCGGCTTTTTCCTCAGCCATTAGTACTAGGGCAGCCGCTCCGTCATTAATACCCGAGGCGTTTCCCACTGTGACAGTTCCATTTTCCCGAAATACTGGTCGCAGATTAGATAACTTTTCCAAAGAAAGACCTTTTCTCGGGTGCTCGTCCGTATCAAATCTATAACTTTTTTTACGTGTTTTTACCTCTACAGGTATAATTTCATCATCAAATTTTCCTTTTTCTATGGCATCAGTCGCCCGCCTGTGACTTAGATACGCCAACTCATCTTGCTCTTCTCTGCTGATATTGTAACGTTCTGCCAGGTTTTCTGCTGTAACACCCATGTGATAGCCATGAAAAGCATCGTTTAGAGCATCATACAATAAACCGTCTTCCACCTTACTTGGACCCATACGAAAGCCTTCTCTGGCATTTAGTAGTAAATATGGTACATTGGACATGCTTTCCATACCTACGACTACAGAAATATCCGATTTACCCAGCATAATCTGCTGGCATGCTACTTCCAACGCCCTCATAGAAGATGCACACTGCTGGTCTATGGTCATAGCTCCAGCAGATACCGGTATTCCGGAGTTCAACTGTACCTGCCTAGCAGGGTTCCCCCTTGCACCCGCTTTATACACCATACCGCCAACTACATCCTCAACTTGAGTGGGTTCAATTTTGGCCTGTTCTAACGCTGCTTTTATCGCTATTGTCCCTAATTCTACTGCGCTTACATCTTTTAAAGAACCTAAAAAGCTCCCAACCGGGGTGCGCTTTGCACCAACTACAACAACCTCCCGCATACAGCACCTCTCCTTTAAAAATGGCTTTTAAAATCAAACAAATAATAAAAATATCCTTTATTCCCCAGAATAGGCAGGTTTCCTTTTTTGTATAAAGGATGCTAAACCTTCCTCAGCATCCTTTGTTTTACCAATACTGATCATTGCCTGCCGCTCCCTTTCAAGCTGTGTTGCCAAGACCGGGAGCATGGACTGATTCAGAAGATCCTTCGAAGTTGCATATGCCTTAGTCGCCCCTTGCTTTAGTTTCTTCACGGTCTCCTCAACTCTCTGTTCAAACTCACTTTCCGGCACCACCATTGATACCAAGCCAAGGTTCAGAGCCTGCCTGGCATCCAGTACTTCATCCAAAAATATCATTTCGCTGGCTTTAGCTAGACCAATAACAGTCGGTACCAATACACTCCATCCACCATCCGGAACTAGCCCACTGCTGGTATATGCCTGCTTAAACTTTGCTTTTTCTGAGGCAACCCTTAAATCACATGCCAATGCCAAACTCACGCCCGCTCCAGCTACTGTCCCATTCACAACGGCAATCACGGGTTTTGGCAAAAGCCTAATGTCAGTTATAGTACGATGAAACACTTGTGTAAGATTGCCTACTGCCTCAGAAATAGACTTCTGGGAACTCATGTAACCAATATCTCCGCCGGAACAAAATGCTTTCCCTTCCGCTTGAATTATCACTACTCGACTACCATCATCAAAACACTCTTTTATTGCCGATGAGAAATTTTCAGCCAGTTCCATACTCAAAGCATTATAACTCTCCGGTCGGTTTATTGTTATCCGGGTCACTGAATCGTTTCTTTCTACTAATACTGACTTACTCATGTACCTCCCCCACTTTCTTAACCAATAGTACTCCGAATTTTAAAAATTAACATTCAACTGTAATTATAAAATCCTCTACCAGATTTCACTCCATAGTGACCTGCTTCCACCATTTTTGTTAATATTGGACAAGGAAAATACTTTTGATCACCGTATCCCTCATACATTACTTCAAACACTGAAAGTAGTGTATCAAGTCCAATTAAATCTGCCAGTTTTAGCGGTCCCATGGGGTGACCCATGGCCAAGGTCATTCCTTTGTCAATGTTTTCAGCTGTCGCCTGGCCTTCCATATAGCAGTAGAACGCTTCATTAAGCATCGGAAGCAATATCCTATTAAATAAAAAGGCTGGATAATCTTTCGCTTCCACAACTTCTTTACCGATTCTTTTTACGACGTCACTAACATCTTTTAAAGTTTCATCAGAAGTCTGCAAACCTCGTACAATTTCCACCAGTTTCATTTTAATAACCGGATTGAAAAAGTGTGTGCCAACAATTTTATCCGGTCTGGTAGTGACTGATGCCAGTTTAGTAACGGATATAGAAGATGTATTTGTAGCTAAAATAGTCCGCTCCGGAGCCGCTTCATCAAGTTCTTTAAAAATGTCCATTTTTATCCCCAAATTTTCTGTGGCCGCCTCCACTATCAAATCAATCTTGGAAATCATATCAAAACTAATTGTCGGAGTTAAGTTTGCTAAAGCTCGTTGGTTTGCTTCTTCTGTGAGCTTTCCCCTTTGTATTTTTTTCTCGAGGTTATTTTGTATGCTACTGACGGCCTTTTCTACTAAGATTTTATCCAAATCCTTTAAATAAGTTTGATAACCTGCTTCAATAAAGACTTGAGCAATACCAGAACCCATAATTCCCGCTCCAATTACCATCACATTTTTGATTTCCTGCATTTATATACTCCTCTCTTTTACTTTAACTATCTTAAAAATTTCAAACTTTAGGTCTTCTCTTCTTCTTTGGAAACATCTGTTTTCTTTGCCCTTGCCTCTACCCCAATAGCTTCTATTTAATGTACTGCTTCATCCAATCCCTCTTCATTCAGTGAAGCAACTACTACTTTCGCACCAACTTCAGCCTGTGATTTGGCCATTTTTTTTCCTAAACCGCACCCAGCTCCAGTATTGCAACTTTCTCTACGAGACTGAGACTATACGGTTAAAGAATGACTTAAGATATCCCTCCCAATGTATGTATTTGTATATAACCTGGTCTTTATTATTCCGGTAAAAATCAACACTCTCTAAATATCCATTGATCGTTTTAATAATTCCTTAGCAATCACAATGCGTTGAATTTCAGAGGTTCCTTCATATATCATAGGTGCTCTGACTTCTCGATAAAGTTTTTCTACTGGGGAATCCTTGGATAAGCCGTCGCCTCCGAATATTTGTACCGTAGCGTTAGCAGCATTAAACGCAACCTCTGTCGCAAACATCTTTGCCATACTGGATTCCATGGTCGCATTCTTCCTTAAGTCCTTTTGCCATGCTGCAGAATAAACAAGTAGCTTTGCCGCTCTAATCGAAGTAGCCATTTCTGCAAGTTTAAATTGAATGGCCTGGAATTTAGATATTGGCCTACCAAATTGAACTCTGGATTTTGCCCTTGAAATTGAAAGTTCTAAAGCAGTCTCTGCAAGTCCCACTGCCATAGCACCAACTGTCGTTCTGAAAATATCCAGATTACTCATGGCTATTTCAAAGCCTGATCCTAAATTCCCCAATAAGTTTTCACTTGTAATTTTACAATTATCAAATTCCAGGTCGCCCAGGGTATGAGGAGCAATGATTTCACGAGGCTTCACTTTTAGTCCATAATTCTCCTGATCAACAATAAAGGCAGATATCCCTTTATTGCCGCCATCAGGATCAGTTTTTGCGAAAACTAAATAAAAATCTGCTACCCCCGCTCCAGAAATAAACTTCTTTTCTCCATTGATTATATAGTGGTCACCAACCTTTTCAGCTATCGTCCGTATGCTTGCAACATCAGAGCCTGCCTCTTTTTCTGTTAAAGCAAATGCTCCTAGCTTTTCTCCAGTCGCTAAAAGTGGCAAGTACATTGACTTTTGTTTCTCGTTTCCAAATATTAAAATAGGATATCCGCCTAATCCTTGCGCAGCAAAGGCCCCATCCAGTTCCGAACATAAACGGCTTAATTCTTGTCTAATTATACAAAGAGCTGTAACATCATATGCTTTATTTAGTTTTCCTCCAAATTTAACCGGAAACATATAGTCAAACAACCCTGCATCGGCCATTAATTTTACTCTCTCTTTGTCGGTAAACTTCCTTCCGGTTGATTTTTGATTATTAAACTGTTCAGCAAAATCGATAACTTGATTCTTTATTTCTACATAATAATCAGATAGATTAAAATCCATATTAAAACTCCTTCCTATGACCTCTATGTGAAAATCATAAATACAGTACTAATAACCATTAGATATCCAACTCTAGGTTATTACCAATTGATAAAGTATCTTTACATCCCCACTGCAGTTATAGCTATCAGATTAGACTCACCCTCTTTAAAGTCGTCACAATTTTAATACGACTTGTGATATATCAACTATTACACTTGCTAGTTTTCCAATATCAACGCCTGTTTTCTCCCTATACCTCTTAATAATGGATAGCTTGAAACTGTTTGGCATATCAATAACTTTTTCAGCTTCCACAGGTATAGTACCATTGAGAAATCTTTAAACTTCTACACGATTCCACCTAGTCCTAATGTTAGTACTGGTCCAAATGTTGGGAGCGTTATTAATTCCAGCAAATAATTGGGTATTCAATTTGAATCTGCTTCTCTAAATAAAATTCCTTGAACATATTGAAATACCTTATTGGCATTATCTAAAATCCTTGCAAACTCTCCGCATTCATATAATCCTTACCGTTCTGATAAGTATAGTTCTTTATAGACAAACGATAACTGGAATCAGCTACCTCACGGGTAGCAAGAATTTGATTAATAGTTTATTATGGTCATTATAGTGAACAACGCCAACGGCTCCTTGCACTACTCAATAGCGGTTTTAGCTGAAGATGTCTAATTATCGAAAATCCATAGCATACTACTTCAAACGTTAAAAACCAATCCAATGTAATTTATCGCTCTTTCTCGGAGGTGCCGGGGGTTGTTGATCTGGGATACCAATTGGTATCACCGCTACTAATTCCCTATCTTCAATGCCTAATACATTATTTATTTCTTGTTCAGCCCAAGCCGGGCCTGTCATCCAACACGTTCCGAGTCCTTCTTGATGTGCTACCAAGCAGATATTTTGAATTAAAGCTGATGCGCTTTGGATACAACCGATCCTACTAAGTTCAATTAACTTCTTTTCTGAATCTAGGCAACAAACATTTTGCCTGAAGTCTGGGATATAAACTAGTATAATGACAGGTGCATTACCTAGATTTTCGAAAAAATTTAGAGTCAATCTAATGATTTTTGGGTTAGAGTAAAATTCTTTGTCCAACTCTGTCTTTATGTGTCGTTTGATGTTTTTTATTCTTTCAACCACTTGCAGCCGTTTTCCCCCTGTAACTACATAAACATCCCAAGGCTGTTGATTCACGTTCGACGGAGCCCATAGAGCGTGTTCTAATATCTTCTGAATCATTTTTTGGGATGGTTGCTTTTCCTTAAATCTCCTAATAGACCTTCTTCCTTTCAGCACCGTAGTCAACTGCATAAATATCTCCCCTTTAACTGCCCTCAGGAAATAAAGGACCACTTTTGTTCAGCTAACCCTCTTTCAAGCAAATACCAAAAAAGGCTTACTATCCATCTAATAATTCTGATAAATCCGAAGTAAGCCTTGTTTTGGCCTGAATAGTGTGAACCTATTTAAAAAAATTAAAAGCGTTCTACTATTTTGCCTTCCCTAATGGTTAATGACATCGGCAAAGCTTCGATCTGCCCGTTTTCGTCAAAAGTAATTGCTTTACCTCTGGGGCTATCAAATTCTCCGTTTCTGATAACTTCTGCTACTTTTTCGGCGTCAAGTGTGCCAGCTTTCTCTACGGCCTGCACATATACTTGGAAGGCATCCCAATTCTGTAGGTGCAACTTATTGGGCAACGTGCCATAGTTGTCTTGTACTGCCTTAACAAACTCCTGGTTAAAATCATTCTTAAAGGAAGGCACATAAATGTCCTCAAACCATATATCTTCAATAGATTTTCCTGACATTTCGATTAAGTTTTCGTCAACTCCCCCACCCATAACTAATTTAGCTGCTTCCAGTTGGTAATTGTCCATTTCTCTAAGAAAAGCAGCTGTAGCGGGAGGAGAACTCAGAATGATGGCTACTGCGTCCGGTTCAAGTGACTTTATATTAGCAACTTGAACAGCAAAATTACTTTCTGAAGCTTCAACCTGCTCTGTTGCCACAATTTCAACACCATATTTGGGCAATTCTTCCTGAAATAATCCTGTTAAGTACTGCCCATAATCCAATTTATCGGCAATAATCGCTACTTTTTGGGCTTTTATGTTTTTCACTACATCTTCAACAAATGCCATTCCATCTTGTCTTTGTGTTGTGTTAACCCTAAATAGGAGCGGATGGCCTTTGAGGGTAACATCCGGGTGTTTTGCACCAGGAACAATATGCACAATTTTAGCTTCTCTGGTAATCTCTTTAACGGCCAATGTTGGCGTACTGAAACTTCCACCAATTATTGCGTCAACTTTATCTTGGTTAATAAATTTTTTAAAAGCTGTAACTGATGTCTCTGCGTTTCCTTTACTGTCTGCAAAAATCACCTCTACAGGTCTACCTAACAACCCTCCATTATCATTCACCTTATCAACAACAAGTTGAGCTGCCTCTTGAGCATACTGCCCCCATGGAGCAGCGTCCCCAGTTGCAGGTTGAATTAAACCAATCTTTATAGGTTCTACTTTATCACCTGATTGAGAACCATCAGAAGATGAAGAACCGCCTTGGCCTTGGGTCCCTCCACAACCGGCAAGCGCTAAAACTACAATTAACAAAACTCCAGTAAATCCTATCCCTTTAAACTTCACATTGTTCTCCCCCTTTTGAGTAATTGGTGCTTAACTGTATTTCTGCAAAATCAGTTACCTGTTTCACCCCCTAGCGCATTATATTTGCAAAAACTCTCTATAAACAAACATTTTTTCTTTGTTTAATTAACTAGCTTTTATTCTTGAGAAGCCATTTCTAATTTTCTAATTGCGAAATAACCTTGTTGAACAGCATCCGCAATGTTACCGGGATTGTAGCAGCTACCAATACATATGAAATGTTTTTTGCCATGGCTACTAAGTAAACTTCTGTTAGAATTAAACCCCCTGGCATAAATAAAATAGTCCAATTGCAGCTTTATTATCTGATTTGTCTGATGGTCCTTCAGTACTGCTTCACCAGTTTCGACATTCAAAACTTCATGTTTGAACTTGAACAATACCTCTAAATCTTCTAATTTTTTAATCAGCGATGCTCTATAAAGTGGATTTAAGTTTGTACCTAGCTCATTCTTAGGGGACCTGCTAATAACAACCACTTCATTGTCATTTGAGGCTGCCAAAAGGGCCGCTTCTAAGCCACTCCCTCTTGCCCCATAAACCACTATTTTACGATGAGTCAATTGAGGACTCTGTCTAATAAAACTGCTAATGTCAGCGCAGCAATCAATATCTATACCTGCAATGTTTGGAATTACAGGCAACCCTCCTGTTGCTACTACTACCCTTTCTTCTTTTAACATAGCCAAGCTATCTATTTTATGGTTAAGCTCAACATTAATATTCAGACGTCCAACAGTGTCAAGAAGATAATTCCTAAACCATTGCCATTTATCCTTACCTGGTACTGATGCCACAACATCCAACATCCCCCCTAAGTGTTCTTCTTGCTCATATAGGGAAACTTGGAACCCATTCTTAGCAAAGTTAATTGCAGCAACCATACCCGAAGGTCCGCCACCTACCACGGCAATGGAAGAATTACGATTGAGTCCGGTAACAAAAATCTCATTACCTTTACGACCTAACTCTGGATTAATTGCACATCTTAAACCTTTATGCTCAACTAAGTGTTGTGAGCAAAATCCACAAGAAACACATTTTCTAATCGGCATTTGCAGCATCACCTTGCGTGGCCACGTAGGCTCGCTCAAAAAATTTCTTCCAACAGCAATAAAATCTGCTTTTTTCTGAGACAAAATTTGTTCCGCCATACCCGGGTCTCGAATAACACCCACCGCTATAGTCGGAATATTTAGTTTCTCTTTTATCTTTTCAGCTAAAGGAACTCTCCAAGCTTCAGGCGCCCAAACAGTATCAACGTTTTTGTCAAGTGTCTCATGAATACCAGTGGTAATATGAAGCGCATCAGCACCAATTTCCTGAAATACCCTAGCAAATTTCGTACTTTCGGGTATATCGAGCCCACCGTGTACAAATTCTTTAACACTCATTCGCACAATCACTGGAAATTGCGATCCAACTGAAGACTTGATACCGTTAATAATTTCAACAACAATTCTTGCCCTGTTTTCTAAAGATCCACCATATTGGTCGGTTCGTTTATTCGTATAAGGAGAAATGAACTGATTTAATAAATATCCATGAGCAGCATGTAACTCAACTCCGTCATAGCCAGCTATTTTTGCCCTATAACTAGCTTTAATAAAGCTTTCTATAATATGCTTAATCTCTTCGATAACCAAGACCCTTGGTCGTGACTTCATCAATTTTCAAGGAATTTCCGACGGAGCCACCACTTGAACCCCTTTTGTAATACTCTGTGTTGTCTGTCTCCCGGCATGTGCCAATTGGGCAAAGGCTTTGCAATCATAACTATGAATACTTTCAACTAATGCAGCGTGCCCACTTATATAGGCATTATTATCAATACGTAACTGCAATGGGCTCATATTACCCTCGGGGCTTTTGACGCTGCTAGCCTCTACAATTATTCCACCCGCTCCACCCCTTGCTCTAATCGAATAATACCTCAATATAGCCTCAGTTACTTCACCATTTATTCCAGCATAATTTGTCTCCATTGGCGCCATAAAAATTCTGTTTTTGATTGTAATCTTCCCTAATGTACCTTCGGAGTATAAAGTCTCGTACATCAATATCCCTCTTTCTATAATAGAGTCAGAAATTCGGTGTCTTAAGGTAAAGGTGCTCCAAAAAAAACATTAAAAAGAAGAAAAATAACATCGCAAAAAGCCTTGAAGTATCATGTTCACCCCAACCAAAAACCACTGGAAAAGAATGCTTTGCAGCGTATTGATAGTAACTTACATTGTAGCTTTAATGTCACAAATACTATCTTGACAGAGGGCCCGCTTTTTTATACTTTTTACGATTAAGCCTTATACAGATTTGTTAGTCAGAAGTTTTACCAAATAACCCAGTCGGTTTCCAAATTAAAATAGCAATCAAAATAATGTATCCCACTACATCTTTCCAACCACTACCAAAAAATGTAGCGGTAATAACCTCTGCACTGCCTAATAATAAACCGCCAATAACTGCACCACTTATACTCCCCAAGCCTCCCAAAACAACAACGATAAATCCCTTTATAATAGCGGTAGAGCCCATGGTAGGATAGAGGTTTATTAATGGTGCCAGGAGTATGCCGCTGAGCGCAGCTAACCCCCCAGCAATTCCAAATGCATACATATATGTCCTACTACTATTTATTCCCACCAGTGAAGCAGCAGTCACATTCTGTGACGTAGCTCTAAGAATCTTTCCGATTTTAGTACTTTTAATTACTAAATTCAGTGCAAGGATAACAGCAATACCACAAACTATAATAAGGATCTTTTGTTGGGTCAAAATGAGCCCTTTGACTTCAATGGGAATTTCAAAGGGACTTGGCAGTCTTTTCGGATTAGCACCGAAAACATACTGTATTAGATTGGCTAAAATAATACTAAGTGCAAAACTACTTAAAAAGGGAGACATATAATCCCGATTCAGTATAGGCCCAATTGCTACTCTTTCCAAAACAAAAGAAATAATAACAACTAGCCCAACAGCAATTAACCCTCCCCAAACGTAGGACAAACCATAAGCTTTAGTTAAGAACATAGTTATGTATGCTCCTATCATATAGAGCTCTCCATGGGCAAAGTTCAAAACTCCCATAATGCCAAATATTAGTGATAGACCGCTGGCTACTAATCCATAGGTCATACCAAGCACGACGCCATTAAATAATTGTTGTAATAAAAGATCCACCGACTAAACCTCCTCGCTTTGCTGGGTCAATCATCCCCCCAAGTATGCCTTTAAAACATGTCCATCTTGGAGCAATTCCTGACTTTCCCCTGACAAGGTTATTTGCCCGTTTTCAAGTACATAGGCTCTATCAGCCAATTGAAGAGCCATGTAAGCATTCTGCTCGACCAATACTATGGTCATGCCTTTTCGATGTAAGTTATTAATTACTTCCCCAAGTTTCTCGACTACAATAGGTGCCAACCCTAGAGAAGGTTCATCGAAAAGAATTAGGTCAGGTTCGGACATCAATCCCCTACCAATCGCTACCATTTGTTGCTCGCCACCGCTCAAGGTTTTTGCTTTCTGTTTTGCTCTTTCCTTTAAAGCAGGAAAAAGTTCATAAATTTCTGACATATTTTCTTTTACATTTTTATAATTATTTAAAACCAGCCCTCCAAGCTCTAAGTTTTCTGCCACAGTCATCTCTGGAAATAGCTGCCTGCCCTCAGGAATATGAGCAATACCGGCATTGGTTATTTGAGGTGCAGGTTTACCTCCTACTTCTTTACAATTAAGGAGTATTGATCCTGCTTTAGGTTTAACTAAACCAGAAATCGCCCGTAATAGAGTAGATTTTCCTGCACCATTAGCACCAATAATGGCTATTATTTCCCCAGGGTATACCCTTAAATTTATTTCTTTTAAAGCTGTAATCTTACCATAGTTAACCATAAGATCTTTTATCACTAACATAAGCAAATCCTCCTGTAGTTAATGGCTGTTATGTTGATGATTTGTCCCTAGATATACCTCTACTACCTTTGAGTGTTCTTTAATAGTATTTGGAGGCCCTTCGGCAATTTTTTGGCCATGGTTTAATACTACTATGTTTTCGCAAAGGCTCATTACAAATTTCAAATCGTGCTCCACTAACAAAATAGTAATACCAAAATCCTTCTGGATTTTTTTTAAGATACTGGCCATCTGCATTGTTTCCTTGTTGTTTAGTCCTGCAGCAGGTTCGTCTAACAATAGCAATTGGGGTCGTGTAGCTAAAGCTATTGCGAGACCCAATTTTTTTTGATTACCATAGGATAAATTTGAAGCCCTAGTCGAACTTAAATGTTCCATCTCACAGTACCGTAAAGTTTGATAGGTTAATTTTTTTAATTCATCTTCATTATTTCTGAAGTTTTTTGTTTTCCATATTGAATCCCATAAATTGTATCGATTCAACAAAAACGTACCTGTTAAGACGTTATCAAAAACAGTTAAATGAGAAAACATATTTGTTTGTTGGAACGTTCTTACTAGATGCATTTTCGCAATAGTTTCAGGAGCAGTTCCTGTAATGTCTGTTTCGTTAAATATTACTTTGCCACTGGTTGGGCTTAAAAAGCCAGTAATTATATTGAATAATGTAGTTTTACCTGCACCGTTTGGCCCAATCAATCCGCATATTTGACCTTCAAAAACCCTGAAATTAACATCATCTACAGCTCTTAATCCAGCAAAATATTTAGTCGCTTGGCTAATTTCTAACAGTAACTTTGCCATTCTTTATCTCCCCATTTTTAACAAAAAATTTATCTCTAATCTGACCTAACTTACTAGCTATTCCATCAGGCATATAGATTATGGACATTAATAGGAGGAGGCCAAATATGACCATTTTCATTTCCGGTTTAAAACCCAAAAATTCTGGAAGTACAAAGAACAATGCCGCGCCAATAAAAGCACCCAATAGAGTCCCTTTGCCTCCAACAATTACGATTATTAAAGGCAGTGAAACGTAGTGAAGACTAAAAATCCTTGGACCAATAGCACTTATATAATGACCATATAACGACCCACTTATAGCAGCTATTATGGCCGAAATAACCAAAGCTATTTTCTTATATTTACACGTGTCTATTCCAATTGATCTAGCTAGGTCTTCGCCTTCACGAATGGCAAGAAATGCTCGCCCAAGACCGGAATTTACTACTCGATACAGACTTAAAGTAACCAAAATAACAAAAGCTATTACGATAAAAAGATAAGATTGTTCACTTTTAAAAGCTATTTTCTCAAAAATTAAGTTAATTTCTGGAGGTGGTATAGAAGCAATACCTGCTGCCCCATTTGTAACTGTTTCCCACTCAACAACTAAAAAACGGAACACTTGTGTGATAGCAAAAGATACTATGGCAAAATATATTCCTTTCAGTTTCCTCAGGGTTAAACTCCCAATCAGAAACGCGACCACGGCCGTTATTCCCACAGCGATTAAAAGTCCTAACCAATAACTTAGATGTAGTTTTAAAGTCATTATCGCCGAAGCATAGGCACCAAGTCCAAAGAACGATGCATGACCAAAAGAAATAATTCCCGTATATCCCAGCAGTAAATCTAGACTAAGAGCATAGATTACGAAAATGCAATATATGATTAAAACATCGCCATAGTAAGGGTTTGAAATTATAAGGGGTATACTAAAGAGACTCAGAAAAGACAATGCTTTAATCAAATTGGTTTTATTCACATTATCAACTCCTCGATGAAGACTCCTTTTATGCTTGATCTTGATACTCTTTGGCCAGTTCACGGGATATAACCATTTGTTGAATTTCTGAAGTTCCTTCATACAAAGTTAGCACACGAACATCTCTATAAATCCTTTCTACAGGATAGCCTTTTAAGTAACCTCTTCCCCCAAAAATCTGAACAGCATCATAAGCAACTTTATTTGCTATTTCAGTCGCATAGTATTTCGCCATGGAACACTCTTTTACAGGCGTCATCCCTTGATCAATTTTTGCAGCTGCATCAAACATTATAAGCCTAGCTGCATGTGTTTGAGTTGCCATTTTAGCGATTTTAAATTGTATCCCCTGATAGTTAAAAATCGGTCTGCCAAACTGTTCTCTTTTTTCAGAGAAAGTTATACTTTCCTCCAGGGCAGCTTGGGCAACTCCTACAGCCTGCGCTGCAACTGATACTCTTGCAAGATTTAATGTTTCTAGTGCTATTTTAAACCCCTCTCCCTCCTTTCCTAATAAATTCTCTTTCGGAACCTCACAATTATTAAAGAATAATTCCCCCGTTCTCTGTCCGTTTAAACCCATTTTAGAGTATATTGATCCAATTTCAAACCCAGGTGTTCCTTTTTCTACAATAAAGGCCGAAATGCCCCTAGCACCTTTACTTACATCTGTCTTTGCAAAAACGATATAAATGTCTGATTCGCCTGCATTACCAATGAAAATCTTGTGTCCATTAATTATATATCTGTCGTTCTTAAGTACAGCAGTTGCTTCAATAGAAGCGACATCTGAACCGGACTGCGGTTCAGTCAATCCAAACGATGTAGCTTTTCGGCCGGCTGCAATTAGGGGTAGATAAGTACGCTTCTGAGTTTCGTTACCGGCAATTAAGAACGGGGATGAACCTAAATGATAAATACTAGTCACCGCCGAAGTAGATAAACAACCCCTTGATATTTCTTCAACTGCAATACACAATGTCACATAATCCTTTAAATTACCTCCATATTCTTCGGGAATAGTGAGACCCGTGACACCAAAGTCAACTAAGGCCTTGAGTCCGTCTATAGGGTATTCCCCTGTTCGATCAATTTGTTCGGCTTTTGGTGCAATTTCCTTTTCTACCAACGCTCTCAATCTGTCCCTAAACTCAATCTGCTTTTTTGATAATTGAAACTCCATTATAAATCACCTTCCTTAACATTATGATTATTTTTCAACTTGATTTTAGCTAGCTTTTGAAGTTCTACTTTTGAAAGTTTATTGCCATGTGGTCCCTCAACCTTCGGTAGTTTTTCTATGATTTCAACATAACGCGGAATTTTAAAACTTGCTACTTTACCCCTACAATACTCAAATATTTCTCTCTGGGATACAAGTTGTCCATCTCTCAGTTTTATAAATGCCATTCCAGTTTGCCCCGTTTGAGGATGAGGAACTCCAACTACCCCTACTTCCTCAATTGCTGAGTGCGTCAGTAGGAACTCTTCAACTTCCCTGGGAGTAACATTAAACCCATTTGATTTGTACATTTCTTTTAATCGCCCTACAAAATTAACTAATCCTTGGTCATCGATAAAACCTAAATCACCTGTATGGAACCACCCGTCATCCATAACTTTACTTGTTTCCTCAGGGCCATTATAATATCCCGAAAACAAAGTATAGCCTTTAGCACATATTTCGCCAGTTTCACCATATTTGACTTCATTCCAACTTACAGGGTCAACAATTTTAACGTGTATATTAGGCATTGGTTTTCCACCCGCGACCCTTTTCCGGTCTGCAACAGGCTCATTAACCCCAAGCATCAAATAACATGCATTAAGTTCAGTCATACCTAGGGCTTGCGTCGCTTGTTCAACCTTGAGATCCTCAATAACCCTATCCATGAGTGCCGGTATCGACCCAAAATTAGCTACCATAGCTTTTTTTAAAGAAAATATATCAAACAAATGACGTTGAGGGTAATCTGCCATAGCTTCAAACATTACGTCTACTCCGTGCATAAGAGTAATACGTTCCCTTTCTATTAGACTATAAATTATCTCTACATCAAAGTAATCTTGGATAACCACGCAAGCCCCGTGCAGTAAAGTACTTGGGATAATAGTCGAACACCCCCATGCTCCACAGAATGGAATTACTCCTAGCACCTTATCACCTGGTTGCATTAACGTGGCATTACCTACATCATACGCATGTTGAAGAACATTATCAGGTGTTCTCATCGCTCCTTTCGGATTTCCTGTTGTACCTGAAGTAAATAAGAGATACATGGTCTCATCAGCATCCGTATCTTCAATTCTTTGGTATAGAATCGAGCCAGAAACATTCTGACCACTTATGATACATTTTTCTAATGTTTGATGAACTTCCCTTTCATTTCTTACAAATATAACTTCCCGTAGTGTTGGCACGGTGGTAGCGTTACTTACTTGACCGTTAACTACATTAGGACAAAGTTTCTCAATGATACCATAGTAATCTGCTTTCATAAACTTATCTGTAGTAAAAAGAATTTCTATACCTGCTTGATTTATGATATATTTTAAGTCGAAACTCTTATATCTAGTATTCAGTGGAACCAGAACTGCACCTATTTGGGTTATTGCTAATTGCAAAATAATCCACTCAGGGTAATTAGGTAACCATATACCTACTTTAGTCCCTTTGTTTACACCTAGATTTATCAGCCCTTTGGAAATAGCGTTAGCTTTTTCCTTTAAATCATTATACCTATAACGCTCACTACCGTAGATCATAACTTCTCTACCGCCATACTCATTAATCAATTCTTCTAGGACTTGACCAACTGTTTTATGCCTAAAGGTTTTGTCACTTTTCAAAACTAGTCCCCCTTTTTTGTGTTTTTCCTTTATGTCACGTAGCAAACAACTTTATTCATACAATTAGTTTACCTACATTTAGAAAAGGTCAAAAGAGTATAGTAATCATATTTTTCGGTTTATTTCAGAACTCTTGGAAATTGTTTCTGCAATTTTAAACATTAGTTAAGGTTTTCATAAATAGTTGCAGTTGCCATCCCGTGTGCGATACACATTGTTTGCAAACCATATTTCCACCCATTTTGGCGCATTTCATGAATCAGAGTCGTGGCAATTCGGGCGCCACTTGCTCCAGTAGGATGTCCCAAAGCGATAGCACCTCCACGAGGATTGACTTTGCTCATCTTACACTCCATTTCTTTGTTCCATGCTAAGACAACGGAAGCGAAAGCTTCATTGATCTCAACAACATTGATATTATCTAGAGACAATCCAGTTTTATTGAGTGCTTTAGATGTAGCATCAATTGGACCAGTTAACATTAAGGTTTGATCTGATCCGACAACAACACGGGCTTTTATTGAAGCTAATGGCTTAATCCCCAGTGACTTAGCTTTTTCAGGACTCATCAGAAGTAATGCTGATGCACCATCACTTATCTGACTTGATGAGCCTGCAGTAACGACTCCATTCTCCTTAAACGGAGTTTCTAACTGAGATAATTTTTGTAAGCTGGTGTTATGCCGGATACCTTCATCTTTACTAAACAACGTCCCATCGGGTAATCTTACAGGAATAATTTCAGATTTAAAGTAACCTTTCTCACTTGCATTCCCTGCTAGTTGATGACTCCTCAGGGAAAACTCATCAAGCTGCTCCCTAGTTAACGCCCATTTCTCGGAAATCAATTCTGCCGCCACCCCCTGATGGGGTATTTTACATCTACTCAACAAGTCCTCTGTATTTGGGGCTCTATCAGAGCCTATCGGAACACGACTCATACTTTCTACCCCTGCTGCAACAACCACATCAGCATCACCTGCTAAAATGGCTTGGGCTGCGAAATGAATTGCCTGTTGACTAGAACCACACTTTCTATTCAAAACGGTAGCCGGTACAGTGGCTGGTATTTCAGCCAATAACGCCGAAATTCTAGCAATATTATTTCCTTGTTCACCCGTTTGTGTAACACACCCTACAATAATATCCTCTATAATATGAGGCTCGATTCCAGATCGCTTTACTAGGTCTTGGAGTACCTGATTTAAAAGTTCATCAGGAGGCAAAACGCTTAAAATTCCGTTTCTCCTGCCAACGGGTGTTCTCACAGCCTCGACCACATAAACCTCTTTTTCCATTTTTGTGTTTCACTCCTATTTGCCTTTAAATTTGGGACTTCTCTTTTCAAGAAATGAAGACACCCCTTCTTGCTTATCTTCAGTAACGAATAATACAGTTTGAGCAAGCTTTTCTAAATTCAATCCACTGGCTAAGTTAACATCTAAGCTTTGGTTAATCAAAGCTTTTGCTAGCTGCAATGCCAATGGGCCTTTATTACCCATAGTATCAGCCATTTCATTGGCTTTTTGTTCCAAACTTGCCTTGTCAGGTAACACTTCACTAATTAATCCAATAGATTTAGCTTCAACAGCATCAATTATCTTACCAGTTAAAATAAGTTCCTTTGCCTTTCCCAATCCAACCACCCGCGCTAAACGCTGGGTTCCCCCACCACCGGGGATTATTCCTAGGTTAAGTTCTGGAAAACCGAATTTAGCATTTTCTGATGCTATTCTAATATCACATGCTAAAGCTAATTCGCACCCACCTCCTAACGCAAACCCATTTATAGCAGCAATTATTGGTTTCTTAAAATTTTCCAGCTGACTCAATATCTCTACGGCTGGGTTATTAAGGATATCCATCCATGTTCTTTCATTAAGAGATCTAATGTCTGCTCCAGATGCAAATGACTTTTCTCCAGATCCAGTAATAATTAATGTCTTAACCTCTTTGTCGTCTTCTATCTTCAATAGAATTTGCGAAATTTCTGCCCAAGTCTTCGGATCTAGTGCATTTCTAACATTTTCCCTGGCAATTTCTAATATAGCTACTCCACCGTGATACTGTACATTTAGATTATTAAACTCCATAACACCTATCCTCCTTAGAAATTATTAATAATATTCAGATTATTTTTTAGCATTTTTCTTCTTATGTAGTCTGTTTAGACGACCCTGAATTCCTAAATTATGTTATTTTCTTTCAGTTTAGAAATTTTATTACTGTCGAAACCTAGTTTTGTCAGAACTAGTTCTGTATGTTCCCCTAATGAAGGTGCTGAATGTCGAAACTTTCCTGGGGTTTGAGATAACTTGATAGGAAACCCTACTTGTTTTACAGTCCCTAACTTTGGATGGGGAACTTCAAAGAACATTTGTCTATGAGCTACTTGAGGGTCGGTTACAGTCTCTTCCAACCCAAGAACCGGAGCAAAACAGATGTCCTTAGAAAACAGTTGTTTTTCCCATTCCTTACGGGTTTTAGTTTTGAAAATGTCGGTCAATATCCTGATTAATTCGCTTTGTTTTTCAGGAGGATCATTTAGTCGGCCAATTAAATCAGAGCGTCCTATTTTATTACAAAAATTCTCCCAAAATTTTTCTTCCAAGTTACCAATGCTAATATACTTATCGTCCTTTGTCTGGTAAACTTGGTAACAAGCAAGCCCTCCTGTAAGCTTAGATTTCCCACGTGCTGGCACCCCATTCTCCGAGAAAAGGTCTGCAACGATAGGGGTTAACCAGGAGATGACTCCATCTAACATTGAAACGTCTATGTGTTGACCGAACCCATGTGCTTGGCGGGTAACCAGTCCACTTAATATACCTATTACCGCCATCATTCCTCCAGCCCCTAGATCGGCAACCTGTGTCCCAGGAATGATAGGCTCAGACCCCACTTTTCCATTATTATTTAAAAGGCCCCCAATACTTATATAATTAATATCGTGTCCTGGGATGCTAGAATAAGGACCGCTCTGCCCATACCCACTTATTGAACAATAGATAATATTTTCTTTAACTTTTTTTATTGTTTTGTAATCAACTTCTAGCTTTTCAACAACACCTGGGCGGAAACTTTCTATAATAACGTCTGCTCCTTGCGCCAACTGTTTAAAAACTTCTCTGCCTTCCACTGACTTAAGATTCAAACAAATACTTTTCTTATTACGGTTTACAATTTCATGGAGATACGGAGAAGCCACCCTAACATAGTCCCCTTGTCTCGGTTCTTCAATCTTAATTACTTCTGCACCTAGATCCGCCAAAAACATTGTACAATAGGGACCAGGCAATAATCTTGTCAGATCTAACACCTTTATACCTTCAAATGCAAAAACCAAGTGTACCACCCCATTGATATTCATTAGCCTTTATTAACTAAATACAATTCTCAATTTGATTGGTTTTGTAGAACCTTAAGAAAGCGTAAAAATGGACTTATTTTTCATAGTGGCCAAGTTTATAAAAAACTTTCCTTAGAGCTATCTGTTATCAACTTTATATAAAAGACTCATTTATTCGTTTCATGCCCACTCTGACTTACTCCAGACGAATCGTTGGGTTCTAATTTTCCCTAGTTCCTTGATTTAATGCCCTCGGATTTAATTGCCATGTTTACCGTAAAAGATTTATATTGAGTTCTGATGAAACATATAATGGAGTCTTTACCCAATATCCACTACTGATCCATATATCTCATTTGTTATATAATACTTAGCCCCTTTTCCAAAAATTGTTCCCAAAGTAACCGCATGGTTTGATTAAAACTATTTATCGCATTTTTGTTCTCCATAATCGTAAAATCCTTTACCGACTTTTCTTCCTAGTAATCCCGCATCCACCATTCGCTCAACGGTTTGCGAAGGTTTAAAACGTTCCCCGTATGTTTGTTCTAGAGATTTAAGTGCTCGCACCCCTGTATCTAACCCCGCGAAATCCCCCAATTGGAAAGGACCCATCGGATGATTAAACGCTAATCTCATTGCTTTATCTATATCCTCTGCTGTCGCTATACCTTCCTCCAAAATCCTGTACGCTTCTGCTCTTTGTATCGCTGTTAGTCTAGTAGTAATAAATCCTTGGGTATCTTTTTTGCATATAACTACTTGCTTACCAAATGTTTCATTAACTTTTATCGTTTTTTCTAATGTCTCATCACTTGTTTCTAATCCTTTAATAATCTCTGCCAGTTTCATAATTACAACAGGATTAAAGTAATGCGTACCAATGACCCTTTCCCTATTCTTTGTGGTAGAAGCAATAGACGTTATGCTATACTGCGAAGTATTAGTAGCTAGGATCGTTTTTGGATCACAAATTTCATCTAGTTTTCTAAATGTTTCTTTTTTCAATTCCAAAATCTCTGGAATTGCTTCACAAACATAATCTGCTTCCGCTACTGCCTTTTCAAAATCGTTTTCGTAAATAATATTCTCTAGTATTTTTTCGCTTTCTTCTCTGGCCACTTTTCCCTTTTTTTCAAATCTAGCCAAACTACCCTTGATTGTGATCTTACAATTTTCTAAAGCTTTTTGGTGAAAATCATAAACTTTAACCTTATAACCAGCTGTCGCAGCCACTTGCACTATCCCCGACCCCATTATTCCTGCTCCCAAGACAGTAACATTCTTAATAGCAGAAATTGAAGAACTCGCATTCCTTTCCATCAGTACTTTACCCCCTATTCTAGTGAACCCTAACTTATATTAATACCGATAAATTGTTGCGTTAGCCGAAACTTTGTTTCGCCTAATGTAAGTATTGCATGGTTCGTCATTTTATTAAAGTATAAAACGGTGTATGGGGAAATTTATATGGTAAACCGTCAATTCCCACAGATGAACAGTTGCGATTACCAAACCATTATTCCTAAATATTACATTATGGTTCATGCAAACGTAATAACAGCAACGATGGACCATTGCCTAACTCCTGATTGAAAAATTCTTTGCCAATTATGGAAACCTCAGATCTAATTGGTACCCCAACTCTAACTACGGTTATGTTATAACAAAAAGTTCAATTAAAAAATCCCAAGCTGTATAGCTATCCAGAAAAACCTTTTAGTTATCCATAGCTCCTAATGGTTTTTTTATTGCCTTTTTTGATGCTATTTGGAAAGGTTGCAACCATACTAATTATGCAATTTCCTCACACAATAATCTTAGGTTAAAATCCTTGTAAAAAAACTCCCTTTACTTACCTCCATTGAAAATCAACACAGAATTTTCGCAGGAATAAAATAGACCAATATTTGGACCTGTACTAACATTTGGATTAGATGGAATCTCACTAGGTTGTTGAGAAGTGGTAAAGAAAGAGCAGATATTATAAATACGTGGTTTCAAAACATACTTTTAAAGAGGTTAAGTTTAACCCAATTGCTGTATCCCCAAAGTGGCAGTTATTAATTATTAATTATAATATCCTAGAGCTGGTTCTCGTTATTGTATATGGATACAGAACAATTGTTATCCTTTTTTGCCTCAATTGTATCATTCTACTACGTGGAAACACTTACATTCAAAGGTGATTCTTTCTCATCTTTACTTTGCGCGCTGATTAAATCTTCTCCCGATTAATGCAGAAGCAATGTTTATTCTCTGCATCTGCACTGTACCGCCGGCAACAGTCCAGCCTCGAGAATCTCTCAGCATACGCTCAATAGGATATTCCTTTGAATAACCATAGCCACCGTGCACCTGTAAAGCAAGGTCTGTGACCTCTTTGGCGATTTCGTTACAGAAACACTTTGCAATAGATGCATGTAATACTGATGGATAACCGTTGCTCGCTTCCGTTGCCGCGCGGTATAATAGCAATCGCGCCGCCTCGACTTTCATAGACATATCTGCTAGCATAAGTTGAACCGCTTGAAATTCACATATCTCTTTACCAAACTGTTTCCGCTCAGTACTGTATTTAACGCTTTCTTCCAAAGCACCCTGGGCTATCCCCAAAGACATGGATGCATTACCCAAGCGTTCAATATCAAAAGCCTGCATCAGGTTTTTAAAACCACCCTCAGGAATAACCAGATTTTCCTTCGGAACACGGCAATTTTCAAAAATCAAGTCGCTACTAGGGAAACCCCTCATCCCCATAAACTGCTCCTGTTTTCCAAAGGAAAAACCCTCTGTGCCTTTCTCAATAACCAAGGCACCAATTCCCTTAGCTCCCTTAGCATCACTTAACCGTACGTAAACCAAGTAGGCTTCATTGTGACCCCCACCGGTAACAAAGCGTTTCTCGCCATTAACAATATAATGATCTCCGTCAAGAATCGCTCGGCTTTTTAAATCCGTTAGGCCTGAACCCGCCTCAGGCTCAGTCATGCCCACTGAAATCAGCATTTCACCTTTGCATACTCTGGGAATGTATTTCTGCTTTTGTTCCTCGGTTCCAAAAAGCTGCAACACCCGAACGGGGCCGATTCCTGCTTCAAATACAGGAAATGCTGCCAGAGGGGATACTCGGGCGATTTCTTCCAATACCAATACAACTTCAAAAGCCGAAAGACCCTGACCACCATATTCTTCGGGCAGGCACAAGCCCATTAACCCCAGTTCCGCATACTTATTTATCAGTTCTTGTGACCAACACTCCTCATTCTCGTCCCAATCCTGTGCATTTGGTCGGATTTCTTTTTCAACGAAATCATGCACCATTTCTTTTAGCATTCTTTGTTCATCAGTCAATTGAAAATTCATAAAAACTCCCCTTCGTAATATGTTTTGATACTACCACAGGACTAATACTTTTTGTTTATATTCTGTGGACGGTAGCCCAACTCTAAGGATATATCCTCCACCCCCCTCCGAAGTTCTTTTAGATACAACTCCTTTGTCTCTTTGCTATGCCGGGCTTCCGGGTAAGCAACAGATAAACCTGCGACCAGCTTTCCGGTATAATCAAATATTGGTACACTTATTGACACAGCCCCTACAATTCTCTCAGCAAAACTATAGGCATAACCTTCTTCACGAATATGTTCGATTTCCTTACGCAGATTCCCAACGTCTATAATTGTGTTATCTGTAATGTTCTTAATCGACGACTGCTTTAGAACCCTGTCAACCTCATTATCATCCTGAAAAGCCAAAAGCAGTTTTGCGGACGCACCTGCATATAAAGGTGATCTTTGCCCTACCTTTACAACTGTTCTTAGATCATGTATAGACTCTATTTCCTCCAAGCAAATTCTTTCATTACCTTCTTTTACATTTAAGTGAATGGTCTCCCCTGTAAGGCTTCTCAATCTTTCCATAACCGGTATAGCCAGTTTTCGCAACTCCATTTGGTTTGATACCAAACTTCCAAGGTAAAAAAGCTTATTTCCTAAACGATATTTCTTATCAACATCATCACGACTTAAAAAGCCAAATTCTTCTAATGTGTACGCTAGCCGCAGAACCGTTGCTTTCGATAACTCGGTCGCTTCTGCAATTTCTGTTAAAGTTAGGGAAACCTGGTCCGCAGTGAACTGTTCCAAAATTTGAAGAGCCCGAACCACGGAGCGCACTGAATTGGGCTTATTACCCATCATTATCCTCCTTTAGATGTTCTATATAGTGGAAATCAGTTTTTGGTGGTTATAATTAAATTACATTATCAGTCCTGGTAAAGATTGGCGATGATGAATTTTCCGATAGATGCAAGGATTTAACCTACCTAATGCCTATCAACTCTACTACCTATCACCCTCATCTTTAGTTTAAAATAATCAAAAAATTTACTAAAATACAAAGCCGTATGAAAATACCTAAAGTAATCTTAGAAGACCAAATAATCATCATTTATTACTTATGTTGATACTCTGGCTTTCTTTTTTGTATAAACGCTTCAATTCCCTCTTGACAGTCATGTGTTTTAAAGACCTGGTCAAAAAGCCTGATCTCTAGTTCAAGGCCTTGCTCCAATGTGGTTTGCATCCCCTGGTCAACGCACTGCTTAATCAGATTAATAGCAACGCCTGGGCGGCTAGAAATTTCTTCTGCTAGGTGTAGAGAATGCTGCAATAGGTCCTTATGGGGAACTACACGATTAACCAGACCCATTTGCAATGCTTCTTGAGCGCTAAAATGGTTCCCCAGATACATTATTTCTTTAGCTTTAGCTTCACCAATTAAGCGGGGTAAGCGCTGGGTTCCTCCACCTCCAGGGAATATACCTAATTTAATCTCTGGAAGACCAAATAAAGCTTTTTCAGATGCTACCCTAAGATCACATGCCAAAGCTAACTCACACCCTCCGCCTAATGCTAATCCGTTAATTGTTGCAATAGTTGGCTTAAAGAAACTGTTAACAGCATTAAACATGGTGTGACCATGGCGTACAAAGTCTAAAGCGGATGTATTCCCTCCCAGTAAGTCTGGAAATTCTTTGATGTCAGCACCAGCAACAAATGCTTCTTCCCCAGCACCTTTAAAAATGACCACACGTACAGTTTGATCCTTTTCAGCTTCATTAAGGCAACTGATAATACCGTTCATTACTTCCCGGCTTAATGCATTTACTGGAGGATTGTTAATGGTCACTACTCCAACCAGATCTTTTTTTTGCAAGCTAACTTTCATTTGTTAATCACCTCAATCATCTTTACTTAATCTTAAAGAGTATATTGGGCCTGAAAAGTGAAACTTATATTTTGACTTAAAAATGCAACCCATCTAAACCTCCATAATCTGGAACTAACATCTTATAGTATTATGTTCTTTAATCAGCAACCACATTTGTTTCACTACATGTAACACTATTTCGTTTGTTGTAATTAGATTAACATTATTTTCATAATATTACACTAACTATTAGGTGTTTTGACATAAATTAACGGTCAACGGTTAAATATCCGCAGTGAATTGCTTGCCTATGATTTAATCCTTTTCATGGCTACTGTTCTAATGAACAACCCAAATTAAAGTATCGGACATAAAAAAATTGGGACCGTTTCATTATGAAACAACCCTAATTTTATGCATTGGGATAATATGTTTAAGAATAACCTATTAACCGTTGTAAATTTAAATAAAATACGGTGAAAGCTATCGAGCAAAACACAAGCTGCACTCTTGTGCAGCATAAAGCGATGGCAGCCATGCAAAAATGCAGAACATCCCAGTTAGGAGGTCATAAGGAGGTTTGTACCAGTTGTGGGCATATTCGAGTTTCTTACAATTCTAGCCGTAACAGGCACTGCCCTAAATGCCAGGCTTTCGAAAAAGAACGCTGGATTGAAAACCAGAAAAGCAATCTGCTTAATGTCGGATACTTCCATGTGCTCTTCACTATCCCCGATACGCTCAATTTAATGGCATATCAAAATCAAAAAGTAATCTATACCTTATGTTTAAAGCCGTTGCTGAAACTCTTAGCGAATTAGCTTCTGACAAAAAATATCTTGGTGCAAAGATTGGCTTTTCTTCTGTTCTACATACTTGGGGACAAAATTTTATGCATCATCCCACCATATTCACTGCATTGTGCCCGGTGGCGGATTATCTTCCGCCGGAAAATGGGTAAATAGCAGAAAGAAATTTTCATCCCTGTTAAGATATTATCCCGTAAGTTCAGAGGTAAATTTCTGTATTACCTTAAACAACTCTACTACCAAAATAAGCTTGCATTCTACGGTAGTCAAACCAATCTTTCCGACGATAATGAATTTGAAGCTTTGCTCTCTTCTCTTTATGGCAAAGAATGGATTGTTTACTGCAAACCACAATTTAAAAATACTGCCTGTGTTGTTGAATATCTGGGTCAATATACTCACCGAGTGGCTATATCCAATAAGCGCATTATTAGCATTGAAAATGATATGGTTTCTTTTAGATGGAGGGACTACAAAGATAACAATAAACTTAAGGTGATGAAGCTTTCCGCAGATTTCTTATTCATATCCTACCAAGTGGCTTTATGAAAATCAGACATTACGGCTTTTGGGGCAATCGTAATAAGACAACCAAACTGAAAATTTGTAAACAGCTTACCAATACGCCCCTTTTAAATCAAGAAAAAGCCTCTACGCTTCAACTAATCCAGAAACTTACAGGAATAGATTTAACTAAATGTCCTCTCTGCGGGTCGGAAATACCCAAACGGTTTATGAGCTTGGGTAAAACTCCACCTATCAGTGCATAAATTGCAGGTATTAAAAAATTGCCCTGTTATGGGGAGGGGGAAGCTATGTCTTTATTACAAAGATTTAACGCTACTCTATTACATTTTGGTCCCGAGTTCCCTTTAAGTCATAGAAAAAGACGAGAGACAAAATATTCAATCCCCATAGCGAAAGGCTACCTATAACAGCGGTTTCGTGCAATGTAATTATCCAAAGTTAGGAAATAGGTATCTCCACAAGAACTTGCTTGTAATTTACTCAAACTCTGATTCGGGTTTGGGCTTTTTTACGCCTAACTTCGGATAATTTACTAGATAAAATACTTCTAAAAAATCCTTCAACATGTGGAGATTTAATTCCTCTTTTTTCCTCTTTTTTCCTCTTCTTTCTACTCCTGTATTATTGTTTTTGACCGCATTTAAAAGCCCCAATCAAACGATTGAGGCTGACTAATAGTTTTTTGTTCCGTCACTGTAATAAAATTGAACGAAACCGCTTCGCGGTGGATTGTTATCGTGATACTATTTGGGGTTACCCAAAGTATAACAGTATCTAAAAACTATCTTCCTCTTTCTTTAAAGTGAAGTTCTTCACATGAAGCAATTTTAACTTTAAAGGAAGGTGTACAGAGTTTCTACACTATTAAGCTTTTGGGTAAGCCAATAAATGTCAAAGCAACAAAACAAACCACCACGAAGCAGTTTCTTTCTATCCTTTAGGAGTGACATAGTAAAAATTCACTAGGCACCTACTCAACCTGGCCTATAAATATAATTACAAGCCCCCACTGAAAAGATTTTATTCCGTGGAGGCTTGTTTGTCTTGACATTTAAAGGCACTAATCCCTTGTCTTTATAATCAATAATAGTTATCTTACAAAAATTATCGTCTCGGTTATCCACAATATGGATTTCCGATTTAGCTAAATCCAGTTCCTTTGTAAGCCAGTCTTTTCTATTTTTTCCTTCGATGCATCATGTGCGTAGTTAGTGGAAAAGTCAGTAACCTCCCCGCCTTGCTGCTCAACTAACAGCCCCATGGGTGTTAGCGTTCCGAGCTCCACTGATATTTTCACGATACTCCCCTCCCTGCCGTGACTTCTTTAATGCTAATGCTGCTTCTTCGCAGTATAGGTCACAGTTCTTATCTTCCCTGCAGTATAAACAGCAGGACAGATTACCATTTACACAAGGTGCTGCGCGGCACAACCGGTTTTGGCTCCGGAAATGCCCGCATTTTGGCTTAGGAGGCTTGGCTTTTTTCGGTGTCCTTTTTAATCTTGCCATTCTTACCTCCCTTCTTAGCCTTAGACCTTTTTGCCCACTTGTAATTTGTTCTAGTGGATGTTTCACCACCAAAGTACTTGAAGGTATCTTCATTCCATCCGATACCTATTATCTCTTTGTCGTTAAGTTCAGTCGAACCTAACTTAAATACATTCCAGGGATTAACACCTTCTTTGATAAGCGCCTTGGCTATTTCTTTCTTTTGGTCAGCTGTGAAAGTCCAACTGACC
>JADQBR010000091.1 GCA_016278515.1 Bacillota bacterium
CATAACGATGTTAGCTGCAAGTAAAAAATGACATTAAGTCCAGGTTTTTCAATGGTTTGAAGTGTTTTTTGTTATTGCCTCGTTATGAGTTTAGCGGGAATCCAGGTTTTAAGATTTTACTGTCTACTGTCCCCTTCATATTTTATTAAAATTCATGTTTACAATTTCTTTATAATTGTCTGGTTTGCATGGGTTTTTTGTGCTCGATGCATGATCTTAAAAATTGGTAATCCTAACATAAACGCTATAATAAAAGCCGGTCCAGTATTTGCATTGGTAAACCAACCAATTAAAATCAAAATACCCGCCAGGCCACAACTGCAATAAGTAAATCTCGGCAACAAATAACTTGTAATTGCAGAAATTAACACTAATATGAAAGCCACTGCAAACATACTCTCAGACAAAACAACCAACCCCAATCCTATAGTTTACATCCATTTCTTTAAGCGACTAATAATTCCTTCCCTTCTTATAATTTCTCACTTAATTTTTTCAAACTAATATAGAAACGACACATAGGCAGCTGTAAAAAAGAGCCACTAATATAAATATCGTTACTGGCCTTTATTCGAAAACTGAATAATAGTTTTTACAGCATGTCTGGGATTTCGTTGGAGCATCTCAATAGGAATAATTTCTTGCTCATCCCTCCCGTTAGTTGCCACTAAGCCCTTTCCTTGATCGATTTCTATACTTATATCCTCAAACACCAACTTACTGGGATTGATATCACTTCGTAATTCCTTAGCGTCGGGACAAATTTTTAGGGACGATACTATCCTCTTAAGCTCTTTCCATAGCCTGATTTCCTCTTCAGACTTTAAGCTTAGTTCGGGAAGTTCCGTTGCTCGTTGTAGCAGGTAAAGTGTAGTATATATATGACTTCTAACACCATAGCCTACTGGTTTGATTACATTATCAAGTTGCTGCCACTCTTTCACAGTAAACTTTACATAAAGATGTTCACTGTCCTTTGGAATTTCAGTAATCCCTTGTCTTTTCAAAACTTCCATATCTTTTACTTCACCATAATAACTAATACCACCGCTACCTGAAAACTGCTTCTCAGACTGATATAATGCAACATACTTAATATTAAAGCACGTCTTCTTTACTTGCTCATAAGGAATATGATAAAATTTATTTTCTAAATTAACCTTTAGCTGTTCTTTATTCTTTAACGCGCCTACCAGCACAGTTTTTGGGTCAAATTTCTCTCTATAGTAATAACCGGTGCCCGCCTGAGTGACAGCACGTTCAAAAGCCGAGTCACTTGAATCTACAATTAATTCTTCCAGGAACCGTTCTACTAAGTTCGTCTCCCCTGGTAAGAAGGGTAGCCCTCCAATGTTAACTTCTTCGATACTGGAGTAAAATAAATGTGGTTGTCCGTCAATACTTCCGGCATAGCTGTCACCGTCTTTTAAAGGGAACAGAATGAACGCACCAAAAACAGTTTTATTGAAGTCCTGCCCCTCATAATACATGATTGCATCTCGATAGCGGTGCATAGTATTTATATCGTCTTCCTCCGGTCCCGGTTTGCCGTAGCTTTCATAATACCTGCTTCCATGCATAGCTGGATTAAGGCGATATTTTGCATCAAATACGTACTGGTATCTGGTCTCACTATTTTCTTTTCTCAAAGCTAACATATTATCCGGCCGCTGCTTAGTGGTAGGCATTTTTCTATTTAATAGGTTATTATAAGCCAGAACAATTTTTTCGCCATTTCTAGGGTTAGTATAATGAATGTTGGCCCGCTTGGACTTATCTAATTCTACCTTTAACCCTTTGTTGGTGACTCTGATTAGGTCATGCTTATCCAGTTGGTATTTACTTCTCAATATTGAATTCAGTTTTAAAAAGCACCAATACTCATATAGCAAAGCAATATCTTTTACAGATATATTAAATACATCAGATTGCAAACTTAAACCCTTTGTTAGCATCAAATAGTATTTATACACTTCTCTATATCCTGGTGCCATTTGTAGTACTAACGAAAGACTGTCAAGTCTATGTAAATCGCCGATGTCTGCTAAGAAAGTAAATTTTATTATTCTATTAATTTTGTTCTGCATAACGCCAATTCTATTACCTATATCCGTATCATAGGCCTCTTTGTCTTGAAAAGCTTCTCTATATGTACGCTCAAAGTATTTCAACTTGTTGCCAATCGATGTAAGAACCCATTTAATGAAGCGGTTTTCAAAAGTATCGAAATTAATTACTTTTCTATGTTCTAATACCCGTTCCGGCAGATATGTTTGATCATTAATACCAATGCCTCTGTTACTTTTCTTTAAAAGTGATTGGTTTTTAGATAGCCACTTTAAGGTTTTGCCATTGATTCTCTTGACTTTCTCAGGGTGGCTTATCCTTTCCCTGCTAGTAACAATATGATGCGGATTGCCCTCTATCCGTTTTATAGCTTTGCATAACCGGTCAAAGCAGTACCGTATGATACTAAAAAACTCTGTCAGGCTAGGCTTAGTGCTAGGGGTAGTCGTTGCCGATAAGTATGTTTTTCGCATAAAGTCAAATGCCAAGTTATATAATTCAGCATTAACTTCGGTTAGTAATGTTAAATAATCACTTCTATATTCAATCTTAGCTGGGAAGACTTCTGTTCTAACACTTAATAGCAGTCTCTTTTCATTCCAAACTTGCAATTCAGAATATCCGATATCATTTCTAAAGTTTAAATTCCCTGTCATTACTTTAGATTTAGCAACATAATCTACTGCTGCTCGCAAGTTTTTATTCTCATGATAAAACTTTAATTGTCCTTTTGTTTTATCTTGTATTATCAACTCATAGGTTTGATTTTCATAAAAACATGGGAAAACTTTATTTCCTTCAAAATATTTTGTTTTGCTACCGTATGCAAAAGGGTCAAACACCTCTGCCAAAAATTCTCCCAAAGAGGTAATATGTAGCTCTGCTTGTTTCCAATCACCAGCAGCATCTTGGTGAAGAGATAACCGGTCAACAGTTGGATGAACGGGCTTCCCCTTAATTATTAAGTCTAGTTCTTTGGTTTTAATAACCAATAACTCTTGGTCTTTATGCCCAGAAAGATGTAAAGCCATCCTCTTCGTACCTCCCGAGCATATAGGTAATCTTATTGGCACTTCTGGACCACTTAATTTGACTGGTGTTTTCTAGCACCTTAATTGCTTCCTCTGCAGCACCTTCATAATCACTTTCTACTGCACTACCTGAACATAATTCAAAAAGTTCTATTAGTACTTGGGTGCAATTTTAAAATATGTACCAATAAATGGAATACATTAAGATGCACACA
>JADQBR010000058.1 GCA_016278515.1 Bacillota bacterium
GGCAGGAAGTCAGTTGGATGAAGAACTTGTAACAGCTTTTTTAAAAATAATCTAGTGTAATTTACTTATCAAGAAGCCACTGGGACGTTTTGTTTGCCATGTGCTTTAAACCTAGACATACAAAGAAAACACTCTTAATTTCGAGAGTGTTTTCTTTTGGTGCCGAGGACCGGGATTGGTCTGAAATGTATGTTGGTATCTCGACCTAAATAGTTTTCCTGCAACTATGGTGGCTAAGGGGACAATTAATACTTTTGTTTCATTAGGAATATCAATTCCCACTCTATCCGCTAGACTTTAGGTTCTTTACCTACTAATGCGGGATTTACCCCGCCTTTGGGATTCATGACCACCCTGCTGACCTTCTCTGTTTCTTCTTTATTAAGAAAATAGCTCCTTCATGATTGTGCACCATAAAGGAGAAACCGACTGGAATAATCCTGTTAACTTCTGTGTGAATTCAGCTTAGCAGGATTAACATGAAAAAAGGTTTATGCCAGTCTTTTACAAAACCACATAATAAAGTATCTTAAATACTATCCAAGCTATTTATCCATTTCTTCAATAAATGCTGATAACCTTTTTGCTGCCATTTCATAGACTTTATCTTTATTCCTAGGTCCTATTGCTATAATTTCCATTCGAACAATACTTTCTATTTCACGAGGTCTGTAAATGATACGCATACTTAAAGCTTTAGGCTTAATTTTAGCAAAACCTGCTAATTTATTGTACAAAGGTTCTCCATGACCCTCAGGCTTTAATAATGGATTTTTCTTAGTTCCTTGTTTTAAAATTAATGCAACTATTAGTTTCCTTGTGCCCTCAGGATAGCTTTTGTAATCTGATAACGAATTCTTAGAAAATTTAACTTTAACATTATATTTCCCAAGTTCTTCATTTAAATCATCCTGTATCCCCATCAATCTTCAACCTCAATTTTCTCAGCTAAATCTAAAATTTCATTTAAATCAAATTTTTCACCCTCCAATACTTGTGCCAAAGGTATATCTACAACATCATCTTTCCGTTCTAAAGCAATTTGATACATGTACTCATCAATAGACTCTTCTACTGCTTCTTTATATTTTAATAGGGACTTAAAATACTCTAAATCTGCTATAACAGCTTTAGAAGGCTTATTTTTGTTTTGAACTACATAAACATGAGACGAAACCTTTCCAGAGAAGCTATCAAGAATCTCTGATAGTTTTTTGCTTCGTGTCAGATCTGTTACACCTAAAATAGCTTCCTCTACAAACTCAAGCATATCAGAGGTTACAACAGGACGTTTTTTGCCCTTTTCAACCATGAGTATATCCATCTCCTTAACACCTCTCTTCTAATAATATATGCAAATTTTTTATTTTGTATACTTATTTTATCATTTAAATGTGCTGTTTTCAACACATTATATGCACATATCGATAACAAATTCCATCTTTACGGGTTAAAAGTCATAAAGCCTGGCTGGCAATTTTTTAGCTGACTACTGAGATATTTTTTTTCTGAGTTTCTTAAAATTATCTATTTTTAAAAGACTCAACTATATAATTGGGAAATGATATTTAGCTTTTCCATTACAAGTAAAATCTTTATTTACCCGGTGGAAGACGTAGTCCGTATTCGGACTGGGGAACGGGGAGGAAACGGCAATATGGGGATTGCAAAGCTGTAATCTTGGTTGAGGGCAAGGGCGTTCTCAAGAGTGTGTGTACTCTTGAACGCTTTTTTGCGTTCTAAACCATCTTAAGGAGGATTTGAACATGGATGTTTCTTTGCAGTCTTTAGCAAATGGGCTGGATACCATATGGGTGCTATTATGTGCTGCATTGGTATTTTTTATGGAAGCGGGGTTTGCAGCTTTAGAGGCAGGATTTGTCAGAAGCAAAAGCTCAATTAATATAATTATGAAGGTTATTATGGATTGTACCGTAGGAATGCTTGGTTATTGGATAATAGGTTTTGCCATAATGTACGGCATTGATAAATTCGGGTTGATTGGAACTAACGGTATAGCTGTACGAGGCACCTTGGATCATTTGGGTCTGAACATTCCTGTGGATGCTTTCTGGATTTTCCAGGCTGCCTTTGCCATAGCAGTGGCAACAATTGTCTCCGGCGCAGTAGCAGAACGAATGAAGTTCGGTCCATATATTATTTTTAGTTTCTTGGCAACAGCCCTTATTTACCCTGTAGCAGGGCACTGGATTTGGGGTGGAGGCTGGTTGGGCCAGTTAGGAATGAAAGATTTTGCCGGCTCCGCAGCGGTTCATGCAGTAGGAGGTTGGGCCTCCCTTGCCGCAGTTATGGTGCTGGAGCCGCGTCTTGGAAAATATGAAAAGGACGGTTCGGCGAATGTACTGCTGGCACACAATTTACCATTAGCTGCCTTAGGCGCATTTATACTTTGGTTCGGATGGTTTGGTTTTAACCCCGGAAGCTCCTTATCCGGCTTGGATTTAAATATAGCAAGAATAGCCGTTACTACTAATTTGGCGGCCGCCGCAGGGGGAACAGTAGGAACTTTATATACATTATGGAAATGGGGCAAGCCCGACCCCAGCATGACAATTAATGGGGCCTTGGCAGGACTAGTAGCAGTAACCGGCGGTACCGCATATGTGAGCCATGCCAGTGCAATTATTATCGGCTCCATTGCCGGAATACTGGTCGTCTGGGCCGTGGGCTTATTCGATAAAAAAGGGATTGATGACCCTGTGGGGGCCATTGCAGTGCACGGGGTGAACGGTACATTCGGCGCCGTTGCCGTTGGGCTTTTTGCCCAAGATGGCGGCCTCTTTACCGGTGGCGGCACCCATCTGTTATTGGTACAAATAATAGGAGTTCTGTCCGTATCCTTATGGGCATTTGGCAGCACCTATGTTATTTTTAAGCTGTTAAAAGCAGCAGTTGGCATTAGAGTTACTGCAGAGGAAGAAATTGAAGGGATGGATGTAGTAGAACACGGTATAGCAGCCTATAATAACCCTAGGCCCACCCAAGATGGTGTTGGCCAGGCATATATCAAATCCGACCTGGTAGCAGAATAGCCCTTGATATAGCACAAGATCACAGGATAACGTTAAGAAGCGCTCTCTGAATAACGTAAAGAGTGCTTCTCTTTGTGCGCCATATTACTAAAACAAAACCCTTTCTCTTTATTTTAACAAGAACGGGCGCTCTTTTGCCGAAGACTGGGATAATCTATTTGGATGAATTTCCCTTATACTTAAAATTAACTTATATACACGATATCACTAGCGTTGCATAAACAAAAACCAAATTTGTCAACCTTAACAACAGCAGAAAAACTGCAGAAGACCACCGAAAAAGCCTGATTTAATAAGAAAAAACCCTTATAATAGAGATATAGGGTAGTCCTTGTCCGAATCTCTAAATAAGGGAGATAATTATGCAAGGCAAGGATACCAAAATATCCACATTCTATCAACTGTTCAAACCCATCTTAAATGGGCAGTTTTTCAAGCAAATAAAAGATTTAGGGGTTGATAAGTACGTAAAAAAGCTTTTTGCGTCACAATTGATCATTTTTATGATTTATGCACAACTTGAACAACTGAAAAGTTTTCGGGCTATCATTAATAGTCTTAATAACCAAGATTTCAGCCAAGCTAAGTATAACGATGGATATTTACCGTATTCGTCTATTATACGAACGAATTATCTTCATTTACATTAGTCTGACGTTCCCGCGTCTCAGAAATAGAATAAACCCCCTCTGCACATTTTCCGAGGGGGTTTAAGGACAGACGTCTAAATTAACCGATTTTTTCATTAACCTTGTTCAGCAGCCTTTTTTCCAGGTGGCTCAAACGATCCATCATTTCTTGTAATTCAGTATTTAACTTCTTTTTCTGTTCTTCATCCTTTATAGAACCTAAGTTTATCCTGACATTCATAGCGGCACCCCTCGCACCGGCAGCCGCCATTAACACTGATACACCTGCATCACTCACTGCATTGGGATTGCCCCAATCAATTATAACCTCACTGGTCTGCATTATCCGGAGGCAATTATTGACCACCTGCAAAGGTAGTTGCGCGGCACCAATAAATGCCTGTTGAATAGCTGAAGACCGCTTCTGTCTCTCCATTTCTGTCTCTTTGGGTAGCTTAAATGCTACCATTACTTTATTAAAAGCTTCAGTATCCTCATCCACTAGTTCAAGTAATTTCTCCCTCAATCCTTCTGCATCCTCCAAGGCCTTTTGCACCTCGGCTTCGTACTGGCGAAACTTCTCTTTACCTACAGTTAGGTTGCCTACCATAGCCACCAACGCTGCTGCTAATGAACCAGCCAGGGCGGACACGCTACCGCCGCCCGGCGCCGGTGAATCGGAGGCTAGTTCCATTGAAAAATTCTCAACGGTTTTCTTTATTAACATTTTTATCCCCTCCGTTTTCCTGTCATCACTTTATTTTATATTCATCGCTTTTTTGACGGTATCTTTAATCATATCTTCTTTAGGAATGAAAGGGATAGTAATATGGTCGTTTCCCTGGTTCATCCGGTTGTATTCTATACACGTGGAAACAGAGTTATCATTTCTGGCCCAAGCCCGTCTAGCCACCCCTCCCATAACATCCCAGGGTATGGCTGACTTGATTACAGTATCTATCCTCTGGCTGCCATCCAGGACCAAACCAAAACCGCCGTTAATTGCCTTGCCAATGCCCACGCCCCCACCGTTATGTAGGGCAATTAGGCTCATACCCCTGGCGGCGTTACCTGCAAAACACTGGGTAGCCATGTCAGCAGTAATATTGCTGCCATCTTTAATGTTAGCTGTTTCCCTAAAAGGCGAATCAGTACCGCCAGTATCGTGGTGGTCACGACCAATCATAACCGGACCGATTTCGCCTTTTCTAATCATTTCGTTAAACTTCAGAGCAATGTCTCTCCTTCCTAAGGCATCCTGGTATAGAATACGGGCCTGGGTACCAACAACCAATCGGTTCATTTGGGCATCTCTTAACCAAATGTAATTATCCCTGTCCTGGTACCTTCTATTAGGATCAATACATTCCATGGCTAGACGGTCAGTCTTTATAAGGTCTTCTTCCTTGCCGCTTAAGCATACCCAGCGGAACGGGCCATAACCAAAGTCAAACAATTCCGGGCCCATTATATCTTCTACGTAAGATGGGAAGACAAAACCGTCCGTATCGTCGCTTCCATTTTTGGCAATTTCCTTAACCCCGGCGTCAAACACTGCTTTGAGAAAAGAATTGCCATAATCAAAGAAGTAGGTTCCCCGTTCCACCAGTTGCTTGATCAGTTCGTAATGATGACTTATTGTCTGGTCAACCAATTCTTTATATTTCTTCCTATCCTTAACCAGCAGTTCCGTCCTCTCTTCAAAGGTCATACCCTGAGGGCAGTAGCCACCGTCATAGACAGCATGGCAGGAAGTCTGGTCTGACAGCAGATCCACCTTAACGTTGTTCTCCACCAAATACTCCAACAGATCAACTACGTTTCCATGGTATGCAATGGAAATGGGTTCCTTTTTGTGTTGATACTTCTGAGCAATTTTAACTGCCTCTCCTAGATCTACGGCAACTTTACTTACCCATCCCTGGTCATACCTAGTCTTAATACGAGATTCATCAACTTCGGCAATAATTCCAACTCCGCCGGTAATTTCAACAGCTTTTGACTGAGCACCACTCATCCCGCCTAAACCGGATGATACAAACAGCCGACCTCTCAAATCCTCGTCTTGATCAATTCCTAACTTTGACCGGCCTGCAATTAATAGGGTATTATAAGTTCCGTGGACAATACCCTGGGGCCCAATATACATCCAACCTCCAGCAGTCATCTGGCCGTAATTTGACACTCCCATTTGCATAGCACGATGCCAATCTTCCTGGTTGTCATAGAGACCCACCAGCAATCCATTAGTGATTATTACTCTTGGGGCTTCTGGACGGGATTTAAATAAACCCAATGGGTGTCCTGATTCTATTACCAGTGTCTGGTCTTGAGTCATTACCTCCAGATATTTCTTAATAAGACGATACTGCATCCAATTTTGGCAGACCTGCCCAGTTTCCCCGTAGGTTACCAATTCATACGGGTAAAGAGCTACGTCAAAGTCCAGATTGTTATCAATCATTACCTGAAATGCCTTGGCTTCAATGCAGTTTCCCTTGTAGTGGTCAATAGGCTTACCGTAAATGCGTTCATTTGGCCGGAAACGATAGCCGTAAATCCTACCCCTTGTTACCAATTCCTCCATAAATTCCGGTGCTAACTGTTCGTGTAATTGTTCAGGCACATAACGCAATGCGTTTTTAAGAGCTATTTCCGCCTGTTCTTGGGTCAAGGTAAAGCCCCGGCCGAGAGCCCTGCGGATCCCAGGGACGAACTTGGGATATTCCGGCAGTTCACTGTCGAGTTTTATAATCATTGCATCCGCTATAACATTGTTGTTTACCACGCTTATCACTCCTCTGTCCCTTTCTAGTTATCCTATAGCCTTTTTTCCAGCACTTGATTTTTATTAAAATTCTCTAAGCGCAGGTAATACTCAGCAACATCTATTAATGCATCCACCGGGGTAAGTCCCACTATCTCACTTCCGATAATATTCACACCATAACGGGCGGCCTCAGCTTTAACCACTTCGAACACCCTGTAAAGGGGCGCTGTCTTATAATTGCACATATTTATAGTTACCTGGGCAATGTCCCTATCCTTAATGATAATCCCCAAGGCTTTCACCTCACGGAAACCGCCGCTGCTGCCTCTGATACCTTTAGCTATATTTTTGGCGATTTCCAGATTGGCTGTATCCAGATTAATATTGTAGGCAATTAAAGGAGGCCTTGCACCCACGGCTGTAATACCTGCTGTAGAATGTAGTTCTGCCCTGCCATAATCAGGCTGACGTTCCTCTTTCTTGATTTCTTTTTTCAAACCTTCGTATTGGCCCTTTCTGACGCTGGCTAGATTTTTTCGCTCCGGCCGGGTAGCCGCTTCTTCATAAAGGTAAACAGGAATGCCCAGTCCTTCGTATAGCTCTTGTCCAAGTTCTTTTGCCAAATCCACGCATTCTTCCATGGCAACCTCGGCAATGGGTATAAAAGGAATAACATCAGTAGCGCCCATACGAGGGTGTTCTCCCTGATGCTCTTCCATATTAATAAGTTTAGCCGCCGTCTCAGCTGCTTTAAAAGCTGCTTTTTTTGCCGCCTGAGGTTCACCAACGAAAGTTACCACTGAGCGGTTATGACTTCTATCACTCTGACAATCTAAAAATATTACCCCTGGTACTGATTTAACAGCCTCCACTATTTCATCTATTACAGCCTGTCTTCTTCCTTCACTAAAATTCGGTACGCACTGCACCAGTTTTGGCATTATTCTTCCCCCCGACAACAATTTTCCCTTTCTTAATTACCTTCTCTACAAGATTAGTACCGAACCTATACGGCAGGTACCTATAGTTAGGAGCATCAAATATAACCATGTCGGCCTGTTTGCCTACCTCAATGCTTCCCACAATACTTGCACGGTCTATGGCATGAGCAGCATTGATAGTAACAGAGTTTATTACCTCCGCAGGGGTCATACCCAAATAAAGGCTGGCAATAGTCATAATCAACTGCAGGTTATTAGTGGGACAACTGCCTGGATTAAAATCTGTTGCCAAAGCCACAGGCACCCCTGCCCCTATCATTCTCCTAGCGGGAGCATAATGGTCCTCCCGCAGATTAAAGGTAGTACCTGGCAGTACAATGGCTACTACCTGCTGTTCCGCCATCATGCTGATTGCCTCGTCAGGAATAACCAGCAGGTGGTCAGCTGAAGTCGCACCCAACTCTGCTGCCAACTGCGAACCGCCCAGCGCAACAATTTCATCAGCATGAATCTTCAACTTAAAACCCAAATTTTTTGCCGCTTCAAGAACTCGCCGGGATTGCTCTAAGGTAAAAACCTTGTCCTCACAAAAAATATCACAGAATTCAGCCAACCCACGTGCCTTCACCTCCGGCAGCATCTCAGTTACCACTAATTCCACATATTTATCGGGCTGTTCCTTGTAGTCTTCGGGAATAGCATGGGCCCCGAGAAAAGTGGGCACCAATTCTAAAGGCTGATTATCGCCTATTTCCTTGATAGCTTCCAATTGTTTAAGTTCATCCTCAATAGTTAGGCCGTACCCGCTTTTAGCCTCGGCCGTGGTAGTACCCTGCATAAGCATCTGCCAGGCGTATTTAACCCCACTTTCCACTAGTTCCTCTTTTGAAGCCTTCCGGGTGGCCCGTACCGTATTCAAAATACCACCACCACCAGCGAGTATGTCCAGGTAGGGAACCCCTTTGAGCTTTAACTCCAGTTCATGCTCCCTCGAACCGCCAAAAACAAGGTGAGTGTGTGGATCCACCAAACCGGGGAGCACTGTCTTGCCTGACGCATCTACTACTACCGTATCAGAGGTCACTTCCACCTGATTTAAGATATTATTGGTAGTATCGGCAGCAATAATCTTGTCGCCCGCCACAGCAACAGCACCGTCTTCAATGAGGCCAATATCCTGCATGTACTCTGCCAATTTAGGCTGTTGACTGTTTCCAGCGCATGTAACCATCTGTCCAACATTTCTAATCAACAAATCAGCTCGCTTTTTCAATCCCTTCACCTCCACTACAGTTGTTATTCTCTATAATCCCTTCTTGCTTCCCACAAGAGAAACCTGTAGATTAACTTGCGAATAAGTAAAAATTCTTGCTACCATAAGGCTGCTAGCTAAACTTTGACGGAGGAACGCCCACCAAGTTCTTAAATACCCGGCTGAAGTATTTAGGATCTTGATAACCTACCCGGCGGGAAATCTCAGAGACATTAAATTCAGAATCGGAAAGTAATCTCTTCGCCTGTTCGATTCTAACATCAGTAAGGAATTCGATAAAAGTTTTGCCCGTTTCTTTTTTAAAGATATGGCTAAAATAATAACTACTCAAGCCGGCGCTGCGTGCCACTTCTTCCAAACTTAGATCATAATGATAATGCCCATTGATGTATTCAACCGCTTTCTGAACCATTTTCAAGTTGCGCTGATTGCGACTGCCGCTAACTTCATCCGTTAACTTCTCCACCAAACGGTGCATATACCCTCTTAAACGTTGGACGGTACTTATATCAAACAATAACTTTGCGTAACGCGAGCTGAACCCGCCAATTTTAGCCGGGTCCATACCGCCCTCTGCAGCAGCCCGCAACAAGTTTACCACTAATTCCAAACAGCGGGCCTGCACTATGGGTGGGCTAAGGTTCGCGTCCTGCAGTGCCCCGCTAAACATTTCATCCACAATATCCTCTGCACCTTCCCGATCACCGAAACGCACCTTGGACAAAAGTTCCTCCTTAACGATGGGCGAAAAAAGTGTAACTCCCTCGTTAAACGGTTCAACCTCACTTACGTGTATTATCTGCCCACCGCCTTTAAAAAAGCGATGTTCGAGAGCTCCGCACGCCTGCTGATAGGATAGGTTGAGGTTCCTGATATCCCGGTAGCGCTTACCGATGCCAATAGAAACTGATGTAAAAGATAATTGTTCCACCAGTTCCTTTACCTTCCCGGCTAGACCAGCTGAGTCTTTGACAGCCTGTTCCTGATCCAGATATTCCAAGTGAAACACAACTGCAAAGCTGTCATCAGATACAGTACACACCAATCCGGTTTCCAACTGTCGGACAGCTTCTTCCACAGTTTTTAATACCTTCAGCCTTAACTCGGTCTTACGCATTTGACTCTGATTTGCAGTAATGGCGGCAAAATTGTCAATGCTGACTACCATGGCGCAATTAGGCAGTTTATCTATTTTCAGGAAATCAGTCATCTCCAAGATTTCTTTCATACTAGTCTCGTTACCATAAACCAAATCATAGGCAAACTTTGTGTAAATATGACTTTTTACTTTTACCAGTTGGGCCATATCGTTCCAATTATTGGGTTGCCCTTGGGCAAAACGCTCAAGCATCAATTCAACCAAGGATTTCAGGTCCTCCCTGTTAACCGGTTGCAGCAATACCCCATCCAGTCCAGCGTTGACATAGTCTTTTATAGAAGAGACATCTTCATCTCCCAATAAGGCTATAACCACATTGCCATATGACTTTAACCGAGTAATGGCCGTTACATCTTCCAGTACGGCATCCCCGGCAATAACGATAAGAGCCTCACCCGCGAGGTAGCTGTCTTTCAGACTAATGCTGCCCACACAAGTGAGGTTGTCTAAGAGGTTACTGCAGTTTAACAGGTACCGCGCTGCTTCTTTTAATTTTTCATCACCGCCAACCAACAGCAGTTTCATAGCTTATTCCCCTTCGTCTAAAGTTACACGTGGGTAAAATTGGGATGCTTCCTTGCGCGCCTTCTCGCATCCCGCGTCGGCATGGCGCACCACTCCCAGCCCCGGGTCATTAGTTAACACCCGGTCCAGTTTGTCGGCAGCCGTATCAGTACCATCAGCTATTACAGTCATCCCGGAATGGATGGAATAACCAATACCAACTCCACCGCCGTGATATAAACCTGCCATGGTTGCGCCAGAAGAACAATTTAATAAGGCATTTAATACAGGCCAGTCAGCTATAGCGTCACTGCCATCAGGCATTGCTTCCGTTTCCCTGTTGGGCGAAGCTACAGAACCTGAATCCAGGTGATCCCTGGTAATTGCAATAGGAGCTGCCAACTCGCCAGTCCGAACCATCTCGTTAATTATTTTTCCAAAATGCGCCCTTTCTTTATAATTTAGCCAACAGACCCGTGCCGGAAGCCCTTGGAAGTTGACATGCTTTTGCACTTTTAAAATCCAATTGGTAAGTCTTTCTTGGTGTGCAAACTCCCTGAGAACGACTTCATCGGTCTTAAAAATATCTGTCGGGTCTCCGGAAAGAGCAACCCATCGGAAAGGGCCGCGTCCCTCACAAAATAGGTCCCGTAACGCTGCTGGCACAAACCCCTGAATATCAAAAGCATTTGAAACACCCGCTTTAGTACCCTGTTCCCTAATATTATTGCCATAATCGAAAACTATTGACCCCTGGGCCTTAAATTCAAGCATTGCTGCTACATGTCTCTGGATAGATTTTAGTGACAACTCCTGATATTTTCCAGGTTCCGTTTTACGCTTCCGTTGCGCTTGCTCCACCGACAGACCCTCAGGGATGTAACCGCTAAGCAGATCATGGGCCGGAGTCTGATCAGTAACAATGTCAGGTATGACCCCTTTGGCTAACAGTTTGGGGTACACTTGGGCCGCATTCCCCTGCAACGCTATGGATAAAGGCCACTCTCTTTCAATACTCTCCCGAGCTAAATCCAACGCCTCATTCAAATTACGAGCCATCACATCGCAGTAGGAGTTTTCCAGGCTACGTTTTATGGTAGCACGATCCACATCGATAACAATAGTAACTCCACCGTTCATGGTAACAGCCAATGGCTGTGCCCCACCCATGCTTCCCAAACCAGAAGTTAGCACCAATTTTCCCCGTAGATCAGAACGGAAATACTGTCTGGCGACCTGAGCAAACGTTTCATAAGTCCCCTGTAAAATTCCCTGAGTACCGATAAAAGCCCAAGCGCCTGCAGTTGATTGTCCGTACGATGTCAACCCCTTGGCCTCCAGTTCCCGAAAGGTTTCCCATTGAGCCCACTTAGGAACCAACATGGCCCAAGATGTGATTACTCGCGGAGCACCCGGGAAGGTTCGAAAGACGCCAACGGGCTTACCTGAGGCAATAAGTAAAGTCTCATCATGTTTAAGGTCCTTTAACGTTTCAATAGTAGCGTGCAATGATTGCCAATCCTTTGCAGCCTTGCCGCTGCCTCCGTAAACAATCAGTTCTTTGGGATTGCTGGCAACATCGGGGTCGATGCAGTTGAGTAGCAACCGCAGCAGTCCCTCCTGCTGCCATCCTCTACAATTTAGTTGTTTCCCCATAGGTGTTTTTATTTCCGGCAATATTATCACCCCAATAATTTGCTATACTGTTGTTCCAGTAACTACGTTATCCTCCCAGATAGGCTTTCCGAATACTATCGTTATCTTGAAGGTTTTCTGCCAAGTCCTGATGCACAATCTGTCCCATTTCTAAGACGCAACCCCGATCCGCTACTGCCAAGGCCTTTTTGGCATTCTGCTCCACCATCAGGATGGTTATTCCCTGGTTATTCATCTCTTTAATGACACTAAAAGCTTTATTGACTAACAGCGGCATTAACCCCATGGATATTTCGTCTATCAGTAGGAGTTTAGGTTTAGTCATCAATGCCCGGCCGATAGCTAACATTTGCTGCTCGCCACCACTCATAGTCTTAGCCAGTTGGTTTTTTCGCTCTCCAAGACGGGTAAACACATCATAGACTTCTTTCATTGTCTTGGCTATTTCAACATTGTTTTTACTATGGTAGGCTCCCATCAGTAGGTTATCTTCTACACTGAGATCTGGAAACACCCGGCGCCCCTCAGGGATATAACCGATACGCATTCCCGCACGATCCCAAGATGGGCGTTTGATAATATCCTTTCCCTCAAAGAAAATCCTACCCTGTGCAGGCTTGATTAAACCCATCACCGTTTTCATAATGGTCGTCTTACCGGCACCATTTGCCCCGATAATACTGACAAACTCCCCCTGTTCCACCTGAAGTGAAACATCGTAAAGAGCTTGTGACTGGTCATAAAATACGTTGATGCCGTCCAATTTAAGCAATTTCATCATCCTCCCTGCCCAGGTAAGCCTCAATTACCTGCGGGTCACTCTGCACTTCCGCCGGAGTCCCTTCTGCAATCTTCTCGCCATAACTTAGTACTACCATCCTATCACAAAGCCGGTTAGCAACTGCTAGATGATGCTCCACCATCACTATCGTTATCCCTTTCTTTCGTAGCTGCATAATAAGCTGAATAAAATCCTCAGCGGCTTCAGCACCCATCCCGGCCACAGGTTCATCCAGCATCAATATAGACGGGTTCAAAGCCAATGCCCTGGCCACTTCCAAGTGTCTCATGTAACCTAAGCTCAACTCTTCTGCGGGTACGTCCTGCTGCGAAGAAAGATTTACTCGTTCTAAAATGCGTTGCGCTTTAACAATGTTTTCCTTGGTTTTACTACGTTTAAAAATTGACAATAGACCACCGTAATCCTTCAGTCCCAAAGCGGCAATAACATTATCCATCACTGTCATATCTTTAAATATACGGGTAATTTGAAACGTCCTGGCTACTCCTAAGTTTGCAACCTTATGCGGTGAAAGTCCCTGAATTTCCTGTCCCTTTAACAAAATTCTACCGGCGGTAGGAGCGTAAACTCCGCAGACCGCGTTAAACATGGTGGTCTTGCCGGCGCCGTTAGGTCCGATAATGCCCACTATTTCCTGCTCACGCACTGTCATATCCACACCATTGACAGCCTTTAAACCGCCAAAGTACTTTTTTAAACCCTTTATTTCCAAAATGGCCTGTGCCATACCCATCACATCCTAACCCTTTGTACTGGCAGAAAACCAAGATTTCTTGCGTGTTATCATGTTCCACAGATAACTATCATCGCCCACAAGTCCCTGAGATTGGAAGCGCATCATTAACACTAACAGACCGCCATAGACTAGCATCCGATAGTCAGATACAAAACGAAATACCTCAGGTGCTAGTCCCAACAACAGCGCACCAAAAATCGGTCCCCGAATAGTACCCAATCCACCAATTACAGCCATGGACAAAATAGTAACCGAAGTCAAAAAGGCAAAATCAGTGGACATGATAAAGCCCATAAAATGGGCGTAAACGCTGCCGGCCAGCCCAGCTAAAAAAGTACCAAGAATAAAGGCAATAATCTTGAATTTGTTAACATCTATACCTAATGCTGCCGCAGCCATCTCATTATTGCGGATGCCCCCCAAGGCCATGCCCAACCACGAATTTTCCAACCGACGGTTCACGAAATAGGTGAACAATATCAAGCCTACAACCAGCACCAAAAAGTGCACGTTTCCAAAATCTTGACCAAAGAAGGTCGGCCTAGGGACACTCAATCCCAAAGAAGCACCAAATAAAGGTACATATTGGAAAATAGCTACTACAACAAAATTAATTCCAATGGTGGTAATAGCCAGAAAATCTTCCTGTACACGGAGACTGGCCAAGCCCAGTAGCATGCCAACAAGTCCGGCAATAATACCAGCAAGCGGAAAGCTAACCCAGAAAGACAGACCAAATGTACTGGATAATACCGCTGAAGTGTAGGCACCAATACCAAAGAAGGCAGCATGTCCCAGGGTAGGCTGTCCAGCATAACCGGTGATAATGTTTATGCTCATGGCCAGTACCACAAAGATACCCACGTTTATCGCAACAACAATCTCATACATGCATTCCCCCCCTTAGTTCTTGCTTATTAGACCCCGGGGCCTAAATAAGAGAATAATAATCAATACTACAAATGCAATGGCATCGCGGGGTAGGAAAAATCCGATATACCCGCCAATTAACGTTTCCGCCAAACCTATAACCATGGCGGCAATTACCGTACCCACCGGACTTCCCAACCCACCAAGGACAATAATGGCAAGCATTTTGTACGCAGGAACATCCCCCATGGTTGGAAATACCGAACTATAAAGAATACCTACCATAATGCCCGCAGCAGCCGCAAAACCATAACCCAATAGATAGTTAAGAGCCACCATCATATTAACATTTACCCCCATCGCTTTTGCAGTTTCCAAATCCTGAGCCGTAGCCTTCCAAGCTAACCCAATCTTGGTCTTATTAAGTAAAAACCATAGAACTGCCAATAGCAAAAAAGTAGTGACAATAATCAATATCCAAGCTCCATTAATATTTAAGCTGTCGGTATAAATACTGGAAAAAGGTACTTCCGCGTGAAAACCCTTGATGCTTGGGCCAGCCACCATGCGAATTAGATCTGACAAAAAAATAAAGAGACCAATACTGGCAATCAAGGAAACATTAGGCGATTTATCCAGCATAGGAACGTATAACAACTTTTGCACCAGAACGCCATATAGCCCGGTTAGCAGCATACCTACTATAAAGGTAAGCAACAGGCTGCCGGTAGTATTGTAGGTCAGCAAACCCACATACGCGCCAAGAGCATAGGCACCGGCATTATTAATATCAAGTATCCGCATAATTCCATAAACTAAGGTGGCACCCATGGCAGTCAAAGCATAGACGCTGCCAATCACTATACCATTGATTAATTGCTGCAAAAACATAATAATTCTCCTTTACAAGGTTTATTGAATGTTAGAGGACATCCGCGAAAGCGGGTGTCCTCCATTACATCAACTATTACTTGTTAGGCGGAGTAATGATCTCAGGATCATCAATCTGGCCGTAGCTATGGAATTCACCATTTTTAACCTCTTGCACCTGTACTGCCTTTGTTACTTCTCCTAGATCGTTGTAACCATGAAGAACTCCGGTAACAGCCTCAAAATTCTTAACTTTGCTAAGACCTTCCAGAATTTGTGCCGGCTCAGTACCGTATTCTTTCATCACGCTGGCCAATACCATGAAAGCGTCATAAGTTGACGCAGCTACCATGTCCGGTGCATGTCCAGTAAAGTCTGTGTAATCGGTTAGAAACTTCTGTACCACTTCCCGGTCAGAATCTCGGTTCAAGTTTGTGGTAATAACTAATCCATCAGCGGTATCTGCGGCAACCTCTAGGAACTGAGTAGTAGAATCAACGCCTTCGGTTCCCAGTAGTTGCGCTTCTAAACCTAAGTCCTTAGCCTGGCGAACAATTTGTGCACCTTCTCCTGCATAGGCAGGCATATAAACCAGGTCAGCACCTTCTTCTTTAATTTTAGTCAACACAGGGGTAAATTCTTTTTCCCCGAAAGAGAAAGAGTCTATAGAAACTATTTCTGCACCGTTAGCTTCAGCATATGCCTTAAAAGATTCCGTCAACGTGCTACCAAAATCATTATCAATGTGAAGGATGGCTATTTTCTTGGCGCCTAGCATTTCTATCGCGACATAAGCACCTGCTTTACCCTGAACAGTACCAACAAAAGATTGACGGAAAATAAAGTCACCAGCTTTGGTAATTTCGGGATGAAGACCGTATGCGGAAATCATCGGAATTTGTGCACGCTGGAAAATCGGTGCAACAGCTCGAGTGGGGCCGCTGTAAGAACCTGAAACTGTCGCCACAACATTATCCTTATTAGTCAGTTTCTGGGCAATGTTTACTGCCTGCTTGGAATCTAAACCATCATCATAATCTACCAATTCAACCAGTTGGCCATTGATGCCGCCAGCATCGTTGATTTGTTCGACAGCCAGTTCCGCAGCGTTCTGAACGCTTTCCCCATCAGCGGCAGCGGGACCGGTCAGCGGTGCAAAGAAACCAATCTTAACCGGTTCTTTACTTTGTTGCTGTTCACCCGTTTGAGACTGCTGTTCGCCGCCATTGTCCGCGGGTTGCTGATTAGAACCGCAGCCAAATACTGCAAAAGCAAATACCAGAATTAGCAAACCAACAAATATAATCTTTTTCATAACTTCAACTCCCTTTGTAATTATTTATATACTTTTAAATTTGCAGAGAAATTTGCTTTCTTTCTCCCCTCCTTGCCGAAGAATTATTTTAGAAAGTGTAAGATCTTATATTATAATTCAAGAACTTCATTTAAAGTCCTAGGGGATTATTTTTGGACTGAGTGGAAATATTTGCTCTCTTCTGATTTAAAAAATACAGGTCCATGTAACATGGACCTTACCCCAGCATATGCGGGAATTATACGCCTTTCCAAGTAAAACTTTCTTCATTTTGTTCGGAGTCATAATAGCCACCCGGTGGCCTGGCTTCAACCCCCTTGCTGCAAACCATTCGCTAAGACCCAACATTCTTTGTAAGTAAGCTGTTTCTGATAGAAAGTATATAGGACGTATTAATTATAAAAACTGTTTACAAACCTCTAGGCCAAGGGACAAAAAAATATTGCCTCCTATGACCAACCGGAAAAGAGGCAATATTTTTTAGGTGCAGAAAACCACGCTCAAGTTTTTGGCGAGTATAAAAAATCCTTAAACAATTTACTTATCGCTACTATGATAGCGGTAAATTCCAGCCTACCCAACCACATGCCAAGTATCTCGGCTACTTTTGCCGCTGCCGGCATATCCGGTCCGGTGATGCCCACAGAAAGTCCAACGGTACCCAAGGCGGAAGCAAATTCAAATAAGGAATCCTTTAGGCCATAGCCGCTAAACATGAATACCAGCACACCAACCAGGTAAGTCATGAAATATATGAAGATATAAAAGGCAACCTCCAGCAGGTGTTCCTGAGTGATAATCACTTCATCACCCTGCCTGTTGACAGTGTGACGTATTATGGCAGTTCTGGGGAATAGTTTGGTTTTTATTGACCAGTAAATGGTCTTAAAAGCAAGGGAGACCCGGTAGAGCTTTAGACCGCCTGCAGTTGCCCCTGTTCCCCCGCCGATAATCATTAAAATAATAATTAACAGCACCGCTGTCTCGGTCCAGTGGGTAAAGGGGACAGTTTGAAATCCCGTTGTGGAGAGGGCTGAGAACGCTTGAAACAAAGCAATCCGAAATGTATGCCCTACGCCCTGATAGACATTACTTATCAATGCATAAAGGATCAAGGGTACAGTAATGCCCATGAGTATAAAGAATGCCTTTACTTCATTATCCATCAGCGCCCTTATACGTCTTTGTGATAACAAAACATAGTGGGTGGAAAAGTTGGTGGTACCTAGGATCATTAACACTAAAGTTACCGCCTCTACAGAAATACTGTTCCAATAGCCGATGCTTTCTCCTCGGGTGGAAAATCCCCCTGTGGATAAAACAGCCATGGAATGATTGACGGCATCGAACCAGGTCATTCCTGATAGCATATATAAGACAGTACCTACTCCAAAGTAAGTCAGATAAAGTTTTATCAATATCCGACTGGTATCAATAACGTTGGGCACAAATCTATCGTTGCGCGCCTCTGCCTCATAAAGGCCGTTGGCTTCGGGGCCGATTACCGCAGAAAGCGCCAGCACGGCAATACCAGCCCCGCCGACAAACTGCATTAAACTGCGCCAAAATAAAAACACCGGAGAGGCTTTGGACACGTCAACCATAGATAAACCGGTTGTTGTCCAGCCACTCATGGCCTCAAAAATAGCATCCAGCCATGTCAATTGGCCGGCGACTACAAAAGGCACCGCTCCCAAGATGACGGCAATGACCCAGGTAAAGCTTACCACCACCGCCCCGGATTTCATGGAAAAAGCACTCACCATGTTTTTAGTATACCTTACTATTCCATAACCCCCCATAATAGCCAGGGCTGCCGGCGCAAAAAAACTTATTAAATCTATGAAGGTACTTGTCTGGAACAGCAGTAAAGGAATGGGCAGTAGCTGCACCACGCCGATGCCCATAAGTAATTTCCCAAAATAATATGCAATTGTTCGATATTCTTTTAGAAGTTTTTCTCTGTTAGTCAACAAAATCACATCCTTCTTTTCCCTATCCCATTAGGACGGTTTCCAGGGCCTCTTGATTATCTAAGGTAGTTACCGCTATTAAGGCATCTCCGTTATGCAGTACGGTGTCTCCACGGGGGAATATCACTTGATGCTCTCGCAAAACTGTGACCAAGACGCAGTTCTGCGGCAGTTTTGAGGATATCTGCATCACGCTTTTATTAACTACGGGGGAATCTGCTCTAATAAGTACCTCAACTATGGTCATAGAGCCCCGTTCAAAGGTCAGCAGGGTCTTAATTTCATCGGTTACCGCTTCTTTTTCAATTAGCCTGGCGATTGTGCCGGTGCTGCTCACAGTGGTCTCAATACCCAAACGGCGGAAAACTTCCTCGTTCTTGGGATTATTAACCCTCGCAATAGCCCGGGGAATGGAAAAGTTCTCCCTGGCCACCTGTACAGCAATCAAATTATCTTCATCTTTACCGGTAACCACTACCAAAACCATAGCTAAATCAACTTCCGCTTCCTTCAGGGTACTTAAATTGGAGCCATCCCCCTTTATCACTAAAACCCCCAGTTCATCGGCAATTTTTTGCCCCCGGTCCGGGTCCTTTTCTATCAGAGTCACTTTATGCTTATGATCCAGCAGCGTTTTTACCAGGTAATAACCGACCTTGCCGCCGCCGATAACGGTAATTCTCATGATATTACCTCCATTATCTTTTGTATTTGCAGTGTCACGGGAAAGATTATTTCAATATCATGCCGAGCTAATATCAATTGGGCATGCTCGCCGCTGGCGCGGGCTATTACCAGTTCAACCGAAAAAATCTTTTTGGCTATTTGGGCGGCCATTAAATTGGCATTATCATTTTGGGTAACTGCAATAAAGACGTCGGCTTTTGCCATGGCGGCTTTCTTTTGCACGTCCACGTCAATGGTATTGCCGTGGACCGTCCGGCCGTTAAAGCCCGGTTCCAACTGTTCAAAAGACTTATTATCCTCGTCAATAACTACGATATTATGCATGGCCTTAGCCAGAGTATTGGCCAGTTGTGACCCAACTGCACCGCAGCCGGCAATGATCACATACACAAGAAATCACTCCTTTTTCAAATTCAGGTTTATGGTTATGGCTGATGAAGCAATATGGTACGTCAGAGAAAGCTGGACTAGTTTCACCGATTTCGTAATTTTTAGCTCCTTGCCAGTCTTTGGCGGGTAAAATGGCATCATTTGTCCCGTCAAAACTGGGAGCAAAGAATTTTCGCCCTAGGGCAAAGTGCCTGTCTAAAGAAGGATCTAATGTTAACCACTTATCTGTCATCAATACACGGGTGATGGCATGCCATTTTTCAGTTGCTTGTTTTGAATTAGTTAATACTTTGTGGTCTTTAATCAATTGAAAGGCAATTCCAGCGGGAACGCCCTTGGCCCTGCATAATGCGGCAAACAGGCAGGCTTTGCCCAGCGCATTGCCTCTGCCAAACACCAGAACCGCCGAAGCCCTTAGGAGACGCTGTTCCTCAGTCGGGTCATAGAGTATCTGGTCCCTGACAAAGTAGAAGAATCTTCTGACGGTACCGGGAAGGTCAGTTTCGGTTTTGGCCAGCATTTTTGCTTTCTCAGCGATTCTGGCATCAAGAGAGTTAATGTATTCGCTTGGCTCCAAAAATTTTTTTAAAGTTTGCATAAAGGTCATCCTTTCATCTGTTAGTAAAAAAACAAAGACCAGCCGTTTCCTTTCGGACAACAGCTGGTCTATCACCGGCAAAACCATGACGTGGCCCTGCGGTCATTTCCCAGAAACTTATTCAGTTATTCTTTTTCATTTAATTTCTCTTCCAGGTTCTCCGCCAGTATAAATACTTCCAGTCTTTCACCAGTTTTAGTACTGATATCTCCATAAATGCTAATTACCTTAACACCAGTGATATCGTAAATTATTTTTTCCATCTTCGGTCTAGTCATACGCTCAAGATGATAGCGCAGATCTTTTACTAATCTACGCCCCTCATTATCATGTGCTAAGTTACTTTCCGCCGGGGTCAGCACCCCTCCCAAGCGAACGGCAATCATATCCTTAATTATATAACTTCTACCTATATTGGCACCCCTTCCGGTTTGTTCTTTCTGAATTTTAATCATAGCATTGGTTATTTTCTCTTCCATGACACCTTTGACGCTCATATCCAACCATCCTTTGAAGAAGTATTTGCGGCGCAGCATTCTTCATGGTCGGTATTTGGCTGATTATTACACCATCCGAAATACATCCCCATAACATAATGAGAAAAACAAAAAAATCATGGAGAAAAGCCATGATTCATAAGATATCATCTCCTCTCCCTACGCCTACGAGGTTAGCTGTCGGGTTCGGGTCGGAAAAGTAACCCTACCTCTGCAAAGCAGAAGATTCACCCCAAAAAATTGGGTCCCCCGTTCCAAAAAAGGATTAGGCGATAAGCTTATTTTAAAATTTTGTTTCTTTCCTCTTATTTTACGCCTCTTAAATGTGAAGTCAAATAAAAATTTCATAAAATTTTGTTCTGTAAGCCCCAAAAATACGGTTAAACCAATATAGCTATAAAAAAAGGTACTATTTCACTGCAGGACAAGCTATTTTGGATAGCATGCTTGGTTTTCCAATTTAATAATAAAGCAAAGGTGGGTTGTTATCATTATCGCGAATAGATTAATTTAGACAACAAACATATCGATGCTGCATTACCTAGAGTTTGGTCGATGGAATAGCATTTTTTTCGATGAAAGACTGACTACCGCCATTATTGACCGTTTAATTCACCACAGCCATTTGCTTACCTTTCCCGGTCCCAGTTGGCGGCTGAAACACTCTTACATTAATTGCTAGATATGGTAACACGGTGCTGGGAAAAAATCTTGCGTTTTTCGGGAATTTTATCTTGCAGAAAACAATCGTCGCCCAAAGCACGGCAAACGGCTCATTGCCTACAAACGTCTTTGCACAATAAATGGCATGATTCAGTCCTTTTGGATCTTTTTGCCTTATGTAATGAATATCCACCATCTCAGATACATTTCTAATAATGTCATCGAGCAATTCCTGTTTATTTTTCTTTTCAAGTTCATTCTCAAGCTCAGTCGGCCGGTCAAAATGATCCTCGATGGTCCTTTTACTCTTCCCGGCTATAATCAAATTACTTCAATCCCTGAAGCGATGGCTCCCTCGATGATATATTGAATCGTAGGCTTGTCCACAATAGACAACATTTCTATAGGCATCGCTTTCTTACAACCGCAAGAACCGTACCCCTGGTTTTAGGTTTACGTTCTATATGGTTTTATGGTTTGCCAACTCAGCTGGGGGCGTATAGGCTTATTTTTACTTTTGGCGGATTTTTACATTAGATGCGAACAAGTTAGACCGGTTAGGATTGAAAGCTCTTTAGAATTAACAACTATAGGCGGAATTATTAAGGCTCTTAACACTGGTCGCCTAAAAGGACAAAAGATTTGCCGTGAATGGCAGATCCCTGCTGGGGAAGCATTAGAATTTATCACAAGAATTATATAAGAAAACCCCACTAAGCATAGCATGTTGGGCTTTTTTACTACATGGCACTAATAGAAGAAATTGGGTTACTATAAAAAAACTCATGTGCAAAAAAATAAGCGACCATTACCCGGTCGCTTATTTAGTATTATCCTCCAAAATATTTACGACCTGTTCCTTTAAGCCAGATAGATCTTCTTGGCAGGTTTCCCAAAGTGATTTCCATATCTACGCCAAAATATTCGTGCGTCAGTTTATCTCTCATTCCAGCCATTTCTTTCCATGGAACCTCGGGATATTTTTGCCTTGTAGTCTGCGATATAACTTTAGTTGCTTCTCCAATTATTTCTAAACGCCGGCTGATAGCATCTTGGAGTTTTCTATCATTAAAATAGTTAGCTTTGCTAATATGAGCCAAGTATTCCTCTATAAGCTCTATGCTTTCAAGAATATGCCGAAGTCTAGCCTTATCCTTCCCTAACATAAATATCCCTCTTTTCTTTTAAAACTCTATTTTTAATAAAGGGGGATAACCCATTTTCGGTCACTAAGTCAACTTTTCGACCAAGAGTTTTGCTTAGTTCTTCTTCTAGCTGAAGATGAACAAAAAAGGATTTTTTAGCGTTAGGTATATATGAAATCAATAAATCTATATCGCTTTTTCAGTATCCTTACTGGTTGCAACTGAACCAAATACTGCAGCCTGTTTTACATCATATTTTTTAAATATAGGCGCGACTTTATGTCGGATTGTAATCAGTTCCATAGGCGAAACCTCCAGTGCTTACATAAGCCTATTTTACTATATTTGTAAAAGTTTTTAAATTACCTGATCATCTACTTTAAAATAGGTAATAAGTACTAAATTGTTATCAATTGTTTTAAACTATTCTAATGCTGTTTCATGGTATTGGTCATCTGTTAAAGAATGTGCAACAAAAAAGCCTGTTGTCGCTTATCTCAAAACGCACAACAGGCTCATTATTTCTTTTAAGAACAGCTACGACCCTTTTTACCGCCAGCAATACTTGTTCTTTGTCTATAGTGATTGAGGTTTTAATCTTATCATCGCCAGGTATCACTTTTCCGTAATCCGGGTATTTCCCATCAATCACCCGGCTCACATAAGTTGCCTTTGGACCTTCGAACGATAAATAACGTTCATCTTAAATCATTCGTGTACTCAGAAAGGTTTTCAAAGAGAACGCCATGCAGCTAATAGGTTACTTGGCTTAAGTTGCTGTTTAGTAAGCGCGCAGCGACTATACGTCATTTTAGTATTGTTGCTGACGGTTCGTTATGGTAGAGTAAATATGTCTGAAGCTAAGTATGCTAGGAGTAAGACATTTGATCAGCTTCAATATATCTAAACATAACAATGTCCTTTGTGCAAAAGCTACTGTCCGCTTATTTGGCGCTGAAATGGATGTTTACAGTTATTTCATAGATGGAATACTGGTCGATACCGGACCTAGGCGCTGCCTTAAGGAGTTTTCTGCTTTCTTTCAAGCAAATGATATCCATCAGGTAGTTTTAACCCATGCCCATGAAGATCACTGCGGCAATGCCAGCTATCTGAACAAGCGGGGGACTCCTATCTACATCCATCCTTCCGCTATTAAGTTTTGTAATACCATGCCAAAGCTACCTCTTTATCGACGGTTGTTTTGGAAAAAAAGGGAACCGTTTTCTGCTTCGGCTATAGACGAAGTGTTCAACTCTCAAAGTCTTTCATGGCAGGTAATAGAAGTTCCCGGGCATACCCAGGACTATATTGCGCTGTACAACCAGAAAGAGGGTGCCCTCTTTACCGGTGACCTGATTGTATCCCCGAAAACAAAATTAGGAATGCCAGGAGAGAATATGCACCAAATTATTAATTCATTAAAACGACTGCTTAGCTATGATTTTCAAACAATCTACTGCGGTCATGCAGGAGTAATTGAAAAAGGGAGGGCGATACTAGAGAAAAAGCTGGCTAACCTGGAGAACCTTAGAGATGAAGTCATACAACTGTACCATCATCAATGCCTAAGCATCCTAGAAATTAATATCAAACTGTTTCCGAAAAATGACTTTTTACAGTACGTTTCCGGCAAAGAATGGGCTTCTGAGCACATAATTACTTCATTTATTTATGACCAATAGCCCTTTTTTTTGAAAACAAGCCAGCATCTGACACTCTAGAGGCTGGCTTGTTATTATTAATCAAAAGTGGTTTTCAAAACGGGCCACGGGGACGTTTTGTTTGCCATCTAATGAAAAACTCAACGATATGACGCAACCCAAAAAGCACTCCCTAATTTTGAGAATACTTTCTTTTTACTGCCAGGGACCGGAGAGAGGGTTTTTTAGGATTAAAGCCCCAAAAACGTTCTGATGTGGATAAACCGTTAAAGCAGTCGTTAAGATTAAAGCCCAAAGAAACGACCTACAACAAAAGTTAAAGGAAATCAAAAAACGCCAACCTCAAGAAATTGAGATTGACGCTAAACAAGCTTATGATTTGATTTCTAATTTTGGCGAACTATTTGAAACTGGGAGTAACGCGCAGAAACGTATGTTGCTTAGAACTTTCATTCGTCGAATTGAATTCTATCCTGATACTGAAAAACTTAACATTGTATTCTACTCAAAAGGCCTGGAAGAATCAATGTAACGAGGCAATACACCTCGTTACATTTCAAGTAGTGCCGAGGACCGGAATCGAACCGGTACGGTCTTTGAGGACCGCAGGATTTTAAGTTCTAGAAGGTTCTTTTTATCTAAATCTATTTGATGTTACGACGTGTCTTAAAGCAGTCTTCAATAACACCTGGGACAAGCTACCTTGTCCCCTTGGCCCTTGTAAAACTAGGCCCCTTAGGCTGGGTGCCCGGCTTAGATTGGGTCTCATATATTGGGCTGGTCAGCAGGTAATCCGCCCCCCATTTCTCAGCGTTAACAGCTTCTTCCACCGTATGTACTGAAATACCCTGCATGCCATCGCTGTATTCTCGGGCCTGGTTAGTAACACCAAATCCCGTATGGTATCCATCTGCCGAAACAGCACGAGTACAGTCAAGTTTCCGTTTACAATAAAGCGTACTTTCGTGCCCTTCAGCACTTTGTTAACTCCCAGCGCCAAAGTATACAGCCGTGAGGCGGAAAGGTCTTTTTCTCTTAGGATTACTGCATCCAATCCACCGCGCACGGCATTATCAATTACAGTCAATAGGCTACCGCTTTTAATCAACTGCCTATTGGTAACCAAGTAAAGCATCAGTCGTCGTCTCTCAAAATGTTAATATCTTTACCCTGCATTACCTAGTAAGTTCGCTCAAAGCAGCTCTTGTAACAGGAAAGGAAACGTCCCAGTTTCCTTTCACATTACCGATTCTTCACTATTGGTTATATATACAAGATTATTATCATCCCAAAATAACTCTAAATCTTCAATCTGCCTTTCCGTAGTATTCCTTGCCATCCGAGAGAATAAGTGCTACCGCCCCAGCCCAGTTAATTGTTTCTCTTTGCCGAGAAAGTTCCAGCAGCCAGAGTTCCTCACTGCCGCTTTGGGTGGATACAAAGGCCAGTTTTTCCCCGTTGGGCGACCAGGAAGGGTATAGTTCATGGCCCGGGTGACTGGTGAGCTGTTTGATTGTATCTTTTTCTCGAAGGTAGAGGTTCCAATTCCCGTCTTTATTCGCTGTAAAGGCTATATGTTCTCCTGCTGGAGAAACTGCCGGATGTTTTTGGTAACCGCTGTTCAAGCCGAAAGAACCCAAAAATTTCTGCTGCACACCATATAACAAAAGCCCTGTCCCCTCGGACCAACGGGGTTTGGCAATCCGCCAGTCGCCCCTAAACTCCGTCCGGTAAGCAAACCGGAGTGTTTCTGGTTTACCGGTAGATGTATTGTGCACGTCCTTAATACGTAAAATATAGCTGGTATCCGGTTGAAGCTTTTCCTGAGGGTCGAGGTATATCTCCCCTGGTCCGTAGCCCTCACTTCGTACTGCAAAATCCAACTCAGGCTCGAAAGAAATGGCCTGTTCATCAACAGACGGGTCAACAGCCCCCGTAAAGATCAAACGAAAACCTACATTTTCCAGAGGTAAGAATAAGTACTGATCATTAGGGAGTACCTGCTCCAGGGAAGGAAGCATCGCTTTTTCCTCCAGCCCATCTTGTTCGCTATTTCCCTCGCCGACTGAACATCCCCCCATAAAAAATACTATCAGGAGAATGATTATCACCAAAAAATAAGGGTAGTTATTATTTGGTTTTCTAATCATAACTTTCATCTCCTAGTTAGTAATATAATCGTCTGTGTTCACGGTGCTACCTGTATGCCCTCTCATGATACTTATTACACTTATAATTAATCTTGCTCCTATAAATTAGTACCAACAAGGTGAGTTTCGTTACACTAAAAAAGAAAAAACCGCCTTTAACTTAACTCCTTGGCGATTTCGGTTCAAATATTAGGTTTAACCCCAGTTAAACATGACATATTCATCGAGAAAACTTTTGTCAATTCCCCTTAACATAGCATGATAGGCCCCAATTATACTTCTTTTTCTTGCTTGTCTTGCCATCTATATCACCCTACTTTAGAATAACAGAAGTTACCAAGAAAGATAACTGAAAAGTCCCCATGTCTTCCTAAAGCATTGAATCTTTATAACGAAGGTATTTAATTTAAAACATCCCTAAATTCTTCTACTATATTCTTACCTGTTTTTTTATCTTGTGGGATTGGAATATCAAATTCACCTTCCTCATCACTATCAATACCTCCGTATTTTTCCCACACAGCGTATAAAGTTCTGTAATCCCCATTCATAAGTTGCTGACGTACTTGAGCAAGTAAATTAAGCAGTTGATCTTCAGCAACAAAGCCTGTGTCTTCTTCCCCATCATCTTCCTCATTTTCGTCACCGTAATGATCTTCATATTCATCAAATGAACCATCAATATAAGAGATATCAACCCTGCAATATATGGCAATCACCACCCGATTGTCAATGCTCTCTACGGTAATTCCCAATTCATCCTGTCCACTGAATTCATATTTGTATAAATCCTCCAACTGTTCTTGTGTAGTGTTAAACGCCAGTGCAAAAGTCCACCAGTCATAATCTTCCCCATACATGACGTCATAATATTTCACCATAAGTTCCTCCCACCCACCAGGTATGTCGTACCCGTCAACATGGTAGGTAAAACTAACCCTTCTTGATGTAGGGTAAGCCCTTCTGGAAAGAGAAGTCACCTCTGCTTTCTCTTTCTTTCCAAGCGCCTTATCTACGGCTAAGAATTCATATGATGTAGAACTATGGTCTGAAGTAAAGCCTTTTCTAATGCTTATTACTCTCATTTCAGTTACCTCCAGTCAGTTCATATTTATCCATTATTAATCCATGACGGATAATCCTTGTTAGTACCCTCTTCAAGCCATTTCTCAATTTCGTCACGGGTCGCATATGGAAATCCCCCATCAGTATAACCTATAGTATCCTGTATATCAGCTATAACATCATATTCATCATCAATAAAGTTACTCCCACATACTGGTCCAGGACATCCCAGATCAAAACCGATTGCATCCTCTGCAAAGACTCTGCATCCGCCACAAAAGAGTTTTGCCTGACATTTTCCACAGCTGCTATTCTTAAAACACTTTTTTTCTCTAAAGTTCCTGTATTTTTTAAGTACGTTGCTCCTATACCATATACATTTATAATCCTCATTCAGTAAGTTACCTGCCTTAAAAATATCCCTAACAAGCTGTGAACACGGATAAACAGAACCATCAGGCGTAATAGATATTATCCGTTCTCCTGCAACACATCCCCTTATCCCCGAATATAAGGCCGTTTGCGGATTCAATCTCCGTTCCAGAAAAGAAAGAGCACAATCAATCCGGAAAGATATATCTGTATGCATCTCCTGCATCACCATCAATCTTTCCTCTAATAACTCCAGATCCTGTTGATTCGGCTTTTCTTGAAGCCAACGTTTCACATTATTAGGAGGCTTGTATCTAAGTAAGGTATACCGTTTAAAACCGCTGCTTACAAGCATTTCAATTATTCTATCAAAATTATGTATGGAGGACCTTGTCATAATTAAATTTGCACCGGTAATTATACTGCGTTCATTCAACTGGGTCACCAATGCTCTAAGCTTTTCTCCGGTACTGATATTTCCATTTATAAGCTCATCGGTTCTTATTCCGATTTGAATAGTTTTAATGTATTTTGCCAGTACATCAAGTCGTTGGCTTTCAATTTCATATTTTCCTGTAGTAATATGAACTACCAAACCTTTTTCCGATGCTCTCTGTACAATGTCCTCCAAATCACTTCTCATCAAGGGCTCTCCGCCTCCGATAGCAAGCTGAAAAACACCGCTATCTGCTATTTTACTTATCAAATTAAATGCAGCCTGAGTATCAAGCTCTTTGGTAAATAAGCTTTTATGACGCTCAATGTAGCAATCAGGACATGCTTCCCCACATTTGTAGGTCACTGCCCAATGAACTGTCTCAGGAGCACTCAAGTGTTCATGTGCAGGCCACTTAATTTTTATCAGATTTTTATCTTGAAATGGCTTTCTATAATGTTTAGACAGGATTCCATTTGGCATTACATCAATAATTCCCATATCGGCAAGCCTAAATATTACACCTTTTATATTTCCGCTATTTATCCTTTTTCCCTTATAGGTTATAGGCATATCCAATAAAGCATCCATATTAACTAATTCGTTATGCTTTATTATTGAAAGAACTGTAAAAGCTTCCCGATCAACGTCAATAATGTCTCCGGTGTCCATATTAAAAAGAACCCCGCCAAAATATTCTTTTCTTATTTTAACTCTATCGGAAAGTTTAATAAATTTAGATTTCACCGGCTCTCCCATCATCATTTTCCACAGCACTTTTTATACTTAATTCCACTGCCGCATGGGCAGGGATCATTTCTACCAAATTTAACGTTACTTACAATATTTTTACTACTCATACCATTATTTGCAGCCATATTATTATTTCCCCATAGTTCCTGATATTCAATTTTATAATCCGCAAACTCGTCCTTGTAGTGTTTCTTTAGCTTGTCAAATATTTCAAACACTACAGGACATATTTCACAGTTTCCAACAAGGTTAATAAGCCTTGTTCCGATTTCCGCCTTGTCGGTGAAGGGGTATTCCCGGCAATTAGCCGGTCTACAATCATAGATTGAACATCCATCTGCCGTTAAAAACGGACACGGTTTATTATTAATTACAAATCCTTCATTTGTTATGGTAAGATATTGGCTTTTGAATTCAGCAGCAGTTAGTTCTAATTTTGTTGAAATTACCTCTATTTCATCATCCTCCACTAATGGTACAATAGTCGCGCAGCAATTGGAACAGGCGATACAATTAAAATCCTCAAACAGTTCATTATGTAATCTATGCACGATACTATCTACATCTTCCGGGTCCTGACCTTTTAAGAATGAACGGAGTATCCAGTTTTCATCTTCAACCTTTTTAAATGCATTTTTCAGTTTGTCTGCTGATAACATAATAATCCCTCCAGTTATTTCCACAAACGCTTACTTAATTAGTTTTTGTGGTGTAAAAAGTAGTTTCCCATATAATAAGTACGTCCCTCCATTTTTGCTTATATTAAATCATACCATGATTTTAAAAAATTTAGACAAAAACTAGGATTTTATCTTATGAAGAATCGCTTCTATCAATACCACGGTTTTAACCTGCCTTTGAGCCCATGAATAAAGCTTCTAATCAAACTACTTCGGTCGGCGAAAATCGGTTAAAAGAAAACGCATTGTTGTTAAGCACATGTTCTGACATATTGTCGTTTGGCAACTGCTATTTATAATTTAAATGAAGTATATCCTTAACCACATATTGCATGCCTATTAAAGGATTAGGTATCTCAACACCTATGGCTTGCAGTATAGTCATTGTAAACGCCAACAGTAAGAACAGTGAAAAAGCAATAAGTTCACGCCAGTATCTTTTCCTGATAAGACCTGGGACTTCAAATAATACTATACCAATAAAAACCATAATTAACAAAAACATCATCTGCATTCTCCTCCCCTTTATTTTGGATGGGATAGCATCCTCTGGTATATCTTGAAGGTGGAGAATATATTGAATATCATAAACTATATGAAGTCTAAAGGGTGAAGGGCCGCCGCCAAGAGGAGCGAAGAATAAGTACGGATTCAAGCGTACCGCAGGGAACATCTCTCTATAGGATTATTATTCCCATAATAAAATGCGGCTTCTAATATGACCAAAATGGGCCCATTTGATGACTCCCAAGTTTGCAACAAAATAAATGATACCAAAAGGCTAGAGCCCTTTGTATCACTGTGTTTATGGTGCCGGGGACCGGGATTGGTCTGAAATGTATGTTTGGCTTAACCTATAAATAGGTTTATTTTATATAAAAAATAAAAGACCCCAAACATGAGGCCTAACTTATCAGTTTATCCAAAGTAGCAAAAACTCGTCGGTAATCACCGCGGTCCAATCTACCTATTCAATCCCCAATCTGCTCTTCATCCATAACAACAAACTTTGCAACCCTAGCAGTAGAGGGTTGTGTTAGCCCAGCATACTCATGATTACGTAATTTAACGTCGAAGTCATCATCAGTCCTGGGTATATTTTTAGTAACTTTTATCACCATTACATTCGGTAAACATACATCCGCAATAATTGCAGGTCTAGTAATAAATTCAGTTGCATCTTCTTCTAATGGAAACTCAACCCACCATACCTCTCCCTTTGAATAAGCCATAAAAAACCGCCTTCTAGTCCTTCTTCTTAACTGTTTCTCTCCAATTTTCTTCTTCTCTATAAGGGCTATCTTTAGTAAGAACAGTTAATCCATCCTTGTTTCGTTTAGTATTTTTTTCAGCAAGTTCCCAGAGTAGTTCTCTTTTAGTTTTTAATTCTTTTCCCTGAACACTCATACCCTTGCCCTCCTGATCCTTTCTCATAGAAACACCTTCCTAACATTCACTATCTTTAGAAACAGTGTACTCAATGAGACTAAATTTGATACCTGTATTTCTTATATATAATTTAATGATAACATATTATCCCCGAAAACAAAAGATATAGTTTCCTCTTGAGTTTCCTCTTGAGTTTCCGCAAAATGCAAAAAGCTAAAGAAAAACAAGGCAACACGTAAGATATAGTTATTCAGGGCCACGGGGACGTTTTGTTTGCCATCTAATGAAAAACCCAACAATATGACGCAACCCAAAAAGCACTCCCTAATTTTGAGAGTACTTTCTTTTTACTGCCGGGGATCGGAGGGAGGTTTTTTAGGATTAAAGCCCCAAAAACGTTCTGATGTGGACAAACCGTTAAAGCAGCCTTTAAGATTAGAGCCCAAAGAAACGACCTGCAACAAAAGTTAAAGGAAATCAAAAAACGCCAACCTCAAGAAATTGAGATGACGCTGAACAAGCTTATGATTTGATTTCAAATTTCCGCGAACTGTTTGAAACTGGGAGTAACGAACAAAAACATATGTTGCTTAGAACTTTCATTCGCCGAATTGAATTCTATCCTGATACTGAAAAACTTAACATTGTATTCTACTCAAAAGGCCAGGAAGAATCAATGTAACGAGGCATTACACCTCGTTACATTTCAATTGCATACTTAATTTTTTGCCTGGATAATCCAATTGACCTTAGTTTCTCATCAGGTATAACTAGAACATGTTCCGGCGAAACTTCACCCAATTCCCTTTCAAGTCGCCCCCAGATAGTTCTGGCAGCTTTAAATGATAGCTGTTGACCAATAATAGTTCGAATTAAAGACCTATAAAAATCTGTTCTTAAACTTAGAGTGTAATCACCAATTAAGTCTATGAGTTTCCCCATCTTGGGGTCTGAATTTCTTAGATGTTTTAATTCTTTAGCAGTATCTAGAAAAATTAACTGGCCGGTCATAAATCACACCTCTTTAGTAGAAAAGCATACTCAAATTATACCTTTTATTTCAGATAACTAAAGAGGTAGTTATTACAATTCTCATTTGTAGTTAAATTGCCGACTCTACGTTATGGGTTTCAGTCACAGTCTATTTTATTTAGTGAAGGGGGAGCAGTTAAATTGCTTCTTAATGTTATAGA
>JADQBR010000063.1 GCA_016278515.1 Bacillota bacterium
ATTAGATTGCTTGACTAGGAAGCTCCCACTTCTATAAGTGGTGAGAGTATGTCACAGATCAAGATTATGAAGACCTATTTACATTATGTAAAAACATGAGTGGCAAATTTCTACTAACCATAAACGATGATCCATTCATAAGGGAGTTATTTTCTGTTTTTGAAACAATGAATGTGGATGTATTTTACAATGTTAGTACAAAAAATACGGGAAGAAAAAAATACTCAGAATTAATTATTAAAAACTATTAGAGTGGAAGGTGTATAATGGACCCAGGAAACGAGACACGATTTGGCAAGAGGAATGCGACACTAACCGAAGAAGTATCTTAAAAGACGAAAGGAGCATGTCTCGTGCCAAAAAAACAATTTTCACCAGAACAAAAATTACAGATTGTCTTAGAAGCCCTCAAAGATGAACGCCACATTGGCGATATTGCTTCAGAATATGGAGTTCATTATAGTGCCATACATCGCTGGAAGAAGGAATTGCTAGACGGTGCTGATAAAGTATATGCTACCTCCAAAAACGCCAAGGCAGTTGCCAAAGAAAAAAAGCAGCAAGAAGAAACAATTGAAAATCTATATGCTCAAGTTGGCCGTCTAACAACTCAGTTAGATTGGCTCAAAAAAAAATCTGGCGGAATCTTATCCCGTGAATGAACGAAAAGCAATGGTGGAGTGGGCTAATGAGGAGCAACCCTTAACCATTCAGTGACAAAGGCACGGGGTTGTTGACACAAATCACACCTATGGTATAGTTTGCCATAGGTGGCTTTATAGGAAGGATAGGGCTTATCAATTAGACAGATTGAGAGATTAACTGGAATTAGCAGGGGAATAATCCAAAGATTATAGTGTGACGATAGATAACAATAACCTGGGATTTCCATCTTAATTCATGCTCGGCTGCTAGCTCGCCGAGTTGCTTCTCTTCTCTAAGCAACTCCAGTACGATTTTTGTTTTGAATTCGGCTGAATATTTTCTTCTTCCCATTTTGTATGAACCTTCTTTCTGACAGTTTCCTGTCATTTATTATATCAGGTTCACTTAGATCCTCGAAAATTTTGTCTGAATTCATGGGTACACATCTACTTAGATGTGTTTTTTTAATTGTGAGAAAATTGCAGGAACATTCTTTTTAGCTGACGAAGTTGCAACAAATGAAAGTAAGGATGTGGGGTATTACATGCTGTTAGCTGAAATAAATAATAAATTGTCTCATTCCTCTAGTTATATGGAGCGAATGGAAGACATCCTAACGTCAAACATTTTTGGGGTTTTTAAATATCTGGACGATAGAACTGTTATGCTTCAATTTCTAAGAAGTGCAGTAACAGTTGAAGATCAAACTTTGGTTATTTCAAGTGTTGATCATTTTGAGTTTTACTTTTGGCCGGTGCTGGAAAACGGAAGAGAGCCAGACCTGCTAATTAGGGGTTACTTCAAAGAGGAACTTAAATACGATATTTTAATAGAAATGAAATACCTATCCGGCAAAAGCAACATCTTTTTGGACAATCAGAAAGTAATCAGGGACCAATTAGTTGAAGAATATTCGGGGTTACTAACTGGTAGATGGAAAGATCAAATAATAAATTTGAAAAAGCCAAATCAGTCATTGCTTATCTACATTACATCGAATTATCAGATACCATTACGAGATATTCAGGAAAGCATAGATAAACTTCAGAAAACCGAAGATCTTGAGCATCAACCCAAAATTACTGGACAAGTGTGCGTAAGCTTTACCAGATAATCTACAGCGGAATTGGCAACTATGAAGGTGGCAATGAGCTAATGTTAGTCGACCTGTCTCAAGTTCTGTTTAGAAAACGGCTAGGTTACTTTTCTTTTGATTTTGGCATCAGTCCAGATTGTGTATTAGGTAAAGAACACTACAACATAAGAAAGAGCCACCAACAACATAAAAATTGCCAAACACGGTATGATTGGCAGGTGGATTGTTGCAGCAGGACTGACTTTTTATTTTGGAGGGGAGCTAAATGAACAAAGGAAACGATATTTACAAATGCTTTGGAAATGTGCAACACGTTTATAATCAAGTAAGTGAAATGCTGCAGTATATTGACGAAAGTTTTCTAAAGGTAAAAGGGTCACCCAAATTAAACCCGTGGAAGGGTAAGGCGTGTAGCTGGGATCATTCAGGAGCATATAATATGCCCGATAAATGGATGAACAAGTTTTTCGTGCGCTATTATTATACCGGCCCAAAGATTTACCCGGGTAGAGCAATTGGTATTTGCACATGGCTATATGATGTTGAGGAAGGAATGATGCTCTTTGAGGTACCCTACGTTAGCTGCTCCTATGTTGAGTATGATAGACAGCATAAAGATATTGACAAGGAGTGGTTTAGACGTATGGGGCAGTATGAAGGCTATTCGCTAAAACCAGATAGGAATAAATCAGGAATTTATACTTATGAAGGGTCATTAGATGACAGAACGGAATTCACCAAAATGATTTCCTATTTTCTAGAATTAACGAAATTGGAGACGGATGAGAAGATTGACGACTATGTAATTACTCCGCTCGTAAATCTATTCAAAGGTGAAGGCACTGTTGAGAATATCCCAGTTAAGGAACTTCTCATTCTTAAGGAGTAAGAAAACCGTTTTGGCAAGCCAAAGTGGTTCTATTGATTATAACAGGATTTATTGTTCTAAATGTTGAAGTTACTTATACTTACAGAAAAAGGTTATAGAATGTGCATGTGCGTTAGAATATAAGCTAAAGAGGTTTTGTTGATGCTAAGTAATACTTATGCAAAAATAAATGAGCAATTAGATACCATTTCATATCGTAGGCACCAACTACTTATTGTATGTGGTGTGACATGTAGCGATATACTTCAGGGATATGCATCTGCTGCTAATGTGCCATATGTTAGCCTTAGTTTAGAATTGAGTAAAGAATTATTAGAAATTCCTGTATCTAAACGGGGTAGAAAAGTAGGGCAGCTTGTTGATCATATAATCAAGCAGCAGGGTAGTAATATTATTTGCTTTGACCATTTGGAATTGTTATTTCACCCGCAGCTGCATCAAGACCCGATGAGACTGCTTGAAGACATCAGCCGTAACACAACTATAATAGCTGGATGGAATGGCTATTATGAAAACGGAAAACTTACTTACGCTGAACCCGGTCATCCAGAATTTCAATCATACACAGAGTTAGAAGCGAGCATTATAACCGTGGAATAAATATGGGGGTGTTGAATTGATGAAATATAGTGACTTAATTCATTTTGAACCAATTGAAACGGTGGTTCAGCTACGAGAGTCTAACAAAGAAGACTATGCAATGCAGCTTTTGGATACTTACGTAATTTCTGATCGTATGGCTGAATCCATTGATGAGATTGTAATTGAACAACTACAGTACGATCGCCAAGCAGATAACAAAGGGTTGCTGGTGGTGGGTAACTATGGTACTGGTAAATCTCACTTGATGAGTGTAATTGCAACCATTGCTGAAAAGGATAACGTTAGTGAACGTCTGACAAATGCACATGTAGCTGGAAAATCTAAGGAGATTCAAGGCAAATTTAATGTTATTCGTTCGGAAATAGGTTCTACTACTATGTCTTTAAGAGATATTATCTGTGGGGAACTAGAAGACAACTTAGCTGAAATGGGTGTGGATTATAGATTTCCAACTGCCAGCCAGGTACGTAATAATAAAGATGCATTTAATGAAATGATGGCTGCTTTCCATGAAGTATATCCCGATAAAGGACTACTTTTGATAGTGGATGAGCTCTTAGATTACTTAAGAGGCCGAAAGGAACAAGAGATTAATCTTGATCTTGGTTTTTTAAGGGAAGTAGGAGAAATATGCCGCACTACTCGTTTTCGCTTTATAGCCGGTGTACAAGAAATGCTGTTCGATAATCCAAGGTTCCAGTTTGTGGCTGAACAATTACGCAGGGTACGGGAACGGTTTGAGCAGGTGCAGATCGTTCGAGAAGACATTGCCTATGTTGTAGCCCAAAGGCTATTGAAAAAGGATGATAGACAAAAGGCGCTGATACGTGAGCACCTTCAGCAGTTTTCTCCCCTTTATGAAAAACTAAATGAGCGACTTGAAGATTTTGTTGCATTATTCCCAGTACATCCCTCTTACCTGTCGACGTTTGAGAAGGTGGATGTTGCGGAAAAGCGCGTTGCATTAAAAACCATTAGTAAGGAAATGAAGAAGCTTCTTAACCAGGAAGTCCCTAAAAATAAACCAGGTCTCATTTCGTATGATAGCTACTGGCCTTATATTGAAAATGACACTGCATTAAAGAGCAATCCTGATATTAGAGAGGTTATGTCAAAATCAAAGATATTACAGGATAGAATTGAAAACGCATTTACAAGGCCTATATATAGCCCGGTGGCACTGCGGATAGTACAGGCCTTATCGGTATTACGCCTAACGACTGGTGATATCTACGCCAAGCTTGGTGCAACTTCCGAAGAGCTACGAGACACCCTCTTTCTTCACATAGAAAACCTTCCAGAAGAAGATACGCAATTTTTAAGGTCTACTATTGAGGCGGTTTTAAAAGAAATATTAAAGACAGTAAGCTGGCAGTATATTTCATTTAACAAACAAAATGGGCAGTATTATCTAGACCTTAATAAAGATATTGTGGTAGACGATCTAATTGAACAAAAGGCTGAAGGTTTGATGCCGGAACAACTGGATCGCTATTATTTTAATGCCCTTTCTCTGGTAACTGAAAGTGCACAGAATACATATGTTACTAACTACCGTATTTGGCTGCATGAGCTTCCATGGTGGGAGAGCAAAGTAACACGCCAAGGTTACCTGTTTTTTGGAGCACCAAATGAACGTTCAACTGCACAACCGCCGAGGGATTTCTATATTTATATGTTACAACCTTTTGACCCACCGAAATTTAAGAAAGAGGAAAAAACTGACGAAGTATTTTTTAAGCTGGTCGATAAAGATGAAAATTTTCTTCGTGCATTATCTCTCTATGCAGCAGCTAAAGAATTAAGTGCAAGTGCTGCATCCGGAACAAAACACCTCTATGAGGAAAAAGCAAAAGAGAACTTGCAGCGTTTGACCAAATGGTTAAGGGAAAATATCTTAACAGCAGTCGACGTAACTTATAAAGGCAGCAGTAAGAAAGTAGCTGAATGGATTTCCACTATGCCACAGCAGGCAAGTGTCAGGGAATTAATTGACTTAGTTGCTTCAACCTGTCTTGCAACTTGCTTTAAGGAGAAATATCCGGATTACCCGCATTTTAATAAGCTAAAGACACCAATGACAACGGATAATTTACCGGTTTATGTTCAGGATGCTTTGAAGAATATTACCGGTGCTAAGACAAAAAGCGGGACAGCAGTGCTGGAGGGCTTAGTGCTTTTAGAAGGAGACAATGAAAAATTAAATGTTCGTAAATCGGGATATGCAAAATGGGTATTAGAAAAGCTGAAAGAAAAAGGTCAGGGTCAGGTAGTAAACCGTTCTGAATTAATTGAAGTGGTTTATACATGTCAGGGCTCTCCGGATGTTGAGCTGACAACAGATTTTAAATTAGAACCTGAACTACTCCTAGTATTATTAGTAGCGCTTGTATATAGCGGTGACATTGTATTGACTATTTCCGGTACAAGTTACGATGCCATGAAGATTAACCAGCTTATTAAGTTGCCATTGAATAGCATCAAAGATTTTAGTCATCTAAAAAAACCAAGCGGCCTACCTATGGCTCCTTTGAAAGCCATTTTTGACATGTTTGATATCTCACATGGGCTGTTAGTGCAAAACAACTTGGATGAGGGAGTTAGAGAGCTTAATAAATATGCTCGAAAATTTTTAGACGACACAGTAAATACGTTGCAAACAGTTCGTGCTGGAATTCCATGTTGGGATGGAACGCTGTTATCTCCAAACGAGCAGGAACAGTACAAGGGAAAACTAGCAAGCTTTAAAGAGTTCTTAGAAGCCGCATTAATCTATGATACGCCTGCGAAGCTGCGGAATTTCAAGTATTCAGTTGAAGAAGTACAAGCACAGAAAGAAGCAAAGGATCTTATTGAGTGGTTAAAGCAATTACAGCAACGGGTCAATGAATTATCTGCAGTTGCTACCTACTTAGTAACGGCACAACAGCATTTACCTGTTAACAATGACTGGCAGCAAGAAGTTGAGAATGCGTTGGATGATCTGCTGCATGCTTTGAGGCAAGGTGAGAGTTGTCAGGCAGAACTACAAAAGCTCCAACAACTTAAAGATAAATATATTGATATTTACATGGGTCTTCATAGTAATACCAGGTTAAATGCTAACGAGGATAATAAGAAAGGCAAGCTTCTAAATGATGCCAGACTCAAAGCACTGAAACAACTTTCTTCTATTGAGCTGCTGCCTGCTAGTCAGTTAGAACAGTTGCTAAATAGTATCACGTTGTTAAGAACGTGCTGGAGCTTAACTAAGGATGATATGAAAAAACAATCATTTTGTCCACACTGTAGATTTAAACCTAAGGAAGAACAGCAGGTACATATGTATAGCTTAGAAGAAATAGAAGAACAAGTGCAGGCCCTGTTGGATCAATGGACATCGATTTTACTTGGTTATTTTAATGACTCTGAAGTTAAAGAGAATATCAGCTTATTAAAACCCGAACAGCAGCAATCAATTAAGGACTTATTAGATAAACAAGAGTTCGAACTGCCGATTGATATTCAGTTAATACAGGCAATAAAAGAGCTGTTACAAGGTATCGAAAAAGTGCAGATGACCGTAGAAGGTTTAAAAGAAGCGTTGGGAAACGGTAATCCAATTACGGTTGAAGAAGCTCGGCGGGGTTTTGAGCAGTTATTGAGTAAAAGCATAGGTGCACAGTCTGTAAATCGCGTGCGAATAATGCTTGAAAACAAGTAGGGGGAAGCGACATGGCAACAAATAAGTCTCAACAAGAATTCTTTAATAGTGAAGATAACGGTAATAAACCAGTTATGTGTCTAGGTATGACATTTAAAAACGATGATGAGCGCCGTAAACACTTTACGGCAGAACTTCGTAAACGGTTGCCAGATCTTAAGAAAATAGAGGGGTGTCCCATTGGTGAGGATGAAGATATATTAGCACTTTCTGATCCGCCGAATTATACGGCATGTCCGAACCCATTTATATCAGATTTTATTCAACAATGGGAAGCGGAGAAAAAAGAAATGTATGGAGAAGAGGAAGAAGAATATCACCGCGAACCTTTTGCGGCGGATGTTTCTGAAGGCAAAAGTGATCCTATTTATATGGCTCATAGTTACCACACCAAAGTTCCCCATAAGGCAATAATGAGATATATACTTCATTACACTAAACCAGGAGATATTATTTTTGATGGCTTCTGCGGTACGGGTATGACAGGTGTAGCAGCTAAAATGTGTGGAGTTCGTGAAGTTGTAGAAAGTTTAGGGTATCAAGTTCGCAATGATGGAACTATTTTTAAAGAAGAAACCAATATGACTGGCGAAAAGATTTGGGTACTTTTTTCAAAACTAGGGCCAAGACATGCGCTTTTAAACGACTTGGCTCCCGCTGCTACATATATTGCGTATAATTATAACACCCCTAGTGATGTGCATGGGTTCAAAAGAACTACTGAAAAGATCTTGTCTGAAATCAAACAAGAATGTGAGTGGATGTATTCAACCATAGTTGAAGAAAAGAGAAACATGGCTCCTACCTTGGCTGAAAAGCTTCAAAATGCGAAAGATTTTGATGAAGTACGATATGTAATTGAGCAAAACAAGTCCGTTTTGGGATCTGTTAATTATATAATATGGAGCGACGTATTTGTATGCTCAGAGTGCACTGAAGAAATTGTTTACTGGAATGCATCCTTGGACGATGTTGAGTTCAAATTGAATGATAAATTTTTATGTCCCTATTGCAATGTGTCTTTAGAAAAGAATAAGATGGAGCACGCTTGGGAGACTTATTATGATCATCCCCTTAAGAAAGTGGTTAAGAAGATAAAAAAAGTGCCTGTACTTATAAATTACAATGTAGGTAAAAAACGTCTTACTAAAGTGCCTGATGAATTTGATATTATATTGATTAGACAAATTGAATCAATGGAAGTGCCTTATTGGTATCCCCATAATAGGATGACTGAAGGGAGAGAAGCTAGACGTAATGATAAATTCGGCTTGACTAACGTACACCAATTCTATACTAAACGCAACTTATGGGTCTTAGCATCACTATGGCAAAAAACTACCAAGGAGCCCTTAGCACGATTATCCATTACATCAGTTCTTGTAAAAACAGCGAGTCTTTTGCATAACGTGGGTTTGAAAAAAGGGAAAATAAACCTTGCGGGGGCATTACCGAATTCTTTATATTTACCGAGTACGTTAGCCGAAAGGAATATAATTGAACTTGTCGAAGGAAAAATGAAGGATATAGTTAACGCAGGCTTAGAAAAAGTTACAAGCACTAATATGACATATACGATGTCTCTAGATATTGCAGGTTACGATAAACCTTGTGTGGATTATATATTTGTTGATCCACCTTTTGGGTCAAATCTTATGTACAAGGAACTCAACTTTTTGTGGGAGGCATGGCATAAAGTTTTTACGGAAAATACTTTCGAGGCAATCGAGGACAAGACACAAGGTAAAGATACTAAAGAATACCATAAGTTAATGGCTAAGTTATTTAAAAACGCCTACAAATTTCTAAAGCCAGGAAGATGGATGACAGTTGAGTTTTCAAATACCAAGGCTAGTGTTTGGAATGTAATTCAAATAGCACTACAGGAGGCGGGATTTATCGTTGCAAATGTTGCCGCATTAAATAAAGGACAAGGAACCTATAATTCACAAACTAATCCAACCTCTGTTAAACAGGATTTGGCTATTTCAGTATATAAACCGACAGACAAATTTGTTGATGAAATGAAAAGAAATGTTAATACAGAACAATCTATATGGATTTTTCTTAAGCAGCACTTACAGCAACTGCCTGTGTTTATAGGGAAAAAAGGAGATTTGGAAATATTGGTTGAAAGGACTCCGCGAGTTTTATTTGATAGAGTAGTTGCATATCATGTTCAGAATGGCTATCCAGTTCCCCTATCTTCTGCTGAATTTCAAGCCGCGGTGTCCCAACGATTCCCTATGCGCGATGGTATGGTATTTCTTGAGGATCAAGTTGCGGAATATGATAAGAAACGTTTGCTTGCTAAAGAATTTATCCAGATGAATTTATTTGTGTCAGATGAGAACAGTGCAATCGAATGGTTGAGACAGCAATTACTTAGGAAACCAAAAACTAGACAGGACTTGCATCCAAACTTCATGAAGGAAATTCAGCATATTGCAAAGCATGAAGAATTACCTGAACTTGACGAATTACTGGAACAGAATTTCTTGCGTTACGAAGGTGGAGGGCCGGTTCCCAGTCAAATTCATGGGTACCTTAGTACGAATTTTAAAGATTTACGTGGATTAGATAAGGAAGCTAGTGCTTTGAAAGCCAAGGCAAAGCATAGATGGTATGTACCAGATCCTAATAAACAAGCAGATTTAGAAAAATTGCGTGAGAAGGCGTTGTTGCGTGAGTTTGCAGCGTACATTGAGCAAGTGAATTCTAGCAAAAAGAAGCTGAAGCAGTTTCGCACAGAGGCTATAAGGGCTGGTTTTAAGAAAGCTTGGAGTGATAAGGATTATAAAACTATAGTTAGTGTTGGGGAGAGGCTTCCAGAAAAGGTATTGCAGGAAGACGATAAACTGCTGATGTATTTTGATAATGCGCAAATATATTTGGACATGTAAGGAAATTAGGTGAAAAAATTGAGTGGTTGGCGAGACAAGATATTAAAGGATTTCCAGGAACCTTTACCGGGTCTAATGTTGGCATTGGACCCGGACGGTTTATTGCTGGATGAAAAACTATCAGCAAAGCTAACGGAAAAAAACATTGAAGTAAATGATTATGAAGACCCTGTGGCCTTTAGGTATCTTTATGAGTCTGGATTTCGAGAGGGTTTAACAAATGGGTCATTTCATTTGCTAATTCGTTTAGATAATAATTCAATTGATGGTCTTCCGTTTGATATTTTGCAGTTGGGAAAGAAATTGAACTTCAGCTTGTCCAGTTTGTTCCCTGAAATGTCTGTGCCAATCGTTAAACAATTGGATAGCATAGAGTTAGATGCTTTATATGAAGCCTATAACCAATATTTCGGTTCTAATTCTGATAGCGAAACTTGTGAATTTATATTACGCAGGGTATTTAAAGTAGCATATGATACTATCAATAATGAAGCAGACTTGGTTAAATATCTTTTGTCAAAACACTACCAGCAAAAGCAATATCCAGCACTTATAGAAGATTATCTTATAAGCAAATTAAAAAGGAACACTGCATTAAACAGTCTGCCGTTGGAAGACTTAGTTAAATCCTCGTCATTCTTTTATAATTACCTCCAGGAGCAGTGGGTAGACTTCCTGGAGGAAATACAGATGATGCCAGAAGAAATTCGAGATGGAATGCAAATGGACGGAATATATACACCAGTAGCTCACCCGTTTGTTGACCCGGATGTACGTCGGTTGTTAGATAATTTATTTATCGAAGGAAAACTTAAACCGGTAGAAGGCTACGATGAGAAGCGCTTACCGGGGTGGACCAAAGTCGGTTTGAAAATCGATCCTGTTGCAGATGAAAAAAGAAGAATTAACGGTATGATTAATCTGCTAAAGGATTTAGTAACAAGAGCGGAAAAATATCCGGACTGGATGAAAATAGTCAGAGTATATAGTGAAATGAAGGATTCAATACTTTCACTAGAAATGGGCAAAGACGAAGCGCTTAGTGATGAAGTACGTAAGATAGAAACAACCTCAAATAGTAATTTTACGGAATGGATGCTTAAGTTTTACGGCGGTTTACGAAACTTACCATATCTGCCACAACCAGTAATGTTGCATCACATACCCCACTATTTATCTTCTCAACAACATTCAAAAATTGCGCTGGTTGTACTAGATGGAATGAGTTATATTCAATGGACTCAAATTCGAAAGGCGATGGAAAGTGAACAAAATAAATTTAGCTTTGAAGAAAAGCCCATTTTTGCGTGGGTACCGACTATCACTTCGGTATCTAGGCAGGCTCTTTTTACCGGAGAAATTCCTATGTATTTTGCAAACAGCATCGATAGAACGACGAAGGAGCCTTCTGTTTGGAAGCTGTTTTGGGAGAACCATGATATAGCAAAAATGTATGTTGCATATGAGAAAAGCTTAGGTAGGGGTGAATACGCCCCGATTGAAAGCCTACAAAAGCCCAAAATTAAGGTTGCTGGGTTAGTGATAGATGCTTTAGACGAATTAGTACATGGATCAATACAAGGATATGAGGGAATATATGCCGAAATAAATGTATGGATGAAAAATGGATACTTAGTACAGTTACTAGAAGATTTAACGTCCAGGGGGTTTGAGGTTTATTTAACATCAGACCACGGTAATAAGGAGAGTGTTGGGGTTGGCCGTTTAGCTCAAGGTGTCCTGGCTGAAACCAGAGGAGAAAGGGTACGGATCTATAAGGACCAGGCTTTATGGGAGGAAACGGCTGCGAAATATCCCTCTATAAAGTGGCCAAGTGATGGACTGCCCAATGATTATTTTGTTTTGTTATCCCAAAACAATGAGGCATTTATAAAAGAAGGGGAAGCTATTATTGGACACGGCGGGATTAGCTTAGAAGAAGTAATTGTTCCGTTCGTACGGGTTAAAAGGAAAATGACAACAGAGAGGTATGACTAGCATGACTAAACCGGTAGGATTTTGCCAAAAGATAAAGTTGGATCATCTTGATTATATAGCAAATAAGGCAAGAAACACAGAACGTAAGAAAATGTATAAGATACTTGGTGAGTATTTATTGAGTGACATACAAGGAGTTCGAAGTAGGACACAGGCTATCACAATGCTAATGAAGATATGGTTCTTGGTGGATGAAGAACATGAAGATTTAAGAAACAGGGCCTCTGATATTCTAATGTCATGTACTCCCCAGGAAAAGGTTATTTTACACTGGGGTATGACCATGCTGGCATATCCTTTTTTTAAAGATGTTGCTTACGAAGTAGGCAAGTTATTTAAGTTGCAAAATGAGGTATCTAGTCATAATATTGGACGAAAAATGAAAGCTTTATACGGAGATAGACGTAGAGTAGAGGTGGCTAGAACTGCGGTGTTGCTAAGCATGAAAGAATGGGGAGTTATTCAGCCAATAAAACCAAGCATATATACTTTAGCGGAAAAAAGGGAAGTAGTAAGTCAGGAACTAAAGCTTTGGCTGGCCGAGGTTATCGTACGTGTATCTGAATACAGTTCAATGCCAATTGATATGGTCGTTTCTGCACCAAATATTTTTCCTTTTAATTTTTCACTAAATATTAGGGAAATGGATGAAAGTTCTTTGAGTGTTAATCGCCAAGGGCTTGACATTCAAATGGTAGGGATTAAGTAAACATGTATCCTCCCTTAAAGTACCCCAGGGAGGATTTTTATCTAAGAAGCATGAATGAAGGACTGGGGGGGAAGTCGTGTTAAAAGCGGGAGAGATAGTTAGAGGTTCGCAATTTCCAGAAACAGTTGAAATAAAAAAATGCGAAGTTATAGATGATAATTATCTGATTATTGAGGCTTTAGGGCGCGAAACACAAAAATATTACGAGCTTTTACTTGACAGGGATCAATTTGATCAACTGCAACGTTTAACTGCTAGAAATTTGCAACAGCTTACACATGTTGAATTGCAGCATATATTACAGTTCAAACAATTTCAAGTAGAAAAGAAGTTTTCATCTTCCCGTGCTATAGGGGGAGGAAATCTACTGCCATTACCCCATCAGATAGAAGCCGTCTATAGTACGATGCTTCAGGTACCGCAGGTGCGTTTCTTACTAGCAGATGACCCTGGTGCCGGCAAAACCATTATGTCCGGTATGTTAATTAGAGAGCTGCTGGCGAGATTTAGTATAGAACGGATACTAATTCTAGTTCCCCCATTGGTATTAAAGCAATGGCAGGAAGAACTTAATGGAAAGTTCAATTTATCCTTTACCATTATCAACCGGGAAACATTGCGGTCAGCTACTACCAACCCGTTTGTTGAAAATAATTTTTGTCTATCTTCTATGTACTGGGCGGCCAGGGATGATATTAAAAGTTTTATAAATGAGGCTGACTTTGATCTGATAATTGTTGATGAGGCGCATAAAATGGCCGCATATACCCATGGAATTAGGAAAAAGAAAATAAGCCGAACAAAACTATATCAGTTAGGGGAAATGATTTTACGCCAAGCAGAGCACTGCTTGCTACTAACAGCAACACCACATAAAGGGGACCCGGAGAACTTTAAACATCTTATGAGATTGGTAGATCAAGATATCTTTTCTAACCTTAATGCCACTGACTCTCTGCGAGAAAAAAGCAATCCTTTTATAATACGTCGCTTGAAAGAAAGCATGAAAAACTTTGACGGGACACCAATATTCCCCAAGAGAATAACCAAAACCATTACATACGAATTATCTGATCCAGAACTTGAACTATATGAGGCAGTCACTGATTATGTGCGATATTATTTTAACAGAGCGATAAACAAAGGAAATAATAGTACGGCTTTCGCAATGATGCTTTTACAGCGGAGATTAAGTTCGTCCATTGAAGCCATCCATTTATCCTTAATACGTAGGAGAGGCAGGTTAAATGAATTATTAAGTAAAACACTTGATGAACGTGAGAAGTATTTGCATCAATTAGATAAAATTGATCTTGACGATTTTGATGATGAAGCTGCCGATTATCAGGAAAAGATTGAAGAAAAACTGGAGCAGGCTTTTGACAATATAGATTTAGGTGAACTGAAAACAGAGCTGCAGAAGCTAGAGCAGTTGATAGACAAAACTTCATTTTTAAGGGGAAGCATCATAGAGCGAAAATATGAGGAACTGGAATCCACACTATTTAAAGTTAACGGCCTTCTAAATCAAGGGGAAAAGATTATTATTTTTACGGAAGCGGCAGATACTTTGCGTTATTTAGAAAATAGACTGCTGCAACATTTACCCCAAGTTGCAAAGATTGTTGGCAATTACTCAATGGAAAAGCGGCACCGTCAAGTAGAGTTTTTTCGTGAGGAATGTCAAGTAATGCTTGCCACAGATGCTGGCGGTGAATCAATTAACCTACAATTTTGCAACCAAATGATTAATTATGATATTCCCTGGAACCCCAATAAACTGGAACAGCGTATGGGACGTATTCACCGTATTGGGCAGAAAAAAGACGTGGCTGTGTTTAATCTAGTTGCTCAAAACACCCGCGAGGGTGATGTAATGATGCGATTACTGGATAAGATGGAACAGATGCGCGAAGATTTAGGTTCCGATCTCGTATACGATTTTATTGGAGAGGTACTTGAAGAGTATTACGGTAATTTAGCTTCGTTAATGCAAGAGGCAATTGTTAACCGCGAAGATCTTAATGAGATTATTACCGGGATGGATAAGAGGCTAACTGAAGAGCATGAGAAATTAATTGAAATTGTAAAGCAGGAACGATTAAGTGCGGATGCTATTGATTTACCAGGGATGCGAAGAGAACAAAATGACCTAATTATTAAGCGCATTCCGATTAACAGCTGTCTTAGCTTTGTTAGTCATGTGTTAGAAAAGAACAAAGTCAGAGTATATGATTCTGCAGAAGGCAAGGTGAAAAGGATTGAACGCCTGCCTAAATTCATTCGCGATTTTTCCAGGAAACACAATATTCCATTATCAACAGCGCATTCATATCGTTTTACTGGTTCTAAAGATTATGAAACAGATCAGATTGAGTTACTTACATTTGATAAGCCAATATTTCAACTAAGTTTGGAACTGGCCCAAAGAGAAAGCGAAAAAATAGCATTAGAACAGTATAGGGTTTCTTACCCTACATCTGAACATCTTCAAGTGGAGATTTATGAGGTAGGTATTGTGGATGGTACAGGGAAAGAGTTGGCTAGTGAACTAATTCATCTTGGTAAGAGGCAGAATGACACGGTAATTTTATTGGATCCATACTGGCTTTTTCAAGAAGATTTTGAAGGGGATTGCACGAAATTATCTAAAGAGACAGGGGCTTCTTTAAATGCAGTTTCTTTTCAAGTTGCTAAAAATGTAAGAGAACGGATCAAGGTTAAAAGAGAAAAGCAGTTAAATAAAATAAGTAAATTTCTATACCGCGCATTTGAGAGACAGTACAATGAAACACTTGAGAAACTTGCTGGTTATCAAGGTGATAACAAAGATAACCGAAACAGTGCACTTATAAATCAGATGAATGCAAGGTTGATTGATATTGATGCAAGACGAAATGAGCGTTTGGCTGAAATAGAACGCCAAAAAAATATTGTCATGAAACCTCCGAAGCGTCTTGTGCAGTTGGATGTAGTTCCAAATGGTCAGGCCGCTAGAAGTTTCAATGTTGATTTCAAAGATATAGTTGAGCATTATGAGTTAGTCAATGGCCGTAGGCTTATGAAAACATATGATAATTTGGCCTTAGTTGACTTCTACAGTGAACGGTATAATGGGGAACCTAGGTTTATCATCATTTCAGAACAAGCTAATCCGCGGTTCAGTGAGGAGTATATGGAACATCTAAAAGACATTTTGGATAGTACTTATGTATATTTAATCCATGATAGTGCGGTTGTTTCAGAAAAAGCTATGGTTAATGAGGTGACTTTATGGTAGTTCATATTTATTGTGGGTAGATATATTTAATATTAATGAAGGGAAGGGAATGCATTGGTAATATTTTGAAGGATTTCGTGTATACAATCGTGAATTAAGTAAATTAAGTGTTGGGTTTTGTATCTTTTAGTCAAAAATAGACTTTCTAAAATCCTTAGGAACCTAAACTAAAATATTTTAAAATTCAAACAATGCTACGCATAATATCTTAAAATTTAAAAAGGAAACATCGACCATGGGTAGGTTCACATGGAACTCATTTACCCATAATCTAGTTTCCTGCTATATCAGTTACTAATATTTCTTCTTGTAAAGATTATTATACATCTTTTTTTACTAAAAATCAAATTTCACCCAAAAATTAACCTTGGAGGTAAAGAGATGAGATACGTTCCTTCCTTCTTGTCTGAAACGAAAATGGCTGGTGAACAATACTTTATAGTTTTATGGTTAGAATTATTTCATAAGCTTTCAATAGACACTTATAGATTTCGTGCTATGAATTCGCATTTTATATTGATTGAATTATTACAGGTAACAAAGCTTGTTGAGAAAAGAGTTTGGAATGAACAAAATGTTAGCCTGGTCTGTGAAGAAGCCATAACCTTGGTAGATAAGGATCAAGTTTTATTAAATAGGAACTATTTTGATGGGCTAAAAATAGTCTTAAATCAGTGCTTGAAAAAAGAGCCAGAATCAAAAAATAGAATGAAAGCAGTATTGCCTGCAGTTTTGGATGACCTTCAAATAAACTATTTAAGGGATCTTAAAACGGGCTTAAGCCAAGCTATACAAGCTAATCATTTTCAAAAAGTGCATTGGTATACGAATGCGTTAGCTACAGAAGCAGCGAATTTAGGTTTTAGTAGAGAATACTTATATAATTTGTGTAAACAAATATTTTTAAAAAATGATAGTGAAAGCTTTTCTGATAAGTACCGGCAATTTATAGAGAATATAATTCCTAGAAGTAAGCAATATCAAACCTACTTAAAGCTGTACCCCAATAAACCTCAAGTAGTACCTGACCGTATAGCAGATTATACCTTTAGTAAGTCCTTACAAAATATAGAAACAGAAGACTATCTTACTAGAGATTACTTATCTAGTGGTGACCCTAAAGTATTTGCTATAACTAAAATTCAAGCATTAGACCCAAACTCTGCTGCTACAATGGCTAGGTCTAAAATTGGCAAAGTGTTGGATCTTATGTATTATGGTTATCAGCATAATACTAAGGTAGATGTTCATGAGAATTGTTTAATCCAATTAGAAAACAGTTTCAATTTATACCCTTCCATCCCTGAACTTGTCGGTTACTTTAAAGACGGCTCTGATTGGCTTCTTACCGTTGAGAAACAACTTGAAACTATTTTAGAGAGGCCTAGAGCAGATGACCTATCGACAGAAAAACTTTTAGGAGCCTTACGGTATTTCCGGCTTAGTAAAGAAGCAGTAAATATTGAACATCAGTTTTTAAATTTATGGATTGCATTAGAGCATTTAGCCCAAAGTGATACAAAAATGTTTGAAGCATTAAATAATTATATTCCAAAGACATTAGCATTACAGTACATAGGTAAGCTGATCAGAGACATGATAGAAAACTTAAAGAGATGTAAAGTGCGAGTGCCTGAAGCAGTACAACCATATATAAGCAAGAACAATAAAGAGAAATTTATCTTGTTAGCCAGGAATGATGATTTATTTTCAAAGTTACTATTAAGTGCGGATTCAAATCCATTGCTTCAACAACGGCTGGTGCACTTAAGATCTGTGCTATCTAATTCCAAGGAAATGCGGCGAGCTATCAATAAGAACTATACTGATATTCGACTTCATCTATTTAGGATGTATAGGGTAAGAAACCTTATAGTCCACACTGCAGCTCATGATTTGCAAATCGAGGGATTAACAGCTAATTTACAAGCATATTTAACTGACATTATCAACAAAGCTTTATATGAACTATCCTCATATGATTACTTAACAGGATTATATGACGTCTTTTCAAAGTATCAATTTACCTTTGACCAAGTAATGCTGAAGCTGAAAAAAGATGGAGATAAGAATTTAATAGACGTAGCTCACATAATTAACCCATTCAATTTACTGTGGCCTGAAAAAGAAGTGATTTAGTTAGATGTAAGGGCATTGTTGCAAGTGGAGGAGGGCTGGTGAAAATTTATCATGGAATAGATTTCGTTTAACAAACCTTTACTTTTGGCATAAACTACACTTTTTTAAAAAAGGTTCAAGAAGGGATACCTATTTCTAATCAACGAAAAATCAATGGTTACGACCGTTACTGGTCAGAGGTATTTGAGATAAACAAAGAAAAATACTTCATGTGCAATGACTGGTATGATAGAAATCGATCTTACTTTATAAAATGGTTGAACATGAATTTCAAAGAGATTAGATTCGGCGTACCACCTAAAAAGATAGTACTAACTTGCTCTGCTTGGGTGAATAACTTGCGTTTAAAGTGGGGGTCAGACGTGTTAGGAAAGAAATTTGGGAGACTGACTGTACTAGAACTTCTATGCCATGAAAAGAGTTTGAAGAAATGGAAATGCAAATGTGAGTGCGGGAATACAACAGAGGTTCATGAACATAACCTTAAAAGTGGTGGGACAAAAAGCTGCGGATGTCTTCGGACTAATCCTAATAGTCCATATAAAACTGACACAACATTTACGGGACTCATCGGTATTTGGAAGGGTATTAAGAAAAGATGTATGAATCCCAATTACGAGCATTACCACTTATACGGTGGTAGAGGTATTAAAGTGACTACGGAATGGGATAGTTTTCAGCCGTTCTATGAATGGGCACTTAATAACGGTTATCAGAAAGGGTTGCAGATTGACCGTATTAATGTAAATGGTAATTATGAACCATCTAACTGCCAATGGGTAACAGCTAAAGAAAATGGTAGAAACAAACGTAATAACAAACTAGTAACTATTAAAAGAGAAACAAAAACTGCATCTGAATGGGCTGAAATCATAGGTATTACACCTAGTGCCTTGATGGGTAGGATTAACCGGGGTTGGAGTGATGAAGAATTACTGCTACCTCGTAAAGTAAAACGCAATGTTCGTAAGTTTACTGGTAAACAATTTACTATCAAAAGAGAAACTAAGGCAATATCTGAATGGGCAGATATTGCAGGTATTTCCTATGCTTCGATGAGAGATAGAATAGTTAATGATTGGCCAGAGGAAGAGTTGCTTAGTCTTAGAGGAACAGTAGTTAAAAAATCACCATCTCCTAACAAATATAGTGGCAGGAAAATTAGTTTTATGGGACAAATGATTAGCATAGCGGAGCTGGCTGATAGAGCAGGGGTTTCCTATGCAACAATGAAAGAGAGAATAGACAAGGGTTGGAATGAGGCGGAACTACTGCAACCGAAGGGATATCGACGTTCTAGGTAGGGTGCCGCATATTGATTATTGATTACGGAATAGTAAAAAACTGCATAAAAACAATCGAAAACCTTCAGGGGTGACAAAGGGGGTGACAAAGGGGGTGACAAAGGGGGTGACAAAGGGGGTGACAAAGGGACGGGGTTGTTGACACAATGCCATAGGTGAAAAGGCGGCTACATCTAGCACTTGCACTGATTGGCAGTCCTGATATCATATTTCTTGATGAACCAACGGCAGGGCTTGATGTGGAGGGCGGGGTATCTCTCCACTCGTAAATACGCAAATTAAAAGAACAGGAGAAAACTATAGTTATTGCAAGCCATGATATGTCAGAGGTTGAAAGCCTTTGTGATAGAACTGCCATTCTCAAAGATGGTAGGCTTGCTTTACAGGTGCAACTGCAGACCTGACCCGTTTGTAAAAGTAGATATAAATTGTCTAAAATTGGTTTAGAATAAATAACCAGTCATCTAATATTTAGTTAATCACAACATTGTTAAATTGAAGCTAGTGCTGCTACCATGGTAATCGGTTCAACATTGGCTTTACTTATCTTAAAAAGAGGAACTGCATACGGTGCAGCTTTTTTTATAAATGATAAAGTAAGTTTCTACCTCACCAATACCTTTAATATATACTTCACCTCTTTTTTCACAGTGATATTTTCTCCTAACCCTCTCATATAGCATGCTGGATATTTGTATCTGTCCTTCTACACCGCTGGATTCCATTCTGGAAGCGATATTAACAGTCTCACCCCATATATCATATATGTATTTCCTTTTACCTAAGACTCCTGCGACTACCGGACCGGCATTTATGCCTATTCGCAACTGAAGTTCCCTATTCATAAATTTTAGTTTTTTGATCTCCTCTCGCAAGTATAGTGCAAAGTCAATTAAGTTTTCCAGGTGATTGGAGTCGTTCTGAGGGAGTCCGGAGGCAACCATGTATGAATCACCGATAGTTTTTATCTTCTCCAGTTTAAACTTATCAATTAGGTCATCAATGAAAAAGTAAATATTATTCAGCTCGTTTGCTACCTGTACGGCAGTAACATTGGCGGTGGATTTTGTGAAACCAACTATATCGGCAAATAATACGCTAGCGTCCTCATAGTCATCCGCTATTACTTGCTTTCCGGACTTAAGTTCTTCCGAAACCTTAACAGGCAAAATATTCATTAAAAGATTTTCCGACTTTTTTCTCTCCTTCATTAGTGATTGTTCGATGCGGATATTAGTTTTTTGTAAATCATAGATTATCAGTAGTAAAATTGTGGGCACTAAAGTAACCGTGGTTAGGTACCCTATGGTTGCTTGAATTGGAGGCATTATTGGCTTTATGTACCATAAATGAAAATATACTTCCATAGCAACCAGCAGTAGCAATGAAAATAAGGAAAAAATATATTTTAGTCTTCTCTCAACTATAAATATTGTATAGGGAATAACACATAAGATTATCAAATAAAGGTCAAACCCAGTGTTTCTTCCCATTAGTAGGGAGGCCGCAGTTATTTGCCCGTTTGCTGTTATCAGCAGTATTAGCTTGGAGATAAAATGCTTTTCACGAAAACTACCGTAGAAGGCTAAACAATACAAGATCAGGGGGATACCGTTAAATACATACGCTTTGTATTGAATGTGCGCCTCAACGGTAGGGTTTATATAGGTTTGTATGATGAAAAATATGGAGGCAAAAATAGTAATAATTAGTATCCTGTTCTTAAAATAGTTTGCCTTGGTACTTAAGTCTGATATATCTTCAGAAATTCCTGCATACAAAACCTTCTTTATCATATAGAGCCTCCTTCGGCAGATAATCTTCGAGAACTTCGCACCTGGTTAATCTGACAAGCCCCTTTCTCTTATAAAATCCAAAAAACAATCGGCCAGACATTACCATTTTCTGTATGCACGAAGAAATCCCCTTTATTTGTTGTCAGGCTAATTCATTAGCATAAACATCAAAAATGAAAGGAATTAAAAAAAAAACTATATTTTATATGCAACCTTTTGTTATGATGACTGTGTCTAATAGGTAGTACAGTAATTCTTATTTGATGTTTAGCTTGAATTTGCGTCGTCAGTTTGGGTGGAGAGGGATACAGATGAAAAGTGAAGCCGAAATTGTAGTTGGGTTAAAAAATACAGAGGAATGGGCTGTGGATGCAGTTATTTTCCTTTACGGAGACCGGCTTTTTCGTAGCGCCGTTGCTATAACAGGCGATTGGCAGTTGGCGGAGGAAGTGGTACAAGATACGTTTATCCAGATGAGCCGGAAGATACATTCTTTCAAACAGCGGTCCTCACTGCAAACGTGGATGTTTAGTATTACTATAAACATTGCCAAAAACCGTATCCGTTCAACCTGGATAAGAAAGGTGTCTACCTGGGGTGATAGTGAAGAGGGTTATTTATCGGGCGACAGTAATGATTCCACGCCTGAAACGGAGTTTATTAAAAAGGAGCAACATAATGAAATTATTCACTGTCTGCGGGAGCTCCCGCAGAAATATCATGCTGTAATGGCTCTGTACTACTTGGAGGATTTTACTATAAAACAGATAAGCGAGATACTTAAGGAACCTGAAGGAACGATAAAAAGCAAACTTTCCCGGGGAAGAAACATGCTTAAGGACGGACTGCAGGTGAAAGGAGTGGTAGCCGGTGACATATCAAGATAAGGAAATGAAGGATTATATACGATCCACCAGAGACGAAATTCACCTCACTGATGCTCAAAAACAGCGCATGAAGCAGACTGTAATGGCGGAGCTTACCCGCCGCAGGCAGAGCGGGGCCGTTAGATTACGGCATAAAATTCAAGATTTAATGGACACAACCTACGAAATATCGTTTGTACCGGTTGTAACGGGAGTCTGCGCTCTACTGTTGCTCATTAACTTTTCTTTTCTGGCACCGCTGGTATTGCAGGAACCGGTAGCGAAAAAAACTTATTATTTACAGCAAGTTACTACAGATCCTGACGGCGATATGAGAATTGTTTATCAAACAGTTGTTAAGGAGGACTAGGCTATGTTAACTGTGAGAGTAAAGGGAAAACATATTGTCGGTGCCGTTTTAACCCTCGTTATTGTATTACTAATTGGTTATGGCGCTGCGCCTGGCCTTATATATTCTAGGGCAAAGGCATTGGCTGTTGATGGTAAAGGAGAGCAGGCCCAGCAGTACTATGATTTTATTGCTGAACGGTTTCCTTATTCAGGCAGCGCTGTTAGTGCCTTGTGGAGTTCGGCCCAGTACGACTTGCATGGCACGGATGGTATAGCAATGATATATATCTACCCAAGTTCCACCGGAACAGGGACGGGTACGGCTGGTGAGGCCGGTCTTAGAAGTGCAATAGAAAAATTTAAAGCCCTGCGGGAGCGTTACCCGGAGTCGCGGTGGGCAGAGCATGCAATGAGGGAGATAGGGAATGCATATTATCAATTAAATGACTATGATAAAGCTATTAAGTATTTGAGGGCTTCTGTAAAAGACACTGAAATGCAGGAGGTGCAGAGTACTGAATTGTTGGCGAAGATATATATTGAACAAGGAGATTATCAAAAAGCTTTGGATTTAGCCGATAAAAGTTTGGGTATCCGGCCCAATCAGAACCCGCTGGCCATAATGAAGGTAAAAGGAGAAGCACTAACAGGCTTAAAACAGTGGGAAGAAGCCCGAGCGTTGTTTGATGCAATACCTCGGAAGGCAGAACAAATTTACACCGAGCATCTTCAGGACGAGTCGGAGGAAACAATAAAATTGAACATAACAAACTGGGAGGATATTGCAAGGGGCAATATTCAGAAAATAGGTATGCTGCAAGCTAATCAGGGGAAGCTTGGCAATATTACCGGAACAGTTTTATTTGGAGACAAACCTGCTGAAGGGGTTAAGTTGTTTCTCATAGACCGTTTGTTCCAGCCCGATTATTTTACAGGCAACGTACGTGATTTGCCATCTACCGTATCTGACAATGCAGGAAAGTATGAATTTAGCAGTTTACAACCCGGAAAGTACATTATCGCTGTGGGTGTCATGCCTGAACGTATTCAGGGATATACTTTATCGTTGCGGGAAGAAGAAATTGAACTCAAGGCGGATGAAAATGCTGCCTTTGATTTGAGATTTGTCCCTACAATTAGGTTATCTTCCCCGGACAGCGGGGAAACGGTGGCCGAGAATGTTACTTTCAGATGGGAACCGGTGAAAGGTGCCGATCATTATGACATTTTTCTGGGACCAGTGCAGCGTAAAGAAGACGGTTCTATAACCGGCACGTACACCGGTACGTTTAAAGATAACATCACAGATACAGAATTAAGCGTAAATATTGGGAGTGAATTTGAAAAATACCGCCTGCGGAGGTCAGTATCATATAATTCCGAAGGTAAGCCGGATCCATCCTCCGTACTAGGACTCTTTCATCCCGGAGGAGAATACACATGGGGTGTAAATGCATTTGATGTCGAAGGTAACCGTTTGAGCAGCAGCGCCGGATATGGTTTCTTCCAAAAGGAAAAAGACCTGCCTCTTTTTAAGATTAGTGAAGAAAAGTTAACTAAGGGTGACCGTTTGGTATTAAAAGGTGATTACCTCAAGGCCATAGATGCTTATGAAGATCAATTGGCGCAAAATCCCGAAGACGCTGATGCATTGCTGACGCTTGCCCGGCTTTATGACTTCGGCACCACTAGGGATAATAGAAATTACGCCAAGGCGGCGGAATACTACCAACGACTGCTTCAAGTGTGGAATATTCCGGAAGTTTATGAGGCTTTAGGTGCTGCATATTATAATTCTCAACAGTATCAATTGGCCTGGGAGGTTTATACTTCGCTGTTCGAACATGATACAACGAACTGGCTTGCCTATCACCAGTTGGCTAAGACAGCGGTACATCTTAATAAACCTGCGGAAAGAGTTCTGTCATTGTTGGATAAAGCTTTGATCCAAGCAAACGGTAAGTACGTCAGAGTTTACCCAGTAACGCTGAGTTTGCTTCTAGGAAATACCGACCGAGCAATTATGTATGCTGACAAAGTAGATGAGGGTAATAATTATAAAGGATTGCTTAAGGAACTGCTTCAGAAAGGTATGGAGCCCCGAAGCGAGTTTGCTGAAGCAATTGCAGCCGGAGAATACCAAACAGCAGAGAAATATTTAGGTAGCACAGATTACGATAATTTTTTGAAAGCACTATTGACCTACTTGAACAGTTCTCAATACACATCGCGAGAGCAAATACAAAGTATTGAAAGACAGTTGGATACTCCTCTTTTAAGCCAACTACTTCGTCAGATGTTTCTATAAGTATAACTGCCCGTCTTGGAAGATGGAACCACCAAAATGGTAAGGCATTATTGAATATAAGATAATAACTTGTACAGCCTCGCTGTGCAGCTTGGGAGGGAAAAGTGAAGGACATGACATGACACGGGGACGGGGTTGTTGACACAAATCACCCCAATGGTATAATTTGTCATAGGGGACTATATAGGAAGAATATGGCTTATCAATTTGACAGATTGAGAGATTAACTGGAATTAGCAGGGGGATAGGGATAATCCAAAGATTATAGTGTGACGATAACCCCGTCCCCGTGTCACCCCATAAGTACAACTACCGTGGTATTCGGAAAGAAAACTAGCGGGTAAGGCTTTTGATACATCAATTGAAAAATGAGCATCTTGTTATAAAAATTCTTGACGTTTATAGCGATGATAACCATGTGCAGGAATAAATTTGACTAAATCAATGAGCGATTTGAGGGGAGGTGGAGACGGTTGAAAGTTTGTCCCGAATGTTATAGTGATAGCATAGAGAGAACCTCATCAGTGGGTTTGCGTGTGGTAATTTGTATTATATTGTTATTTATTCCTTATGGTCTATTCATCTGTTGGATTCCTTTTGTTTTCCCCCATACCTATAGATGCAACATCTGTGGTAAGGAAGGAAAAGAAGAGGAATTGATTGGAATGGATTGGAGAGAAAAAGAGATCTTATTGGAAAAACAAAAGGTAATGGAGAAGAATTTAGAGCCCATAATGGGTAAGTGGCTCAAAGCCGAAAACTTATACAAAGTTACCAAAGGCAAAGGACATCTTTTACTCCTTCAAGCTACGGAAGAAAAATTTAAACTACTACGTATTGTCGATTATTTACCCGAGACGAATACGATCAAGGTAAAAGGTGAGTTTACTAAGGGTTTTGAAGTATTAACGCCTAAGAGTGCTGAACCAGAAGCAAACAGTACTGTGGATAAATATGAACCCATTGCTGGGATCAACGTTACTCCTAAATTAACCGAAGCTACCCTAACTGCCTTCGGCCAACAATTAATTACAGAAGAAGAATTTTCAGCTTTAAAAGATGGGATGGGCAAGTTGCAACAATTGCTGGAGGAAAATAAGCTGCTGAATGACTCCCTGAAAGTTCTATTATGTACACGATAAGACCGTTATTTTAAAGGAGTCTTTCCGTCGTTGAATTTTATTATAAGGACATAAAGAAAAGCGCAGCCACAATCACCTCGATTGTGGCTGAAGTTCTTGACCGGTCGTTGAGTATTAAAAGTGAAAACTTATTTTCTCATTATCCATAAACCGTTCATAGCCTATAGCTTGATTAGTTGCTTGGCCTGGCATAGAAATCTTTGACTGACGAACTAATCGACTAGTTCAGTAGACGAGTGTTATAAAAACAGATTAACATACGGAAATATATTCACCTCACCATTCATTAGGGTGAGTTTTTTCAGCTATAGTTCAATTTGTACATTAAAATACCGGGACAATATCTAATCAATAATTATTTGGGGCAGTCTTTTCAAATTTTTAGATTTTCCAGCGAACAAGATTTTTGTCGAAAATTGATGACAAAAAATACCATGTAAAAAGCAGGAAATAATCGAAGTGTCCCGAATATTCAGGCTAATACCGTAAAAATAAAATATAAGTACCCGAAAAGGCAAACCCCGTGAAAACGGGGGACGCAAAGCTACGGGTCTAAAGCCAAGTAAGTTGGCTATGGCCGCCGAGCTGCCGAAGGTAAAAGTACTTTTTCTATCTATCAGAAGAATAAACCCTAAAGACATTAGGGTAACTACGCTCCTGACTGTGGCTGATGCCTACTCTTGCTAAGTGTGGGTTAGGCAATAAAGTTGGCAAGTTATCTGGCCAATCATACTTTTACCGTACTCAAGGCAGCTCCTTGGGTACGGTAAAAATGTTTTAAGGAGTTGTTTTTAGTGAAGCGCCAATTAATATTAAGAGCCACAGCTATCATACTCTCGGTAGCCATGCTACTTACCGGAACAGTAACACCCGCCATGGCAGCAGGAGTTCCCATGGTTCAAGACACTACCATACCACCCCTCTTTGATCCTTATGAGCTGACAGGCTTAACCGGTTGGCAGGAAATGCTGTCGTCTCCGGGAGAACATCTCCCAGATCCCGATAGTGTAGCACCCCAGTTTCCCAAAATAGATTTAAAGACATTAAATAACAGCGACGAATATTACGGATATATAGACCCGGTAACCGGAATACTGACCATGAACAAAGAAGACCTAACTTACCCCTCTACAGGCATTTCACCCAGCATTTCCCGAAGCTTCATGAGGCAGGAAGAAATTAAAGGGCTGCTGGGTTATGGCTGGAACTTTCCCTATGACCAGTACCTCCAGATGTATCAGGACTTTATCATTATGGAATACCGTGGCGACGGTAACCACCGCACCTACGAATTTACCAAAGACGACCCCGACCTAATCATAGATTCCTTTGACGGAGACCCCTTAATCTACTACCCCCTAGACCAGGGGACATATACCGAGGTAAGTTCAAGGGCCGACCTGACACGAAACCAGGACGGTACCTACACCGTCGAAGAAAAAGACGGATACAGCTACAAATATAACGGCTACAAAGCACCTTGGCGGAACCAAGAAGCCGATGCCGGAAGGCTAATATCCATTACCGACCCAAACGGCAATACCATAAGTTTAAGCTACGACTCAGACGGAAGCTTAAACCTTATCACCGACACCGCCGGACGAGACATAGCAGTAGAAACCGAGAACGGTTTAATCAAGAAAGTAACTGATTCCTTAGGGAGAGAATTAGCCTACAGCTATGACAGCAGCCAAAACCTAAAAAAGATAATACTACCCGACGGTAGCAGTGAAAGCTTTGACTACGATACTAATCATAGACTGATATCCTACACGGATACATTAGAAAGAACATATAACTATCAATACGATAGCCAGGGCCGGGTAACCCGCGTAGAAAATCAGGACGGGACCCTGTTAGAAGCCATACAATACGTAACCGGCGACGAAGAAAGCCATGCCGTCATTACCAACTCCAAGGGACTAGAAACAAAGCTTTACTGGAATGAAAACAAAGAGATTACCAGAGAGACCAACAACCTGGGAAAAGACAAGGGCTACACCTATGACGAGGAAGGAAACAAAGAAAGCATTACCGACCAGGACGGCAGTGTTACCAGTTATGAGTATGATGACAAACGAAGGAAAACAAAAGTAATCTACGCAGACGGTGAAACAACAGAATATCTTTATGAGGACAACTTTGACAAGCTGACCAAGGTTATTAATCCCGACGGCTCAGAAATAAGCTATAGCTATGACGAGAACGGCAACCTGATCTCTGAAACCGATGCCTTAGGCAATACAACTACCTACCAATATGACCAACAAGGAAACAGAACATCAGTCACCGATCCTAAAGGAAACACCACCACATACCACTACGACAGTTACGGAAACCTGACTAAGGTAACCAATGCCTTAGGAGAAACAACACAATTCACTTACGATGCAGCAGGGAGGAAACTATCCCAAATAAGTCCCCAGGGAGAAGAGGCATTCTTTACCTATGACCAAAGAGACCGCATCATTTTAGTAACCGACCAATTAGGTAACGAAACAACCTATACCTATAACCCGGCGGGGAAAGTAACCCAAATAACCGATGCCCAAGGAAACCAGTACAACTTTGAGTACAATTCCTTAGGACGCTTAGAAAAAGCAACTGCACCAAATGGAAACAGTCAAAGCTACACCTACTATGACAGCGGCTTGGTGCACACCGCAACTGATAGTTTGGGAAATACCCACACCTTTGAATACAATGCCCGGGGACAAGTAACCAAGATAACCGACCCCGGTGGAGAGACTACCGAAATAGCATATGACGCCCAAGGAAACCGTAGCCAGCTTATCAATCCTGATGACGGGATTATTAGCTATGACTATGACCAATTCAAAAGGCTAACTAGTGTAACATATCCCAAAGGAATTACCGTCAATTACGGTTATGACATCATGGGAAACCGTACTTCTGTCACTGACGGCAAAGGAAATGTTACCACCTATCAATATGACGCTAACGGCAGGTTGATTAAAAAAGTAGATCCCCAAGGCGGGGAAATCACCTACAACTATGACGAAAACGGCAACCTGTTAGAAGAGAACTACCCCTTGGAAGGCGGCATAAGCTATGTCTATGATGCCTTAAACAGAGAGACCGCAGTCATTAACGCCAAAGGAAACCAAACAAGCTACCAGTACGATCAAAACGGTAATCTTATAGAAGTTACCGACACTCTAGGTAACACCCACCGGTATTCTTATGACCCGGCAGGAAATATGGTGGAGTATAAAGACGCCGGTGATAGTAACTACAGCTACCAATACGATACATTAAGAAGGCTTAAAAAACTAACAGATCCTAAAGGTAACGAGACCCTTTATGAGTATGACGCAGTAGGTAATCTATTAAAGATAACCGATGCCAAAGGAGAGAGCAGCCTCTTTACCTATAACCCTCTGGGACAGATAGAAAGCATTACCGACCCCAGGGGATATACCACCGATATAGAATACGATTATCAAAACCGCACGACAAAGATAACGGATTCCGAAGACAATAGTACCACCTACCGCTATAACTTTAGAGGAGACACAAAAGAAATAACTGACGCTAAGGGACACACCACTACTTACAATTATGATCAAACAGGATTAATATCAGAGATTATTGACCCAGCCGGAAGCAGCATTACCTTTGGTTACAACTCCCGGGGCGAAACTACCCGCATTAATGACAGAAACGGTAATATCACCCGATACTATTACGATGCCCGGGGTAATGTTACTAGGGTATTAGAGCCCGAAGGAAACATTACAACATATGAATATGATTTGGCCAACAGGTTGGTCAGTATCACCGACCCCACAGATCGGACTCTTCAGTTTGCATACAACAATCTTGGGGAAATAACCCGGGAAATAGACCCTTTGGGTAACGAAAAAAACTATGAATATGACCCTTTGGGCCGTCTGACAACAGAAACAGACCCCAGAGGTAACAGCTACCGGTATCAATATGACCACCTGGGTAATGTAACCCAGGTAACCGACCCCCAGGGAGATGCAACACAATACAGCTATGATAAACTAGGCAACTTGACAGAAGTAAGAGACCCCTTGAATAATACCCAAAGCTACCGGTATGACTCACTAAGCAGAATCATAAAAAGCATTAACCCCGTGGGAGCAGAGAAAACATACAGCTATGACCCGGTAGGTAATATCTTAGAAATAACTGATCCTTTAAACAACAGTACCCAATACAGGTACGATTTTAGAAACAACATTACCCAAGTCATGGACGCCCTAGGTAACGTCACCAGCTATGAATATGATGTACTAGGCAACCTAACAGACGTTATTGATGCCAACGGAAATACTACCCAACTGGAATATGACAGTTTAAACCAGATCATAGAAGAAATTAATCCCCTTAACCAAAGAATTCGCTACGGCTATGACAAAGCCGGAAACATGATCCAAAGAATAGACCCCAAGGGACAGATAACAGAATATAGCTATGACAAGAATAACCGTTTGACAGGTATCAATTACAACAACCAGGACTTTAGCCAATTTAGATACTATGCCAACGGCCAAGTAGGCAGCATGGTAAGTCCTGCCTTACATGAAGAATATGAATACGATGGAGCCGGTCGGCTGGAGAAAGTAATAGACGTGAGAAGAGATAAGACAATAGAATATACCTATGACTCAGCAGGAAACCGCACTTCCATTACAGATGTCGAAGACCGGACAACCTCTTATAGCTTTGACAGCAGAAATCAGCTCAGCACCCTTACAGACCCTGATGATAATACTACCTTTTTTGACTATGACCCGGTAGGTAAAGTTACCCAAACCGTCAGGTCAAACGGAATAAACACCGGCTATAACTATGACCCGGCCGGTCAGATAAATCTAATCGAAAACAAAGGCGAAACCGGCATAATTTCAAGTTTTAATTACCAGTATGACCTTGCGGGAAACCGTACCCGCCAGGTGGAAGAAGACGGAGCCGTTACCACCTACCAGTACGATGCACTGTACCGGTTAACCAAGGTGAATTACCCCTTGGATAAAATAGAAGCTTTAAGGGAGCAGTATCTCCCGGAAGCACCGGAAATGAAATTACCAAGAAACCAGACCTTACCAGGAGAAACTGATACTGAGACAGAAAAGGAAAGTAAGGGTAACGGTAATGGAAATGCTAAAGGAAAAGAAAAACAAACTGCGGTATTAAGTATTGATATAATTAACCGAATTGAAACTGCTCCAACTGACATGAACTTCCTTCTTGCCAAAGGCGGAAATGGCAATGGCAATAGTAATGACAATGGAAACAACGGTTCTAAAGATAAAGGCGAAAGCAGTAAAGATAACGGCAGTTCCGGTAACAATAGCGGCAATAGTAGTTCAAAAGAAAAAGAAAACAGTGGAAACGGCGGAAACAGCAGTTCCAATAATGGGAGTTCTGGTAATAACGGTAACCCTACTGATAAGCCGGGGAATAACTCAAATAGCGGCAAAGATAACGGAAATAGTAATAACGGTAAGAATTCTACCAAGGAAAAAGGAACTAACAAAGACAACCCCGGTAACGGTAAAGGAAAAGATAAGGATAAAGAACATCCGGGCCAAGGAAAAGGTTTAGGGAAAGATAAACGTGGCGGCAAGTGGCGTAACTTAGAGGAAAGCGCTTTGCTGGCAGATACTACGACCATAGATTTACCTGAATACTTAATGGAACCCACCGGCGAAGCAGTCTTTACCTACGACAGCGTAGGAAATCGCCTGTCCATGACAACGGACGCCGGTAAGATAGAGTACAGCTATGATAGAGCCAACAGGCTTTTAACGGCAGGGGATACCAGTTATGAGTACGATGCTAACGGTAACCTAATATACAAAGCGGAAGACGACGGCACCAGGATCGAATATGCCTATAACGCTGCCAATAAGATGACAGACGTTTATTTTGAAGATGGAACGGATTTAAAGTATGCCTATGACGGCTACGGCCGAAAAGTCTTAAGAGAAGAAACCTACTGGCAGGAAAACGGCAATAGCGGAAACAGTAACAGCAATGGAAACGGTAACGGTAAAGGACAGGAGAAGAAGGCCGAAAAGAGCCTTAAGTTAAGAACAGAAGAGACGGCCTACCTCTATGACGGCAAAAAACTAATCAAAGAATATACAGGAAATGGCAGTCCCCTGGCAGAATATCATTTAGGAACAGACAGCGTCATATCCCGGAAGATGTTCGGCTATCACGGGAGAAAAGAACAGGGTAAACCCACCCTGCAAACCCGGGGCGGGTTGATGTACTATAGCTTTGACGCTTTAGGTAACGTAACGGACCTGACCGATCGGACCGGAGAGACAATTACCCAGTTTCGCTTCAGTGCCTTTGGCAGTATGTATGCCGGCACCCTGGCGCCGTATAACTTCATGGGACTGACCGGGAAGCACT
>JADQBR010000022.1 GCA_016278515.1 Bacillota bacterium
CAGTTGAGCCTATTTGGTGCGCAAAACTTCCGATTGAACCCTAGGAGAACCGTCCCCCTGGTTTCCCATAGCAACCGCAACCTTACCACTAGCCATTTATTATCCCCCTTTCAGTTAATATTGCTGCCCAGGTGAGGAATCTTTTTATGGCATTTAACTGTTATGTCTATGGATTCTTAACTTATTATCGTCAATAATCCATGTGCTTCCTTTAGGATTTGCCTGCTTGAGAGCCAAAATTAGCTGCTTTGTCTTTTCCAAAACACTTTGCTTGCTTTGATTACTTAACCTGAAAACAATCACACCTGCATGCTTACCAGGAGGATAAACTAATATATTTGAAAACCCAACATCCAATGTTACAAGAACTCTGCTTTCCTCAAGACAAACAGAATATATGCGAGAATCAGGTTCTCCTTCTAAGTCTTCATCATGAACTGTTTCTGCATCATACCCTTCCTTCCTTAATATATTAGCACTTTCAAGAGGAAGGTTTTCATCTATTTTAAACTTCATAGCTAGATGCCTTCCTTTATATTACCTAAATTTATCGATTGCTCTTTTGATAAAAGAGCAGCATAGGCTAAAGCAGCAATGATATCCTCATATTTTAATGTAGGGTAAGAATCTAATGTTTCTTTATGAGTTAGACCATGAGATAGATTATCCAATATTACCGACACAGGAATTCTTGTGCCTTTAATACATGCTATTCCGTGACAAATATTTGGGTCATTTACTATTCTATTAAGAACATCCATATTAACTCACCCCAATCAGTATTTAGATTTACTTGTATTTTATTATAATTAACCTCTATAGGCAACCTGATTGACAAAAACTTCTAAATCTTACTTCTTCATCATCTCTTCCAGCTCATTCGGAGTATACCCGTTGTTTTGAAAAATCCGCGTGTTATTAGCTAGGTTTCTTATTAGCCTCATCAGCTCTTCTGCTTGTTTTTGGCTCTTAAATCTTATTTTTTCCTCCTCAAACAGCAGGTGAATATTCTCCATAGCTCTAAAGGACTCACAGTAACTTTGAATTTCTTTTGCTAAATACTCTGCCTTTGATTTACGCCAGAACATTTTTCTCAAGAACTGCAGAAGTTCTTCATATTCCTTTGTTACCTCAAAATAGTCGGCATTCTTGCATTCTTGTACTTGAGTAGCTCTGCCTGGCACCTACTCTAAGGCGTCCACATAATGGCCACCAAAAGTTGATAAGTTGGTGTCAGACACCGGCGCTTCTTATTATTAGAAGTCAATTTAATTTCTATAACGGTTTTATCTTCTTCACGACTTATCTTAAAATCTACTGGACCTCTACCAGTATTGGACTCAGGACTAATGTCTAAATTATTGATTTCACAATAAAAGTTAGCAGTTCCGTGAACCGTCCCCCTGGTTTTTTGCGACTTACCGAAGGCTTGCATTTTTTCCCAAATCGGGTTATAATATTAATGTAATACATTCGCACACATTGTAACACTTTGTCGAAGAGGTGACAAAATTGGTTTCTAGAAAATCGACTAATGGCAAATTCGAAAAGATTTTTAAAGGAAAAATAATCTTGGATCAGCACATAGAAGATAAATTAGATATTAAACACAAAGTTTATAAAGATGATCTAAGCGACGCTTTAGGTGACCCCTACTTAGTCGTCATGAAGCCGAAACAAAAGTCACCTTTGCCTCAAAACAGAGCAACATCAAGTGGTACTGTATATGAACTGCTATGTGAAACCGAATCTGGAAGAATACTATTTATTATCGGTAGACTCTTTCCAGATGGCAACTTTTACATCATCACTTCTTATTGGGCTAACGAACAACTAGAACAAATATATCGCCAAGAAAGCGAGGTGCTAAAAGATGAATAAAACTAAAAGAAGAAGAATACAGATCGAAACTGTACAAGACGCAACTTCACTAGGTCAAGTTTCCAAAAAAGAGTTATTAGCAGATGCTGAAAAATACGATAAAGAAAATTATAACCCACTCGAAAATCTTAAAGAGAAAGAAATAGTTTCTTCAGCTAATAAAACAGAGACTATTACTATACGCTTAAGTAAACAGGAAAATGAGTTAATTAAAAAAATCTCAGATGAATATGGTTTAAGCAAAAGTGCTTTTTTGAGAATGATAGTTAAACGTTCTCTCTCAAAATCTGAATATATTTAATCTGCTTTTAAGAGGGTCTTTAAGTAGACTCCATATTCCTTTGTTACCTCAAAATAGTCGGCATTCTTGTACTTCAGCAGCTCTGCCTGGCACCTACTCTAAGGCGTCCACATAATAGACACCAATAAGTTGATAAGTTGGGTCAAGTTGGTGTCAGGCACCGGCTCTTCCCACCGGCTCTTCCTAGTTTCTAATTTCCACAAAACGCAAACATTATGACTAGAACTTTGGCGTTTCCCTGTGCAATACTGTGAATATTATTCACAAATCGCATAATATGTAGTATGATATAGTAAAGATTGTTCATGATATATTTTGAAGGAGGTGTCCTTGTGCTACAAGTAACTGCTACTGAGTTCAAAAAAAACTTAGGCAAATACCTGGCATTGATAAACAAGGAGGAGATTATTGTCACCCGCAACGGCATACCAGTTGCTCAGGTGACTCCACCCAAAGACAAAAGTCTGGTACAAAAATTGATCGGCATCATCCCTGATGATGACTATACAATGGAGGATGCACGAAGGGAGCGACTTAAAAAACATGAAAGTAGTGATTGATAGCAACGTCATCTTAGATGTATTCCAAAACCGAGTGCCCTTTGTTCAGTTTTCCTCCAGAGTTCTACGTTTAGCTGAAACAAAACAGATAAAAGGTTATGTCACAGCCAACTCAATTACTGACATCCACTACCTCTTAGGACGTCACCTAAAAAATAAAAAAGAAGTGCACGAAGCTTTAAATACCCTCTTGCAACTTGTCGATATTATTGATGTCACGGCAAAAGATGTAAGAAAGGCCTTTCATCCGGATGTCGGTGACTTTGAAGATGAGTTAATCTCTGTTTGTGCTGAACGCGCCAAAATGGAATACATTATAACACGCAACATTAAGGACTTTACCAATTCACATGTAACAGCTATTACTCCTGATGATTTCTTAGAAAAATTTTATGAACATCTTTAACCGCCTGACTGTTTGTTACAAGGCGATTTTTCTATTCTTGGGTTGTTAAATCCAACATCCAAGTAAGTTAAGTGCCTGGCACCGTCTCTTCTCTTCGTTAAAGCCTTCAAGCCTCCAAGTTTGCTAGCCACTCTAGCTGTCCCAACTC
>JADQBR010000157.1 GCA_016278515.1 Bacillota bacterium
ATGCGGTGTAAATGTGGCAGATGGATGGAGTGAAAGACTATGCACCTTAACGGGGTTATCACCTGATGATGATTATCACCAGTTAACAGCGGCATTGCTGGATATCAGGGAGAGATACCGCGCCAACTGGTAATAATCCTAGTAGCTAACGTTGAGATATTTTCAATCGAATCTGTTCCATGACATCTGCTTCTCTCCAGTTTTCAGCTTCATCTATTTTTTCCAATGGAAGAACAAGAGTGCCCGTCCTGTTAACGGCTTGTATCATAGCCTCGGAACCTATATCGAGATATTCTTCGGTTGTTTGGATAGATTCATGCCCGAGAAATCTCTGTATTAAAGGTAAACTGACCCCACTCAAAAGCATATGTGTGGCTTTTGATCTCCTGAATGTGTGCGATGATACTTTTTTCGTTTTAAGTGAAAGCAGACTTTCAGCAGCGACAGCAGTATATTTCTTGATGATGTAATCTATCCCCGAATCAGTCAAATGGTTGCCATAACGGTTGCGAAATAAGATGTCTTCCGCAATATCAAATCTCTTGCAGTAATCTTTGATCAATGTTACTGCGTTTGATGAAATATATATGATGCGGGTTTTTCTGCCCTTGCCATAAATCTTAATAGAGCAATTCTTGCCGAAAGAAATATCTTCCAGTCTCATGTTACATATTTCATGAACGCGGGTACCCGAGTCATAGAGGACGCTCAAAAGAACATAGTGTTTGATTGACGTATTGTTCCCGGGCGGGATTGCTTTTAAGATAGCTTGGAATTCCTCATGGTTTAGGAAGTCTTTAGAGGGTTTGCAGCCTTTCTTGACCTTAATATGCCCTACGGAAAGATAGGTGTCCATGTAAATCGGTTCTTCTTCAGAAGCAAACGCAAGGAAGGAGCGCATACCTGCTAGCCGCTGATTCCTCGTGGAAACTGAAGCGCCGTTTTCCTCAATTGATGAAAGCCATGAAAGCACTCTTTCTTTTGTGAAATCAAACACCTGCACTTTGCTTTTTTTAATTTTCTGCGCGTCTGCCAGCCATGATATATATTGGCTGATGGCAGCGTAATAGGATGTGACAGTGTGATCACTGTACCCTTTCTGTTTGGGAAGGTAAGTGCAAAGGAAATTTTCGAGTAACGGGTAGAATCCTTTAAACATTATAGAACACCACCTTCTGCCGGAATTCCTCAGACAAAAAAGCTACATCTTCTGAGGTTTTGCAAAGCATATCCTCTGCCAGTTCCTCCGTCATCCAAAGATAGTCCTGCGTTTCGTATATGGATCGGTGTCCCAGATATAATGACAGATACTCAAGCCCTGCGTTGACATCCCCTCCAATTTCAATAAGTTTCTGTAGCGAATGGACTGCAAAGGTATCGCGAAGATCGTGGAGACGCGGTCCCTCTCCTCTACCACGGTGAGGAATCCCTGCCTGTGCCAATAACATACGGAAAAATCTGTAAGCATCGCCTTTACTTATGTGTCCGTTGTGCAGATTGCCTCCGGTGTCAAAAAAAAAGATATTATGGATACTGCACCGCCGGGCAAGATAATCCTGACATTTCAGCGTGAGTGACTCCGAAATTGGAAGCAACCGTTGTTTCCCGCCTTTAGACTCTGTAACCAGAATGGTGTGTTTTTCTAACGAAACATCAGCAAGCGTCAATGCCAACGCTTCTGAAACTCGGATTCCCGTGCAGTATAGCATGGCATATAGGCAGGAAATCGCATTCCTCATATTCGGGTTTATTCTGTCGTTACAAGACGTAAAAGCTGACGCTTTCGTAAGTAAGAGTGAGATTTGCCTTTTGTCGAATATGTACGGAATGTAAGTGCTTTTTCTACTTCCGCACAACTTCGTGATATATGCACTCTCAATTCCCTGAACATGTCGGATGAAGCGTCCCAGTTCACGGATTACTGAAGCATAGGTGTGAACAGAGGAACTTTTACGATGTTCTGTCATTTGCAAAAACTCATCTACGGTGTCTTTGCTCAAAGTGTTTGCGGATGGATAATGTGAAATACAGAACGAATCAAATGTTTTGAGTACAGTGGCGTATATTCGCTCTTTTCGCCCGGTCGATCTCTTGTATTGAATGAAATGTATAAACGTATCTTTCAGCCCACTTTGATATTCTGGAATGTGAAAAGTATTATTCATGAACTGGCACCTCCAACGCACACAACGCCAAACGCGATAAATCAACCTTTGTATACAAACGGGCTGTTTCAGCCGAAGTCTGTCCAAGAACATTTGCAACTGTAAAAATTGAGTACCCGTCATTGATCATACCAGAGGCGACGGAATGCCTTAAACTATGGGAGCCACACTTCCTTTTTCCGATATCAATACCGCTAGTAAGAAAACCACTTCGCACAACATTGCTGATAGTTTTGGATGACAGACCGTTGCCGTTTGCCTGGAGAAAAAGAAGTGTCGAGCTACTATCAGTCCTTTCGTTTAGAATGTAATCAGCCAGCGCGTTTCCCACATGCGACAGAAACTGATGCCGAATCACGGTGCCTGTTTTTGACTGAGAAAACAGCAGAGTCCCATCGTCAAAGTTCAGATAGCGGAGATCAAAGTTGGCAATATCTATGGATCTGAACCCATAAACAGCCATCAGCAGCACCATTGCATAATCGCGCAGTCTATTCTTCGAATCCCTTGTAGAGAAGTAAAGCAATAGCGTCCTTACTTCGTCGTTCGTGAACACAGATGGTATTTTGCTGTCCTTCACAGCCTTTATGTTAGGAAATTTGCAACTAAAATCCTGATTGATAATCCCTTGACATGCGCAAAAGATGAGGAACTTCTTTACTTCATCCATTTCACGCTTCTGGTAGTATGCGCTTTTTCCTTTGAAGGAGTGAAGATATTCTTGGATTACAGACGAATTGACTGCGGATAAACCATTGGCTGAGAGAAAGCGTTTTACAGAGTCACGCTTCCTGAAGAGTGTTCTTTGGGCATTTCCTGCTTCAGAACAGGAACGGAGGTACACGCCCAATACTTCTAAGTCTTTTTCACTTACTGGCATTTTATCACCTCATAATGTGTATTTCAGCAATGCTGATATACACATTATAACTGCTAGGATTATTACCAGTTGGCGCGGTATCTCTCCCTGATATCCAGCAATGTCACTGTCAACTGGTGATAATCATCATCAGGTGATAACCCGGGTTATTACCTGCAAGCAATAACCCGGGGAGGTCTGTGTGGTACGCTCTGCATAGCGATAAACGTTCGCTACTCAGTAAC
>JADQBR010000057.1 GCA_016278515.1 Bacillota bacterium
ATTTCTGCTATCCCTTATCAGTTATCAATCTTAAGCTTCATGCGTCAGTTCTGAAGGCAAAACTTCTTTTTAGTTGTGTAGCAGAGGCTCAATTACCTCCGCTCGGGCGTAGGTTCGAAATACTTTGGTTATTTTCACCTTAACATTCTGACCAACTAAGGCACCCCCGCCTTCTACATCTATTACAAACCCCTGTACACGGCCAATACCATCATAAGAGTTGCCAATATGCGGCTCTTCTATTTTTACAGTATAGATTTCATTAGATTTAACCGGCAAGGCTAAATTCTCTATTTCATCTTCATTATGAATTGCAGTAAGCCTAACGTCTTTGATATGTAGACTCTCTTCTCCCTTAATAAGAATCTGTTTTTCTGTCTCTTCTTCCAGAGAACGCAACCCGCTACCCCCACTGCCGATTAGGTGAGCAGAAACCAGTGGATGAGCTTCTACTAAAATTGCCGGTGCCTGGGTTCGCTCACCCATTTCACGTATGTCCCGATATGCCTTTAAGCTGACGGAATCCTCTGACATTATCTTACCTTCCCCTTGACAGTAAGGACAATCCTTTTGCATAATGCTCCGCAAACTCTGTCTTACCTTTTTCCTAGTTAATTCAACTAAACAAAGCTGCGTCAGACCCACCACGTTAGTACGCGTTTTATCATGTTCTAACTCATCCTCTAAAGCCTTTGTAATTTGGCCCCAGTGCTCCTGCTGAGACATATCAATAAAATCAACAACTATTATTCCACCTATATTACGCAGTCTAATCTGCCTCGCGATTTCCACTGCCGCCTCTAAATTAGTTTTTAGCACCGTATCTTCTAAATTCTTGGTGCCAACAAATTTTCCGGTATTAACATCAATTGCCGTTAAAGCTTCCACTTGGTCAATAATGATATACCCACCGCATTTAAGCCAAACTCTCCTATCTAGGGCTTTCTCAAGTTCCAACCTAATATTATACCTATCCATCAGGTCCTCATCCCTAACCAGACTCACCCTGGTTTTTAACTCAGGAGCAAGTAGAGAGAGCGCTTCTATTACCTTCTCATACGTTAGTTGAGAATTAACTAAAAATCGGTTCACATCCTCAGTAAACAAATCCCGTAAGATTCGTTGTATTAACTCTAAGTCTTTATGAATACTGTTAGGTGCAGAAATTCGAGCTGCCTTGTTCAAAATATGCTTCCAAAGACGTACTAGATTGTCTAAATCCTCTTTCATCTCTTCCTCGCTTATACCATAAGCCACCGTCCTGACAATTATACCCATCTCTTCAGGCTTTAGCTTCCCTGCAAGCTGTTTCAAACGTTCTCTCTCATCTTCCTCTTCAATGCGCCGAGAGATACCTACATAACTTGCTGTGGGCATCAAGACAATATTGCGACCTGGCAGCGTTACGTTCCTCGTAACCCTGGCACCTTTGGTCCCAATAGGTTCTTTCACAATTTGCACAATAATCTCTTGTCCCTGTTTTACCACATCGCTTATGGTCAATCTGCCAGTGCTTCCCGGTGACAATACTTGTTGGTCTTGACTGACGGCATCTTCCACGTATAAAAAAGCATTTTTTTCTAAGCCGATATCAACAAAGGCAGCCTGCATTCCTGGTAAAACATTCATTACTTTTGCCTTGTAGATGTTGCCTACTAAACGTTGACTCAAAGACCTTTTCAGGTAAATCTCCGCCACCCGTTGATCTTCTAAAACAGCAACCGTGGTTTCTCTGTCATCAACATGTACAACTATCTCTTTGTACATAATTCCACTCCCTAATGGTCCTTTAGCTCAACGGAGACACTTGCTCCTGTCCATTGTCAATAAAAAGACTGGTGCGTTTAATTAACGGTTCCTCAATAATAAGGCCGCACTTATTAGAAATCAATTCCAATATATGTTCCGGCCTGACGTTTCCTTCACTGCCAGTCAACAATGTCATTTCAAGACAAAGGCCCTTTTGATCACTTTTACATTCCAACTGAAATATTCCAGGGCGAATATTTTTTTCTTTTATTCCTTTTTTTGTAACCTTCTTGACCATCAATTCTTCCTGCCCTAATAATTCTTGTACGCATAGGTCAAGATCCTCTCTGTTGCACTTAAATAGGCCCCTTATTTGGTAATTGGCTCTATTAATTTCTGCATTTAATGCAGTCCTATTGAATCCTATGTCCACAATTTCTAGAAACTTCATTCCAGCGGGAGCCTGTCCCTTCAATTGTAATTTGATTTTTGATTCATCCATATGTTCCGCCAGTTCAACATCTAGATATTCCGCCTCGCTACTGACCCCTACAGGCAAAGCCGGTGAAAAGGATATCTTAGGATGAGGATTAAAACCTTGAGAATAGGCCATTGGCAACTGTGCTCTACGAAATACTCTTTGTATTGTTCTGAGTAAATCCAAATGGGACAAAAAACGCAACTGTCCTTCTTTACTAAATTTCATTCTAATCAGCTGCAATTGTTACTTCACCCCACAGTCGATTAGCGACATCAAAGCGGTCACAGATGGTGCAGCCAGTGCAATCCTGCCAGCGGCAGTCTTTAGTGAGCACATGTTTCAATGCCTGACGGTGTTCATTGATCAGAAATTTCTTGCTCACTCCGGTATCAATGTGGTCCCAAGGTAACATTTCTTCATAAGAGATATTTCTGTTTGCATAAAAGTGAGGATCTAGCCCCGTATCATCAAATGCCTTTTCCCACAGGGCTAAGCTAAAATGTTCATCCCAACTGTCGAATTTACAGCCTTTAGCCCATGCTGTTTCCAAGGTATCAGCCACTCTTCGGTCACCCTTAGCAAAGACAGCTTCAAGGAAACTGATGTTTCTATTATGCCATTTATATTTTAGTCCTTTCGCCTTAAGATTCTCCCTGAGAAATTCTTGCTTTTCTTTTAATAAACTGCGGGAATCCTGGGGCTCAAATTGAAAAGGCGTATGGGGCTTGGGAACAAAAGATGAGACGCTAACTGTAATCATCGGCCTCCCTTTCCCCAATAACTTTAATTCGTCTCTGCCCAATCGCAAAACATCTTTAGCTAAACGAGTTATTTCTAAAAGATCATCTTGTGTCTCTGTCGGCAAACCAATCATAAAATATAATTTAATATTTGTCCAACCCGCTTTAAATGCTCCCCTGACAGCGGATATTAAGTCCTCTTCGTTTACATTCTTATTTATTACATCCCTTAGCCTCTGGCTACCGGCCTCAGGCGCCAAGGTGAGACCACTCTTTCGTACCCTCTGAACCTCTTTGGCTAGGTCAACGGAAAAAGAGTCTACCCGCAGAGAAGGCAGTGCAATATTTATCCCTTGCTCCTGATATTTATTCAATAAACTGACTACTAGAGGCTGAACACATGAATAATCCGCTGTGCTCAAGGACGTTAAAGAAATCTCTTCATGTCCGGTATTCTTTACTAATTCCTCAGCTTGCTGAAACAGGGTCTCCTGCTTTCGTTCCCGGACTGGTCTGTATATCATGCCAGCTTGGCAAAACCGACAACCTCTAGTACAACCCCGCATCACTTCTAACATAATTCTATCATGGACCACTTCCATATGAGGAACAATTGGCTTAACCGGAAAATATGCCGTATCCAAGTCAGGAATAACTCGTCTTCTTACCCTATCCGGGACATTACGATCACTGGCATTGATATCCGAAACCGTTCCATCTTGGTTATAACTAATTTGATAAAAATCCGGTACATAAACCCCTTGAATTAGAGCAAGTTGCCCAAGCAGAATCTCCTTATCTACTTCTTTGTCTTTCCATGCGGATACCGCCTCTAAAACTTCCAGGAGCATCTCTTCGCTATCCCCAATCAAAAAACAGTCAAAAAAAGGTGCTAGAGGTTCAGGATTTACAGCGCAAGGCCCTCCGCCAATAACTAATGGGTCCCCCTCTGTTCGATCTTTGCTTCGCAGTGGGATATCTGCTAAGTCCAACATGTTTAAAATATTTGTATAACTCATCTCGTACTGCAGGGTAAATCCCACAACATCAAAATCTTTGATCGGGCGGTAAGATTCCAGCGAAAAAAGTGAAATATTCTCTTCCCGCAGCCGTTCTTCCAAGTCCACCCAGGGAGCAAAGACCCTCTCCATTAAGAATTCTTCCTGATTATTGACCAACCCGTATAAGATATGCAGTCCCAAGTGCGACATGCCAACTTCGTAAACATCGGGAAAAGCAAACGCCATCTTGACTTTAGCGCCATCCCACGGCTTCTTTATTGCATTCCACTCGTCGCCCAAATACCTAGCTGGTTTTTGAACAGCGGGGAGCAATTTATTCTGGATATATTGACGCATTTAAAGCCTCCTATGTTATTTCTTTTTCTAGAGGATGTTCGAACAAGCACTTCTAATATTATTACCTTTCTTGAAGGTTTCTACAAGAAGGTAGTATTTTCCTTTTAACTTCAGGAAGCTAACAATAAATATGCCCCAAACTAGTTGGGACAAATAGTTTATAATTCTCCATCTGCAGTAAGGTAAGGAAGCGGGTCTACAGGTCGGTTCTTTAGGCGAATTTCAAAATGAACAAAATCTTTTGCTAAACCTAATACTTTCCCTTGGGGAATTATTTCTCCTGTTTTTACGGTAATATTTTTTAATCCTGAATATATGGTTACCCTGTCGTTTGTATGCCGGATAGCAACTGCATGATCAGACGAGCCGCTGCTAAAGGGAATAACTTCACCGCCGACAGCAGCTTTGACCAATGCACCCTTATCCGTTTTTATATCTATACCCAAATGCTGCTCTTCTACGTTGAAATTTCGCTCTATTTTGCCTGACACGGGCAAAATCAGGATGTCCGACTGGGTCTGCTTAAATACATACTTATCAAAGCTATCCTGCCATATGCCAGAACCGGCCCACTGATTTAACACCGGTGTCCAATCAGCTTGTTGTGAAGTTAATAATAACACTATTTGTTTTTGAATACCGTAAAAAGATGGATGAGGTATTTGTAAGATTGCTATAAAAATCATTACTAACACAACTGCTGCTAAAATTCTCACCTTACTCTTAGGCTGTCTTACCCGTTCTTCTAAGTGACGACTGGGCCGTGACCTAAAATTTTTCTTGAATCCTCTGCGAAAAAACCTCTTAAAGTTCATACATAATCACCCCTGTTGGACATGCGTTCAATAGAAGTATATTTACTTGCCCAACAGAATATTACTAAAATCTCAATTCACTAGTACAAACTAATAAGTTTTTTTACCCTTTACCGTGTATCAATTGGGGTAAACAGCGAACACATATATTTTTCTTTTCACCTTTAAACTGATACTCCACAAGGGCACGTTCGTCACTGTCAGCACCACATCTTTCGCAGTTATCTTCTTTCCCCATAAAAAATACCTCCTCAGGCCTTTTTTGCTTAGTATGCCTAAAAGGAGGAAAAGAATACTTAATTTTAACAGGAACGTACTATTTGCCACTTAACTAAAACATTATTTTTTTTCTTCGGAAATTAACATTTAACACTAGTCCAATGGCGATTAAGTTAGCCAGCATGGAACTGCCACCATAACTAAACATAGGCAGTGGAATGCCGGTAATAGGCATCATGCCGATGGCCATACCTACATTCTGGATAATATGATAAGTGAACATAGATACAATGCCAATTACTATTAATGAACCAAACATGTCTTTAGAATTAAGTGCAATTTTGATACATCTATACAATAACAGAAAATACATTGAAAGAAGAAATATTGAACCGATAAACCCTAGTTCTTCACCGACTACGGAAAAAATAAAGTCCGTATGGTGCTCCGGCAGGAAATTAAGCTGTACTTGAGAACCTTTCCCCAGACCCTGACCCCAAAAATTTCCGGACCCAACCGCAGCCAGTGACTGTATGACATTATAACCGGCACCCCTGCCACCTTTACCATCAGCATACGGGTTAAGAAAGACTAGTAAGCGCATCAACTGATACTGTTTAATAGGCAATGGCATGCCAAACTTTAGGTGCAAGACTACCGCACTAATTGCGCCGCCTAGACCTGCAGACGCTATACCGGCTAATAATCCAAGGCGAGCACCTGCCACCAAGAGCATCCCAAACAGAATTGCTATAAACACTAAACTAGAGCCTAAGTCCGGCTGCTTTAAAATTAATAATAACGGCAGTGCGAAGTAAAGGAAACAAGGGATTAGTCCCTTGAAAGTATTTAGCTGTCCTTGTTTTGCCACTAAAAAATTAGCAAAAGTAATAATCATCAATATCTTAGAAAACTCAACTGGTTGAAGACTAAAAGGGCCCAATCTAATCCAACTGGTTGCACCATTAACTTCCGTTCCAACACCGGGGATTAATACTGATACCAATAGCAATAAATTCAAAACATATAACAACCTGTTATGCCGCGCAAATTGGGTATAATTTATCGAGATAGTAACCACCATTGCAACTAGCCCAATAAATATCCACATGGCCTGCCTGGTCACAAAGTAAGCAGAATCGCTGACAATACTAGCAGAGGCGCTGCTTAATACAAAAAGGCTCATTACTAATATGACAACCAATGAGCTTAATATTACAAAATCCAAATTTTTTAGTCTTTTTACGTTCATAATAATCCCCCATAAGCCCAAACCAGTAATCATCCATACAACCTGTCTACATTATATCTTATCTTGATAAGGTATTAAAGCAATCTCCACCCATTAGCAGATCTTTCTAATTAATTTAAACTCAGCTTATGCCTCTGATAGTGTTAAAAAACATCCTCAGAAATGAGGATGCTTCCCTTTTAACCTTGATAATCCCTCTTCATTTTAACAACCGGGATATTAGCCACTAAAGCGACGGAGTCGTCTTCGTTACTCAAACTTACTTCCAATGCGTCTTCATCTATCTCCATATAAGTAGAAATAACTTTTATCATATCTTCCTTTAATGCATTAAGAATATGAGGTGAAATACTAGAGCGATCATGAACCAAAACTAATCTTAGACGCTCCTTGGCAACATTTTTACTAGTGTTAGTCTCCTTCCCAAGCACCCGCTGTAAAAAATCAATCAAACTCATAGCCTTCCCCCCTTCTACTTGGAAAACCCGAATAGTTTCCTTAGTCGTCCCATTAATCCATCATTTACATCTAAATTCATTAGTGGCACTTCCTCGCCTGTTAAACGACGAGAAATATTTCGGTAGGCCTCCCCGGCCAAGGACATTTCATCTAAAACGGCGGGTTCCCCCCTATTAGTAGAAACAACAATTTTTTCATCTTCCGGCACAACGCCCAACAAGCTAACGGCTAAAATATCAATCATATCATCGATATCCATCATATCACCCTGTTTAACCATTGCTGGACGCAAACGATTTATAATTAGCCGCGGGTCCGGTAACTCTGCAGCCTCCAGTAATCCAATAATGCGGTCAGCATCACGCACGGCTGACACTTCCGGTGTAGTTATCACTAGCGCCTTTTCCGCACCGGCAATAGCATTTTTAAAGCCTTGTTCTATGCCCGCTGGACAATCAATTATTGTATAGTCAAACTCTTCTTTTAATGTAGCGCATAAATCCTTCATCTGCTGTTCAGAAATGGCATTCTTATCTTTGGTTTGAGCGGCGGGTAATAGGAATAACCTATCATCAAAACGCTTATCTTTAATTAATGCTTGTTTAAGTCTGCAATTTCCATCAGAAACATCAATGAGATCGTAAACGATGCGATTCTCCAATCCCATTACCACATCCAAATTTCGGAGTCCAATGTCAGTGTCAACCAACACAACCTTTTTACCTAAAGAAGCCAGCCCTGTGCCAATGTTAGCAGTTGTTGTTGTTTTACCAACCCCGCCTTTGCCAGATGTTACAACTATAACTTCCCCCATATGATTTCCTCCCCGTGTCGCTTTGTATTTCAAGCTTTTTGTTTGTCACCAGGTACGTAACGATCAATAACAACTACACCATTCTTAATTCTGGCCAGCTCCGGGTATTCCGGGTAGGCTTCAGGTTGTTCGTCCGGAGCACGAGTAATGTGATTGGCAATCCGAAGCTGTGTTGGCCGTAACCGAAAAGCAGTGACAATTTTGTCATCAGTACCGGCGGCACCCGCGTGGGCCACTCCCCTCAGAAACCCCATTACAACAATATTTCCACCAGCAATAATTTCCGCTCCAGGATTGACATCTCCCATAACAACCACATTGCCCGGATAACGAATAATTTGCCCTGAACGCATGGTCTTCTTAATAAGTATCGTCTGCATTTCATCTACAGGAGGCCGACCCTGTTCTTTCTGCTGAATTCCATCCTCTTCTCTTTCAGAAGCAAATGTTTTATCTGTCATAATAAACCCCCTGTTATTATAAGCAATAAAATAACCATAAAGTTTGGTCTCTAGCCTTATTCATGGTATTCTATTAAGTTTTTCCTTTTTACTTGACTTTCGCAGGCCACCTAGCTATTTTAAATTTCTACAGGACCTATATAAATCCTGCTTTAAGCAGCTAAAAAACGAGGGCTTTTTTACCTTGTTTTACAACAAAATAAGACAAATACCCTATTTGTATAGCGCTATGCTATCCACTTTCTCGTTTAAACCAAAATATTCCCTAAAAACCGCCCTGGCTATCTGGCCCGCTGTACTACCGCCATGCTCTCCATATTCAACGATACCGGCAAAAGCAATTTGGGGATCATCCGCTGGCGCAAATGCAATAAAGACACCATGGAAATCTTCATCCGGATTATCGCCTCTTCTGCCTGTTTGAGCAGTGCCGGTTTTAGCTCCAACTTTAATGTCTGCAGGAAAATCCTTAAAAACAGAATAAGCAGTCCCGCCCGGACTTGTCACACCGACCATACCTTTTCGAGTCTCCGTCATTATCTCTTGAGAAACCCCGACTTGATTTATGAGCTCCGGTTCATAAGTCTTAATTACATTACCTTCAGGATCTGTGATTCTTTTAATTAAGTGTGGCTGCCAGCGTTTACCGCCGTTGGCCAGCGTTGCTACATAGTTCGCCATCTGCAGCATAGAGTAGCTATTTGAACCCTGGCCGATTGAAGTATTAAAAGTATCAAAATCCTGCCAAGTAGTATTAAAGTTATATTGGATCTTTTTATCGGTCTCTAATATTCTTAAATCACGCTCTTTCTGTGCCAAAACCACTTCTCTTTCTTCAAAGGTTCTGGCTTCAGCTAGTTTTGTCGCATATTCTTTCTCCAAATTCTGTTTCTTTCTTTCAAATTCACGGTCCACTAATATACTACCGAGATTACTTTTCCACTGAGGAGTAGGCAATATCCCCTTGTTTTCTCCTGAAATACCTAGAACATCCAACGGCTGGCCCAAACCAAAATCTTTGGCCACCCAATCGATTTCATCTATGCCTGCTTTATAGCCGGCATCCTGGAAATAGGTGTTGCAAGATATAGCTAAGGCCTTGTAAAAATCAACAGTACCATGAACGTCCCAACATTTTATATATGGAGGCCGCCAATAGGCTCCTTTACATACAATAGTGTCTGACGTATCAACCCTCCCTGATGCCAGCGCCGCCATTGCCGTTATGGGTTTGAATGTAGAACCTGGCGGATAAACACCTTGAACTGCTCGGTTAAATCCGGGAGCTAAGTCAGAATTATTATAATAATTTTTTACAATAGAATCATTAAAACTCCCATCTACAAAATCATTAGGGTTAACATAGGGTGCACTGGCCAATGCTAAAATATCACCATTTTTTACATCCAAAAGAACAGCACCTGCCGCATTTGCTTTGGGATTATCCAGTCCACTAATCACTTCATTCATAGATTGTTCCATAGCTTTCTGTAAATCATAATCAATTGTCAGCTCTAAATTGTCCCCAGGAGTAGCCGGCAGTATTATCCCTGAATCTTTAACTATGCGGCTATGAACATCCACTTCCACTTGATATAAGCCTTTCTTTCCACGCAGACCTACTTTAGTCCCCTCCAAATTAAGCAATTCAAAGGCCTGCTCAATGCCTGATTGGCCAAATTTATCATTTAATCGATAGTTGTCTTCCTTTCTTGCCTCAAGTTGTCCTTGAGTAATCTGGGTGACAAATCCAAGTATATGCCCTGACAACTGTTCTTCCGGGTAGTTGCGCATAGGTTTTTCGTTAATGACCACCCCAGGCAAATCCCTGCGGCGCTCTTCTATTTTGGTTATTATCTCCCAGGTCCCCGGTTCATCAGGAATTAATTTCTTAATTTCCACAGGTTCAAATCTGCGGCTATGAGAATCAATTTTCTCCTTGATAACTTCAGCGGTAACAGATTCATCTTGGAGAATATCCTCCAGACTTCCTGCTACATAGTCCAGTTCCTCATCGGATATTCCAGCCATAATAGAAACCGTAAAAACGGGCTTAGAAGTGGCCAACACTTTTTTATCGCTAGTTATTATGTCTCCACGCCTTGCATCAACGGATAAAGTACGCAAGGTATTATTTTCCGATACCAGCTCCCATTGATTAGCCATAACCACCTGCAGGTAAAACAGCCGAATACCCAGAGCAATAAAAGCGATAGATAAAAGAAAAACAAATATTTTTAACCTTTTTTGAGTCTCCTTCTTATCCATTAAAATCCCTCCACTGCTCAGTAAATTTCAGCAATCCGTTTTGACTGCTTTTATAAACCCATTTATAACCAAGTAACGCAACAAAGCAATTATATAGCAGATTAGCAAGTATGATAGAAAAATCTACCTTTAGCGCCCGGCCCAGATATAGGTCCAAAGCAAACGCGAAAAACCAAAATAGGATACTGCCCGTTAACGCAGCAGTAATGGGCACTATGATATTTTCCTTAACCAGCTTGTTTTCTCCTAAGCCAATAATGAATCCGACACTCATTTTTATTAAAGCATTAATACCAATATATTTCGCAAAAAAAAGATCTTCCACCAATCCAAAGACAAATCCTACAGCGGCACCCCGCCGGGGACCCCAAACCAGTGATAGCAGGATTACCCAAACTAAAATCAAATCCGGTTTAGCCCCCCAAATCTTTAAACTTTCAAGCAAAGTGCTTTCCACAACGAGAGATATCATTAATAAGGCGGCCAAACCTGCTGTACGCATATCATTTAGCCTCCTTATGGCCGGTTAGTATAAATACTTCTTCCAATCGATCAAATTCCACAAACGGTTTTACAACTGCCTTTTTAACTAAACCGTTTGCTTCAACCGCAATATTAGTAATATAACCGATCCTAAGTCCTTTTGGAAAAATATCACCTAAACCTGAAGTAATAACCACTTGGTTTTCTTCAACTTCTGCGTTATGAGCCAAATGCACTAACATAAGCTGCTGCTCCTGCCCGACACCTTCTATAATACCTGGCGTGCGAGTCTCTTGAACTAATCCACCCACTGCACCTTCGGGGTCCATCAGCAGTAATACTTCGGCAGTATTATTAGTAACTGCAATAACCCTCCCTATCAAACCTTCTGAGTTAATGATGGGCATATTTTGACCTACGCCATCATTACTACCACGGTTTAGAGTAATGGTATGATACCAATTACTTGCATCACGCGCTATAACAGACGCTGCAATGGAGTCCCAATCACTGTTAAGATTAGTTTGCAAGTTTAATAATCTTCGTAATCGAACATTCTCCTGTCGGTATTCTTCTAACTGGCTTAGTTTAGATCTTAGATTGTCCACTTGTCCTTTTAACTCTTCATATTTAATATTCGTCTCCTTATAATTGCTAATGTTGGAGACGGCATCGGAAACTTTAGCTGTAACGACCATAACCCCGCCTTGTAGCGGGGCTAAAATATCCCTCAATAAAACTTCTGGTGGGGTAAGATTAGTACGATTAATATCTGTTAACTTCATAGTGAACAATAACAAAACAACTAGTAACAAAATACCCCAAAATGATTTTTTTGGTAAACGAGCCAAATTCAACCTCACCCCTTGATGCGAGGAGCGTCACAATCGCATCTTACACTTAATTCTAGTCTATACGTATTGAATTATAACTTGCTACTCTTCTACGCCCTTCTTTTTGTAGGAATCAATACTCGCTTAAGCACCTCAATGTTGTCCAATACTTGGCCTGTCCCGTTAGCAACAGCAGCTAAGGGCTCTTCTGCCAAGTGTACCGGCATACCTGTTTCTTCGCTTACTAAACGATCTAATCCCCAAAGCAAAGACCCCCCGCCAGCCATAACAATACCGCGATCCATTATATCCGCTGCCAATTCAGGTGGTGTCTTTTCCAAACAAATCTTTATTGCATCGATAATACTTGTTACCGGCTCCTGAAGTGCTTGATTAATTTCTTCTGCATTAATATCAATAGTCTTCGGCAGTCCTGATACTAAGTCGCGCCCCCGCACACTATAGTACTCTTGCTGGCGCTGTCTTCCTTCGCTGGTCTCATCAAAATAAGCTGCACCAATAGTAATCTTAATGTCTTCTGCCGTACGTTCGCCAATCATTAAGTTGTATTTGCGCTTAATGTGTTGGATCATTGCATCATCCATTTCATCGCCGCCAATACGAATAGACTTGCTGGTGACAATACCACCTAAAGAAATTATTGCAACTTCAGTAGTTCCCCCGCCGATATCTACCACCATATTCCCCGTAGGTTCATGCACCGGCAAGCCAGCTCCTATAGCCGCTGCCATAGGTTCTTCAATCAGGTAAGCCTCCTTGGCTCCAGCTTGAAGAGCAGCTTCCCGAACCGCTCTTTCTTCAACAGCAGTGACTCCAGAAGGAATACATATTACTACCCTGGGACGAACTAGAAATCTATTGCGTTTTAGAGCTTTACTAATAAAATAACGCAGCATACTTTGAGTTATGTCAAAATCTGCGATAACACCATCTTTCATGGGACGGATCGCAACTATGTTGCCAGGCGTCCTGCCAATCATCTTTTTTGCTTCTTCCCCAACTGCCAATACGTTCCCTGAATCCCTCTGAATAGCTACTACGGATGGTTCGCGAAGAACTATGCCTTTTCCTTTAACATGAACTAATGTGTTTGCTGTACCAAGATCTATACCTAAATCTTTTGCGAATATCATTTACTTGTCCCCTTCCTGTCTATAACTATTATATTATAGAGCCTAAAATTCTATCAAGGGAAACATCTGTTAATGTTGTTGGGAATATCAGGTTATTTAAATGTATTATGGAAAGTCTTTCTTGCGCTGTCTTTAGATAAGACCTTTCTCCTTAATGCTAACAAATCTACTGTCACCGATAATTATATGGTCTAAGACACTAATTCCCAAAATATCGCCCGCTTCTTGCAGTCTCTTTGTTACATTTATATCTTCATTGCTTGGACTCGGGTCGCCGCTGGGATGGTTATGTACCAAAATAACAGCCGCAGAACTGCGTCTGATAGCACTCTTGAAGACTTCCCGGGGGTGCACGATAGAAGCATTTAAGCTACCTATAGATATATTCTCGATGGCTAAAACATGATTTTTCGTGTCTAAGAAAATCGCCTTAAAATATTCCCTATCCAAAAAACGCATTTCCTCCATCACTAAGGTAGAGACATCCAATGGTGATTTAATGATAGGCAGAGCATTCTTTCTCCAAGCCACTATCCTTTTTGCCAGTTCCAAAGCGGCCTTTATTTGACATGCCTTCGCCTGGCCTATTCCCGGCAAGCGAGTCAATTCTTCCACTCCCTGTTCTAAAATCCCTTTCAGTCCGCCGCAATCGGTCAGTAGGAGATTGGCCAAATCTAAGGCTGTATCCTTCCTTGAACCGGAGACCAAAATAATCGCCAATAATTCTGCATCAGAAAGCCTTTCCGCACCCTGTTCTAACAGTTTTTCTCTTGGCCTAGAGTCTATGGGCATCTCTTTCATGGTCAGACGGTAATCAATAGCTGTTTCCTTTACCATTTGTTCCCCTCCCCAATACCTTCACACCCATGACACCTAGCATTTCTGTCAGTTTTCCCAATGGTAATCCTACAACATTAAAGTAACAACCCTCTATATCTTTTACTAAGGCAGCACCCCGACCTTGAATACCATAAGCCCCGGCTTTGTCAGCATACTCTCCGGTTAAAAGATAACCCTCAATTTCCTCTTCAGTTAAATTGCGAAACGCAACAGAAGTTACCACACTATTCACTAAGGTATTCCGCGTCGGAAGCATAACCAGTGCCACGCCGGTAATAACTTGATGCGTAGTACCACTTAACATGGTTAACATATTTTTTGCTTCCGAGTAATTTCTAGGTTTCCCCAACGGCTTACCATCCTTCACAACCAGCGTATCAGCCCCAACGATAATTGCTTCAGTGAAATCCCCACTGACATCCCACGCTTTTTTTAAGGCCAACTCCTCTATTTGCAATTTAATATCCTTGTTTTCAAAAATATGTTCTTCAATATTACTCACTGCTACAGAAAAATTTAACCCTAGCTGCTGCAACAATGCCCGCCGCCGGGGAGACTGGGAAGCCAATACTATATCCATAATTTTCCTCCTGGAGCAATTATTTGCGGCCAAAACTAGAAAAAAGGCGTCACTAGACGCCTGTCTTAGTTGCTAATTGTCCTTACTCAGTCCTAAATTAAAGGTCAGTATTTCCAGGTTGACTGTCAAATCCACATTCCTAGTAGCAATACTTCCAGGAACATTAATAACCTTAGGAGCAAAGTTTAAAATGGCTTTTATGTCTGCTGAAACCAGCTTATCTGCAACATCTTGGGCAACACCAGCCGGAACAGCCATTATGCCAATTTTCACCTTCTCTTTCTTTATAATATAATCCAATTTAGCTAGATCATAGATAAAAATATCATTTATATTTTCCCCGATTTTATCCGGATCATTGTCAAACATGCCGACAATTTTAAATCCGCGCTCTTTAAAACCACCATACATGCATAAAGCGGTACCTAGATGACCTGCACCGACAATAATGGCAGGCCAGTAAGAATTTAGACCTAATATCTTCATTATGTTGTGGTGCAAATCTTTGACGTTGTATCCCACACCTCTTGTACCAAACTCGCCAAAATAAGCTAAATCCTTACGTACCTGAGCAGGGCTAACGCCCACACCCTCTGCTATTTCACCGGAAGATATAGTGATAATCCCCCGTTGGTCCGCCTGAGTTAGAAACCGTGAATAAACGGAAAGACGAATAATAGTTGCTTCTGGTATTTTTAACGTTTTCATCAAATTTACCTCCTTAGCATTCACCGGGGCATTTAGCTGATATATTTTTGAGTTTCTTAATTACATAAATTACCATATGTAAATATGAATCCTTTTCGCCCTTTATAAAGGTTCTTATTCTTCATCAAATGACAAAAACCTGCAATTGTCAGAAAATATTCCTGCCTGGGTAACCATTTTCAAGCACTACCTGCCTTGCTTCAGCAACCATATAGAAAGAACCGGTAATGCAAACCAAATGGTCCGCACCTGCCAAATTAATAGCTTTAATAACCGCTTTAGCGATATCGGGTTCAATCTCAACCTGTGGTATATGCAGTTTTGCTTCGGAAGCAAGCTGCCGCCAATCTCCGGCCCTAGGGCTATTAGGCTTAGTAACAACCACAACTTCTGCCAATGAAGCAAGCCTTTTCATTACCTTTTCACGTTCTTTATCAGCCAGCATACCAATAACCAAAACAATCTTTTTATCTTTGAAATATTGTAGCAAAGCGTCTGCCAATGTAACTGCACCATCAAAATTGTGAGCGGCGTCAATTAGAACCGGCGGTTTCCCTTTAAAATATTCTAGTCTTGCCGGCCAAACAGTATTCATTAAGCCCTCGGCTATTGCCTGATCATTAATAAATACTCCCTGCTCTCTTAAACCCTCAATCACACCTACAGCAACTGCTGCATTACTCACCTGGTGCGTTCCGATTAGAGGAATATGTAACGAAATATATCTATTATTTTCGGTCTCTATGTCAAATTTCTGCCCTTTTAAGGAAGCGCTGCGTAGTTTATAGCTAATACCATCCCCAACTCTAATCAACGGCACCCCCTTGTTATTACATGTTTCCTGCAATATCGCCAAAACCTGCGGCTTTGTAGCAGCTGTAACAACAACTGTGTCCTCTTTAATTATTCCCGCTTTTACCCTAGCTATTTCTTCTATGGTATTGCCTAAATAATCCATGTGATCCATAGCTACGTTAGTAATAACCGCCACTAATGGCTGTACAACATTTGTTGAGTCAATTAGGCCGCCTAAGCCCACCTCAATCACTGCCAAGTCAACCTGCTGCCTGGTGAAATAGAGCAGTGCCATAGCAGTGTTAACTTCGAATTCTGTGGGATGCTCCTGGCCTTCCGCCACCATCTTTTCCAGCAACGGCCTAATTTCTGTTAATAGATCTGCCGCTTCTTTCTTGGCAATCATTGTTCCATTAATGCGAATTCTCTCCCGATAACTATGAAGATGCGGGGAAGTAAACGTCCCCACTTTTTTTGCATCCGCAGTCAAAATACTGCTCACCATGGCGGCAACGGAACCCTTGCCATTTGTGCCTCCTATGTGAATAACTTTTAAATTTTGCTCCGGGTTACCCAGAAAATTGAGTAAGGTCTGTATCCTATCTAAGCCAAAGTTAAAACCAAATTTTGTGAGATCCTTAAGAAATTCTAAAGCTTCCTGGTACTCCATACAATTAGTCTCCTTAATCTAACAATGTTAATCGAGCCTTCAGAGCCTCTTTTTTATTAACGAACTCCTGTTGTTTTTTCTTTTCCTTAGCTACAACGTGGTCAGGGGCTTTTCCCAAGAAACCGGGATTCTGCAGTTTCTTATCAACCCTCGACAATTCCTTGTCCATATTGGACAGCTCTTTTTCTAATCTTGTCCTCTCTTTATCTAAGTCTATTACGCCTTTCAATGGCATAAATATTTCTACGCCGTTTTCAATTGCGGCCGCAGCTTGTTCAGGTTTATCGATTAATGTTTCGTTTACCTCAACGGGATGAGCATTTGCTAAATTATCCAAGTAGCTAATGTTTGCCTGAAGTACTGTTTTAGTTTCCCCGGAATTGGCCGCAATGATTACAGGCACCTTTTTACCCGGAGCCACATTCATTTCTCCGCGAATATTACGAATCCCTTTCACCACTGCCATAATTAATCCCATTTGTCGTTCCTGGTGATCATCAACCAAGTTAGGATTTCCTTCAGGCCACTTGCTAAGCATAATAGTCTCCTGCTCGGGATTTAGCTTTTGCCAGATTTCTTCCGTAATAAATGGCATAAAGGGGTGAAGCAGCTTCATGGTATCGCTCAATACCGTACGCAAAACATGTTGTGCCGTCCTTTTCTCTGTCAGGTCTTCGCCGTACAGCCGCGGCTTAACTAATTCTATATACCAGTCACAGAATTCATTCCAAATAAAATCATAGAGAATTCGTCCTGCTTCACCTAACTCATATTTCTCCATCAAACGAGTAACATCCTTAGCAGTCCGGTTAAACCTGGAAATAATCCAGTTATCCGCTAAAGCCAACTCCTTCTCGCTGCCATCCTCCGCCTGGTCTTCCAAATTCATAATTACAAAGCGGGCTGCATTCCAAATTTTATTGGCAAAGTTTCTAGTCCCTTCCAACCGCTCAAATTGGAAGCGCAGATCGTTACCGGGGGTATTTCCGGTAATTAACATAAACCTTAGGGTATCTGCCCCATATTGCTCAATAATCTCGATGGGGTCAACTCCGTTGCCCAAAGATTTACTCATTTTACGCCCCTGTGGGTCCAAAACCAACCCGTGAATGAATACCTCTTTAAAAGGCTCTTCGTGCATAGATTCCAATGCGCTAAATATCATACGAGCAACCCAAAAGAAAATAATATCCCTGCCGGTTACTAAAACAGATGTTGGATAAAAGCGCTTTAAATCATCTGTTTCTTTTGGCCAGCCCATAGTAGAAAATGGCCATAGTCCTGAACTGAACCAGGTATCTAACACATCGGAGTCCTGCACTAATTTATTACTGTTACAATTATGGCACTCAGCCGGGTCTTCAATAGAACATATCACTTCGCCGCAGTCCTGGCAGTACCAGACTGGAATGCGATGCCCCCACCATAGCTGACGGGAAATACACCAATCTCTAATATTTTCCATCCATCCTTTGTAAACTTTCGTAAAACGCTCCGGCACAAACTTAATCTGACCATTATCAACAGCTTTGATGGCAGGCACAGCCAACGGTTTCATCTTAACAAACCACTGCTTGGAAACCAGCGGTTCAATAACCGTATCACAGCGATAACACTGACCAACCGCATGTTGGTGTTCTTCTGTTTCAACTAGGCTACCATGTTGCATTAAGTCCTGAACAAGTATCTCTCGACATTGATATCTGTCCATACCTTGATATTTACCAGCATGTTCGGTCATCTGCGCATTTTTGTCAATAACCACAATCTCTTCCAAATTGTGACGCTGCCCTATCTCAAAGTCATTAGGGTCGTGGGCCGGGGTAACCTTCACGGCACCTGAGCCGAACTCAGGGTCCACGTATTCATCTGCCACTACGGGTATCTCCCTGCCTAGTATTGGTAAAATCACCGTTAACCCAACCAGGTGCTTGTATCGTTTATCGTCAGGATGTACTGCTACCGCTGTATCACCCAACATAGTTTCAGGGCGAGTTGTGGCTACAACAACATATTCATCGCTTCCTTTGATTGGATAACGTATGTGCCAAAGACTACCGGCCTTTTCTTGATGTTCCACTTCAATGTCCGAGATAGTAGTCTGACATTTGGGACACCAGTTGACTATATAATTCCCCCGATAAATAAGCCCTTTTTCATATAGTTTCACAAATACCTCTCGGACGGCTGCGGAACATCCTTCGTCCATGGTAAAACGTTCTCGTGACCAATCACAAGATGCCCCTACCGTACGCAGCTGTCTAGTAATCCTATTTCCATATTGATGTTTCCAATCCCATACCCTCTCCAAAAATTTATCTCTGCCCAAATCGCTTCTGGATAACCCTTCTTTAACCAACTGCTCCTCAACTTTTGCTTGGGTAGCTATTCCCGCATGATCCGTTCCTGGAATCCATAGTGTATTATACCCCTGCATTCGTTTCCATCGGGTCAGGATATCCTGCAGTGTGTTATCCAACGCGTGTCCTAGGTGTAATGAACCTGTTACATTTGGTGGCGGCATTACGATAGAAAAAGATTCTTTCCCTTCGTCAAAAGTAGGTTTAAAATAACCGTTTTGCTCCCAAATCTGATACCATTTCTCTTCTACTTGAATTGGATCATATGTTTTGTTTAGATTATTACCGGAGTCCATCTACTTCACCATCCTATCCTTATATGAGTTTTTAACAATTAAAAAAACTCTTCCACCCTGTTAAGGGCGAAAGAGTTCCGCGGTACCACCTTATTTTTAGCCAGTTTGAATAAACCCTAGCTGCTCTTCAACCCATAACGGAGGCCAACCGACTTTGCCTATTTCAAAGGACTTCAGCATAGCAATTCCAAGGCGACTTCATTACTCCATTGCTGAGAAACCTTTCAGCCATTTGAGTTTCCTCTCTCTTCAGCATGGTAGGCAATTACTACTCCTTTTCATAATTGTTAGTTCCAGTTTTAACATTTACTTTAACTTACATTTTATCCATATTAATATGTAGTGTCAAGCAGATGCCTGAAACTAAGCCAATCCTTCGTCAGTAATATACTGCATTAGAAGTTTTCCTGTATTGCCCGTTATTTTTAAACAGGTTTTCAAGTGCTCCGTGCTGTCATAAGGATGGGTATTCAACGCACGACAACAGGTGGACCCAAAGCGTTCTTCAAAAAGGTCATGATACTTTTCCGCCAAGGTATAAATTACATCCCTTTCCTTAATATCGGTACCATTTCTACCCTTTAACGCCCCAAGCACCAGCACTGATCCTGTTAATGCTCCACATGCACAACCGGCGTGGCCAAGACCTCCACCTAAGCCGCTTGTTATTCTAACTAAGTCGTCATCCATATCAAGATTTAGTAATTCGTTAAAACTTAAAAAAATCGCTTCGGCACAGTTATAGCCTTCTTTAAATTTCCCACCCGCAGCATTCCTAGCAGCTAGTACTTTTTCCTCAATCACTCCAGTCTCCCCCTTAAAACTAATTTACCCGTTAACTAACCGCCACTAAAATTGACGCTTTTGATTGAGTTGTTAGTTGGTTCGGGTTTTAACCTTTCCAACCTTCCAACTTTCCAACTAATTACTGTCTACTTCGAGAAACCCCACTACAAAGAAGTGTGCTTTATTTTGGCGTCCACTCCTCAACACCCCTTCTCTATAATTTCATCAACTTACTCAAAATAATATCTGATGCTTGGTAGGGATCAATGTCCCTATTAACTACCCGTTCCAAGACACTTTCTAAATCCCCGGAGTCCTTAAGCTCCCTCGCAATCTTTTCCTTTAGCTGGTCCAAAACCACATCCATAACTTCCGACTTAAGGCGAAGCTGCCTGGAAGATTGAAGCAGTCCTTGCCCCTCAAAGAATTCCTTATGCTTTAATATGTTTTCAAATAAGTCATCTAAGCCATAATTATTTAATGCTACGACCCGCACTACCGGCGGCCTCCACAGCCGTTCCTTGTCAAGGTCCAGCATTGCCCCAACTTCTGTGATCGTGCGGTCGGCGCCATCCAGATCTGCCTTGTTAACAGCAAATATATCAGCAATTTCCATAATCCCCGCTTTTAATGTTTGGATTATGTCTCCGGCCCCGGGGGTTAATACCACTACAATACTGTCTGCAGCATTCATGATATCCAGCTCAGACTGTCCAACTCCAACCGTCTCAACTAAGATAATGTTCATTCCCCCAGCATCCAGAACCTTAATTGCTTCTTTTGTCGCCCTTGACAGTCCTCCTAAGCTGCCTCTTGTCCCCATACTTCTAATAAAGACACCGCTATCCAAAACATGATCCTGCATGCGAATACGATCACCTAGCAATGCACCGCCACTAAATGGGCTGGTTGGATCCACCGCAATAATCCCTACGGATAATCCATGTTTCTTTCTAATGTGTTCTGTTAAGCGATCTACCAATGAGCTTTTGCCTGCACCCGGCGAACCAGTAATTCCGATAACATATGCATTACCCGTATGAGGATATATCTCTGCCAACAGATCTTTTTTCTCGGCTGTCCCATTCTCAACTACGGTAATTGCCCTGGCTAAAGCACGTCTGTTTCCATCTAATAATTCATCCACTAATTTCACAATACTACACTCCTTACATCGTTTATTAGAATAAATATTATGAAATATTAGTCGTATAAACCCTTTTTCCGACCAGATAGCTAAACTTATTTTAATATAATTCTTTTTTATGTTTTCATTTCCTTTTAATCTTTTTAGAATATTTTAACATAACGACTTGTTATTGATCTTTTTACTAAATCTTTTTCTCCTACGCACAAAAGATAAGTTGACACCACAAACAGCTGCAGCCCCACCGATAAATGCGCCATAAAGCAGCTTAGTCATAATATAACCCATGGAATTCAGCTGGGGCACCACAATACCTCCAAATACCAACGTGCAAGCTGATAAAATCAGCCCTATCCAACCACCGTGTTTCCAGCCCTGCCAACCGGCAGTCATTCCTCCCATCAACCCAGCTACTGCCAACGCCATGAAAGCAATTAGTTTCATATATGCAGTAAGATAATATAACTGCCCAGTACCCGTAATAACCCATAAGAATAAAGCACCGTTACCAATTACCAAAACAGCAAGTCCAAAAGAAACACCCTTTACTAAAGCCCGAACTTTTAGCTGTCTCATGCACACACCTCCTCGTAAAACATACTCATTGCATAATGTTTTAGACCTAATAGGAATATGTGCTTGACTAAATATTTCAATTGGGCGAAAATAAAAGGTGTTTTACTTTCGAACAAAACTAGCGTAACAGGAGAATACCTTATGGAACAAACAAAACTAAAAAAAAATGCCAGACAAATGAAAGCGGATGCTCTATTACTGATGGTCGCCCTTGTTTGGGGACTCACCTTTGTCAGTGTAAAAAGCGCCTTAGTTGAAATGTTGCCTTTTACTTTTAACGCTATTCGTTTTACCCTGGCCTTTCTTTTTATGCTCTTATTCTTACAAAAGAACATTTCCTTAGTTTCGAGAAAAGCTACTTTAACAGGCATTATTATCGGCAGCGTTCTTTTTACGGGTTATTCATTTCAAACAATCGGTCTGCAATACACAACTGCTTCTAACGCTGGTTTTATCACCGGATTGTCCGTTGTATTTGTGCCATTGTTCTCTGTGGTTTTACTAAAACAAGTCCCTTCCGCATATGCTATGATGGGTGCATTTTTTGCGGCACTTGGTTTAAGTTTTCTTTCCTTAAATCTTCCATTTAGTATTAATATAGGGGACTTATTAGTTCTATTTTGCGCGGTAAGTTTTGCCTTACATATCATATTAGTTGGACGATATATAAAGCTATATGACACTCTAACTCTAGTTACTATTCAGATAGGAACAGTGGCAGCTTTAAGTGCTATTTTAGCCTTGTTGCTGGAAAAACAGACCTTTGTATTTTCACCCAATGTAGTATCTGCCTTACTGGTTACTGCAATTCCCGCAACCGCATTAGCATACTTAATCCAAAACTGGGCCCAAAGATTCACAACCCCAACCCGAACAGCGATTATTTTTTCTATGGAGCCCGTATTCTCGGCTATATTTGCTGTTATACTTTTAGCAGAAGTCTTAAGCGCCATAGACATTATCGGCGGCATACTTGTGCTCTCGGGCATGCTGCTAGCCGAATTGAAACACTAATACACCTCATGCATAATCAACTAAAGACTAAAAAGGCCTGTATTACTACAGACCTTCACTTAACAATTCACTTATTCCCTGCAACAGGAGTTCCTTCCCCTCACCGGTGTCAGCAGAAAATTCTATAACGAGTTGTTGGGCCGGTAGCTCCAGAGTGCGTTTAATTAAAGAAAGCTGTCTTTGGCGCTTACCCTTGGCAACCTTATCCGCTTTGGTTGCGACCAAAATAACCGGTATATTATTTACTACCAACCACTGAACCATTTGATTATCGTCCTCAGTAGGTTTATGACGAATGTCCAACAACAGTACTACCCCACGCAGTTGTTCACGTTTACTCAGGTATTCCTCTATCATCTTACCCCACTGTTTTTTCACCGATATAGGCACTCGGGCAAATCCATAACCAGGCAGATCGACTAGCATGAATTGCTCATTAACCATAAAGAAGTTGATGGTCTGCGTTCGTCCCGGTTGTTTACTAACCCTAGCCAATTTCTTTCTGCGAACCAATTTATTTAATAAGGATGACTTACCTACATTGGATCGCCCGGCAAAAGCTATTTCAGAGATATCCTCTTGGGGATACTGGCTTAGTTCTACGCCGCTTTTTACGAATTCCGCATTTCTAATCTTTACCATTCACTAATGCCCCACTTAATACTTCATCCATATGTTCTACAAGCACAAAATCCATTTTGCGCCTTACGCTGGACGGTATCTCCTCCAACTGCCTTTTATTGTCCTTAGGCAGCAGCACCTTCTTGATTCCTGCTCGGTGGGCTGCCAACATTTTTTCCTTAATACCCCCAACCGGCAGCACCCGCCCTCGCAGCGTTATTTCACCGGTCATAGCTACGTCGCGGCGAATCGGTTTTCCAGAAAGAGTAGAAGCCAACGCCGTAGCCATGGTAATGCCTGCTGAAGGGCCATCCTTTGGAATAGCACCTTCAGGCACATGAATGTGAATATCATTTTTTTCATGGAAATCCTCTGGGATTCCTAGTTCTTTAACTTTAGACCGTACATAACTAAAACTTGCTTGAGCAGATTCTTTCATAACATCACCTAATTTACCGGTCAATGTCAACTTCCCTTTTCCTGTTAAAGCTGTAGCTTCAACAGTTAACACTTCCCCGCCAACCTGGGTCCATGCCAAGCCCGTAGCGACACCTATCGCGTCTTCCTTTTCAGCCATACCATAGCGATACTTAGGAATGCCCAAATACTTCTCAATATTCTTAGCCGTAACCTGAACAGATTCTACGTCTCCTGCTACAATATCTCTTGCGACTTTCCGACAAACTGTACCAATCTGGCGTTCTAAACTACGCACACCGGACTCCCGGGTATACTCTCTGACAATTCTGCGTAGAGCGTTTTCCGATATGTCTAATTGTTGATCCTTTATTCCATTTTCTTCCAGTTGCTTCTTGATCAAGTGTCTCTCAGCTATTTTGACCTTATCGTGCTCTGTATACCCTGAAATATCTATTATTTCCATCCTGTCCAGCAAAGGACGCGGAATGTTATATTGCACGTTAGCGGTGGTGATAAAGAGAACCTGTGATAAGTCAAATTTCTCTTCAATGTAGTGGTCACTGAAAGTATTGTTCTGCTCAGGATCCAATACCTCAAGTAAGGCGGAAGACGGGTCCCCACGGAAATCAGTCGTCATTTTATCTACTTCATCCAACAAAAAGACAGGGTTCCTGGACTCCGCTTGACGCAGACCTTGAATAATCCGCCCTGGCATAGCGCCAACATATGTCCGCCGGTGGCCGCGAATCTCTGCTTCGTCCCTTACCCCCCCTAAAGACATGCGGACAAACTTTCTCTTCAAAGAACGAGCTACAGATTTGGCCAAGGAAGTTTTTCCAACTCCCGGCGGCCCAACAAGGCAAACAATGGGGCCTTTTAATTTTTTAGATAACTTTCGAATGGCTAAGTATTCCAGGATACGGTCCTTTGCTTCCCTAAGCCCATAATGGTCCTCGTCCAGTATTTTTTCTGCTGCTTTAATATCCAGTTGATCCTTAGTTTGTTTGCTCCACGGAAGGGCAAGCACCCAATCCAGATAGTTTCTTACAACGGTAGCTTCCGCCACCATAGGAGGCATTTTTTCTAAGCGTTCAACTTCCTTTAATGCTTTCTTTTTAACTTCCTTCGGCAGCTTAGCCTTATCTATCTGTTCTCGCAATCCCTCTACTTCAGCCGTTCTGTCATCCTTTTCATCCAGCTCTTTTTGAATTGCCTTCATCTGCTCACGGAGATAATATTCTTTTTGGGTCTTTTCCATTTGTTTTCTGACCCGCATATTGATTTTGCGTTCTAATTCCATTATCTCCATTTCTTTAGCCAACATATTACAAAGCAGTTCCAGCCGTTGACCGACATTTACCGCCTCCAACACCTTTTGTTTATCTGTTAGCTTAAGTGTCAGATGAGATGCAACCACATCAGCTAACCGACCTGGCTCTTCCAAAGTTGTGACGGACACAACGGTTTCCGGTGAGATTTTTTTGCTTATTTTAACGTAATGCTCAAATTTATCAACTAAACTCCGCATTAACGCTTCGATCTCAGGTGTTTTATCCAGAGACTCTTCCTCTTGTTCAACGCTTACTTTTATGTATGGGGCCTGCTCATCAAATTCCACAATCTCAGCCCTGCTTATACCTTCAACAAGCACTCTTATAGTACCACCGGGCAACTTAAGCAGCTGTTTGATTTGTGCAATTGTCCCAACCTTATTAATATCATCTTCATCGGGTTCATCTGTCTGGGCTTCTTTCTGCATAGCTAAAAAGATTTCTCTTTCGTCACTTATCATTGCTTCATCAATAGCCGCCACCGAGCGATCCCGGCCGACATCCAAATGAATTACCATATGAGGAAATACCAGTACACCTCGTAAAGGTAACAATGGCATTTGGCGTATCTCTTTCAAATTACTGTTCAACTGCTTCACCTCCAAAGCTGATATATCTATTTTCTGTTACAGTTATTTAATATATTCTCACCTATTAAGCATATATTCTCTTTTTTAAAATTAAATCCTCCCTTCGGTATTTTGTTGAAAACGACAACCCTTGAGGTGCGGTGCTAAACAAAGGATAAGTTAACAACTAAAAGACCTTTATTATCTTAATAAGTTTTAGGTTATATCATAACATATTACCACTACCTGAACCAAGGATAAACAAAAAGAAATAAAAGCTCCTTAGTAAGGAGCCTCTCAAAGAACTATATGCAATTTTTTAACTTAAGTCAAGTACTCCGAGAGAAATCAAAGATCCTTAAAGCGAAACTTGCATCAGTGGGGGGGTTATCCCCCATCTGATGTTTAGTTAGGCATAAAGAATTATATTGGTTGAGATGCACCGAATACCTGTACCCGTGGAACTTTAAACTTTTTAGGCAGTTGTTTGAAGCCATCTTTCAGAGCATATTCTACTACTTCCTCCAACTGCTCCACCGGTATGATTTTTATCTCCTTGATCTGATTAAAACTTTCCTGCCAATTCTCTTTAGGGATAATCACCATCTTAACACCCGCTTGGCGAGCAGCCTCAATTTTCGCCATGACGCCTCCGACAGGTTTAACCCCGCCCCGAATTGAAAGTTCACCCGTCATTGCCACTGTATTGTTTACAGGTATATTGGTTATAGCTGAATATACTGCAACGGCTATAGTTACACCCGCCGAAGGCCCATCTGCCGGCACTGCCGCACCAGGAAAATTAATATGTATATCGTAATCACGAGGATCAACACTTAGGTTTCGCCGTAATACCGTCAGCACATTTTCTACAGAACCTTTTGCCATACTCTTTCGCCGCATTTTTCTGCCTTGACTGCCAATTTCCTCTTCTTCTACAACACCGGTAATAATAATGTTACCTTTGCCTTTAGCAGCAGGTATTACATTTGCTTCCAATTCAGTTAAAATTCCCATATTCGGGCCACATACTGCTAGACCATTGACCAAACCAACTTGTGCTTGATTCGGAATTTTTTTATCTGGCCTTGGTGAATACTGTCCGGTATTTACTACCCATTCAATGTGAGAAGCTGTTATTGCTTTTTCCTCCTGACTTAAAGCTACCCCCGCTGCAATTTGAATAATATTTACTGCCTCCCGTCCATTGGTTGCATATTTCTTAATAACTTCTATTGCCGCATCCTTAATATCAAAATTCACTTTATTTGCGGCATTACGGGCAATGGTTGCAATTTCATCCGGTAGCAAACCACGAAAAAATATCTCAAGACAACGAGACCTAATCGCAGGAGGTATTTCATTAGCCATACGCGTAGTTGCCGCCACCATGCGAAAATCCGCTGGTAGCCCATTTTGAAAAATGTCATGAATATGTCTCGGGATATTTGTATCTTCAGAGCTATAGTATGAACTTTCAAGAAGTACCTTACGGTCTTCCAATACTTTTAACAGCTTGTTTATCTGTATCGAATGCAGTTCACCAATTTCATCAATAAACAACACACCACCATGGGCCTTGGTAACCGCACCTGCTTTCGGTTGTGGAATACCCGCCATCCCCATAGCGCCTGCTCCTTGATATATAGGATCATGAACAGATCCGATTAACGGATCTGCAATACCTCGTTCATCAAATCTAGCCGTAGCTCCGTCCAATTCTACAAACTTGGCCTCAATACCAAAAGGACTATGAATAGATTTCTTCGCTTCCTCTAATACCAAACGGGCTGCAGCCGTTTTACCCACGCCCGGGAGGCCATATATTATTACATGTTGAGGATTTGGGCCGCACAAGGCTGCACGCAGACCCTTTAACCCTTCTCCCTGTCCGATGATTTCATCAAAAGTGGTCGGTCTTGTCTTTTCAGAAAGAGGTTCTGACAAAGATATCTTTCGTAATTTTTCCAATTTATCTAATTCTTTTCTAGACTCATTTTCTACAGCGACTTTATTTGATCTTTGGCTCTTCAGTAAGTTCCAGAAGTACATTCCTATCACTATGGCAAAAAATATTTGGATAAACCCCAAGAAACTCCCCATGCCCGAACCAAATGACATCATATACACTAGTCCTCCTTTTATCCTTAATCTAACACGGTTAGTATTACCAGGAGAACTAATATTATGCTAACCGCGGGAGGATTTTACTGTAGAATAAACAATAAAAAATTGCGGGTATTACCCGCAATTTCTAAGCTGACTCTTCTTCTTTATCCTTCTCCTCATTTAACAACAAAGGTCCGGCCTTACTCTCTATTGACTCTTTGGAGATGATACATTTATTAACATCGTCCCGAGAAGGAATATCATACATAACATCCATCATTATTTCTTCCAAAATAGCCCTCAGTCCACGTGCACCAGTATCTCTCTCAATAGCCTTTTTAGCAATCACCTTTAATGCCTCTTCGTCAAATTCCAGAGTAACTCCATCCATTTCAAAAAGCTTTTGATATTGCTTTACTAGTGCGTTACGTGGTTCTGTTAAAATTCTCACCAATGCCTCTTCATCTAAGGCATCCAGAGTAACTATGACAGGTAGACGACCGACGAACTCAGGTATCAGACCGTATCTCAGCAAATCAGTAGGCAAGATTTTCTTGAGAACATCTCCTATTTCCGTCTCCTCTTTACTCTTGATCTCCGCTCCAAATCCCATGGTTTTCTTTCCTACACGGTTCTGAATGATTTTATCAATGCCGTCGAAAGCTCCACCACAAATAAAGAGAATGTTACTGGTATCCAACTGAATAAACTCTTGATGCGGATGCTTTCTCCCACCCTGGGGCGGGACACTAGCAATAGTTCCCTCCAAGATTTTTAACAATGCTTGTTGAACGCCTTCTCCCGATACGTCTCTTGTGATAGACGGATTTTCAGATTTGCGAGCAACTTTATCAATCTCATCAATATACACTATGCCCTTTTCCGCTTTTTCCACATCATAGTCTGCCGCTTGAATTAGCTTCAATAGAATGTTCTCTACATCCTCGCCAACATATCCGGCCTCTGTCAGAGACGTTGCATCGGCAATTGCAAATGGCACATTAAGAATACGAGCAAGCGTCTGGGCAGCAAGAGTTTTACCACTGCCGGTTGGTCCGAGCATAATGATATTACTTTTCTGAAGTTCTACATCATCAATCTTAGTTCCCATATTAATTCTTTTATAATGATTGTATACCGCAACAGAAAGGGATTTCTTTGCAACTTCCTGCCCGATCACATATTGATCTAAGATTCCCCTAATTTCTAATGGTTTAGGAATTTCGCCCATGTCTAAGCCTAAATCCTCATTTAATTCTTCTTCGATTATTTCATTACAAAGTTCTATACACTCGTCACAAATATATACTCCAGGCCCTGCAACAAGCTTTTTGACCTGGTCTTGAAGCTTGCCACAAAACGAACACTTTAGTTGGCCTTTGTCGTCGGTGTACTTATACATTATTTCACCCCGCTAAAATTATTTGGCAGGCCTCTTCCTACTTTTTACTAGTTTTGTTCTGAGTGATAACGTCATCTACCAATCCGTATTCTTTTGCTTCTTGTGCACCAAAGAATTTATCACGATCAGTATCTCTTTCAATCTGTTCTAACGATACACCAGTAATGTCAGATAAAATCTTATTGAGTTTATCTTTTATCTGTAGGATTCGCCTAGTATGGATTTCAATATCCACTGCCTGCCCTTGAGTACCACCCATCGGTTGATGAATCATTATTTCACTGTTTGGTAAGGCAAACCTTTTTCCTTTAGCACCCGCGGCTAACAAAAACGCACCCATGCTAGCAGCTAAACCGACACAAATTGTAGATACGTTCGGTTTAATATAATTCATTGTATCATAAATTGCCATCCCTGATGTAATCGAACCGCCTGGGCTGTTTATATAGATATGAATATCCTTATCAGGATCATCAGCCTCTAAAAAAAGGAGCTGAGCGATTATTAAATTAGCTACATTATCGTCAATTGCGCTGCCAAGAAATATTATGCGGTCCTTAAGCAATCGAGAGTATATGTCGAATGCACGTTCCCCCCGGTTAGTTTGCTCAACGACCATTGGAACTAATGTAGACAAGACTCACACCTCTTTCATCTTTTTTTCTATTCTGCTTCTTCCTTTGCTTCTTGACTTTCTTCTGCAGCTTCCGGCTTTACCACAACAGCATTATCAGCAACAAAGTTTGAAGCCTTATCTAACATTATACCATATTTTAAAGTATCTAAACTATCTTGAGCCGCTAAACTAGCCTTAAGTACTTTCATTTCCTGGTTATACATATTAGCCATTCTTTCCAGTTCCGCATCCAAATCTTCTTCCATTACTTCAATATCCTCTGCTTTCGCCACTGCTTCCAATACCAAATCAGTCTTAACACTAATTTCCGCTTCCGGACGATACTGTTTTTTGAAGTCATCCATAGATGATTTAGTATATTCTAAGTACTGGTCCAGTGTCATTCCCTGCTGCTGTAAACGATCAGAGAAATTATCCATTAGCGCTTCCAAACGGCGGGCAATCATGGCTTCCGGCACTTCTACCTCTGCCCCTTCTACAGCTTTTCCAATTGCATTCTGCCGGAACTGATTCTCAGTTTGGTCTTTTGCAGTTGTTTTCAGTTTATTCTTTATGTCCTTTTTTAATTCCTCTAATGTCTCAAATTCACTGACGTCTTTAGCTAACTCATCGTCAATGGGCGTTACTTCTTTTCGTTTAATTTCTTTTACTTTCACTTTAAAAACAACCTCTTTGCCTGCAAGGTTCTCCGCTTTATAGTCTTCCGGGAAAGTTACATTTACCTCTTTATCGTCACCTGTACTAACCCCAATCAGCTGTTCCTCAAAACCTGGAATGAATGTTCCTGATCCAATGACTAAAGGATGATCCTCGCCTTTTCCTCCTTCAAATGCTTCTCCATTTAGAAAGCCTTCAAAGTCAATTATAACGGTATCATCTTCTTCAGCAGTTTCTGTTTCATCCAGGACAACAAGCTTACCATACCTTTGTTGTAATACTTCTAATTGTTTCTGAACATCTTCATCCGTAATCTCTGTTTCCGTTTTAGGAATATCAAGTCCTTTATAATCACCTAGTGTAACTTCCGGCTTAACATCTACGGTAGCTTTAAAGATAAGCGGCTTGTTTTCTTCTACTTGAATAACTTCAATGTCCGGTTGATTCACTGGCTCTATTTTTGTCTCCTCTAGCGCCTCTTGGTAGGCGTTAGGTACGACATTCTCAACGGCTTCTTCCAAAAGAGCTGCTGTTCCTATGTAGTTCTCCAAAATTTTTCTAGGTACCTTCCCTTTTCTAAAACCAGGAATGTTAACTTGCTTCACTAGCTTTTTGTAAGCTTTCTGCATAGCAGAGTCCATTACTTCTGTTTCTACTTCTACTTCTAGTGCGACCCGATTCTTCTCTATCGTTTCCACGCTTGCTTTCATTTATGCTCCTCCTCATTTAAAACTTATTGCGCCTAATTCCCCACCTGTCGTTATTATAGCCTATGATACTCCTAATCATAAGTACCATTTCGGCAGAAAATACAAATGTCCTGCATGTTCTATGTTAAGCGGGCCAATCTGACATTTTCTCTGTAGGATTCATAGGCTTAAAAGAAAACCTCGGTGGGTATACTCACCCTGTAACCGAGGTTTTCTTTTAAGTCACATTAAATATACGCAGTCACCATTTACCTACATTACCTTACCAGTATGTACCCTATGGAGCGGGTGAAGGGATTCGGACCCTCGACTTCGACCTTGGCAAGGTCGCACT
>JADQBR010000109.1 GCA_016278515.1 Bacillota bacterium
CAAGTAACGGCCAGCATGAGTGACGGAACAACCAAAGATGTAACTAGCGGATCAAGTTATGAGCTTACTAATACCTCAATCGCTACAATAGATAGTACCGGCAACTTAAATACTACTGGCAGTGGAGCAGTTACAGTAACAGCGAACTATGAAGGTAATACCGCCAGTGCAACTGTAAATGTTGAGGATACCATCGGCGGTTCAGGTGATGGTTCTGGAAGCACAGGAGAAAGTTCAGGGGTCATATCAGTAATCAGTGCACCCGAAAGAAACACAAGCACTGGCTCAATAACTGTAGTTTCTTCACCTACTAGGAGTGCAACTACAGAAGATCCGAACACAGCACCTATTTCTAGTTCGCCAACCAGAGAACGAGACACCAGTGACATTGATACTTCTAGTCCAACGGTTAGGGAACCGTATAAAGACACCCTGTCTTCTACTACAACACGTTCACCAAGGGATACGTCAAGTATTCCGGTGACAAGGGTATCACGATAATTTATTAATAAATTTGTTTTGATTGAGTTGACAGCTAAAATTAGTTTGTTTACAATAGTAATTGTCGATGGGGAAACCATGACGCAGAGAAAGCTCTGTGCCAGGTTTCCCCATTTTTATTTGCCTAAAAATGGGGAAACCACATGTACCCCATTACAAAAATAGATTTTAAATTGAGGAGGAACACATTATGTTGAGAAAAATTGGCAAGAAAGTAGTAAGTTTTGCAAAAGCTGAAGAAGGTTACATCGCAGAGAGTGTGACTTGGACAAGTATATTGGGACTAGGAGCAGCAACAATCGGTTTCGGATTATACGGAGCGTTCCGTTTCCAGTCCGGTGGAGCGATTGATGATATGAAGGCTATCGTAACTCCTGGTCAGTTACCTACTGCTACTGAGCAGGTTGGCACTCTAAACGCTGGCTATACTGGTGCAATCACTGGTATGGAAATTACTCAGTAATCTGTATTTATTAGTTTTGGTCTTGTTGCTTAAAGGTTAAAATCTTACATTACTAAATTACATCTGTTCTAAAGGAGGAACACATTATGTTGAGAAAAATTGGTAAGAAAGTAGTAAGTTTTGCAAAAGCTGAAGAAGGTTACATCGCAGAGAGTGTGACTTGGACAAGTATATTGGGACTAGGAGCAGCAACAATCAGTTTCGGTTTATACGGAGCATTTCGTTTCCAATCCGGTGGAGCGATCGATGATATGAAAGCCATCATGACTTCCGCAAAGCTGCCAACTGCAACTGAAAGTGTTAACAGCTTATCTGCTGGTTACACTGGTGCCATAACCGGCATGGAAATTACTGAAGTTGCTCCGTAAAAAGATTTTAGGCCCCTGAATAGGGGCCTTTTCAAACTTAATAACCAAGGCGGGGAAACCGTAGCTTCAAATAGGCTAATAACGGACACGTAATATCCCTGTCCTATTTTTTCATTACAGGATAAGTCATTTAAAGCTTAGTATCCTGTATTTTTATTTGGAACAAAGATAAGAAATGAGGTGAAAGCATGAATATAACCAGCCCAAAAAACAGCTCAATACCAAAAAGAAAGGAGGAATATAGATGAGGCATCCTAGGAAACTATCATTAATTTTGATGTTTGTTTTACTAGCAGTATTACTTCTCCCGGTAAACGCCTTTGCATCTGGTGGCTCTATAGTTAACAACATAAGCCCTGTTCTAGGTATTGATTCGGATCATCAAGCTAGCCCAGCAATTTCTGCAGACGGTAGTACAGTTGTATGGCTGAACACCCGAGATGGGAATGGAAACATTTATGGCAAAAACTTAAACACTGGTCAGGAATTTCAAGTTTCCACAAATATAGGAGAAGACCAACACCCCTCTATTTCAGGTGATGGGAATATAGTAGCGTGGGACAACTCCTACAACGGTAATCTCACTGTAAAAGTAAAGAATTTATCAACTGATGAAATTACAAAATTCTCCACATCATCAGCGAATGATGGTTCTTTTCCTTTTATTTCTGATGACGGGGAAACTGTAATATACAGAAACGCATATAATGGAACCACCTATCTTCGAAGTGTAAACATGTATAATGGTTCCTTCAATGGTTTATCATCCGTGTTTTACGAAGGTGCAGTAACCCCTAATTATATTAGTGTTTCAGCAAACGGGAATAGAGTAATATGGGAAGGGAACCGTCAATTAGAGATGAAAGATAAATACAGCGATGCCGTAACCCGAGTCGCCTCTCATATAGTTGAACCAGACATATCCGGAGACGGAAATATAGCAGTGTGGACCTCCTTAGATGACTATAACATCTATGGAGAAAATGTCCAAACAAATGAAATGTTCCGTGTGAGCAATATAGGTGGAAGCAAAGGTAATGCAGCTGTTTCTGCAGACGGTAGTGTAGTTGTATGGGAAGATAGGCGTAACGGTAATTATGACATCTACGGCAAACACCTTGAAACCGGTGAAGAGTTTCAGGTTACCTCGGAATCATCAGGACAATTCAATCCATCTATCTCCGCAGACGGAACAGTGGTAGTTTGGCAGGATCTCCGCAACGGAAACTGGGACGTTTATAAGGCAGATTTGGATCTGTCAGCAATTAGTACTGACATCAATCCACCCGAAATAACTCTTAATGGTAATAGTGATATCACTATTAATGTAGGTCAAAACTATACCGATCAAGGTGCCACTGCTATTGATAATATGGATGGGGACTTGACTGCAGATATTGTTGTGGATAATTCCATTAATACAGCTATAGTAGGAGAGTATGTTATTACCTACACTGTATCTGACAGAGCAGGCAATCAAGCAACTGCAACCCGCACTGTCCATGTAGTTGATACTACAGCACCGAAAATTACTCTTAACGGGGATTCCGAAGTTACTCTTGAAGTAGAAGAGCCATATACGGATCTCGGTGCTACTGCTCAAGATAACTTAGATGGTAATTTAACTAATAGCATTGCAGTTAATAATCCAGTTGATACATCTATGACCGGAAGTTACACTATCACTTACAATGTAAGCGATAATAATGGGAATGTTGCTAATCAAGTAGCTAGGATTGTTCATGTGGTCGATACCACAGTACCGCAAATAACTCTTAACGGAAACTCTGAAGTTACTCTTGAAGTTGGGTCTAGCTATTCAGATTTAGGAGCCCAAGCAATTGACAATTATGATGGAGATATTTCAAATCAGATAGTTATTTCTAATCCAGTTAATGCT
>JADQBR010000165.1 GCA_016278515.1 Bacillota bacterium
CCAAAACCATCTCAGAAATTATGAGTGGGAGGGGGTTGTAATGGCAAAAATGGCATCACAGGCAAAGGGTGGGTACTATCCCACCCCCACTAAGAAAATTGAGCTTATCTGTAATCGACTACAAGTACAACCGGGTACAGTCCTTTACCTGCTGGATTCTTGTGCAGGTGAAGGCAAAGCTCTAAAAATAATAGGTGACCATTTTACTGCCAAAACCAACAGCCAAGAAATTATAGCTTTCGGTGTAGAGCTTGAAGAAGAAAGAGTTATTGCCGCAAAGCAACTGTTGTATAAGGTAGTCGGGGGTGGATATGAAAACCTGCGTGCTAGTAACGGGGATTTTTCATTTCTGTGGTTGAACCCAATTTATGATTGGTCTAGAACCGACGAAAGAATGGATACTAGTTGCCTACAGGATATTATGGATCCGGTTAAATACCTTCAAACTGCAGGACTGTTGGTGGCAAAAGCTTTACTTTTCCTGTCTAACGGAATGAGGAAAGGCAAGATACTTGCTACTGATCCTATTTCAAATGCCAGTGACAATATTGATACAGTCCTTTATGCGGGTAAAGTATCGGATTTAGCGAGGGAAATAAGATGAAAATGGTAACATTTTGGAATAAGTATTTCTCCTATTATGATGCTATTCGCTTTTCTGTCATGCTCCGAGAGCTATTTCCGGAAGGATACGAAGTAATATCCTTTAACCAGGAAAGCGGTATCTCTTACAACTACGACGGCGTTGAAGGTTTTACTAAAAAGCCGAAAACCAATATGGTACTAGAATGCCGTAAGACAGGTAAGTGTTACCGCATAGTCCTTACCGAAGATTCTTACGGTTCTATGGGTACTATTCAGTATCTAGCGTTGGATTTCACCAAACGGATAACTACTAACGTCTTAGGGGTTTTAGATATTGAATCTGTTAGAAAAGGTATCCAAAGGTACATCCGGGAAGGTTGGTTTGAAAACTTGGTAGTTAAAAGAAATACGGCGGTTTGGTGATATGACAATAGACGAAACATTTTCATGCTGCAGTTTATGGCAGGAATGTCTTAAAGAAGGGTATCCATTTCAGTTTAAACTGGGATGGGTAAAACTACTATTATAAGGGAAAACTTTGATACCTTTACAGTGGTTATCTGAGCAAAAAAATAGATAAAGGAGGTGCCTACCGGGGTGGATATTCCGCCCCGGTAGGGGTAATATCTATATCCCCGGTATTTCTATTATGAAAGAATACTCAAAGGAAATTTTAGTTAAGAAAACTAAGAAAAAAGCTAAGACCGGTGAAAAGTTGGACCAAGAAATAACAGAGTTTTGGAATCTCTTAGATAAGATTATCCTTAAAGTTGTTCCTTGGTTTTTGTTATTCGCAGTTAGTTATGTCTTAGGGCAAATCATACTTGGTTCAATTCTTAGCTAAAAAAACTGCCAGGAGGCGATTTAAGTCATCCTTTTGGTCTCCTGGCAAACAGGTTAATTAAAAAGCTATATTTGACACTTCTAACAATAGCAATATATAATTACACTATACACTAAGCAGTTACAGATCCCGCCAGTATTGGTAGCAAGATTTGTGACACAAACTATGCTTTTTAAAGCAATTAACCTCCTATCCCAAGGCAAGATAGAAGGAATATCTCGTGTTTTCTGCATTTATGCACTTGCGAGCAAAACATAACATCGAAAAATAGGGCCTTATTATTGATTAATAATAAGGCTTTTTGATGCTAAAAACCCATAATAGACTATAAAACACCAACCATTTCCCGTTAATATGGGGCTTTGCTGTTGGTGTTTTTTTATAAAAATAAAGCCTACCGTCAGGGCGAAATAAACAGACGGTCACCGTTATTTTAACCGGGGCCGTCTGGTCCTGGCATTGGTGGGAGAGGAATTATTTATGAATTTACAAAACATAGCAGCGACTACAAATGAAAGCCAACGTGACATCGGCAGTATATTGATTTATTCTGTCGGAGAACAGTTGGTAAAAAGAGATGAGTTGCTACACTTGTTGACCAGTGCTGGAATTGACGATGGTTTCATGCCGCCGGCGATCCGGGTTCCTGATGCATTCCGCAGAGCAACATCAGCTGTGGAACGAAAAGGAGAGCATCCGGTTCCGACTAGCGTGATAGTGCATAACTATCTTGTTAAAGAAGTTTCTTCAGACAATAAACAGGTAACAAGGTTTATCGTCAAGGAAACCAAGGACTCGAAAGGAAAAAGACTTGAATACGATCCTCAAGTCGCAAGGATGATGCTAAATAAGGAAACCGGATATTTTGATTACTTGGTATGTTCCGATGACATTGGCATTGTGGCTAAAATGTGTGAAGAAGCTAAAAGCTTATATAGCACGTTCCAAACACACCATGATGGGCGAGCTGTATTATCTATGGTAGGAAACATTGTTGCTGCCATGGCATCCACACCGTTGAGACCCGTTGGTGGAGGTATGTATTTCGTGCCGGTACAGTTTGAAGGAATGGTCGGAAACCTTGTTGCGTTTCTAAAATCACTAGAAGGTAACTCAGAAGGTTATAGTATTCCGGTGATTGATACTAAGGAAAACAGAGATATGGTACGGGATAAACTTCAAGACCGAATTAAGGATACGTTAGGTAATCTAGCATCATCCTTAAAGGACCCGAACCTTAACAAATCCTACGGCAACCCTAAACTAAGGGAAGCCAAGGAGTTGTTGCAGGATTTTGGTGCCTACCAAGAAGCTCTGGGTGAAGACCTAGAAGACATGGGAGATATGGTCAGTTTAGTCAAAAAACAAATGCTGGCCATGGTCGATAAGTTGTCAGCATAAAGAACCCCACTGGGGAGAAAGGAGTTGTTATTATGAACAACCAAACCTTCTCCCCTTCAGAGGGGAGGCATACAAAGGACTGTCTTCAAAGAAAACTATCCTATAACAAGAATATCAATGATTGGGTTAAACAAGGTACTATTGAGTTTAATGCCTATCGTTCCAATCATGATAATCGTAAACCTTGACACATTGATTGACCTTGAAGAACGGGTAGAAAAACTCAATAAGACGGTAAAAGAAATTTCTTTTACCGAACTTGTTAAAACAACAACTGTCTAAAGGGCGGTTGTTGTTTTTTTATTCAAATAGACAATGAAAGGAGATTTTTGCTATGCAAAATATAGTAGAAAAAATAAATAAAATAAAAGGTTTCCTGTC
>JADQBR010000158.1 GCA_016278515.1 Bacillota bacterium
TTGGCTGGAGGGGGTATGGAAGCTGCAGCGGCAGGTACTGGAACATATTTAATTAATGATGATTTTGAGTCGGATACTCCGGGAGAGATCCCTGAGGGGTGGATTATGAAATATGATGGAGATGGTGAGAGTTCCCAAGGTGTAGTAGATGATGTAAGTATAAGCGGCAACAATTCTTTTAAACTTGATGGCTCAACAAGTTATCATAGATCTGCAACTTTTTATAAAATTATTGACGATTTTCCTACTAATACTATTGTAGAGGCTTATATGCGACCTGCTTCAAATCGTGAATCTGGTAGCATATCACTTTTTAACAGTACAGAAAATACATACTTGGCTAGGGTTGTGTTTACGCACGACCAGATCTCTTATAGCACTACTGGTCATGATGATAATAATCTAGTTAATTTACAAGCATACACTATTGATACTTGGTATCACATTAAGATAGTTCATAATCTAGATACCAGAAAATACGATGTATATATTGATGGAGATATTAAGGTTACTGATGTTCCAATGAATAGCGAGGATCTGCCTGATAGTTTAGTATTGGGTTCAGGAAACAGTACTAGTGGTTCAAGTAATGATATTATCTATTTCGATGATGTAAAGGTTAATGAAGATATAACACCGCCTGAACTAACAGCGGGAGCAGTAAATCGTACCAGCGATACGGAAGCTACGGTAAAATTTACTTCAAACGAAGCGGGAGAATACTATTATCAAGTTGTTGATGAAAGTGATGCTGCCCCAACAATTGACACAAGTGGTGCTGGCATAGCTTGTGATACAACGGAACAGACAATAACCAACCCAGTAGGACTTACTGAAGGCGCCAAGGATATCTATATCGTAGTTAAGGATGGAGCAGGGAACGTAAGTGAGCCATTAAAGATTAGTATTGAACAATACAAGGAATTTGCAGGTGGCACCGGGACGGAAGCAGACCCTTTCCAAATTGAGACCGCTGAGCAGCTCGGTAATGTGAGAAATCATCTTGTCAGTAAATATTTTGTTCTGATCGCGGACATCGACATTAGTGGGACTAACTGGATACCGATTGGGCCGAATTATAATGCGCCTTTTAAGGGCGTTTTTGACGGAAATGGTTATGTGATTACTGGTTTTACAACTAATACCGCAAGTGAATACCAAGGCCTTTTCGGCTATACGAATGCGGCAACGCTTGATAATATTAGATTAATTAATATTGATATCGAGGCAGGCCGTTATTCCGGAGGATTGGTTGGCGCCAGTTCATATTATACTACTATTCGCAACTGTTACACTACCGGTTCGATTGTCAGCACAGGCAATAGGGTTGGCGGCCTGGTAGGCGATATGTTTCACGGCTCAAAAATTTTTAACTCCTTCTCTACGGCCACGGTAACCGGATCAAATGAAGTTGGCGGCCTGGTTGGGCATATGAACGGAAGCGGTGGCCAGGTTGGTTTAAGTAATAGTTATTCCGCGGGAACTGTAAGTGCCACATACAGTTCTGTTGGGGGCGCAGTGGGGAATACGTATTCCAATGTTTCAATTTCCAAGGTTTATTGGAACAGTGACGTAAATTTGACTGGCATAGGCAGCGACCAATCCGGGGTCGATGATATCACGGGAATGACCACCGCCCAGATGCAGGAAACAGCTTTTGCCGATACTCTTAACACTAATAAAACATTCTGGGATTTAGCATGGGCGATTATTGTGGGCGAAAACGACGGCTACCCGACCTTTGCACCACCGGACATCACTGCTCCCACCCTTATTGCAGGAGAGGTAATGCGGTTGTCCGACACTGAAGCAACGGTGAAGTTTAGCTCAGATGAAGCAGGGGAGTATTATTACGCGGTAGTAGAAGACGGTGCAGGCGAACCTGAAATTGATACCAGCGGCACGGGTACTGTATGTGATATCTCAGAGCAGACTATCAATATTAATGGACTTATGGCCGGGGCGAAGGATATTTATATTAAGGTAAAAGATGAAGGCAGTAATGTAAGTGCGGTTTTTAAAATAGACGTTTTAGCGTATGTTGCACCGGTTACTGATGTCCAAAAAGTTGCAGCAGACAAGGAAGCGCTGACATGGGATGATATTAAGAATGCAAATATAGACTCAGATAATGTAACTACAGATTTAAATCTAATTACCACTGGTACGGGATATGGTTCAACCATATCCTGGTTATCAAGTAATACGGCAGTCATTTCAAATACAGGCGAAGTAACGCGTCCTGCATATAGCGATGGTGATGCCGACGTTACGGTAACGGCAAGCGTCTACAAAAGCGGGGTTAGCAACTCAAAGACGTTTGATTTGACAGTACTAAAATCTGCACCTTCCAGCAGTGGCAGTTCAAGCTCGAGAACCGTGACAAAACCTGAACCGGAAGTAGTAGTATACCAGATAACAGAGGCACAAAACACTACAACCGGTGTTGAAATCACTTCAACCACAAGCGATAGTATAGCAACGGCAGCCGTAACAGAAGATGTGATGGATGCACTTATCGCAAAGGCCACAAGCGAGCAGGCAGCAGCCAAAGATGACAGCATAGAAATAAAAGTAACGGCAGCGGAAGCAGCGGCGGCGAAGGTGACAATTCCCCAGGCTTCTTTTGCAAAGATTTCAGACCAGACTGAAACGGGGATACAGATAACCGCACCCATGGCTATGGTACGTTTTGACGAACAAGCGATTGAAACAATAAACGAGGCGGCAAAGGGAGAAGATAGCGTCAGCATCTCAGCAGGAAAGGTAGACACGGCGAAACTCTCTGACCAAGACAAAGAAAAGGTTAAAGAGAGACCCGTCTATGAATTCGCTGTAAAAGCGGGCAGCACGCCAGTGTCGGATTTCGGCGGCGGCCATGCGATGGTGACTATACCTTATACCTTAAAGCAGGGAGAAAATCTCCAGTCAGTAGTGATATATTATCTGTCAGATGACGGCAGTCTAAAGACGGTTAGAGGACACTTTGACAGGACAACAAATACGGTTAGATTCAGAACAAGTCACTTTTCAAAATTTATTGTGGGCTATAATATGGTTAATCCATGTAGTCGGAACTTCTATCTATGATAGGGATTATTCCGTCAGAAAAAACGGTTTTCTTGTATAAATCCTTATC
>JADQBR010000043.1 GCA_016278515.1 Bacillota bacterium
TAAGGAATTTAACGATAGCAAGGCTTTTATAACTTGTTACTCGAAAGTTGGGTTATCAATATAATTAAAGGGGAAATGAGTCTGGTCGGCCCGAGACCGTTAATAACCGAATATGTAGACCAATACAATAAAGAACAGATTCGGCGGCTGGAGGTAAGACCGGGCATAACAGGCTGGGCTCAAATTAGCGGGAGGAATGCAATTTCTTGGGAAAAGAAATTTGAACTGGATGTCTGGTATGTAGATCACGGGAACTTGTTTTTGGATATAAAGATAGTTTTAATAACTATTATTCAAGTGTTTAAGCGGGAAGGGATCAATGAAGAAGGTGAAACTTCAGCCAGCAAATTTGAAGGGTCCTAATAACCTGATATATCCAGGGGGGGAGCAGTTTTGCAGAAAAGTGTATTGGAGTACCTTGAACAAACGCTTATGAAGCATGGGAATAAGACTGCTGTAATCGATGAACATCAAAGCTTAAATTTTGAAGAACTTGCCTGTTACTCTCAGAAACTAGGTCTAATGCTTGCCGAAAGGGTTTTTAAGAAGCCAATTGCTGTACTCTTACCAAAGAGCGCTAATAGTCTAATTGCCTTTCTGGGGATTTTATATAGTGGCAATTTCTATGTTCCCATCGACGTTAAATCACCTAGCACAAGAGTAAGAAGTATATTGGATGACTTGGGTAATCCTTTGGTTATAACAAATAGGGAACTTTGTCAGGATTATGACGAAATATCTAAAGAACAAGTGGTTTTAATAGAGACGGTATTTGAAGTTGAAGATAAAGACGAAGATAATACCTTATTTTACGGATTCGAGGAACTAGTTGATACAGACCCCGTTTATCCTGGATTCCCGAGAAATTATACCTAGGTAGGAAGAGCAACCCCTAGGCATTCAAATAAATGCGCCTGCTTTTTAGTGATCTCCCCGATGCGATGCTTCCGGCCGGGCTGTTCAAAACGTTCAATAATATCTAGATTATCGAGCACTTCCTGCATCGTGTAGTTTTTAAATAAATTATGATCATTCATTGCCTTTTTGATGTAAGAAAGATAAATCAAGGCTATGAACTGCACAAATAGCTTTCCATCAAGGTTTTCATCGGATGATACAGATGTGCGCCGCATGTTCAGGCGTTCTTTCAGGTTTCCAAAGGCTTTTTCAATCATATCCTTGGAACGATATATATCAATAGCATCCAAAGGATCCTTGACCCCATTGGACATTAACGCAAAGTAACCGAAGTTTTTTTCTGCTTCCGATATCGCATCCTGCTTTGGAACAAGACAGACGCCTCTTGCAGGAGTTTCACTTATTTCGTAGTATTTAGCATAAAGCTTTTCATGCTCTGGCTTTCTCTTCTTGGATACCAGTTCTTCCTCTAGAATATCCAGAAGTTTATTGAAAGCGATTTTATCATCCGTTGCTTTTTGGTCATTGTAATAAAGGTGAAGGTATAGTCTTCTCGTATCTTTGATGATTTCACCGGTGCGCTTTTTTGTTTCGCTATAGTCCCAATCCACCAGGAATGAATCATAATAAAGGCCGTACTTGGAACTGTAGTGCGGGCGTGAAACCATGGTAGCTCGGACTTTATCTAGTTTCTTTTTCACCAACTTCAACGATGTTTTAGCTGCAATGAGGAATTTATAGTGCCTTTTGTAAAGTTCATTGATATTCGCTTCGCTGTAAAAGCCTCGGTCCATGATAAGTTTGACTTTATTAAGTTCCAAGAAGTCGATGTCGGCAAGCATGTTTTGTACTGTTTTGACATCAGAGATATTGCCGGGTAGCTTTCGGTAATATACCGGCAGTCTTGATGCATCTCCAAAAAGTAGTGCTAGATTGATCTGTGGCAAAGGGTCATGATCTTTATTAACACCGTACTTGACTTGCTTCAATAATTTAGAATAGGAGGAAATAGATGTCGTGTCGTAAGCCAGATATTCTTCTAACCGACGTTTGCCTTGCAGCAAAAAGAAGTTCTGTTTGGCATCTTCACTGATAGAGCCAAAAAGCTCACTACTTCTTTGGGAAGGGATATTTTCCTCGTAGGGGTGGGTATGAGTCAATGCCCATTTGGGAAAGCGACTCATGGGATTTTTGTCTTCCATGATCAGGTAATATGCGATCGATAGAATCTTCTCATGGGAATCAGGAAAACAACGCTTTAGGTCATCTTGAATGCCAAGCTTTGTGCCAATGGCGTCAAATAGGTAGGTTGAACCGTAAAACGTCCTTTTGCATTCCGTAGACGGCCCTGGCTTGACGTCTTGTGCGTCTTGTGTTTCCTTGAGTCTTTTAGAAGGGATAAACTCCCCTGTGACTGGATCGAGCTTGCCGATACACTTACGGTGGTTCCTGGCCTGCTGCTTTTCCTTGTCCCAGTAGCCGGTAGATTCATAAACATATGTAATGCCGTTTTTCTTGTTTTTTAGATGTACGCGTGACACAGTTTGCACCCCCAATCATTGGTATAATTATACCAATGATTGGGGGAAAAGTCAATGGCAAAATGCTTATTAACCCTTTAATTTCAGGGGTTTATCCAACTTCATAGGTATAAAGTTTCGGGAATGCAGGGTTTATACTATTTATACTTCTGGCTCCACCGGCAGCCCAAAAGGCGTAGTTATTTCCCATAGGAGTGTTATTGACTATATTGATTGGGCTCTGGATTGTTTTAATGTAGGTCATAATGAAATAATTGGCAATCAATCGCCATTTTATTTCGACAATTCGACTTTGGACATTTATCTTTGTCTTGCGGCTGGAGCCACGCTGGTGATTATCCCAGAACGATATTTTGCCTTTCCAAAGAAACTAATTGAATATGTGACATCTCGGGGAATAACTTTTATTTTTTGGGTGCCTTCTGTCATGATTAATGTGGCAAACATGAAAGCATTAGAAGGGGCTGAGGACTGCGGTTTAAAGAAGATTCTGTTTGCCGGAGAGATTATGCCAAATAAGCAGCTTAACTATTGGCGGGCTAAACTGCCTAATGCTTTATATGCAAATTTATATGGGCCGACAGAAATAACCGTGGATTGCACCTACTATATCGTTGATAAGGGATTTAAAGATTACGAACCCCTTCCCATAGGGTTTCCCTGCCGTAATTCTGAGGTGCTGATATTAAATGAATCAAATGAAGCTGCAGTAGAAAACGAACCGGGTGAATTATGTGTCAGGGGTAGTTCTTTAGCTTTGGGATACTGGAATGACTTTGAAAAGAGTGCTAAGGTTTTTATTCAAAACCTCTTAAACAGCAGCTACTTTGACAGAATGCACAGAACCGGGGACATAGTTTACCGGAATAAAGGCGGAGAAATTATATTTATTGGCAGGAAAGATTCGCAAATTAAACATATGGGCTATCGAATAGAGATCGGAGAAATTGAGACCGCTGTGCTTGGATTAGATGGTATTCACAACGCTTGTGTTATCTATAACCAACTCAAGAGTGAGATTACTCTCTTTTATGAAGGGGATGCAGGTTTGACCGGTAAGCAAATCAGGCTGCGTCTAATGGAATATCTTCCAAAGTATATGATTCCTACAAAAATACATTACTTAGAGAACTTGCCCCTAAATAGCAACGGTAAAATTGATAGACGCCGCCTTGCCCGAGACTACCTGGAAGGTAACGAAGGTGCTTAGAAATCAGTAGGCAAAGGAGGGCTTAAATGGGGCGATTTAAAGCTGTAGTAATTATAGGGAGCGGGGACATTGCCTGCAAATGCATAAAAATACTGGCAGATTACCATGACAATGTTGTCTGTATAGAATATGGAAAAGGTCATTTATCGATGATGGAATCTATTTGCCGGAGGTATAACTTCCCATATAAGGCAATAGCTGAACGGGAGCAGCTACTAGAATATTTTAATAAAATAGCTGCAAAAACGTTGGTAGTGAGCGCAAACAATAACTATTGAATTCCATTATTCCGGAGACATCCCAAATGCCGGAGTGCTGGATATCAGCTGGCCTATGGAACAAATTTCCGCCTTCCTTCGTTCCTTAGATTATGGAAAAATTAGAATGTTTCCCAAACCTAGACTGATTCTACTCAATAAGTGCTGTTTGATTAAGGGATATAAGATAGCCAGGGCGAGGAGAAGGGGGCCTGTGCGGTTGATTGTAAATAATTATCGCGCATTTATTTGCAAGGAAGACCTTTCCATCACTTTAGATTTAGAGAATGAGGGGTGTAAAGAGTAATGGAAAAACTGGTTGAGATTTTACAGGAAATTAGACCGGAAGTTGACTTTGCCGCCGCAAATAACTTTGTTGAGAACGAAATGTTAAGCTCTCTGGATGTTATAGCGCTGGTAAGTGCATTGGAAGAAGAATATAAGATATCCATTGATGGTGTGGATATTGTTCCCGAAAACTTCAATGATTTAGCAGCGATCAAACAGTTGGTTGTGAAATCTGGGGCAATTCTATGAAATTGAAGTTTCTAGGAAAGCGTATCAGCGGCATATTGGCAATTCTTCCCGAAAGGGAGCTTCATTTTGACGATGAAATAGGAAATTTTAACTTTAGCAGCAGTAACTCATTAAAGTTAAAAAAGATAATGGGGTACGGCAGGCACAGGCTTGCTGACGATGATACCTGCATTTCCGACCTCTGCATATTTGGGCTTAAATACTTATTTGACGCCCATCTACTCGATAAGGCCGAAATCGATGCACTTGTTGTCGTCACTCAGACACCTGACTACTTAATCCCGCCTACCAGCAATATTATACAGGGAAAACTAGGCTTGAAACATGACTTGTTATGTTTGGATATTAACCAGGGATGTGCAGGGTATCTGGTGGGCCTAATAGAGGCCTTTTTGCTGCTGGGTAATGAAGCTTTTAACAAAATTGTATTACTAAACGCAGATGTACTTAGCCGAAAGGTATCTAAACAAGATAGAAACAGCTATCCCCTGATTGGGGATGCAGCATCCATAACCATTATTGAACGGGATTCGGTTGAAAGAGGAATATTTGCTAATTTGCAGACAGATGGGTCCAGGGGTGAGGCCCTCAGTATTCCGGCTGGCGGAATGAGGATGCCTGCAAGTGACAGTACTGCTGTGTTGGAATTAGATGGTGATAATTTAAGGAGTAAGAATCATCTAAAAATGGATGGCGGCGCTGTTTTCAACTTTATGCAGACCGAAGTGCCGCCGATGATAGAGGACCTCTTGAATTATGCAAAGGCAGGTAAGGATGATGTAGACTATTTCTTGTTCCATCAGCCCAATAAATTTATGCTGCAAAAGTTAACCAATAAAATTGGCGTCAGCCCGGAGAAACTGCCTTCAAATATCGTCGAGAACTTTGGCAACGCCAGTAGTGTTACCATTCCCTTGAATATTACTTTTAATCTAGGGCAAAAATTGAAAGACCAGTCATACGCTGTTTGCCTGGCAGGCTTTGGTTCCGGGCTGACATGGAGCTCCATGTTTCTACGGATGGGTGAACTGGATTTTTGTAAAATCGTAGAATTTGTAAACAAGGGTGATTAATTATGAAAGATATCAGTATCTTACTGGCGGAAATATTAGAGGTGGAAAAAGTATACGATAAAGATAAGCTTGACACTTTTGAAGTATGGGATTCACTGGCGGTGTTATCGCTAATATCCGTGGTTGATGAAGAGTATGGGGTTCTAATAAGGAATGAACAGATAAAGGATGCTGAAACAATCAGTGATCTGAAAAATATCATAAAAGAAAAATTAAGGGGGCAGATAGGATGACTAAGCTCTTGATTGCCGGTGCGGGAATGCTTGGTCGCATAGTTTACCAATGGACCCAGGACGAAAAGGACTGGGCTACCAAATGGGCGAGCGTAACTTTTCTGGATGATAATCTGAATGCACTCGATCAATTTGGATTGTCTACTAAAATCGAAAATACTATCATGGACTACCGACCAAAGGATAACGAAGTTGTCGTTTGTGCGCTGGGAACGCAAAAAATCAGATCAAGGATCTATAAAGAACTATTGGATAAAGGTGCGGCTTTTACCGAAATTATTCACCCTCGAGCATTTATTTCCGGAAATTGTCTTATCGGTCGGGGAGCGCTAATATTTCCAGGGGCCTATGTATTCACCAATGCAACGGTTGGTGAATTCACTGTAATTAATTCGCTGACAACGGTTGGGCATGATGCAACTATCGGAAACAATTGCATTTTGAGCGCCCACTGTGATGTGATGGGTAATGCCAAGCTGGAAGAAGAAGTCTTTCTTGGCAGCGGTGCTCGGATACTTCCTTACGTGCGAGTCGGTAGACGAGCCAGAGTGGGTGCCGGCAGTGTGGTTTTAAGGAATGTTAAGGAAAATACCAGTGTATTTGGTAATCCGGCGAAAACGATTTATAATCCTGGGGTATTTAAGGACTAAAATTTCGGTCAAGACAATCAAATCAGGAGGATTTAATAAAGTCTTTATTCTTTTGAAAGGTGCTGCAACAGATGAACGAAGTACAGTTAATTAAGCGGAATAACGTCTGGATTGTTAGAACCAGTGTAAAACAAATAAGTAAAGAAAAAACAGGGGCGCTATTAAAACCTTCCCCTAGAAACAAAGTTTTTTGGGGGACCAGTCAAGGGGGAATACGAAGACTGATTGCCCTAGGTGAGGTTGATATATCATTATTTGTAGAGAAGATTCTGATGGCGATAGTTGGCCCACGAGGCAGGTCGGGTTTTCTGAGAAAATTTTTTAGAAAGTTGTTTGATTCCACATCGGATATTGAAGAAGTTTTTGACTCTTACGTAGAATTTTTTGAAATGGATAGTGTTAATAGTGCTGAGTTGGGATTGGCTCAAGAAATGTTTACCACATATATGAATGTGCTTGCCACTGATTTAAAACTACATTCTAAGAAAAAAATCTGCCTGCCGCCTAATATTCGTATCAAGACTTCCGTAGCTGACATGGAGGTAAAAAAATATATTCCCAGTATGATTGAAGAAATTGGAGCGACAGTCGAGGTGCTTCTGCAAGAGGCTGAAGTCTTTCTAAAGAATTATTGTCCCGATCATAGGCTGAACGAAGGTTACTTGAAAGACTTAACAACTATTTTTAGCAACATGAACAATAATATAGGACTCTTGATAAGTGGAGGGGGTAGCTAGGTGTTACTTGTTAACATTATCTCATTAAAATTTAATTAGGATGATAAGTGTACTATGCGGTTTTTATGATATAACCGTTTTTTTATTGTCACCTTTTTAAATGAAGGCCATATATTATAGTGCAAGTATTTGTGTTACTCAAAAAGGTGTCAAGGGGGATAAAAGATGTCAAACGAAAGTGACCTAAAATTTTTAAATGAAGCTATTACGCCTGGCCCGTGTGCCGAAGTCCCTTGTCCTCCACCTACAGAGATTGTTTGCATAAAGGCTGATAAAGTGTATCAGGAATGTAAGCAAACGGAAGTTCTTGAGTTGAAGGTTTATGAATGGGACCCCCGTAGAAAAGTATGCGACTTTAAGACACTGCTATCTCCACCCCCGGGAGCAAGCGGAATTGTGAACTGCGAAATAATGCCGCAGTATCTAAGTTTTGGCGCCTGTGCTTGTGAGGTTGATAAGGCCGATAATAAAAATGAATGGCATGATCCCTGCCTTGAAAGTCCCTGCCAGGAAAGTCGTCCTCATCAATCACAGCAGCAGGACAGCTGCTGTGAAATGGGTAACGGACGTATTAGTTTTAATTTGAAAGAGGATATAGTGATTGATGTGCTGCTGGAATTTGATAATGGAGTATCCAAACAAGGCTGCCTCAGGATAAAGGCCCCTTATAGCAAAACAGTTATCATGTCTCGGGCGGGTACGCATCCGATGTTTCAAGGCGAAGTAAACTTATGGGTCAACAAATGCTTGCTGTGTTTTATTGAAAAAAACCATTGTGATTCCCACCCGGAAATACACTGTTGTATTAACCTAATTCTAGTATATAAGTTGTTTGCAGAAGTACAGTTGCTAGTCCCGACATACGGTTTCTCATTCCCGCCTGATTGTGAAGAAGGATGTCCACCGGAACTGAAAGATTGGCCTCCTTACCCACCGCAAGAAACAGATTAGGATAAAAAGTATAAAATAATAACATTTTTTGTAAAATCAAGGATGGCGCTCTAATTATTGGAATTAGGGCGTTTCTTGGCTTCAGTTTGATACTGAACACTTTCGATCTAAACAGCATAACTTATTACTAGGACATTGCATGTCTATGACATTCAGTGAATCACAAAGCAAAAGGGGGCATATTTGTGGGGCTTTGACAGCCAGCTTAAATTTTAACTAAAATATTTTAATTTAAAGGGGGTTTAATGTATGCCATTTGAGAATACCGGCGTTGTTGAAATTTGTCCTGCTCCCGGGAGAGAAGCATTTGCTTTTACGCAAATTTTTGTTTCAGATATCTTTGAAATCCCGGTGCAGAAACCTGATGCAGAACAGCTTGTAACTATAACGCATAATATTGACTTAAAAGACGTTGAACTTATTCAATTTACTGACCCTGATGGAAATGCGTGGGAGAAAGTCTTCGTAGCTGGAAATGTTTACAAGTTAGTGCAGTATACGGCTGACGTTCCGGAACAAACCGTCCACTTCGTGAAATTCCAACTGCCTTTCCAGACTATTTTGGTTGACGACTGTGGAAATCCTTTTCCACAAGGGACAATACCGGAAAACTATGTAGTGCACGTTTGTGTGGAAAAGCAGATAGTCACGCTAATAGATGAGCGGCATGTTCTTGTCGAAGTGCTGCTGATGGTTTGGTTGGAAGATGCTTCTTAATTCTTTAAAAATATTTCATTAAAGGAGGTTAAATTATGGACTGCTTAAATGATGCCGTTAGCCTGGCAGTAGAAAAATGTCCCCCTGACCCTTCTCTAGATGCTGATTTACTTTATTTCACAGAAATAATTGTCTGTGAAGAACTTGAAATCCCTCAGCAGAAACCGGATAAGGAAGAAATCACAAATGTAATCATGAACATTGTAGTTACTGATATCCAGCAAATCACTGTGGATCTAGGTGATGGCATTATCCGTTATAAGGTGGCTGTAACCGGTACTATAAAATTAGGCATTGAGTACTCTGCTTTGGTTCCGGATCAGCAAGTACACTTTGCTCACTTCGACATTCCTTTCCAGGGTGTAATTGGGGAAAGGCCTTGTGATCCTGCCACTAATAGGGGATTAATAGATGACCCGGCTTTTGATATCGATGACTACCAAGTTAATGTTTGTTTAGAACATGAACAGTATCATCAACTAAGTCACAGAATCATTAAGGCTGTATTGGTACTGCTCCTTTGGTTGGAGCCAACCCCATAAATGATCGATAAATCTTTTTTAAGGAGGGAAACGCATGCCAGAATTTACGGGTATTTTTAAAGAGGTAGCCGTTGATCATAAATTAATAGTTCCGCTGCAAAAACCACCAATGGAATGTATCATTGATACCTTAGTGGATGTAGAAGTGGAAAAAGCCGAAGTTATTGATACGCCCATTCAGGTAACAACGGCAGCCGGTGTAGTGGACTTACAAAAGATCGTCTTTGTCGGTAAGGTAAAAATTAAAGTAAAATATTCTGCACTAGTGCCGGACCAAAAAGTTCATGCGGCACACTTTGAGGCCCAATTCTGTACGTTAATAGAATGGCCCGACGGGCCGCCTCAGGGTACGCCCATTACCGTTGTCCCGGTGGTAGAAAAAGCGGTATTTAAGATGGAGGACGGACGGCGCATTTTTAAAGCAATTCTTATTCGCTTGGATGTTTATAGATAGCCTTAAAGGGCGAGTTCGAAAAAGCATATTGCAGCAGGAGCAAGAAGTTCAAGGCGGGAAGGCTTTCACCCAAGTGCATTAAGGGCGACTAGGCCAACAAGTTGGTAAGTCTTCTATGCCTGCTGGTGGACTTTTTGAACATCAACTTAAAGGGGCCTTGAAGGGCCCCTTTTTTAAAAAACAGCTTATCAGGAAAGGAGTTGAGCTTGTGCCTAAGCAGTGCTTTGAGAGTAACGTAGGCGACGAAATGTGCCCGGGACCAGGAGACGTGGTTAGTTATCATGTGCAGGTGGCCTTAAACGGTCTGTTGGAGATACCATTAAATAAGCCACCTAAAGAAGAAATATTTAATGTGCGGCATGAGATTGACATCACCAAGTTTACCACCATTACAGTTAAGCGTCCGCCGGGTAAGAAGGTTCTTGTGGTAGGAAAAGTAATGCTGGGTATTGAGTATATTGCTGATGTGCCAGATCAGAAAGTACATTTTGCCCATTGGGATATTCCCTTTCAAGTGCTGATTAAAAATGATGATGGTTCTTTATTGGATTTAGATTTTAATCTAGACGAATACATTGCTCATGCCTGCGTGGAACACGAAGAGGTAATGCAGGTCGATGAGCGAACAATTGCCAAAGAAATAGTGCTGCTTATTTGGCTGCAGCGAATTGACAACTAAGGAGGGATACATGTGGCTCTTTTAAGAACGATGGCCGGGGCGGAAGAAATATTTAGCGAGATCGCCATTAACGGCAACCTGACAATTCCCGAGCAAAAACCACCCATGGAGCGGCTGCTGGGCTATAAGATTGAGTATGAGATTATTAAAGCGGAAGTTATTGAAACCAAGTTGACCACTGATGACACCCCTCCGCTGCCCATACGAAAAGTGCTGATAGATGGGGTGGCCAAAGTTGCCATTAAGTATGTAGCGCTGGTCCCGGACCAGCAGGTACATGGCGCTCATTTTGACGTGCCGTTTCATGATTTGATAGAGTGGCCCGGCGGGCCTGCTCCCGGTTCGCCCATTTGTGTGGAAATATTGGAAGAACATGTGCAGATTCACATGGTTGATGAAAGACATTTATCAAAAGTAATCGTCATTCAGCTTAATATTACCCCGGATGACTAATGAAAGGAGGTTGAATTATGGCTATAGAAGCACTGGTTGCCGGCTCGCTGATTATCCCAATGGATGTAACGTACCAGGATAAAGGCATGTTTTTGGCCTATGGTTTGGTTTACCGGCTGCTGGATAATGGCGTCCCAGTCAAATGGGCTATTAAAGATAACAAAGCCTATGGTGATAATGATTTTTCGGCTACGACTAGAGATTATACAAACCCGGCAGAGATACCTACCAGCAAAAGCTATGCCGGCGGCCCATTTATCGTCCCTGCAGCAAATGCGGCGGTAGCGGGGGCAATTATTGATGCCTATCAAGCAGCCAACCAGGCGCAATTCGCTCAAGGACTGCTGCCTGTGGTACATGTGGCCACTGCCGGTTTTAATGCGGATATTGCCTATACATTAAGCCGAGCACCGCGCATTGCCATGGAAGATACAAACGCAAATATTATGATTAAGTATTTGAATACATCCAAAGTTCCAGATTCTAGAGGGCTTACTTGGGATAAAGATGATTCACCAGGGGTGTTAACAGAAGATGAAATTGATAATGGTATACTTTTCGGTATTGACCGCTCCCAGGTACCGCCACCCCAAGAGATATGCCTGAAACGCGCTTATGATGTCTTTCTTTCTCCACATACAAGTGATGGAGCATGGCAGGGTACACCCGCGGCTGCTGATTTGGTTGAATTTCTAGAAACAGGCGGATTTCTCCATGCCACCTGTCACTCCATGTCGGCGTTAAATAATTTTGATGCCGGGCCCATGTTAAACCCCAAAAGCCAAACTGGTTATGGTGACAATAAGGGTGATGCCAGCACCTTTACGGTGGACCTGGCAGATTATCCCTCAGCCCAGGCAGTACCCAGAGCCCCTGCGGCAGTACAGGACCTGCCCGGAGGTTCGGAACAGACCTGGCTGCACACGGATGTGACTTATTTTCCGTCTGTCTATCAGCTGGCTCATTTCCTAGACAATTCTGATCAGTATGATTTTATGGCCGGCGGTTCTTTCAGAGGAACTGGCGCCGGAGTGGTAGTCTTTGAAGGTGGTCACGAATATAAAGATACTGAAAAAATTCCTGCCAGCGAAAGTTACTCCACTGTTACTGATTCAGTTTACCAGAGATTTGTATTAAACACTGTTTTTGCTTCAGTAGGCAAACCATACTTTGAAATGATTGTTTTGCCGCAAAATGTATCATCGACTGCAATAACTCCGGTAACCTTTACCTTGGTAAATACCGGTGGCGCTCCTGCAATATACACTTCACCATTTGTAGTAACATTGGCACCTTTTGTCAACTATACACCGGGTACGGCCGTCCCTTTGCCCGACAGTGAAGTAATGATGGGCGGCCAATGGGTGCTTACCTGGAATGCGGGGACGTTACCGGGCGGACCGGGAACTGTAGCGACGATTCCGGCAGTTATTGACCCTACCCTAGTTGGTGGGACTATCCCTAGTGGCAAAAACCAGGCTGTAACTTATCAAGGTTCTTGGAACGATGCTTATAATCAAGCTGGTTCTATAGATACCTGTACGGCTATCACTGCTCTTCCTGGTGCAGCGCCAAACATGTTGAAAACACCGCTTAACCAATCCGTAACTCCTAATGGCTTGGCTACCTGGAACATCAATGTCAGAAATGATGGTACTCTGCCTATCGATAGTGCTCTGGGACCGCCAATATTTGAAATTACCGATACTCTACCAGCAGGGTGGGTATATGACTCTGGAACAACGACGACACCCTTTTCCGTAACGGTAAATCCCGATACGACTACCACCATTGTCTGGCGGTGTCCGGCAAGTTGTCCGCCAATGCTCGACCCGCTGCTACCTGGAGGAAGCTTTACCTTAACTCTTGGTGCCTTTGCACCGCCGGCGATTACAGCAACTTATATTAATTTAGTTAATTTACAGGGTACAGACGGTACAACAAATTTTAGTATAGATGCTCGGGCTACTGTCAATGTAGTAAACCGTCCGCCGACAGTTACTGTGGATAATCCAGTGCAGGGCGACCTGTCTTGTACCGGCGTGGATATTCAATGGACTGCCACTGATCCTGACGGTGACACGCCGCTGGCAATAACTTTGTTTTTTTCGTCCAACGGACCGGGGGGGCCGTTTACTAAAATTAATACGGTACCCGACCCACTGCTTGATTCGCCAGCCGCTTCCTTCTTCTGGGACGCTACGGGTCTGCCAAGTGGCAGCAACTATGTTGTGAAAGTTGTGGCTTCGGACGGTGAGCTTTCCAGCGAGGCTCTTTCGGGGGTATTTACTGTTGATAATTCGTCGCCCACGGTAAGCTGGGTATCACCCACTAACGGACAGTTGTTAACATCGACTCCGGTAATCCTGCAGGCTTCAGCTACAGATAATGTGGGGGTGACCAGTGTAACATTTGAGTATTCCTTCAATGGGGGTCCTTTCAATCCAATTGGCAATGGACTGCCGATCGGTGGAAATATATATGAAACAAACTGGGAGATAGCCGGCCTGGATCAAGGTGACTATACGCTGAGGGTAACTGCCAGCGATCAGTGTCTGAATACTTCACAGCAGTTAATAGATGTTAGCGTAAACTTAGCGCCGGAGGTAACGCTCTTGACTCCGCCGCCTGATCCGGTATGCCCGCCGGGAACTGATATTACCTGGGATGCAACAGATGAAAACCCCAACGCTGTATTAACATTTACTTTGCAGTATTCTAAGAATGGGGGACCTTTCTTTACTATTGCTACAGGGTTGCCGGGCCCATGTCCCTGCTCTTATCCATGGAATACAGCGGCATTGGACAGCGGCAGCTATGTATTAAAAGTAATTGCGTCCGACGGGATATCCACGGCTGAAGACACTTCTGTCCCGTTTGTTGTTGATAATGAGCCGCCTGATGTAAACTGGGAAACACCGCTTAACAATAGTTTCTTGACCGGCAACGTGCTGCTCAGTGCAACCGCTACCGATAATGTGGCTGTTACTAGCGTTACTTTCCAGTATGACGGCAATACGATCGGTCCCGGTTTCCCCGATGACAGCACCTACAGTACTACTTGGGATACCACCATGGTGATGGATGGGGATTATGTCTTAACTGTTACGGCAAGCGATGATTGTAATAATACAGCCAGCGACACTATTAATGTTACAGTTGATAATACACCGCCAACGGTTGAGATTGTGTCACCGCCCGATGGTTCAGAGGTGTTCGGCACCGTTGACTTGGTAATCTCCGCTCAAGATAATGAATGTTTAGAAAAAGTAGAGCTGTATATTGACGGCCAATTAGTTGCGACGGAACCTGGAAATAATGCTACCAACGTAGATTTTATTTACGAATGGGATACTACACTATTCCCTGAAGGAGAACATGAAGTGACTGCTATTGCCTATGATTGTGCCGGGTTAACTGATGAAGATACTAATACCTATATTGTAAATAACCTGCCGGAACATTTTACGCAGGTGCTGGTTGACGGAGATCTGGAAATACCGGAACCAAAGCCGGATATGGAACGTATACTGGAACCAGTAGAAGTAACCTATGACGTCAGGGACGTTGACCTGTTCCATACTATTGACGGAACCAAAGTAACGGTTAGCGGATTTTTAGAAATTGGCGTTACCTATGTAGCAGTGGGTGGCCCGCAGGCAGAACATTTTGCTCATTTTATTGTCCCATTTAACGGTTTAATCCTCTTTCCTGATTTGCCGCTTGACGCTGAAGTAGAAATAGTAATAATTATTGAGCATCAACAGTTTCATCAGCTGGGCCCGCGGACCATTAAAAAGGATATTGTGTTATTTATTGGAGTTAGAGAAGTTTAAATTTTAGTAACCAAATATAATTTGCCAGGGTTTAGGAATATTCCTAACCCTGGCCTTTAAGATAAACGATATTGACTTGGCTAAGGAGGGAAGAATGCTATGCCGGAGATACTTTTCTGCACAAACACAAAAAAACTTGGAGATGAATGCTGTCCTAACCATCATGGGAAGGTGGCACACTATACACAGATTTTACTAGACGGCTGTTGCACGATACCTGAAGCAAAACCGGATATGGAGAAAATTACAAGTATAACCCATGACATCGATTTTAAGAAAGCAATCACAGTAGAATCCCAAGAAGTTGAGTGCGGAAGCCAGGTACATGAAGGGAAAAAAGTGCTGGTAGCAGGCATTTTCACATTAGGTATCGCTTATATATCAACATCAGATGATCAGAAGGTGCATTATTTTGAATCTAAACTGCCATTTCTTGCGATTATTCTGTGGCATCGTGATTGTAGAGGGCAACTGTTCCCGGCTGAATTTTCACTTGCAAAATATCAGGTTCATGTTTGTATAGAAGATAAAGAAGTCTGTCAGGTGGACCAACGTACTATTGAAACAGAAATCGTATTAATGGTCTGGCTGGAACCGAAGCCTTGCATTCATAAACAGCAAAGGGGGAAGGAAAGTGAGCCATCTGGACCTAGATGTCTTTCATGAAACTATAGAAAACTGCCCAACTGATTTCTCCAATGTGGCTTACCAAGCCCAAGTAATTATCAATGATGATATTAAGATACCGGATTACAAGCCTCCCAAAGAAAAGATAATTAGCGCACAGCATAACATCATCATAAATAGTGTAAAACCCATAAAGGTATCAGTTGGATGTGGTAAAGGGCCCGGTTGCAAATTATTGGTGAAAGGGAACATTCGTGTAGGTATAGAGTATTCAGCAGCTGTTCCGGAACAGAATGTGCATTTTTTGCACTGCGACCTTCCTTTTAGAGGGTTAGTAATAAGTGAAAGGTGCGAACGCCCGATACCGCATCAAGATTGTGATTTAAGTAAGTTTGATCTCTACGTTTGTACCGAGCACTTTCAATTGGATCAGATAGATTCTAGAACTATTCACCAAGTGGCGGTGCTACTGCTGTGGCTGAGTCGTAAGCCCCAATGCTAATTGAAGGAGGATTGAACATGAAAACTCAAAATATACCTCCGAATTGTCTTCCGGGTGCTTCCAAGCAAGTTGCTATTACCAAAATCCTCACTATACCTCAAAAAAAACCACCGTTGGAGCATGTAATAAATTCGTCTATAAGTTTAGAAATTACAAAAATTGCAGTAATCAATACGCCTCTTCATGTACAGGGGCAGCCTCTAAGCAAAGTAGTAATTACAGGCAAAGCCCAAATTGTACTAAAATACGTAGCCGATGTGATGGATCAGCAAGTTCATGGGGCTGTTTTTCATGTGCCCTTTGATGCATTAATAAAATGGCCCGGAGGCCCTTTAGAAGGATCGGATATTTGTGTAGGTATTACCGTAGAACATTATCAAACAGACCCGCTTGATAAAAGGGATCTTATTAATATATTAGTAATACGTTTGGACCTTTACCCAAAAGATATGTAAAAGCGGCCTTGTGCCGCTTTTACATATCTAATTATTAGTATTGGTCGACTTCGTCCGCACTGTAGGGTGCCTTAGAAAAACTAGGGGAGAATGATTAACAACCAGTGGCCTGACTGAAAAGATCTTAAGGTATGATAAGTTTTTGACCTACCTTTAGTATATCTGGATTGGAAATATGGTTAATTCTAATTAGTTCATCCAAACTTACATTATACCTTTTGGCAATAGCCCATAAAGTGTCTCCACTTTGCACTATGTAGGTTTTAGTGCTGCTGTTACCCGGGTTAACCGACGGCTGACCGGGATCGGGCTCTGCGTGAGGTGGTGTTTCCTCGCCGTTTTGCCAGGAGGATAGAATTATTACAGAATTTCCTACATTCACTTGGGGAAAAAGTTCTTCCACTTCTTGGTTATACATACGAACGCAACCGTGTGAAATTGACTTACCTATGGTCCAGGGGTGAGGAGTCCCATGTATCCCATAAGGGCCGTTTGGTATATCCAATCCCAGCCAACGACTACCCAGAATTCCCCCGGGATGTTTCATCTTGGCTATAATTTTCCAGTGTCCGGTGGGTGTAGGGGTGGCCGGTTTACCAATAGCTATGGGGTAACTTTTGACCAAGTTGTTGGTCTTATAGAAATAGAGCCGCCTTAACGATAGGTTGATCATAATTTTTGCCATAGAAATGTCACCTCTCCTTAAATAATCAATATATAATATGCAGGGATTATGATTTTGGTAAAGATAAGAGATCTTGATTATTAATCGGTCATTATCTTTTAGGTTTTATCCAGAGTGATAAACCCTAATTTTTCTTCTGGAGGTATTCCCTGGATAAGTGAATGGTATTTAGGGCAATATTTAAATAAAAGATATATTTTTAGTGCGCCGATAGGGATTAAGAAGAAAAAAAGGATTTTTGCATTGACATAACTAATTAGTAAAGAAAAAAGGTGGTAGTATTAATTTTGCAGCAGATATCAATTCCTGCACGTGCAAAAATCAATCTAGCAATCGATGTACTGGATGTAAGAGATGATGGATACCATGAAGTAGCAATGGTAATGCAAACCATTGCATTATCTGATAGGTTGCAGGTTTCGGGACAAGACGAACTTATTATTGAAAGCAACAGCAAAGAGATACCTTTGGACGAGAGCAACTTAGTTTATCGCGCAGCAAAGCTATTACAGAAAGAAAGCGGTACTAAGTTAGGGGCTTACATTTTTATTGAAAAAAATATTCCTGTTGCAGCTGGTTTAGCCGGTGGGAGCACTGATGCTGCAGCAGCACTTATAGCCTTAAATCAAATATGGCAGCTGCATTATCCCATAAGCTATTTAGCAGCTCTCGGAGGGAAACTGGGCTCGGATATACCCTTTTGCTTGGTGGGTGGTACTTGTTTAGCCCAGGGGAGAGGGGAGAATATTACTTTACTCCCTCCTTTGCCAAAACTATGGCTGGTTCTGGTTAACCCTGGGTTTGCGGTTCCTACTGTTCAGGTTTACAAAAAATTTGATACAATAGAGGTGACTAAAAGGCCAAATATATCTAAATTGTTAGCTGCTATGGGGGATAATGATGTAATTAATATGGTAGAGAATATGGTCAATGTCTTAGAAGATAGTACGGTTAGTATGTTTCCCAAAGTGAAACAGTTAGAGGAGGAATTGCTTGGGTCCGGGGCGTTAAAAGCATTAATGTGCGGCAGCGGCCCCACAGTACTGGGAATAGCTAAAGACAAAGATCATGCCATGACTATAGCCGCCCGGATGGAAGGAAGGTATCCGTTTATAACCGTAACAGAAACTATTTGAGAGGAGAGTGCACCATGAGCCAATATGAGCTTTCACCGGTTAAATTAGAAAATTATAAACCGTTGAGGGAGATTGTTTTTGAGACTATGAGGGAAGCAATAATAAAAGGGCAATTGAAGCCTGCAGAACGCTTGATGGAAGTTCAGCTGGCGGAAGAAATGGGAGTGAGCAGAACGCCGGTGAGAGAAGCCATCCGTAAACTGGAGTTAGAAGGCTTTGTTGTGATGGTGCCTAGAAAGGGTGCGTATGTGGCTGGCATTTCTACCAGGGATATCACGGAAGTATTCGAGATACGTGCGGCCCTAGAGTCTGTTGCATCTGGTTTGGCAGCTGAGCGTATTACTGAAGAAGAGCTGGAAGAATTGGAACGCCTATTGGTAATAGTTGCAGAATGTACCAAGACAGGAGATGTTGACAAAGTTATTAGAGTTGACACGGATTTTCACGATTGTCTTTATAAGGCAAGCCGTAATAACAGATTGGTGCAGATTATAAGCAACTTGCGTGAACAGATCCAAAGGGCTCGTAAGATCTCTCTGGCGTCACCTGGTAGATTGAAAGATACGTTAAAAGAACATAAAAAGATTGTTGAAGCTATCTCCGAGAGGAATGTTCAACTTGCTCATGATCTAGCATTGGAACATATCGAAAATGCAGAGAATAGCATGTTAGAAGCGATGGAGAAGCAAGGACTTGCAGGGCAGTAAGAGGGGGAGTAAGGATGGTGAGTGCTATCGTTCTCTCGGGGAGTACCAACACCGGGGGGTTAAGTCAAACCAGTAATGCTTCTGGGGAAGGCATGATAGAAATACATAATAAGTTAATGGTGGAATGGGTTTTAGAAGCTCTTACTCAATCAGAGAATATTGACAACATAGTACTGGTGGGATTACCTGATGCTCGGCAAATAGCTGAGCGTTGGCCGGATGTTAAGTATGCGCCTGCCGGAGATACGTCTGTAAAAAGCTCGATAAATGGGCTGGAATATGTGGATAAATCTCAGATGGTATTGGTTGTTACAGATGATATTCCGCTGCTAACTGCGGAAGCGGTTGACCACTTTATTGATCAATGCCAAGGGCGTCAGGGGGATTTGTTTTATCCCATTATTACGCAGCAATCACAGGAGAAAAAATATCCTGGATCAGTTAGAACATATGTAAAGTTTAAAGATGGGGTTTTTACCGGTGGCAATATTTTCTTCGTTAATCCTAAAGTGGTGCCTCTTTGTGCGGACAAAGTAGAGGAGATTGTTCGATTACGAAAAAAACCTTTTGACTTGTGCAAACTAATCGGATTTGGTTTTGTAATTAAGTTTCTATTAAAAACATTGACTATTAATGAAGCTGAAAAGAGGGTATCCTCTCTCCTTGGGCTAAAAGGGTTTACTGTTACTTGTCCTTACCCTGAGGTCGGTATCGACGTTGATAAACCAAGTGATTTGGAACTGGTAAAGCAGCACTTGAATTGCTAAACTTAAAAACGATACTCCTAACCAGCACGGTCAGGAGTATCTTTTTATACTGTCAGAAAGTATAACTTTCTTATTAGCATAAATGCAACTAAGGCTTTCTTACCCGTAAAGGGCACATCCGTTCGACTAAGGTGCTAATGCGAAGTCTTACGCTGCACCCGTAAAGGGCACATCCGCTCGACTAAGGTGTTAAAACACCAAGTCTCACGCTGCCGGCGTCTACTTGGGGAAAGCCAAGTTTTATTAATGTCATAGGTTGTTTCTACAATTTATTATGAAGAGGTGAAAGAAGTGTCCGTTGATAAAACAGTATTTATTATGGCTGCAATACGTTTGGTATATGCTGGATTAATGCTGGCCGCCGGCCTATTAATGCTAAGGTATAATACGGTGGCCCAAGCGTTAAGAATAAATGGGCTTCTTGGATTAATGGGACCATTCATATTAATTACTGTTAGTGTTTTGGGGATTGCTGATATGGCTGGGAAGGTATCCATCAGTAAACTGCTAGTAATTATCACTGGAGTAATTCTTATTATGTATGGTACAAGTAAATAGTTTTTCAACCTTCTGCAGGGAAACGGGAATATGCGCAGAAGTGAATATTATTTAATATAGAGCGAATAATATTCGGATAATGATTATTATTTGCGTATAAAAGGGGGGGGACAAGTGGATAAAAGTCGTAGAAGTGAACGAATGGTTGTGATGACCCAACTCTTATCACAAAAACCCAGGAGTTTATTTGCGTTAAACTTTTTTTCCAACATTTTTGGTGTAGCGAAATCTACAATTAGTGAGGACTTAAATATCCTCCGCGCGACAAGTGATCATTGGGGTTTTGGTGAGCTTGTCACTGTTTCAGGTGCCGCCGGCGGGGTGAAATTTACCCCTAAACTATCCCTTTTAGAGAGAAAAGAATTTATGGAATATCTCATAAATGAGTTAAGTAAACCTGAGCGAATTCTACCCGGGGGGTATTTGTATATGGCTGATCTAATTTATAACCCTCAAGTGGTGGGAAGAGCAGGCAAATTATTGGCTACAATTTTTAAAGATATACAGCCGGACTACATAGTAACCGTAGAGACAAAGGGAATCCCATTGGCATTGATGACTGCCAATGCATTTAATGTACCACTGGTAATAATTAGAGCTAATAATAAAGTAACTGAAGGTTCAGCTTTAAGCATTAATTATGTATCAGGTTCAACCAGAAGAATTCAGTCCATGTCTTTGGCAAGGAGGGCATTACCAACTGAATCCAAAGTAATAATTATAGATGATTTTATGAAGGCGGGCGGCACCGCTCGGGGTATACATGATTTAATGCAGGAGTTCCGGACAGAAGTACTGGCTACTGCTGTTATGGTGGCCACCGGTGAACCTGGGAAAAAATTAATATCGGATTATATCTCTATATTAGATTTGATTTCCGTAGATACTGTAAACAGGAAAGTAATAATAGAACCAGGTAAATGGTATGAAGCATTAAACTAAAGTTCATTATTTTGCATTAACTGAAGTCTAAAAAGGAGTGTTTTATGTTTGGACGGTATACTACCTGTCACAATAACCGCCGTAAATGAGGCGGCTCAGGCCTTACAATCAGTAGTGCACACTGCTCCACTAGATTAATCATATCCACAAAAATATTAATGACCTGGAGCAATCCGGTTACTTAACTCAATTGATTTAGGGGCCTTTTAGGCACCACCCGAGCTAGCCTGTAGACCTTTTTTGCTAAATTCCACTTAAAACCAAAAAAAATTATGATAAAAGGTATATTTTCAGGAAAAATTGTGCAAAAATAATTATGAGGTAGCAGGTATTTTATGGTAATAGGTAGAATAGTCAAATTAAACAACATAAGAAGTAGCAAAACGAAGGGTGGTGAGGGATGTGCAGATTACTGACATAAGAATTCGTAAGATTAACGAAGAAGGGCGCATGAAGGCCATAGTATCAGTCACTTTTGATGAGGCATTTGTTATTCATGATGTAAAGGTCATTGATGGTCAAAATGGCTTGTTCGTAGCAATGCCCAGTAGAAGGACCCCTGATGGGGAATTTAGGGATATTGCCCATCCTATATGCTCGAGTGCTCGCGATTTAATACAGGGTGCCGTGCTGGAAGCGTACGAAGATGCTTTAGCAAGTTAATTTATTTATGATTTCTTTCTAAGGAGCCTTGTGCTCCTTTATTTCTTTAATTGGTAAAAAACAGCAAGAATGAATTAATATAGAAATTTCCTATACAATAGAGTTCGTAAGAATGTAAATATATCTAGTTATTGTGACGAGGGGGAGTTTAGTTGAACCAAACAACGGGCATTATTTTGGCAGCAGGCAAAGGAACCAGAATGAATTCCTCAAAAGCAAAAGTACTGCATGCTTTAGCGGGAAAAACCATGGTAAAGCACGTATTGGATGCGGTATCGGGCGCAGGTGTAACCAGGCAAATTGTCGTTATTGGGCATCAAGGGGAAGATGTTAAGAAGGCTCTGGGTGAACAATATATTTATGCTTTGCAGGAAGAACAGTTAGGTACGGGCCATGCGGTTATGCAAACAAAGAAATATTGGGATAACAATGCTGGTACACTGTTAGTCCTGTGTGGAGATACTCCTTTAATTACTTCGGAAACAGTGGAGAAGTTAATAAAGGAGCATCGAGATAATAACGCCGTATGCAGCGTATTGACGGCCCAGGTGCCAAGGCCGAAGGGATATGGGAGAATAATCAGGGATAAATATGGCCATGTTGTAGAAATTATAGAGGATAAGGATGCTACAGAGGAGCAACGGAAGATAGATGAAATAAATACCGGGTGTTATTGTTTCAACCAAGAATATTTAAAGGATGCCTTAGCGCAATTAAACCCGGCAAACTCTCAAGGGGAATATTATTTGACTGATGTCATTAGTTATTACCAACAGCAAGATCTTCCTGTAATGGGTGTTACCCTAAAAGATTATCGGGAACTGCAGGGTATTAATAACCGACTTCAATTAGCAGACGCTGAACAATTGCTGAGAGACCGCATTAATAATGCTTTGATGCTGTCAGGAGTAACAATGGTGTCTCCACAAAATACTTTTATAGATAATAACGTTAAGATTGGGCCGGATACAATTGTTTTACCCAATACTTATTTGAGAGGTGATACAACAATAGGTTCAAGCTGTGAGATTGGACCCGGGACTACTATTGTCGACAGTGGAGTTGGCGATGATGTGGTTATTAACAATTCAGTAATAAAAGAAAGCTCCATTGGTAATAGATGCTTGATAGGGCCATTCAGTTACTTAAGGCCAGGCACCAAATTAGCCAACGACGTTAAAATTGGTGATTTTGTAGAAATCAAGAAATCAGAAGTTGGAACTGGCAGCAAAATACCGCATCTTACCTACATTGGTGATACCCAAATAGGGGAAAAAGTAAATGTAGGTGCAGGCACAATTACTTGTAACTATGATGGTAAGAATAAATGGAAGACCATTCTGCAGGATGGCTGTTTCATCGGAAGCAATACAAACTTAGTCGCTCCGGTCATCGTGGGCGAGAATGCAGTTATTGGAGCGGGGTCAACTATTACTAAAGATGTTCCTGCGGAAAACTTGGCGGTGGCTAGAGGAAACCAGAAGAATATTTCTGGTTGGGCGGCAAAAAATAATGAAGAAACGAAAAATGACAAAAAGAAAGAGGAATAGCGCGAAAAAGCTCGAAAATTAATCTGTTACCATTATTCGTTGCAGGGAGGTTGCTAATGTCATTTTACAACAAAAAGCTTAAATTATTTACCGCTAATGCTAACCCGGAGTTGGCGAGAGAAATTGGGGAGTACCTAGGGGTACCTATCGGTGGTTCACAAGTAAAGAGATTTAGCGACGGCGAAATTAGCATAGCTATTGATGAAAGTGTTAGAGGTGCGGATGCATTTGTCATTCAGCCTACGTGTAATCCGGTTAATGAGAATTTAATGGAACTTCTCATAATGATTGATGCTTTACGTCGTGCTTCTGCCAGACGAATCACTGCAGTAACCCCATACTACGGTTATGCCAGGCAAGAAAGAAAGGCTAGAGCAAGAGACCCGATTTCGGCAAAGTTAGTCGCTAATCTACTGGTTGCGGCCGGGGTGAGAAGAATGATGACCATGGACTTACATGCCAGTGCTATTCAGGGTTTCTTTGACATTCCGGTTGATCATCTTCCTGGGGTTCCTATCTTAAGTGAATATTATAGTAACAAAGGGTTGGATGATCTAATGGTTGTATCGCCAGATCTAGGCGGAGTAACAAGGGCACGAGGATTAGCTGAGCGCTTAGGTGCTGATATAGCCATTATCGATAAGCGGCGTCCTGAACCTAATGTTTCTGAAGTTATGCATATTATCGGAGATGTTAAGGATAAGAATGTTATTATGACCGATGATATTATCGATACCGCAGGCACAATAACCAACGCTGCAATAGCGCTAAAAGAGCGCGGAGCTAAACAGATCTTTGCCTGCTGCACCCATCCGGTACTATCAGGCCCTGCGATTGAGAGAATAGAGTCGTCGGAAATCGAGGAACTAGTAGTGACAAACACAATACCGCTTCCGGACGACAAGAAGATACCTAAAATAAAAGTTTTATCTGTCGCTCCACTGTTGGGCGAAGCTATTATTAGGATTCATGAGGACTTATCAGTAAGCAAGCTCTTTTAATCTAGGTCTTTCTTTGAAGGAGGCTCATCCGCTGTCATTTCTTGAATGGTTTTTCCTAAGCTGTTGGTCCATTTTTTGGACGTCTGCCAAAGTTGGGAACTGTTGGACTTGACTTTACTCAAAGTTTCGTGTACTTTTGTGGGAGCGGCAGTTAAATGAACCTCAGCATTGCTTTTTGTTATAATAGTAGCATTACCAATAGTCTTTACCTGCTCTATGGGAAGGACAAATTTGCCATGAAGGACGTTTTTTAGTAAACTGCCGGATAATGTCATGGCGGTGAGCTTGCCGGTTTTTTGTTCTAGATAAAGTTCCTCTACGGTGCCCAGCAGCAGCCCATCGGCACTCACCACTTGCTTGGATTTAAAGTAGGTACTAGTATATTGTTGGAGGGACAGCAGCTCGGGTATTTCCTTGATAGTCGCCACGTTACTTTCGTGATGCACTGTTAGGGCATAGGAACCCACCCCTTTTACATATTGGTAGGGTATTATTTTATTATTTGAATAATTTCGGTGTTCGGTCAATACTATAGCAGCGGTTTGAAGTGTTTTAGGATCAAGGATTAGGTTTTTTACTGTACCTATTTTATCGCCATTGTTCAAGGCAATAATGGGCAAGCCGATTAAGCGGTTGCATGAAAGCATAGTTCTAACCCCCTCGTATAGTTAGTATTTGTAATCTTAAAATGGTTCTATTACTTAAACTTATTCACAGAATAAGTTTAGTATGCTAAAATGAGGAGACACTACGTGATACTAGTGGTTTTTAGTGCGTGTTCGGATATTCTTTTATTAAAAATTAAATATACAGTATAAGGAGTGTGTATAAAGTTATGGAAGCAATTAAACTAGAAGCAAAAGTACGGGCTGGAACCGGCAAGATGTATGCTCGTCAAATGCGCAGAGAAGGTAATGTGCCTTCAATAGTTTATGGAGCAGATGTTGAAAGTACACCGATTGAAGTACCTGAAAAAGAGGTGGAAAAATTTCTTGCTCAACATGGAGACAATGCCTTAATTAAGTTGGTTGTAACAGGTGATGGAGAGACAAATGAGTACGCAAGTGTAATTAGGGAATTACAGCGTCATCCGGTACGAGGGGGCCTTTACCATATTGACTTTTTCCAGATTTCACTTAAAGATAAGCTGGAGACCGTTGTGCCGATACACTTGACAGGAGAACCTATCGGGGTTAAAGAGGGTGGCATTTTACAATACGGTATTCGAGAAGTGGACGTTGAATGTCTTCCCACTGATATACCGGAGTATTTTGAGGTTGATATTAGTGAGTTAAATATTGGTGATAACAGTACTGTTGCGGACATTAAGACGCCTGAAGGGGTAGAACTTCTTTCTGATGCCGGTTCGGTGGTTGCTATGGTAGTTGCGCCGCGCATGGAGGTAGAGGAAACTGAAGATGAAGAAGGCGCTGAGGCTGCTGATGTTCCCACTGTAGGCTCTCCGGAAGGCGACGATGCTGAATAATTAATGCTAATAAACCTTCTCCAATTTGGAGAGGGTTTTTTATGGTAAATGTTGCAACATCCTTTTTTGCAAAGTGTACGATAATCTATCTAAGGATATATTAATAAAAGAAGGTTTTGTTCATTGTAAGTTGGGAGGAGAAAAGGATGAAGTTGGTGGTTGGATTAGGCAATCCTGGGGCTAAATACGAAACTACCCGTCACAATGCAGGTTTTATGGTATTGGATCAAGTCATAGATGAATTAAGTATAGATTTATCAAGAAGCGGCTGGAAGGGTCTTTACGGGAAAGGAAAGGTTGATGGAGTAGACATCATGCTTCTTAAACCACAAACATACATGAACGCAAGCGGGCAAGCGGTGGCGGAAGTATGTAGCTTTTTTAAAGTAGATGCCAAGGATGTCATTGTTATTTATGATGATTTGGATTTGCCATTAGGGAAAATGAAGGTTAGATCAAAGGGAAGTGCCGGCGGCCATCGAGGGATGCAGTCTATCATTAATTTTCTAAATACCGATATTATAGCACGGGTTAAAGTAGGCATTGGCCGCTCAGAGGTAATTGATCCGGTGGACTACGTGTTGGCGACCTTTTCGGAAGAAGAATGGGATATAATGAAAGAGATACTTGGAGAAGCCGCAACGGCAGCCATAAGCTTATGTTACAATAGTGTTGATAGTGTAATGAACCGATTTAACCGGTGAGTATAATATTCCCCAAGGGGGATTGCCTTTGATTATATTGTATACTGTGATAGCAGCAGCACTAATTTGGCTGGCCAACAAACAGGCAATGAATTTTTTGGGAAATAAGGCTATTATAGTTACAGTACCTTTTGTAGAGGAACTAATTAAAACTAGTACCGCGGTATTTTTTCAAGTACCGCTTATTGCGTTGCACGGTTTATTTGGTGTCATTGAGGCTTTTTCTGATTTAATTAACGGCCAAGACTTCATGCCTGCCGTTGCTGCTTGTTTCGGGCACTGGATATTTGGAATTATTACCGTGCTGTTGATGGATAGGCTTGGCTTCTGGGGTTCTTGGTTCTTGGTAAGTATTGTTCATATGGTTTGGAATTATCTAGTAGTGTCTAAGATAATGTTTAATCGTTAGAATTAGTGTTGCGTTTATTTTATTCTATTTATCATAATATCAGCAGTTCATGAAGAGGCGACGTTTATGACTATTAATTTTAATGGCTTAACAAAAATATTTTCCGAGAGTGAACCGACTCAATTGTTGTTAAACGGTTTGGAACAGGGGAAGAACATACAAATCGGGTATGGAATGGGTGGTTCGAGCAAAGTATTACTGGCAGCTTCTTTACTGAAAAAAGGGTATAAACTGATGTTAGTCACCGCAAATGGAGAAGAAGCTAAGAAGGTGTATAGTGACTTAGAGGTACTCTTACCAAGTTTGAATGTAGGATATTTTCCTGCTAGGGAAATAATGCCTTATGAAGTTTATGCCCATAGTAACGAACTGCAAAACCAGCGGTTGGCTGTTATGAAAGAACTAGTGTCCGATCAATTACAATGCGTTGTTGCCCCGGTAAACTCACTTCTTGTGTCTTTAGTCCCTAGACAGGTTTTTCAACAAGCTATTAAAACCATTGGACAGGATGACCGGCTGGAACTAGACGAGTTAGTCAAGTGGTTGGTGGATCAGGGCTATGAACGAGTGGATAAGGTAGAGAACGTAGCGCAGTTTAGTGTTAGGGGTGGGATAGTAGATATTTACCCTGTAGCCGAACAACCAGTGCGGGTTGAGTTCTTTGGCGAAAATATTGATTCTGTCAGGAACTTTGACGTATCGACTCAAAGGTCTGAAACCCACGTGGAAAAGGTTGTGCTGGGTCCGGCAAAAGAATTGGTGCTAACGGAAGAGGCGCGGTTGCGAGGTAAGGCTCTTATTGAAGCGGAGTTCAACAAAATTCGTAAGAAATTTGTAGTTTCAAAGAACAAGAAAGCATTGGATCGGCTGTCTGAAAAAGTTGGCACAGCAGTAGATAAGCTGGATAGGCAATTATGGGCCGTTGGGTTGGAACAATTCCACTCATTTTTTTATCCCGAAAGTGAAACGATTATAGATTACTTCGGTTCACCTGCGGTAGTTTGGGATGAAATGGCGCGAATTGAGGAAGAGAGTAACCGGTTAGCAAAAGAAAGAGCGGATACCTATTCGCAGCTCTTAATGGAGGGTGCTTTGCTACCGTCCCAAAACAATAACTATCTTGAATTAGAACAATTGGCTCAGAGGAAATGCCAAGGAACAATATTCATATCTTTGCTGCCCAAAAGACTGCCGTTTGGACTTCAAGCTGAGCAGGTTGTTAATTTTGATATAAGGTCTGCACAGACTTTTTTGGGTAAAATGGATATGTTGATATCTGAGCTGTCTCGCTGGATAAATACAAAAAACAGAATAGTGTTAGCAACTGCAGATGAAGAAAGGGCACAACGCTTAAAAAGCTATCTTTGGGATGCCGGGATTGAAGCCGTCGCCAGCCAAACCGTTCCGGATAAACTTAGGTATGGGTCGGTTATTATTACCTGGCCGGGTTTGCAGCAAGGGTTTCAATCTCTTAAAGAAAAGTTAGTAGTATTGACTGACAGTGAGCTTTATGGCCACAGACGCCCAACCAAAAAAGTATTTCGAAAAGGTAAGAAGCTGGATATATTCAGAGACCTAAAAGTAGGCGGGTATTTAGTTCATGCTAACCATGGCCTCGGGCGTTATTTAGGTATTGAACAGTTAGAGGTTGGCGGGGTTTATAAAGATTATTTGCATATACAGTATGCTGGTGAGGATAAACTTTATCTCCCAACTGAACAAGTCTCTCTAATTCAGCCTTATGTAGGGGCTGAGAGGCATGTTCCGAAACTGAATAAGCTTGGCGGTAATGAGTGGAACCGCGTAAAAAACCGAGTCAAACAGTCAGTAGAAGAATTAGCAAAATATTTGCTATCGCTTTATGCTGCCCGAGAGACGGTAAAAGGTTTCGGATTTCCACCGGATAGCGAATGGCAAAAGGAATTTGAAGCGCAGTTTCCTTACAGGGAAACAGAGGATCAATTAAGGGCAATCGAAGAAGTTAAGGCCGATATGGAATTGCAGAAGTCTATGGACAGACTATTGATAGGTGATGTGGGCTATGGAAAGACTGAAGTGGCCATGCGTGCAATATTTAAGGCCTGTGAAGCGGGAAAACAGACAGCAATTTTGGTACCGACAACTGTTCTTGCGCAACAACACCTGCTGACGTTTACAGAAAGATTTGCGAATTTTCCCGTAAGAATAGCAGTACTGAGCCGTTTTATTACTAAAGCGAATCAAAAGGCAGCTCTTAATGGCATAAAAGAGGGTTCTATTGATATAGTAATTGGTACTCATCGCTTATTGTCTAAAGATATTAAATTTAAGGATTTGGGCTTGTTGATAATAGACGAGGAGCAGCGGTTTGGTGTAAAACATAAGGAGAAGTTGAAGGAATTAAGACATCAGGTAGACGTCTTAACCTTGTCGGCGACCCCCATTCCAAGGACCCTTCATATGTCTTTGGTCGGTGTGCGAGATATGAGTGTCATAGAGACACCGCCCGAAGAACGCTATCCAGTCCAAACTTATGTGGTTGAGCATAGTCAGGAGTTAGTACAGGATGCCATTTATCGTGAGCTTAATCGCGGGGGGCAGGTTTTTTATGTTTATAATCGTGTTCAGGGCATAAGTAAAAAAGCGGCCCAAATCCAGAAATTAATCCCTGAAGCTATCTTGGAAGTGGGGCATGGTCAGATGCCGGAAAACGAGTTAGAGCGGGTAATGCTGGATTTTATTGAAGGTAAGAGTAACGTATTGGTTTGTACTACTATAGTGGAAAATGGATTAGATATTCAAAACGCTAATACGTTAATTGTCGATGAGGCAGACCGTATGGGGTTATCTCAGTTATATCAAATAAGAGGCCGGGTCGGCCGAACTAACCGTATGGCTTATGCATATCTGACTTATCGGAAAGATAAAGTGTTAAGCCAAGAGGCCGAGAAGAGGTTAGCTGCTATTAGGGAGTTTACCGAGTTGGGTTCCGGATTCAAGATTGCCATGCGTGATTTAGAAATTCGTGGGGCTGGCAATATTTTAGGCTCGGAACAACATGGGCATATGTTGTCGGTAGGTTTTGATCTGTATTGCCGTCTATTAGAGGACGCCGTGCGACGATTAAAAGGAGAACAGTTAGACGTGGAAGAAGAACCACCTTCATTGGAATTGTCGGTGGATGCTTATGTATCAGACAACTACATTTCTGATCCTATTGAAAAAATTGACTGTTACAGGCGGTTGACTAACGCGGTGGAAGATGAAACCATAGATAATATCAGCCAAACTTTAGAAGATCGTTTCGGGAAACTCCCTAAAGAAGTAGAGAATCTATTAGCTTTGGCCAGGTTGAAAGTTTTGGGGACAAGTCTGGGTGTAAGTCGAATTAAGCAAGTTAGTGCGGAACTGGTAGAGATTAGGTTTAAGGATGGTGTTGAAATAGGTGGTGAACAGCTTGTAAAGATAGCCCAAGAATTTAACCGCAGGCTTGGAATCTCGGTAGCACAGGGGCTGCTTCTACAGGTTAAGGTAAAAAGATTGGATCAGCGTCATATGTTGGAACTACTGGAAAATGTACTATATAAGATAAGTTGTATAATTAAGTGCCCAAACACAGATAAAAAATGACTCACAGC
>JADQBR010000003.1 GCA_016278515.1 Bacillota bacterium
TCTATCAATCATATCTAGATATTCCGAATTACGGGCAGCTCTCATTATATCATTGTATTTATCAAGACTCATGATTACGACGTTTTTTTCATCTTTACGCGTAACAATAACCGTCTCGTTCTCGTCAGTTGCTTTGTCACAATAATCTTTTAGTTTGCTACGAATCGTTGAATAATTTACAGCCAACATAATATCACTCCTTCCAATCTATCAGTGCAATTATTTGTACAATTTATTGTACTACTATATTATGCCCAAGTAAAGCTTTCTGATACATGATATTATCAAATAAAACACTCCAAATCCAGTTATGCTGGTAGCTCTAGGTGCCTTCAACTATTTTTTAGTTTCGGGCCCGTTAAAACCTATAGATTTTTTGAGTACCTCATATGTTTCTGGGTATTTATCTTTGATTAGCTTTTTTTCTTCAGAATTGAATAATTTATCAATAAACATTTCGGTATTCTTTTTTTGTCTTTTATCATCAACTATTTCCTTCTCCTCAATATCCCCCAATATCCTGTCGAATCCCTTTCTCAACGTATTCAATTGTTTCTTCGATTTTCCCTTTTAGCGCATAAGTAACTGCTAGATTTTTATAATGTACGGCAAGTGATAATTCATCATTGGCAACGGCCATAAGTAGATATTTCTCTGATTTACTCGTCATAGAATATACCATCATTCTGCCATAAGTCCATAAAGGCAGCCTAAAGATGCATATGAATCGGCCGATTACTTATTCAATCCGTAACTTTAACTCTCACCTCCTTGATGAATTTCTTGCAGAATGGCAGCAACGCAAAAAAGACCTTGCCGATGGGATAATCAGCAAAGCCGAATATATGGAATGGAAACTAAACTGGCCAGAAACTTGTGATGAAGGCAACATGAGAGAGACAGTAAAAAAGTGGCGTAAATCCTAAGCCACTGGATACATAAAGCACATGAAAAGCAAAACTGTTATCAATCTGTTATAACTTAGTACAAAAACGCCCCGAGAGCCTTGATTTACTGAGGTTCTCGGGGATGCGTTTCTTATTCCCACTCAATAGTCCCTGGCGGTTTGGAGGTGATGTCATAGACTACCCGATTAACTTGGTCTACCTCATTAACTATGCGGGAGGATATTTTTTCAAGTAAATCGTATGGTAGACGAGCCCAGTCTGCCGTCATGGCATCATCGCTGGTCACTGCCCGCATTATAATAGTGTAGGCATAAGTTCTTTCATCTCCCTGAACGCCTACTGACCGCATTGAAGGGAGGACCGCAAAAGCTTGCCAGACCTCCCGGTATAAATTTGCATCCTTAATCTCTCTAATAATGATTCTGTCTGCCATCCGCAATATCTCCAGCTTTTCTTCTGTTACCTCTCCCAGTATCCTAATGGCTAAACCTGGGCCCGGAAAAGGCTGCCTCCAGACAATTTCATCGGGTAGGCCTAACTCGCTGCCAGCTATTCTTACCTCATCCTTAAATAAACTGCGAAGCGGTTCTATCAGTTTTAATTTCATTACGTCGGGTAAACCGCCCACATTATGGTGGCTCTTAATGGTCGATGCCGTATCTGTGCCGCTTTCAATTACATCAGAATAGAGAGTGCCCTGCACTAGATAGTCTATAGCGCCCAGCTTATCAGCCTCTTCCTCAAAAACTGTAATAAATTCCCGTCCAATAATTTTGCGTTTTTCTTCCGGGTCATCAACACCCTTAAGCTTATCTAGGAATCTTTGTCTGGCATCTACGGTAATAAGATTTAGGTTGAATTTACCGGAAAATGTTTTTTTAACCTGCTCCGCTTCTCCTGCCCGCAGCAAGCCGTGGTCTACGAAAATGCAGGTGAGTTGATCCCCTATCGCATCCGCTACTATAGCGGAAGATACAGCCGAATCTACTCCGCCGCTCAAGGCTGAAATGACTTTTTTATCTCCAACTTCCCGCTTTATTCCCGCCACTTCATCATCTATAAAGGATTGCATGTCCCATTCTCCGTCGCAGCCGCAAATATTATAAAGAAATGCTTCAAGCATTTTTTGACCTTCTGGTGTTTGCCGAACTTCGGGATGGAATTGGATACCATAAAGCTTTCTATTTACGTCACTAATAGCGGCCACTGGCGTATTAGCTGTTTCAGCTGTTACCTGAAAACCCGGTGGAAGCTCTAATATGTAATCGCCGTGACTCATTAAGCACTGTTGTTTTTCTGCTAGATTGTTAAATAGTACGTCCTCTGCCAGTATCGTTAATTGAGCCTTCCCATATTCTCTGGATTTAGCTCTTTCAACCGTGCCTCCCATATCATGAGTCATTAATTGCATTCCATAGCAAATACCCAAGATAGGGATGCCTGCGTGGTATATTCTCTTGTCTATCCTTGGCGCACCCTTGCTGTAAACACTTGAAGGCCCGCCTGAAAATATGATCCCTTTGGGCTTCAGTGCGAGAATTTCATCCAGCGGCTTATTAAAAGGATACATTTCACAATATACGTTTGCTTCCCTCACACGCCGCGCTATTAGTTGGTTATATTGTCCGCCAAAATCCAACACAATAACAAGTTCATGATGTCCTATTAACTCATTCATTAATATACCTCCATTACTGATATGTCTCGGGTTTTAATACAGCTATGTAAGGTAGATTGCGGTAGGTCTCCCCATAGTCCAGTCCATACCCAACAACAAATTTATCAGGAATGGAAAAACCGTTATAATTAACTGTTACATCTACTAGACGCCTACTGGGTTTATCCAACAAAGTACAGGTCTTGACGCTGGCAGGCTTACGGGCATGTAAATTATCCAGTAGATACTTAAGTGTTAGACCAGTATCCACAATATCCTCGACTATTAAAACGTGCTTATTTTCCACGTCTCGCTCCAGGTCCTTAAGAATTCGGACGGCGCCAGAACTTTCCGTACTGGAACCATAACTAGACACAGCCATAAAGTCTAATGCTATAGGTAAATTAATTTCCCTAACCAAGTCAGATAGAAAAATAATAGCCCCTTTTAGTATTCCCACCACAATTAACTCTTGGTCTTCACTGTAATCTTTACTAATCTGCTGCCCTAACTCTTTAACTTTAGCTATAATTTCATCTTGCGATATTAGTATTTCTTTAACATCATTTTCCACTTGTTTCGCCTCCTTATGTTCTCTCTTTTTGTCGTTGGTAGTTTTCCCTGGACTGTTAAGTTTAATCAATAAGTTCTCTTTATTTCGGATAAACTCCTTCCTATAGTTATCTTTTTGCCTATTTATGCCGCCACTGGTTCCATCTATCTGTCAGTTTTTGTGCCTCCTGTTGGTTAATTTCCTTTTTACCATAGCGCCAAGACATAAATCCCTCAACTATTGCTTGAAGTAAGCTTTGCGTTTCAGGAAAGTCTTTACCAATCCGTTGAGCAAATTCTCTAGGCGTCTCGTATCTCTCAGGAACCACCCCCCGCTTGCCAGACCACTTAAGAACCTCTCCGTATAACCCCAATCCAGACCAATGAGAACCACTTAGCAATTTATCTTTCTTTTTTATTTTCCTGTTTAAGAAAACTAATAGCAGAGCTATGGCTGCACCAATAACAACCAGGTATAGAGAATAATACCGTGTAAACGCGGCTACAGTGCCCAACAAGTTGCCTTTCTCAGCCTGCGTTTCAGCTTCACCAACATTTGGCAGCACAAAGCCGGGAGTGGCTTCAACCGGCAGCCAGCCGTTGCCGGGGACGTATACTTCAGCCCAAGTATGGGCGTTTTGGCTGTAGACAAGATAAGCATCCATATCTTTGTCATAGGTACCAGGTGTAAAACCCAAAACCCACCTAGCGGGGATACCTGCACTTCTTGCCATCATAACCATAGCCGTAGCGAAGTGTACACAATAGCCCTTTTTTTCATCAAACAAAAACTTGGAAAGCATATCAGATTCGTCCAACTGCACCCCGGTATTATATTTAAACTCAGTTCTTAAATAGTCTCTAATAAGTAATGTCTTGTCCCAATTATTTGTGCCGCCAGCTGTAACCTCTTCAGCCAAATCGGTAATATCTTTCGAAAAATCATTGGGTATTTGTAGATACTTTCCATCTACCACGCTCACCTCGCTAGAAGATGGTAATACTTTTGTAAAATCCGGCAGGATGGATGACACTTGATAAGAATACTTTCCTTCAGTAGTCTTTAATAAAGACGATGCTTCATCTATCTGAACTGTTTGATCAGACACTTCGGTAACTTGATAAGCTGCTGGTAAAAATTTCGCGTCGGCATAAAGAGTAACAGATTGAAGTAAAGTCTTTCCTTGAAGTTTTTCTGCATACTGGGGTTCAATTTCACCATAAATAGGGTCGGTTGAAAACCAGTGACTACCGTCATAATAATCAAATGCCTTTCCTCTCCAATAACTTGACTGATCGGATGTCACCGCAAATAGAGGAAGTTCCGGGGCATTTTGCCCCTGGTTAAATTCCATATCCTGATCACCACTGTATTGCATTACCTTATTAATATTTATTGGCGGGACTTCTTCATTCACTTTGGGTAATAAAACTATAATACTTAATGGGATACACATCAATAAAATCAAAAAGACCCAGCTGCGGGAGGGCTGAGTGGCGCACTTAATAATGCCCTGACCCACGGCCAACAGTACAATCAAAATAAAGATTTCAGCCCATAAATTTACTGAAAAGACCGCCTGCTCAATCAATAAGACAGTTACTCCTACCATTGTTACTCCCCACAGATCACCCTTATAAGTTTGAGCAGCAAATAAGTAGGACATGGCCCAAATTAGTAGTAAACCAACAGCCACTTTTCCTGAAATATCACCTATCTGGTACTTATAAGTAAAATATATTCCACTTAGTATCGTTGCTACCATAAATGCAGGGAACCGGCGCTCCAAAGAAAACACCGCAAGAATAAACCAACCCATCCCCAATGCCGCCAATGGGAGTAAAGAAATATCCGATATAGCTTGAAAAACGCTGGCAAAAAAATATACCAGCGTAATTGCAGATAATACACAGATAAGTAGTTTGTTCCTACTCATTTTATCCTCCTAACCCCTTAATGCTCAGGTCGGTTAAGTATTTCGTAATCCGCGAAATACCGCCGAAACTCAGCGGGTACTGTACCTAATAATAGCACCTTACTATTTCCATCAATTTTGTTTAACACCGAGTAAATAGAGTTAGTGCTGTGAGGTCCCTTGGTGATGGCCAATGTCTGCAAGACACTTTTTTCTGTATCGGGGCTTAAAGTAATATTGGGCAACAGCCGGGTTTCGTTTCCAACAACGGCTACTGTTAATACCGCCCCCGTCCCCGTTAAATGTTTAAACCAAGAATAGGCATAGTCTGTTACTTCATTATCCTTAATACCATCAAGCATTACCATCAAATAGCCATGCTTTCGATCTCGACTGCTCTGACGCGCTGTTAAGATTCCCGTCCTCATTGTAGCCTGCCAATGGACTCGCCGAACATCTCCATAGCCACCAATTTCAATTAGTCTTTCTTGCTCTCCTTCAATTTCAAGTCCATGACGCAAACCTTTAATCTGAACATCTCTGGGATAAATCCAACAAGGCTGTTCTAGTTTGATTTCTCGTTTCCAACTAAAAAATCCTAATATATCACCCCAGGAAAGAAACAACAACGGTCTGTCATAAAAACCTCTTTCCGAAAATACAAAATCGTAGCATCGATATTTTTTATTAGAGATTTTTACTGTGGTCAGGTCGTGTAGATGGTTAAATGCATGGGGAATCAGACCAATAATTCGTCCGCCGACGATTTCTCCATGACTGCAGCTTTCACGGGTGGCTTCAGGAACCAGCCTCAACAACAGTTTAGCTTTCTTGCCAATGAAAAATGGCACCAAAATCTCCAGTATTAAGAAAAGCATAATAGCAATATCAAAAATAATGACTTGTTTTGTCCAGCCGAGAGCCAATAAGATGACAGAAACCACTATCAGCCATAGTACAGTAATAAGCAGTTTCATATCAATTACCTCCGTGCTACCGGGACTGATACTGTATTAAGCGCATCTTCAACAAGGTTACTTGGCAAGGTTCCCTGAAACCTAGCCTCGTTCCGGAGAAATATTCGGTGTCCTAAAGTTCTAGATGCTAAATATTTTACATCATCAGGTATCACAAAATCTCGTTTCTGCAGCAATGCCCACGAACGACAGAGGTTGTATAAGTCTAGAGTGGCTCTTGGACTTAAACCCGTTGATAACTCTTTTCGGTAACGTAGATATTGCACAACATCAACGATATAGCGTTTGACCGAAGCTTCCACCATAACATCTTTCACCATAGCTTGTCCCTTTAACAACTGTTCTTGAGTTATCACTGTTCCTAAAGTCGACAAGGGATCACAGGTCTCTTTCAGATTTAACATTTCCAACTCTTCTTTGGGGCCCGGATAACCCAAACTTAAATGCGCCATAAATCTATCCAATATTCCCTCGGACAACGGAAACGTCCCGACTAATTCTTCCGGGTTCTGAGTAGCCATAACACAGAAAGGCTCATGTAGTTTGTACTTTTTCCCCATTACCGTAACCTGTTTTTCCTCCATTGCCTCCAGTAACCCCGCTTGAGCCCTAGGATTACCCCGATTAATTTCATCAACTAGAACAATATTAGCCATTATCGGTCCTTTAATAAACTTGTATTCCCCATCTCGATTGTAGATCTCCAAACCTGCAATATCAGAAGGTAGAATATCCGAATTAAACTGGATTCTGGAAAACTTACAATCCAAGGAAGAGGCTAACCCCTTCACTAGCATAGTCTTCCCAACACCAGGTTGATCTTCAATCAGAACATGTCCCTTAGCCAAACAAACTGCCAATAACAATTTAGCAGAATGTCTGTGTCCGATTAAAATCTTATCTATATTATCCAAAACCAGCTCCAACTCTTTGATCACTAGCTCCACCTCTACATAATCAGTAATATTAGATTTACTTACCCTCCACTATTCGACAAATGGGCAACTAATCCTGCGTTCAATCTTAAAAAGGTTAATGTTTCCATCCATGCTGAAATCAAAAATAAACCCCAACAGATGTTGGGATTTAACGTTTTACTGTCCGAAAATAACTGTCTGGTTAGTATAAATGGCATTAATCTTCTTTAGGAGGTTCGATAGTTATTTTCTTGTTAAAATCATATAGTATTAGAGAAATATTCATTAGATCTTTTGGGTCCTTTATGTTTTTAGCATGAATTTGAGCTTTTACAATTCTTCGACTACGCTTATCAATCCACAAACGATAGCTGAAGTCCTGCCAATACTTTTCCATAAAGGTATTCTTAACTATAGGCTTACACGTTGCAACGTAATATTTTTTATTCCCTATTTTTTCCTTTCCGAGGTATACTATATCGTTTACCTCGCTAAAGCTGAAGTTAGAGAGAGGATTTAGCTCTGTCATAAATAGTTCCGGTTGGAACAGCTCGTTTCCTGGAGTTATCATCCATTTCCCACTCTTTAAATCTAAGGAGTAAGTATTATCTTTCACCTGAAAAACCTCTACTTTTTGGCCAAGCATTTCTCCTTTAAAATGAAAGTTATCTGCTGATCTCTCTCCCTTAATGTTGCTTAATAAGCGTTCTTCTTTTCCATCAAGCTTTAAAGTAATTAAAGTTTCGTACCGATAGCTGGTGTTGTCGAGGGTTTTTTCCAGCGACTCTCCAACAAGTTCTTCAGGAATTACCTTTATTTCTTCAGTGTAGTAATAGAAACCGCCTATGCATAAAGCAATTATTAATAAAGGAATTACAATCCAAAACCAACGAATTCTTATCACCAAAATAACTCACCCTTCCTAGAAGTTTCCTCACATTATATTTAAACATGGGCAAGTTTATGAAGGAAATATATGGTGTTACTTTTTTCCGCAAACAAAAATAGCGCTTTTCAGTAAGCGCTATTGACAAAAAAATTAATGAGAACCGTTTTGCTTTTCACTCAAATGGTATTTTTGAACCTTACGGTAAATAGTTGCGCGGCTAATACCCAGGGCATCTGCTGCTTGTTGCTTTCCTTCTTCAGTCCATCCATATTCCTCTAAAGCTCTTAAAATAGCCTCCCGTTCCAGTTCTGCCAATGTAGGTAATTTATTCTCTCGATTGGAAGGTGTGCTTTTTTCAAACATTTCTCTCTTATTAGTGCTTTCCCTGATTCGCGGCGGCAAACTTTCAGGCGTAATGTGTGTCCCGTCTTCAATGTTTATGGCATATTCAATTGCGTTAACCAACTCTCGAACATTTCCCGGCCAAGCATATTTCAAGCATATCCCCTGAGCTGAATGGGTTAAACCTCTAATTTTTTTATCCATCAACTTGCTGTAACGTTTTGAAAAATAGTCCAACAACAATATTATATCGTCTTTTCGCTCTCTCAAGGGTGGTATTTCCAACGGGATTACGCTCAAACGATAGTATAGATCCTCACGGAATTGGCCATTTCTTACCATAGCCTGCAAATCGTTGTTAGTTGCCCCAATTATTCGGATATCTACAGGAATAACTTCAGTTCCGCCAACACGTTCTATCTGTTTTTCTTGCAGTACCCGTAACAACTTCGCCTGAAGATAGAGAGACATATTCCCTATTTCATCCAGAAATAGGGTCCCTCCACTGGCCAGTTCAACTTTACCAGGCTTACCTCCCTTTTTAGCACCGGTAAAAGCACCTTCCTCGTAACCAAATAGCTCACTTTCCAGCAGTGGCTCTGGAATGGCGCCGCAGTTTATTGCAACGAAAGGCTTATGACCATGGGGACTGGCAGAGTGTATAGCCCGTGCAAACAGTTCTTTTCCTGTACCGCTTTCACCAACAATCAATATGGTTGAGTTACTGCCTGCAATTTTTTGGGCTTTTTCTTTTGTTCTTTGAATAGACTTGCTCTGACCTATGATGTTGTTAAAACCCATATTTTGTTGTTGTTTATTAACTATTTGATATGCGAGCTGTTGAGTTTCACTGAAGTCCCTGAACGTAGCAACAACCCCAACAATTCTTTTATCTTCAGACTTAATCGGTTTTGCTGTACTTACAACATGGTATTGTTTCTTCATAAAGGTAAACGTTACTTCTCTTGCACTAAAACCTTTACCTTGGTGCATGACCTCTAATAATGGAACTGAAGGCATCATCTGTTTAAAATGCTGCCCTATAATCTCCTTTTTCTTAATCCCCAACATTTTTTCAGCAGATCGATTAAAATGGGTAATTACACCCTCTTGGTTTAACGCTACCACACCTTCATGGACGGAGTCCACTAAAGCCTGCAGCTGATTGACTATGACAATTTTCTCGGCTACCATTTCTCGTTCCGCCACTTTACTGCCAACTAATTCAGCCATGCGGCCAATGAATTCCAAATGGTTATTCGAATTTTCACTGAGTGTTTTTTTCTGTTCTTCCGTAAAGGCAATTAGACTCATGGCTCCAATAACTTCGTTGTGTTCTACCTTAATAGGATAAACAATAGAAGCCCTGTAATAGCAGTGTCCTTCCAACGGGCACGATACACAAATATCATGATGTCCCGAATCTCTTATAAAAACCGGCTTACCATGCTTTATTACATGTTTATTAACCAAGCCCCGTCGTAAACGAGAGCCTACATCGTTTCTAATCTGACCAGTTCCAGCGACCCGAACCAAATCCACGTCAACAATTTCTACATCCATATTTAATACAGTTGCGATAACCTCCGCTACTTTTTGCCCCTTTTCCCTAACCTGTTGCAACCTGGATGCCAAGTTAAAAGATCCCCCTTCTGACTACATCGTATGGTACAAAGGACCATAACCGTTACTTTTCAACCCATACGTTATAAGTAGTCGTCTGTGCTTTACCAACAAATGTAATACACTACCCACTTTTTAATGTTTTACCCTCAACTCAAAATCTTACCACAAAAATCAATATTAGCAATAGTAAATTATCCAAAATGTAATTATTCATATTACCCTATAGTAAATCATGGAAATACTTAAGGGAGGCAATAAAGCCTCCCAGACATACCCAGATATTTATTTAAATTGTCGAGTCATATTGCTGGACTCCTAATTAGCCTGTAACATCTTTCCCTTGGCGAATTCCCTTGAAGCATTGTTGGCATATTCATAGCCTAATGATAACGCTTTTTCATTTAATTCTTCAGTACCTTTAGGCACCCTTGCTAGAACAGCATCCACAATAGCTTGATGAGTTACAACGTTTGTTAAACCTGTTACTGCACCAAGTGCCACAATATTAGCTACTAATGTTCTGCCTAACTCTTCTTTGGCAATTTTAGTAATAGGAAGAGAATAGACTGTTGCAGTTGTATCCGGAATTTCAGTTACGAACGTACTATCAACAATTAAAATACCTTTATTACTAAGGGTTCCGACGTACTTATCACATGCTTCTTGTGTCATAGCAAGCATTACTTCCGGTTCAGCTACATTTGGATAATCAATATCACCACTTGAAATTATAACTTCTGCTTTGCTCGCGCCGCCTCGTGCCTCGGGCCCATAGCTTTGGGTCTGGACTGTGTTAAGGCCATCATGAATCGCTGCTTCAGCTAATATAATACCTGCCAAGATCAATCCTTGACCTCCAGAACCACTTAATCTAACTTCCCTAGCAATGCTTTCCATGTGTATAGCCTCCTTATTTTTTAACAGTTCCCTGAGCCCGATCTATAATTTCTTGATAGGTTTCCGTATACTCGGGCGCTTCATCTTGATGAAGTACACCAATTAAGAATTTATCTCCGAGCTGCTCTTGCGTCATATTTCCTGCAGCTTTTATATTTACCGCCTGCTCTTTTTGCCACTTAATCATGTCTACAGGGTCGCCCATTTTATTGCGCCTGCCATAAGATGTCGGGCATTGGCTAATGGCCTCTACTACTGAAAACCCTTTATTCTTTGCCCCATTTACAATTAAATCAGTTAACATTTTAGCGTGATATGCTGTTCCACGGCCGACAAACGTTGCTCCAGCAGATTTTGCTAGTTCAGCTAAATCAAAATTGCGTTCAATTGTTCTGTATGGTGCTGTGGTAGCTCTTTTATTTTGAGGCGTAGTTGGTGAATATTGTCCGCCGGTCATTCCGTAGATGTTATTGTTAAAAACAACAGCATTTAAATCTATATTCCTTCGTGCAGCATGGATAAAATGGTTGCCGCCAATAGCCGTGCAATCGCCGTCTCCCATTACAACAAAAATATTCAACTCGGGATCTGCCAATTTAATGCCGGTGGCGAAAGCCAATGCCCTGCCGTGAGTTGTGTGCAATGTATTGAAGTCTAGGTAACCTGAAGCCCGGGCAGAACAACCTATTCCCGATACTACTACTGTTTTGTCCTGATCGTAGCCTAACTGCTTTATGGCCCTAGCCATTGCACCGAGAACAATTCCATGACCACAACCGGGACACCAGATATGAGGCATTTTTTCAAGTCTGAAATATTCTTCGATTTGAGCAAACATTTACAGCACCTCCTGAACTTTTTCTACAATTTCAACAGGAGTAATTAATTCACCATCATACCGGTTTAAAGGAGTGACTATGCTTTTACCAGCTGCAGCACGCTCAACTTCCCCCACCAATTGTCCCATGTTCATTTCTGGAACAACTACCTTTTTAATTCGGTTAAAATGTTCCTGGAGTTTCGTTGATGGAAAAGGCCAAATCGTAATCGGTCTGAATAACCCTGCCTTCACACCATTCTTTCTCAAAATGTTTACTGCCTTCTTAGCTGACCTTGCCACGCTTCCGTATGCAAAGATCATTACTTCTGCATCTTCCAGATTTGTTTCTTCTGCCATGATAATTTCGTCTAAATGGTCACTAATCTTCTTATGCAGCCTATCAAGGACCTTTTTCACCATTTCCGGTTTATTACTGGGAAATCCAGTCTCATCATGTACCAAACCGGTAACATGATGTCTATAACCTTCTCCAAAGCTGGCCATGGGAGGTACTCCTGTTCCATCATCCCGGTATGGATAATATTGTTCCGGGCCAACCTGCGGCTTTTTCCTTTCAACAACTTCAAACTCTCCTTGTTTGGGAAGTTGAACCCTCTCTCTCATGTGTCCAATCACTTCATCCATCAACAGGATGACCGGTGTACGAAACTTTTCAGAGAGATTAAATGCCTTTATAGTCAATTCATAGGTTTCTTTAACTGAAACAGGTGTCAACGCTATTATCGGATGGTCACCGTGAGTTCCCCATCTAGCCTGCATTACGTCTCCTTGAGCCGGAGAAGTAGGTACGCCCGTACTTGGGCCACCTCGTTGCACGTTAACTACCACACAAGGGACCTCAGCCATAACTGCAAAACCCAAATTTTCTTGTTTTAGTGAAAAACCAGGTCCACTAGTGGCCGTTATTGATTTTAAGCCTGTTAGGGAAGCACCAATAACAGCAGCCATACCGCCGATTTCATCTTCCATTTGAATAAACTTTCCACCCACCTGGGGTAGCTTTTCCGCCAAAATTTCTGCTATTTCGGTAGAGGGGGTTATGGGGTATCCGGCAAAAAACTTGGTACCGGCAGCTAATGCACCTTCTGCACACGCTTCATTTCCTTGCATCAATCTTCCAAAATCTTTAACTTCAGTCATTAGCGTTCCACCTCCACACTAATTGCAAAATCTGGGCAGTGCATTTCGCACATTCCGCATCTTGTGCATTTTTCCGGAGCCACAGCAACAGCCTTTCCTTTATCATCAGCTTCCAGTACATCTTTAGGGCAGAGCGCAATGCATATACCGCAAGCCTTACACCAATGTTTCTTTATTTTGATTTCACTAGGGCCTAATTGAAGTAAAGTATTTGACATGTGTCTCACCTCTGATAATAAGTATTTTCAGTAAATCGTTAATTAGCTCTTAATGTGTAGGAAATAAATCCCCCCAGTGTATTTACTGTTCATCCATATACAGATGCAAAGGGTGTGCCAATAAAAAAATAAACTCTATTATTTTGCCACAAAAAAAGAACAAGAGAAATAAAAAAAGCCACAATCCCCATGGTTCTAGGTTTTATGACATAATTTTCTGACAAAATTAAATTTTTATCTTAAGGGTAAACTAAATTAAAGTTTTGTGTTTTCCTAAGCCAACTTCTAGTTTCGTCAGCTTATCCTGTATACACGTTCGCAAAATGAGATTAATCTCTCGTGACCTCTGATTCCAGTACTATCTCAATTTGACACTGATTTCAAAATGAGATTCAAAAATTCCCACAAGAACATATTCAATATTTGCTATCTAGAAATTCTACTTTATGATAGTGAAAAACAGACCCCATAAGATGAGGTCTGTTAAACTACCTATATAAAATTACATCATTGGTGGCATTCCACCAGGCATTCCACCGCCCATGCCACCGCCATCATTTTCTTCAGGAATGTCAGCTACAATTGTCTCTGTCGTCAATAACATAGAAGCAATACTTGCAGCATGCTGCAGAGCTGAACGAGTTACTTTCGCCGGGTCTACAATACCAGCAGCGATCATATCCTCATACTTGCCGGTCAAGGCGTTAAAACCGATACCAACCTTAGCCTCTTTCACTTTTTCTACAACAACTGAACCCTCATATCCTGCATTAGTAGCAATTTGGCGAACCGGTCCTTCTAGGGCCTTTTTCACAAGATTTACTCCTGTAGCTTCGTCACCATCTAACTGAACCTTTTCGACTGCAGCCAACACATCTATTAACGCAGCACCACCGCCTGCCACGATACCTTCTTCAACAGCAGCGCGAGTAGCCGCTAAAGCGTCCTCAATGCGGAGCTTCCTTTCTTTCATCTCCGTTTCAGTAGCAGCACCAACGCCTATTACTGCTACACCGCCGGCAAGCTTAGCCAAACGCTCTTGCAGTTTTTCTTTATCAAATTCAGAAGTAGATTCTTCATACTGACGTCGAATCTGAGCAATACGTTTTTCAATTTCTTCGGATTCACCGCGACCTTCAATAAGTGTAGTTTCTTCCTTGCCTACTACTACCTGACGAGTACGCCCTAACATGTCAATGGTAGCGTTCTCCAGCTTTAATCCAACTTCTTCGGTAATCACCTGTCCACCAGTTATAACGGCAATGTCCTCCAGCATTGACTTTCTACGGTCACCAAAGCCCGGGGCTTTTACCGAAACTGCTGTGAAAGTACCGCGTAATTTGTTAACAACCATAGTGGCCAAAGCTTCGCCGTCAACATCTTCTGCAATAATTAATAACGATTTGCCAGCTTGAACAACTTTTTCCAATACTGGAAGGATGTCATTGACTGAAGAAATTTTCTTGTCGGTAATTAAAATATACGGGTCTTCTAAAATAGCTTCCATCTTATCTGTATCTGTAACCATATATGGTGATATATAACCACGATCAAATTGCATACCTTCTACAACATCTAAAGTAGTGCCAATACCTTGGGATTCTTCTACAGTAATAACCCCATCTTTACCAACTTTCTCCATTGCATCCGCAATTAGTGTGCCAACTTCTTCGTCGTTAGCAGAAATAGATGCAACCTGAGTAATGGCCTCTTTACTTTCAATAGGCTTGCTAATAGCCTTAAGTTCTTCCACAGCTGCCTCAACAGCTTTTTGAATGCCTTTTTTCATAACCATCGGATTAGCGCCGGCAGCCACATTCTTTAAACCTTCGTTAATTAAAATCTGAGCCAAAAGTGTTGCAGTTGTGGTCCCGTCACCAGCCACATCGTTTGTCTTGGTGGCTACTTCTTTCACCAACTGTGCACCGATATTTTCCAAAGGATCTTCTAAATCGATTTCTCTAGCGATAGTAACACCATCGTTAGTTATGCTCGGAGACCCAAATTTCTTTTCCAATACGACGTTTCGGCCTTTAGGGCCAAGAGTAACTTTTACCGCGTTTGCTAAAGCGTTAACACCTTGTTCTAAGGCGCGGCGTGCTTCTTCGCGGAATACGATTTGTTTAGCCAATTAAATTCCTCCTTGATTTGTTTATGAGCTTAATGATTTAGTTACTGAACTACAGCCAAGATATCTCTTTCAGCCAAAATTAAATATTCTTCTCCGCCTACTTTTACTTCAGAGCCAGCGAACTTAGAGTAAATTACTCTGTCGCCCTCTTTCACTTCCACGGCAACCTTTTCACCGTTTTCCAATACTCGTCCACTACCCACTGCAACAATCTTGCCCTCTTGAGGCTTCTCCTTGACAGTGTCAGGCAAAACGATTCCACTAGCAGTTTTTTCTTCACGTTCTACTAACTTAATTACTACTCTGTCACCTAATGGCTTGATGTTCATACAACAAACCCTCCTTTATTATGTAAAATGTTGTTATTTATTATTAGCACTCACTCAGCGCGAGTGCTAACACCCAATAATAATAATAGTCAAGGTAAGTTAGCTATGCAAGTGCTGAGAATGCCTATATTTGCTAACTAGACTCTATTAGGCAAAGATATGTCTCATTTTCTTCCTTTTTCTTTTTATATCAGCTTTTCTTGTAAATCATTTATTATGAGACGGGTTTTTGCTAAAAGTACATTACAAAAAAAATATTTCCAATTACCGCTCCTTTTATACACAACTACGTAAAAAATTACCAAAAACAAATTTTTACTCCGTCAACGCACTAAAAAAGATATAATGAAAATACAGATTATCTCTTAAAGTTACTCGGCCCTAGCTATCTAGCACACTCGCCTCCCTCTCCACGCAGTATCTCTATTCCGTGCTCTAAGGCCGGCAGAATAACATCCAAACACTCAGCCACCGCTTTCGGGCTTCCCGGCAAATTAATTATAAGAGTTTGTTTGCGAATCCCGGCAGCAGCCCTTGAGAGCATTGCCCTGTTGGTTATTTCCAGACTTTTAGCCCGCATTGCTTCCGGAATCCCCGGCACTAATCTATCCACTACTTTTAAAGTTGCCTCAGGGGTCACGTCTCTTAGGCTCATACCCGTCCCCCCGGTAGTAAGAATCAGATCCAGTTTTAAATCATCACTCATCGATTTTAAAGTATTTTCAATTTGCTCCTGTTCATCAGGTATAATGACATATTCAACCACCTGGGCACCAATTTGTTTTAACATTTCTTTTATCGCAGGTGCACTCTTATCTTCTCGCTTTCCTTGAGAGCCTTTGTCGCTTGCAGTAATGATACCTACTTTAATCATTTTCTACCATCTCCAAAGAGTCTCCAACTTTAACTTGACCGCCTTTAATCACCTTTATAAAAATTCCTTCTTTGGGCATTACGCAATCGCCAGCTTGATAATATATTGCGCACCGGTCATGGCAAACTTTTCCTATCTGAGTGACCTCCCCAATAGATTCCCCAATTTTTAGCCGAGTGCCGATAGGCAGTGTTGCAACCTCTATCCCCTCTGTGGTAATGTTTTCTGCAAAGTCTCCTGGGCCTACGTCCAACCCTTTCTCCCGCATCTTATCAATACTTTCAATGGCCAATAAACTCACCTGTCGATGCCAGTCTCCTGCGTGAGCATCGCCTACTATTCCGTGTACTTCTTTAAATGTTGCCTCGCCAACATTCTTTTTGCGCTCCCCTTTTTTCTCACTGGTGCAAACTGCTACTACTTTTGCCAAGACATTTCACCCTCCCTACTAAATTTTCCACTTTTCCCGCCGCTTTTTTCTACCAACCTTATGGCCCGAACGGTCATTTCCCTGTCAATAGCTTTGCACATATCATAAATGGTCAGGCCTGCCACAGACACGGCTGTCAATGCTTCCATTTCCACACCGGTTTTACCCGTTGTTACTACCCGCGCCTCTATTTCTACTTTTAGTTCTTGTTCATTAATATCAAAATCTACTTCAACAGAATCCAACAATAGTGGATGACACATGGGAATTAGATCACCAGTCTTTTTAGCTGCCATAATACCTGCAACTCTTGCAACCCCCAACACATCACCTTTGGCCATCTGTCCCTTACGTACTCGATCCAAAGTCTCCGCTTTCATTTCAACGGCCCCCCTGGCGATGGCAAGTCTTTTGGTCTGGTTTTTATCTGCAACATTAACCATCCTGGCTCTACCCTGAGCATCGAAATGGGTCAATTCCATTTTTCAACCCCCTATACTGTTCATATTTTGGCTGTTGCTCCAGCCGTTATAAAGATAACTCTTTGGTTTTCTTTCAGCAGCCTCGACAAAGATATGGGCTAATTCCTCTTTAGTCGCACCCTGCCTTAAAGGTTTTTTGATATCAATAAACTTTTCCTGTTGTAAACAAAAACGCAGCTTACCATCGGCGCTTAGGCGCAGCCTATTACAATCTCCACAAAAATGATCACTGATGGCATTGATAAATCCAATGGTTCCTTGGTAGCCTTCGACTTTATAATAATCAGCAGGGCCGCCGCCTGGTACTTTTTCATGCACCACATTAAACCTATCGCTAATCAACTGCTTCATTTCCTCAGCCGATACAAACTCTTTATCCAATTGACTTCCGTAGCCAATTGGCATTAATTCTATAAATCGAACATGGATGGGAGAGTTTTGAGTCAACATTACAAAATCTATAATTTCATTAAGGTTGAAGCTTCGCTGGACTACCACGTTTATCTTGACAGGTGTCAAATCAAATTTCATGGCACTCTCTATTCCAGCGAATACCCGGCCCAAAGAACCTCCCCTGGTAATTTCCTTATACTTGTGCTCCATAAGTGTATCTAAGCTAATGTTTACTCGATTAAGCCCAGATTCTTTTAAATCCTTTGCTATAGGAGCAAGTAAAATACCATTAGTCGTCAGAGATATATCTTCTAAACCAGGCAAACCGTTAATCGAACTTATCAAATGTATTAAATTTTTTCGCACTAAGGGCTCTCCACCGGTAAGTCTGACCCGTTTAACCCCAGCTGCCACTGCCGCACTGATAAGTTTCTCTAGTTCCTCCAATGTTAAAACCTGTTCTCGCAGTAATTGTTTAACTCCTTGGGGAGGCATACAATAATTACACCGCAAATTGCAGCGATCCGTCACGCTTACTCTCAGATAGTCTATTCTTCTTCCATACTTATCAAGCATGTTATCCCTCCCTTTCGGACTCCCATATTATACTACCGCTTTGGGATGCGTCATACCCCCCTAACAATTCCACCTGATGGCGAAATTCTTCCGTGCCTATTATAGATAACAGTTTTTGAACCAGCCTCCCCTGAAATAAGTTATCAGGGATACACAAATCATAGCGTTCTTTTGCTACCGGCACAAAATCCAAGTCCAAGGCATTGGCAGCAGCCTTTATTCCTAGTGCCACATCCGCCGTTCCACTTCTTACTGCTGCAGCCGCTGTTAGATGGGAATACTCTTCTCTTTTATAACCCCGAATTTTATTTGGTTGAATATCCATTTTTTCTAACTGGTAATCTAAAAGCACCCTTGTACCCGAACCGCGCTGTCTGTTAATAAACAGCACATCTTCTCTTGTTAAGTCCTTTAGGGAGCAAATATCCTTGGGGTTACCCGGCTGTACGATTAGCCCCTGTTCCCGGTATACCAAATTAACTAAGACTGCACCGTCCAAATACTTTTTTACATAGGGTATATTGTACTCACCTGTGGCGGGATCCAACAAATGAGTGCCTGCACAATGCGCCTCGCCTTTGCTTAGTTCCAATAAACCGCCCAAGCTTCCTACATGCGCTGAACTAACGGAATAACCCGGATTATTAAGGCGCATTAAGTTATCCACTAAATCCAAACTCATATCATGACTTCCACTGATTAAGAGAGCCCGTTTAATTTGTCCGAGATCCTTTATTAATCTTACGTTAACTTTCTCACCAGCTACCCTGCCTTCACTCAATCGATCTAAAACTAAAATGCCATCCGCCTTAACTAAACTGGTTATAACACCAGCACCTCTCACCAATGGTGAAGCAACCAGCTTATTACCCACTTCTGACAATCGCACCCGTACATACTCTTCCATTCCAAGAGGAGAGTGTATTGCACGTGTTAAAGATGCCTCTACTTCACGTGTTTCGGGTAATGCTTGACCTAGCATTGAGCAAAGAAGCGGCTCAACAAATAATTGTGTGGTTAAGGCCGCAGATACAGGGTATCCGGGGACCCCGATAACGGGAGTTTTATCTACACACCCTAAAATCACCGGTTTCCCAGGCTTAATTGCAACTCCATGGGTAAATACTTCGCCTAATTCGGCAACCAATTTAGCCGTATAATCTTCTCGTCCGGCAGAAGAACCGGCATTTATAATTACTATATCGTAATTTTCAGTAGCACGCTTCAAAGTATCTCGCAGCTGAGAGTAATCATCTTTGGTAATGGGTAACAGGTCCGCTTTACCCCCCCATTGGTTAATTAAATTTCTTAATACTGTACCATTAAATTCGGTAATCTGACCAGGTTCCGCTAATTCCTCCGGTGGAACCAATTCGGTACCAGTTGGCATGACAGCCACTTTAGGTTTACGCCTTACAGGGGCCTCCAAAACGCCCCCTGCCAATAAAGCTCCTAGGTCCACCGCTTGCAGGGTATGGTTAACGGGTACAATTACCTGCCCTTTTACCATGTCTTCCCCCAGAGCTCTAACATGCTGCCATGGTGATACTGCAGCAGTAATCTCTACTTCTCCATTATCAATAAACTGAACCTCTTCAATCATAATTACTGCATCATACCCATCTGGCAATATGTCGCCCGTATCTACCTCTTGTGCATTGTCACCTAAAGTCAAAACTACGGGACTAGTTTCTCTCGCCTGATAAGTGGTCTTTGCCCTAACCGCTATGCCGTCCATTGCAGAAGCATGATAATGAGGCACAGAATTTCTAGATAGTATCGGTTGGGCAGTAACCCGTCCCAAGGCTTGACTGCTGGATACTTGTTCAGTTCCTATGGTTAGCCGCCCTTTAATGTCCGTTAACCTATCTAGGTACTCTTCTAGAGCATCTTGATAACTTTTATTATCCAAATACACTTTTCGTTGCATAAACTACAACTCCTTAAACAAAGTAACCGGTACCCGGGTACCCGCTGCCAAGCCTTGAGCTTCCAAAGGAATAACCATTATACCGTGGGCTCTTGATAGAGTGCTGAGCATTCCTGATTTCCCCAAGATAGGCTCAACGAATACTTTGCCCTGTTCCTCCACCAATCGAACTCTCACATGCTCTTCTCGTCCAGCTTGAGAAGGTACATTCTTCTGCAGTTCGCCCCATACCGCAGCTTTAGGGACTTTTGTCTTAAGATGTCTTTTTAAAGCAGGTTTCACCATTTCCTGAAAAGCAACAAAAGCTGACACCGGATGACCCGGGAGTCCCACAATTAATGTATCATCTTGTCCCTTAACAGTTGCTGCCAAGGTAGGCTTACCCGGTTTTATAGCAACCCCGTGGAATAGTACTTCGCCAAATTCTTCTAAAATCTTTAACGTTAAATCTCTGGTTCCGACAGAAGAGCCTCCTGATACTAAAACTAGGCTGTTCTCTTCTATCGCCTTCTCAAAAGTATTTCGAAAAGCATCTTCTTCATCAGGTACCAAGTCATACAGCTTCGGAATTGCACCAGCTTCCTTAACAAGCCCGAACAGAGTATAGGAATTGCTATCCCGAATCTGGCCTGGACCCGGTTCCTGCCAAGGGGTAACCAATTCGTTCCCCGTTGAAATAATTCCGACTTTGTCTGAGCAGTAAACCTGGGCGGAGACAATCCCTAGGCTTGAGATAATCCCTAATTCTTGAGCTCTCACTAAAGTACCTCTTGGTATTGCAACTTGTCCCGGGGTAACGTCCTCTCCTCTTTTCATAACGTTTTCACCGGGGGCTACCGGCCTGTAGACTGCTATCGTTCCATCTGCCATAGCCTCGGCTCTTTCAAGCATTACCACAGCATCGGCACCTTCAGGTAATTTACTGCCGGTAGCTGCTGCCATAGTCTCATCTAAACCAATGTTCATTTCCGGCGCTGAACCCATAGGCACCTCACCTACTAGGGAAAGATAAGCAGGTAAGGATTCACTAGCACCGAAAGTGTCTTCGGCGTTCACCGCGTAACCGTCCATAGTCGCCCGGTCAAACCCTGGTACGTTCTCTTTCGCTACTAGGTCTTCAGCCATTATTCTATTCCACGCATCCGTTATGTTTATTTTCTCCACTTTATCTTCCGGACGCCAGTTTTCCATTATCTTTTGGCGCGCTTCTTCAATGGTAATAACCTCAAACATTAGCTCCCGCATCTAGAAACACCCTAATTGACACGCATATATTTTTATTTTTAATTTATCAGCAGCTTCACCAACTTCTTTTAAATCTAGACCATGTTCGTCAGCCAACTGGTGGGCCTTCTCACACGAAAGCCTGCCGTCTTTTGCAGCATTCTGCACTAATCTTTCAACATCTTTTTTATCCAAACCAAACACCTCCAAAAATAAAAAAATCCGGCGTAAAGGGCCGGTTTTTATTGGCTCCTTTCCAAAACAAGGGAGGCATAAATGTTTCCACTTATACCCTCTCTGCACTATGCAGAACGGCTGATTTACCATAGGAAAACCTTAGGTAAAACAGCTCGGAGCAGATCATTAAGTTTTGCTTATTTATCTTATTCTACACTATAAACATTTATCCTTCAAGCGCATAACTTAATAAAAGGGGAGGGATGTTATGTTTGGCTTAGTACTAAGCGGTGGTGGTTTGAGAGGAGCAGTTCATGTTGGTTTCTTAGCAGCATTGGATGAAATAGGCATAACTCCTGACTTCATTGTTGGCACCAGCGCCGGCAGTATAGCCGCAGCATTATACGCCTCCAACGCCCCGGGGACATTGCAATTAGATAAAATATCTTCTAAGGACCTAATTTGTCCTTTGAGACACGATTGGCGTTTGCTATTCTTACCCTCTAGAATATTCAGACGTGTTTTAGGCAAGTTTTTCGGCCTCCCCATGGGGTTGCTGTCGGGCAGACATCTGGAATGGATTTTAGCACAGCTTATAACCACACATGAATTTCATCAACTGAAAATCCCAATTGCCGTAGTTACTTGTGATATAAGCAATGGAAACTCGGTTGTATTTACTAGACTAAATCCCTTAATTATAAAAAATAATGTTAAATATTCCAGCAATTGTTCCGTTATTAAAGCTGTAAGAGCCAGCAGCAGTATCCCGGGAATATTTGCCCCAATTAAGATTGATGGTCACCTATTGGTAGATGGAGGCGTCGTAAACAACTGCCCAGCCGATATCGCCCGGCATCTTGGGGCAACAAAGGTTGTAGCCGTAGATTTAGGTTTTATCGATAAGGAGGAAACCCCTCCCGACAATGCTATTGAGATATTAATGCAATCAAGCGAAATAATGGGACAACGGCTCTCCAATTTTATTACCGATCGTTATGCGGATTTAACCTTACGCCCTGAAACCGGTCCGGTTAGTTTAATAGATTTTGGTGAAATACCGCGGTTATACGAATTGGGGGGGAAACTAGCTTATGAAAACCTGAGGGCGATAAATAAAGTGCACAAGAAAAAAACTCCATGAGTTAGTTCTAATATCCTTCACAAAAAGACGATGGAAAAGCGATGATATTAACAATACCAATTACTAAAGTTAAAAGTATCTAGTTAAGCTTTGCTTGATATTTTCCAGTAATTCATAGATACTATTTATGAGCTTTTAAATAATCTATTTGTGCAAATAGAAAGAGAAACGGGGACAGACTATTATATGAACCAAGTAAATAATTCAAGAGAAAGAGTCCGTCTGGCAATCAAACACAAGAAAAGTGATAAATTGCCTAAAGGTGAATTAGTCCTTGATGATGCTGCAATTGGCAAATTTCTAGCTGTACAAAATGTTGGCTTTGATGAGAGATCAGACTTTATTGAACAACTGGGGCTTGACTTAATTTCATTGTCACCCGTCAATAATTGTCCCACCGGCAAACTCCCATACAAGGCAGATTTGGCTTGGCCAGATCTGGAAAAATGGGTTAATAAAACTTCTCTTTTTACTTTCGCCATTATTGATGGAGCTTTCGAGGTAGGTATTCGTACTTTAGGCTTCATGGAATTTCTAAGATTACCTAGAACCTCGCCACTTTCTTTAAGGGATTTTATTAATAAGGTTGAAAAACTAAATATTGAAATGATAAAGGAATTAGCTCACCGTGGCATGGACGGTATAATTTTAGCAGATGACATAGCATACAACAAAAACTTGTTTATTAACCCTATCACTCTCAGAGAGTATTTCATTCCTTCATTGGCACGGCAGGTAAAAGAAGCACATCGTCTAAACTTGACAGTTTTTTTTCACTCTGACGGCAACTATCGTGACATTCTCACTGACTTGATGAATATTGGTTTTCAAGGTCTCCATTGTCTTGATCGAAATTCCGGGATGACTATATCAGATGTACGTCTATTGGTAGGGGACAAACTCTGTCTTTGGGGACACCTTGACGTTGAAGACGTCAATAGAGCAAATGACCCGATTCACTTAGATGAATTGGTTTCGCCCATAAGGCAGCTGCATCAACAAAAAGGCTTTATTCTCGGTACAACCAGCGGCATTTTTGAAGGGATGGATCTAACAGCTTTAAAGAATATCTATCAATCTGTGTAAATAAGACAGAATAAAAAGAGGGTGCCGACCTCGTTAATCTGGTCAGCACCCTCTTTTATTAGTTTAGTGATGATTATCAGACAACCTTCTCTATTTTCACTGCACTCACTTTAAATTCCGGTATTTTTGCTATAGGATCTCTTGCGTCGTTGGTCAGCTTATTGAGCCAGGTTTCACGGAAGTGGAAAGATGCAAATACTAAGCCAGGTTGAATACGTTCAGTCACTCGAATCGGTATTTCTATTTCACCCCGCCGCGAGGCAACTCTCACTTTTCCGCCTGTCTCTACCTCTAACTTTAGTGCATCTTTCGGGTTGACTTCTAAATATTCCTCGGGATACGCTTCAGCCAGTCCCTTCGCTCTACGAGACATAGACCCGGTATGATAGTGGAATAATCTGCGGCCTGTAGTTAGTACGTATGGATATTCCTCGTCAGGCACTTCGTCAGGGTCAACATGACTAACCGCGTGGAATTTGCCTTTACCACGAGCAAATTTATCCTTATGCAAAAATTTGGTACCAGGATGATCTACATCTGGACACGGCCACTGCAATCCCTGCTTTTCCAGCCGTTCGAAGGTGATGCCGCCATACTGGGGAGTAACAGCATTAATCTCTTTCATAATGTCTCCAGGACTCCCATATTGCATTGGATAACCCATAGCATTAGATAACATAACTAGGATTTCCCAGTCAGGCTTACTGTCCCCTATCGGTTCAACGGCTTTACGCACTCTCTGGACCCTTCGTTCCGTATTGGTAAATGTACCGTTCTTTTCAGCAAAACTTGCTGCAGGAAGTATCACATCTGCTTTTTCGGCAGTTTCAGTTAAAAACAAATCTTGAACAACAAGAAAATCTATCTTGTCCATAGCTTGAATGACGTGATTACTATCAGGGTCACTCATCAATGGATTCTCACCTATCACAAATAACCCTTTAAGAGTTCCTGCATATGCAGCGTCCATCATCTCACCCACAACTAACCCAGCCTTGGGTGACAGCTCTACTCCCCAAGCTTTTTCAAATTTTTGCTGCATATCCGGATTGTTAACAGCTTGATATCCCGGGTAGACATTAGGCAAAGCACCCATATCACAAGCACCCTGCACATTATTTTGACCTCTCAATGGGTTAACGCCTGTATTCTCACGCCCAATTTGGCCCGTTAGTAAAGCAAGGTTCGCTATGGCCAAAACATTATCTGTGCCACAAATATGCTGAGTAATTCCCATGGTGTAGAGAATACTGGCTTTTTCCGCACCTGCATAAGCACGTGCTGTTTCACGAATAGTCTCAGCACTCACTCCGGTTGTTTCTGCCGCCCACTCCGGTGTGCAATCCTTAACCGCCTGTGAGAGGGCTTCAAAATCTTCGGTCCTTTGTTCAACAAACTCTCTGTTCCATAACCCTTCTTCGATTATCACATTGGCCATTGCATTAAGCAGTGCCAAGTCCGAACCTGATTTATGCTGAATGTGCGTTTCTGCAATATCTGCTAGTTCAATTCGTCTTGGATCGGCTACTACCAACTTAGCCCCTTCTTTAACAGCCTTGCGAACTTGCAAACTTAGTACCGGATGAGTCTCAGTTGTATTAGTTCCGATAGCTAAAATGAAATCAGCTCCAGCGATTTCATGCATTGAATTTGTCATAGCTCCACTACCAAATGCTGCCGCTAGACCAGCGACTGTAGCGGAGTGTCAGAGACGGGCGCAGTGGTCAATATTATTCGTACCCAAGACAGCCCGACAAAACTTATTAGCCAAATAGTTTTCTTCATTTGTGCAACGGGCTGATGAAAAGAGCGCTAAGGCGTCCCCACCGTGCTCCTGCTTTATTTGCGTAAACTTTTCCGCTACCAAATTTATTGCTTCTTCCCAAGTAGCCTCTTGAAATTCGCCATCCTTCTTGATCAACGGTTTGGTTAGTCGGTCCGGGTGGTCAATGAAATTATATCCAAACCGACCTTTAACGCAGAGGGCTCTTCCGTTCACTTCCGATTCTGCATTAGAAGTAACACCAACCACTTTTCCGTCCTTAACATTTAAGTCAAAATTACACCCTACGCCGCAATAAGGACAGGTAGTTTTAATCTTTTCCAATTCCCAGGATCGCCCGACTCCATGCATCATTTTTTCAGTCAGTGCTCCTGTGGGACAAACCGACACACAACTGCCGCAGAACACACATTCCGACTCAGCCAATGATTCGTCCATTGCAGTAGCCGGTATACTGTCAAAACCCCGATAGGCAAATGAATAAATTGATCTTCCTTGTACTTCGTCACATACTCGGACGCATTTACCGCAGCGAATACACTTATTCAAATCTCTTACTATAAATGGGTTACTATCATCTATGGGAAATTCAGTCCGATCCCCATGGAATACATCTCCGCGCACTCCGTAATGATATGCATATTCTTGCAACCGGCACTGCCCCGTGCGTTCACAGGTTAGACAATCCTCAGGATGATTTGCCAGCAGTAGTTCTATGACAGTTTTACGAGCATCCATCACATCCGGACTTATAGTGTTAACAACCATACCATCGCCTGCAGTAGTAACACAGGAGGCAGGTAAGTTCCGCATCCCTTCTATTTCAACCACGCAGAGACGACAAGCACCGGGGCTTGTCAATTCCGGATCATGGCATAGGGTGGGAATCTCTATCCCCGCCATACGTGCTGCCTGTAGTACAGTAGTCCCAGCCGGCACAGTTACTTCTTGCCCGTCAATCGTTATCGTAACTTCAGACATTGTTTTTCCCCCTTTCCCTAGCCTTTATATACTGCTTCGAATTTGCATTTTTCCATACATGTACCGCACTTGGTGCATATCTCTGGATCAATTTCATGAATTCCCTTTACTTCCCCTTTAATAGCTTCTACTGGACAATTTTTGGCACATCTTCTACACCCTGTACACTTTTCTGGATCAATTTTAAATGTGGTTAATGCAGTGCAGACCCCAGCTGGGCACCATTTCTTTTTAATATGGGCCTCATACTCATCTCTGAAATAACGCAAGGTACTTAAGATGGGGTTTGGTGCGGTCTGCCCCAGGCCGCAGAGTGATGTGTTTTTAACTGATTTAGCCATTCTCTCTAATGTCTCTATATCGCCTTCTTGGCCTTCACCTTCGGTAATCCTGGTTAATATCTCTAACATTCGTTTTGTGCCTTCACGGCAAGGAGTACACTTACCACAGGATTCGTTTTGAGTAAAGGTAAGGAAAAAACGAGCTAGGTCAACCATACAAGTTGTTTCATCCATAACAACCAAGCCACCGGAACCCATCATCGCTCCAGCACTGATTAAGGAGTCATAATCAACGGGCAAATCCAGTTTATCTTCAGGTAGGCATCCGCCGGACGGCCCACCTATCTGAACTGCCTTAAATTTCTTTCCATTGTTAATTCCTCCGCCGATATCAAATATAATTTCTCTCATACTGATACCCATAGGAACCTCTGCCAAACCAGTATTATTAACTTTACCGGTTAGAGCAAATACTTTAGTTCCTTTGCTCTTCTCGGTACCACGAGATGCGTACCATTCTCCGCCTTTCTCCATAATAATTGGAACATTAGCATAGGTCTCCACATTATTAAGTAGTGTTGGCTTTTGCCATAATCCTTTGTTGGCCGGGAAGGGAGGCCTTACTCTCGGCATTCCTCGTTCCCCTTCAATAGAGTTAAGAAGAGCTGTTTCTTCGCCGCAGACAAACGCGCCGGCACCAGCTTTAATCTTTAGCCTGAAAGAAAAACCACTATCTAGTATATTATCCCCTAGAATACCAAATTGTTCCGCTTGAGTGATAGCCTTCTGCAAACGCTTAATAGCCAAAGGATATTCAGCCCGTACATAAACATACCCTTCGCTTGCGCCCACCGCATAACCTGCAATGAGCATCCCTTCAATTACCGCGTGGGGATTTCCCTCTAAAACACTTCTATCCATGAACGCACCGGGGTCACCCTCGTCAGCGTTACATACCACATACTTTTGGTCACCTTCAGCTTGTGCGGTAAACTGCCATTTTAAACCGGTTGGAAAGCCTGCGCCGCCTCTGCCGCGCAACCCGGAAGTTTTTACTTGTTCTATTACTTCCAGTGCTTTAAAATCGCATAAAGTTCTTAGCAAACCACGATAACCCCCGGCAATAATATATTCTTCAATTTTCTCCGGATTTATATGACCGCAGTTCTTTAATACAGTCCGTTCCTGCTTTTTGTAAAACATAATGTCTCTATAATATTTATCTTTTTCACCGGAATTTGGCTCGGTAAATAATAATCTTTCGACTATTTCACCATCTTTTAACTGTTTTTCCACAATTTCCTCAACATCATCCGCACTTACGCCACCGTAAAAAATGCCCTCAGGTTCTATAATAACGATTGGGCCCTGCTCACAAAATCCGTGACATCCGGTAATAGTAACTTCACAATCTTCTATTCCGGCATTCTCAACAGCCGCAAGCATTTCAGAATGCACATCTTTAGAGCCCGAGGAAATGCAGCCGGTACCCGCGCAGATGAGCACGCGACGATGTGGCTTATCCTCTGCTAAGTCAACTTTGCCTATAAATGTCTCTCTTTTTTCCTTACATTCTTTTGAATCATGACATATGGGTCCTTCAGTTCTACAAAGAATGTAATCCTTACAAGGATTTGATAAGGAGTGATTACACTTACTACAACATGCAACCATCAAATTATCCACATTAAGCACCTCCTTTTACTTGTATTTAGCCAGTATTCCCGGCACTTTCTCAGGTGTTAAACGGCCATGCGTCTCATCGTTCACAACCATGACCGGTGCTAAACCACAAGCGCCAATACATGCAACGGATTCTAAGGTAAATTTTAGATTCTCTGTGGTCTCGCCATCTTCAATGTTCAGTTCTTCCTTGACCTTGGAAAAAATAGCTGCGCCTCCACGGACGTGACATGCCGTACCTAAACATACACGAACAATGTTTTCCCCTCTAGGCTCAAGATGAAACTGTGAATAAAAAGTTGCAACCCCAAACACCTTACTAAAAGGTATCTTTAGTTCTTGAGAAATTTGTGCCATCACTTCTTTAGGTAGATAACCATAAATGTCCTGAGCTGTCTGCAATACTGGAATTAATGATCCTTTTTGTCCACGAAATTTATCAAAGACTGTTCTAAGCTCCTGTTCTCGGCTTGATTGATTTTCATTTTCTTTGCTACATTGACAAGCCATTCTAATTTCCCCCTTCCTTATTTATCTCTAGCTGATTACCTAGTCCTCAGTAATAACCAGATGGACAGGTTGATCATGCTGTTCGGTAAAGACCTGCTCCTTAATTTGTAATTGAAAAGCCAAGGCAACAAAAGAACTCTGCTCGGGTAATTTACTTAAGAACCGGTCATAAAACCCTCCTCCGTAGCCCAACCGCTGTTTTTCCTTATCAAAGGCAACCCCAGGTACAATAACCAAATCAATCTCTTGAGGATCCTTTGGACGAAAACAATCCGGCTTAGGTTCTAAAATCCCCCAGGTGCCAGGCTGTAAGTCTCCAGGAAAATCTAATATTTCAGAAGGAATTAACAACCGCTCTTTTTTTCTAGTAACCGGTACAAAGACCCGCTTACCTTGGGAAAGGCTATACTTAATTAACTCTCTTGTCTCCACTTCTTGGTTAAAGGCTACATAAGTCATTATAGTACCCGCCTGTTGGTAGACGGGTAAAGTAATAAGCTTACTTATTATTTTATCACTTTTTTCCCTAACTTGCAGGGGAGTTAACTCTAACCGAGACTCTATGATTTCCTTGCGAAATTGCTCTTTCGATTGCATATATACACTCCCATTGAGAATCTATATTTACAAATAGTTTAGACATCTGAAAATAAGAATCCTGCCATTATATTGATATTTTTAAGTTTGCAAATACTGCCACCATTTTTAAGATGCGTAACATCTAAACGATGCTAAGCTTATTATAAACCATTGAGAATCGCTTGGATGTTCTCTTCTAACACTTCCTCCGCCGGTCGACCTGTTTCATACTTAGGATCACCGGCTAAATTGTTTTTAACTTTCCCTTGTGAATCAATAAAAAACATAGCGGGAATGTATTGTACACTATACTGTTGAATTAAGTTTCGGCTTTGGGCCGTATCAACATCCACTACTATAAATTCCACTTGGTCTTGGTACTTTTCGTAAAGAGCCATAATCACGGGCTCTAATTCAACACAAGTTGGTCAAGTTTCACCGTAAAACTCCAAAAAGACAGGTTTGCCCTGATCCTTTGCAGTCTTAAGTGCCCCCTCATAATCAGATATTCGTTTGTGAAGCGGCACATATTGCTGGTCATAAAATGGTTTAAATATTATAACACCCGCAACAATAACCACCACAACAACAAGTAACAGCTTTGCTTTCTGGCTCATAACCTGCCTCCTTAAAGTAAAACTTGCATCGTCTTATACCTCATTTGGTGTTTAGTTAAAAATACTCAGGAGCCTAGCGCCACTTATCCCTATGCATCGGGACATTCCTGTCCCTAAAGGATGACCTAAGCTTTAGCAGGTGTGTCCCCTTCCCTTAATTGAAGCGGGGGTATTGGTGGCGGTTAGCTATTGAATATAATATATAGTTTTCAACATGTTATCCACAAGGCTAACCCCCAGGGCCTAAGCACTCCTGCCCTTTTCCACATATTCCACATTGATAGTTAAAATCCTTGTGGATAAGTGTTTCCACACAGCAACACTTATTTTAGCAGTTATTAACAGACTTATCCACACTATCCACAGGCTTTTTGTCCACACAAACAACCGTTCTTTTTCACAAGGGTGCAATCTAAGTTGAAAATAATATCAATAATTCAAACCCCAAAAGGCATAATTTCATCTCAAGAATATGTTTCTCCTCAAATAAGCGCAGATATT
>JADQBR010000140.1 GCA_016278515.1 Bacillota bacterium
ATAGGATTATAAGTGTGAGCCAGGCAGGTTTTACTATCGGCATAACTACCTTCCAGAATATCGCAAATTCACTAGCACCATCTATTTTTGCTGCTTCCAAAATAGTATCTGGTACCATAGAATTCATAAATTTACTCATTAAATAAAATCCCAGGCTCATACCCCAGGCTGGGATTATTAATGAGAAATAGGTATTAATCCAGCCCAGCCTTGACATAACAAGATAATTTGGTATTGCAGTAACCTGTGGTGCAAACATAAGTGAAAGCATTACAAGTACAGAAAACGTTTTTACACCAGGAAATTTATATTTAGTAATAGCAAAAGCACCTAATGAAGCAAAAAATACATGACCACCGGTTCCTAAAACTACAACTAAAATGGAATTAAAGGCATAACGTGAAAAAGGTATCCAGGAATTTCCCATCAATATGAAAAGATCTTTAAAGTTATTCATAGTAGGATTTCGCACAAAAAATTGTGGTGGAAACAGGAATAATTCATTTAATGGTTTAAAGGCATTACAGACAATATATATAAGTGGCAGTGACATGAAAGCCCCACCAGCTGCTAACAGCAAGAAGACACCTATATCTCCACCAAACGAGCGATTGATCTTATGTTTCCGGATATTTAATTTCATAACTTTATTCACCCACCTTCTTTAATAACAGTTGAACTATCTGTTGAGTAAGTATCATTACTAAAAATAAGACAGTAGCTATAGTACTGGCATAACCCATTTCAAACCGTATATTACCATAATCTATCAAATGGGTTACTACAGTACGTGCTGCATAATCTGTGCTGGGGAATCCTGCCAGGGCGATAACCTGAGAACTGGCTGCAAATGACTGGGTTATCGATATAATTGCACCAAACATTAAATAACCCCTCATAGCCGGAAGTGTTAGATACCACAATTCCTGCCATCTATTTTTCACACCATCAATTGCGCCTGCTTCATATAATTTACTATCTATACCCTGCAGGCCAGCTATAAAAACCAGAAAACTGGTACCTAAACTCAACCATAATACTACCAGTATAATAACCCACAGCATATAACGAGGATCATCCAACCATAGGATAGCTTCATCAATAAATCCCCATCTTAGTAAAAAGCCATTTATATAGCCGTATGAATCCCCACTAAATATGATAGTCCAGATTAGAAAAGCATTTCCTGAGATAGATGGTGCATAAAATAAAAGTGTTAAAATAGCCCGTAACTTTGGCCCCAACTCATTTATCATCCAGGCAAATAATAGACAGGCAAAATAACTAACAGGTCCTGTTATAATTGCAAAGACAAAGGTGTTCTTAACAGCCTTTAAAAAAACGTCATCTGTTAAAAATAGGCGTATATAATTCTTCCATCCAATCCATTGAGGCGATTCTAACATATTATAATGGGTGAAGCTAAGGATAATGGACATTACCACAGGTAAAACAATAAAGGCAAAAAATATTAGCGCAAATGGTGCTAAAAATAAGTATGCCGTCTTATTTTCCTTCATCTTTTGTAATACTGGACTAAATCTATTGTATAATCTTTCTTTGATTTTAGTATCTGAGCTTATTATTGAAATACGCATGCTTTCCCTCCCTATAAATAAAGTCAGCTAAAAGTCAATCTGTTATAAGTCTAATCATCATATATCCAGCTGGAATTATTACTATATTCTTCTAAAATACGGTCAATATCTGTATCCAGACCAAATTCCTCACGTTTGATTATTATTTCTTTATCTATTTTTCTCACATAATCTAATAGTGTTTTTCTGATTTTTTTGTTCTCTAAAACAACCTTACGATACGCATTATCAAGGTGTCTCCCGGTCATATATGCCCCAGGTACTTCAGGTACACCACGTACTAAGTCCCATTGTGCTTTTAATGTATTAAATTCTTCCACACTCCAGGGTAATCTGCTAGCAGCTTCAATATTGGCTGTAGGATTACGTGCGGCAACACCCATTAAGCTTTCCAGTTCGCGCCCATACCTGTACTGTGTATCTGAACTACTAAACCATTTCATAAACTCCCAGCCAGCATCTTTATTCTTGGCCTTTTCCATCATAACAGTAGCTGCACCTACCCGGCCTGCTAAAGCGCCATTTGGTACTGTATGATCAATACTTCCATCCTCTTTAATCGTCCCCGGCATAAGAGTAAATCCCCATCTACCCCTGATTTCTGGTGCAAAGACCTGAAGCATATTATAAAGGGTATAATTCGAAATCAAGACAGGTACCTCTCCAATACGGAAACGGTTTTCTGGACTATACTCTATTGGTAAATCGTAAAGGGCATAGAGATCTGTCCATAAACCGAAGGATTCTACTGCAATTTCTGAATCCAGAGCAGTTTTCACCCCATCAGGTAAATATAAATCTCCACCCTCTTGAAATAGAAATGACAAAAAGGGTATTACTCCAGGGTGAGCAGATAAACTGCCTGCTCCAGAAGCAGCTGTGCCAATTGCTGCCGCTGCCGACTGTCCCGACATCCGCCTTAAGGCAAGAGCAGATAGTGGTAAGCCAAAATTCATATTATCCTTTTGTAACTCAGGTATTATATTCATGATATCATCCCAGGTACGGGGGATTTCTAATCCCAGATCTGCCAAAATATCCTTACGATAAAAGAGCATCGGAAAAACCTGTTTATTTGGCAAACCATAAACTTTGTCCCTGAATGTATACGAAACTAGTGCACTTTGGTGAAATCTACTGGCTACCTCATCAAAATCTTCAAACTCAGTTAAATCAACTACCGCATTACGTAATGCAAAGTTTACTGGAGCTGAACCCGCTACACCTATTGCTATATCTGGACCTTCTCCCGCTAGAGTAGCTGGTAAGAGGACGCCCATATCAATCAATTCCAAATTTATCTGAATTCCTGTATTTGGAGTAAAAGTATCTTCAATCATCCTCTTTAAAATCTGCGCTTGGTCACGCCCAGTTGCTATCCAGACTTTGATAGGTTCAATACCTTCACTATTATCATGAAGATCACCCACTAAGTCATAATCGACAAAGAATGAAGCGGAAAAAGCACGGATTTCATGAATAATATTTTCTACAAAAGTCGGTTGTACTCTAGG
>JADQBR010000097.1 GCA_016278515.1 Bacillota bacterium
AAGTTCCGCCGTTAAATTTGCCATTAGAGCGTGACTTATACTACGAACCCAAAACAATCTCAGAAATAATGAGTGGGAGGGTGTTGTAATGGCAAAAATGACTTCACAGGTAAAGGGTGGGTACTATTCCACCCCCATTAAGAAAATTGAGCTTATCTGTAATCGACTACAAGTACAACCGGGTACAGCCCTTAACCTGCTGGATACCTGTGCAGGTGAAGGCAAAGCTCTAAAAATAATAGGTAACCAATTGACTGCCAAAACCAACAGCCAAGAAATTATAGCTTTCGGTGTAGAGCTTGAAGAAGAAAGAGTTATTGCCGCAAAGCAACTGTTGTATAAGGTAGTCGGGGGTGGATATGAAAACCTGCGTGCTAGTAACGGGGATTTTTCATTTCTGTGGTTGAACCCAATTTATGATTGGTCTAGAACCGACGAAAGAATGGATACTAGTTGCCTACAGGATATTATGGATCCGGTTAAATACCTTCAAACTGCAGAACTGTTGGTGGCAAAAGCTTTAATTTTCTTGTCTAACGGAATGAGGAAAGGCAAGATACTTGCTACTGATCCTATTTCAAAAACCGGTGACACTATTGATACGGTCCTTTATGCGGGTAGAGTATCGGATTTAGCGAGGGAAACATGATGAAGATGGTAACATTTTGGAATAAGTATTTCTCCTATTATGATGCTATTCGCTTTTCTTTCATGCTCCAAGAGCTATTTCCGGAAGGATATGAAGTAATATCCTTTAACCAGGAAAGCGGTATCTCTTACAACTACGACGGCATTAAAGGTTTTACTAAAAAGCCGAAAACCAATATGGTACTAGAATGCCGTAAGACAGGTAAGTGTTACCGCATAGTCCTTACCGAAGATTCTTACGGTTCTATGGGTACTATTCAGTATCTAGCGTTGGATTTCACCAAACGGATAACTACTAACGTCTTAGGGGTTTTAGATATTGAATCTGTTAGAAAAGGTATCCAAAGGTACATCCGGGAAGGTTGGTTTGAAAACTTGGTAGTTAAAAGAAATACGGCGGTTTGGTGATATGACAATAGACGAAACATTTTCATGCTGCAGTTTATGGCAGGAATGTCTTAAAGAAGGGTATCCATTTCAGTTTAAACTGGGATGGGTAAAACTACTATTATAAGGGAAAACTTTGATACCTTTACAGTGGTTATCTGAGCAAAAAAATAGATAAAGGAGGTGCCTACCGGGGTGGATATTCCGCCCCGGTAGGGGTAATATCTATATCCCCGGTATTTCTATTATGAAAGAATACTCAAAGGATATTTTAGTTAAGAAAACTAAGGAAAAAGCTAAGAATGGTGAAAATTTGGACCAAGAAATAACAGAGTTTTGGAATCTTTTAGATAAGGTTATCCTTAAAGTTGTTCCTTGGTTTTTGTTATTCGCTGCTAGTTACGTTTTAGGGCAAATCATACTTGGTTCAATTCTTAGCTAAAAAAATGCCAGGAGGCGATTTAAGTCATCCTTTTGGCTCCTCCTGGCAAAAAGGTTAATTAAAAAGCTAGATTTGACACCTCTAACAATAGCAATATATAATTATATTATACACTAAGCAGTTACAGGTCCCGCCAGTATTGGTAGCAAGATTTGTGACACAAACTATGCTTTTTAAAGCAATTAACCTCCTATCCCAAGGCAAGATAGAAGGAATATCTCGTATTTTCTGCATTTATGCACTTGCGAGCAAAACATAATATCAAAAACAAGAACCTTATTATTATTTAATAGTAAGGTTTTTTGATTCTATATTATAGACTACAAAATACTAACCATTCCCGTAATACGGGCTTTGCCGTTGGTGTTTTTTATAAAAAATAAAGCCTACCGTCAGGGCGAGAAAAAACAGACGGCACCGTTAATTTAACCGGGGCCGTCGGCCCTAAGAGTCGGTGGGAAAGGAATAATTATGATAGATTTAAAAAACGTTGCTGCATCCACAAAGCAGAACGAACAAGAGGACATTGGTAAGTTCCTATTTTACACAGTCGGAGAACAGCTAGTAAATCGAAATGAACTTCGCCATCTTTTAAGTAGTGCCGGGCTTGACGAAGGCTTTATGCCTGCAAAAATTCGTATTCCCGACGCATTCCGGCGAGCAACATCAGCTGTGGAACGTAAGGGAGAACGCCCAGATCCAGCAAGCGGAGTAGTGAATAACTACCTTATCAAAGAGGTTTCCTCAGACAACAAGCAAGTAACTCGTTTTATTGTCAAAGAAACTAAAGATTCAAAAGGGAAACGCCTGGAATACAATCCTCAAGTGGCTAAAATGGTTTTGGACAAAGAGACTGGATACTTTGATTATCTGGTTTGGGATAACGAGGGCATTGGGATTGCTTCGAGGATGTGTGAAGAAGCAAAGGATTATTATAGTCTCTTTCAAACACATCATGATGGGCGGGCTATATTATCTATGGTCAGTAATATAGTACGGTCTATGGCAGCAACTCCACTACGGCCATACGGCGGTGGTGATTATTTTGTACCAATCAAATTTAAGTCCACTGTTAATAATCTTGTCACATTTTTAAATTCACTGGAAGGTAACTCAGAAGGGTATACAGTTGCCGTCCGTGATGATGAAAATAGTCGGGATTTTGTGCGAAGCAAATTACAAGACCGTATTAAGGACACGTTAGGTAATCTAGCAAAAAGCCTTAAAGACCCAAACCTTAACAAATCCCACGGCAACCCTAAACTAAGGGAAGCCAAGGAGTTGTTGCAGGATTTTAGTGCCTACCAAGAAGCTCTGGGTGAAGACCTAGAAAACATGGGAGATATGGTAGGCTTGGTCAAAAAGCAAATGCTGGCTATGGTCGATAAATTGTCAGCATAAAAGCTGCCTTATGGACACTTTGATTGACCTTGAAAACGGGTAAAAAACTTAATAAAACGGTGAAGGAAATATCTTTTACCGAACTTGTTAAGAAAACAACAACTGTCAAAAGAAGATGGTTGTTGTTTTTTATTACAAATTATTTGAAAGGAGTTTTTTGCTATGCAAAATATAGTAGAAAAAATAAATAAAATAAAAGGTTTCCTGTC
>JADQBR010000128.1 GCA_016278515.1 Bacillota bacterium
GTAAGCAAGGGCGTTTTCGGCGACGAAAGGGTCTGAAGGAAGCTGATGGCGGTTGTTGTTGGAACGGAACGTGGGACGCAGGGACAGGTTCCTTGTCCCAGGGAACAACCGGTGCCAGGCACTTAACTTTACCTTAACTTTTAACTTATTGTAACTAATACCACCTTTTGGTTAAATGAGACCGGGAGGTGTTTTTTTATGAGTGCTTGGTGCCTGACACCAACTTATCATGAACTATTTAAAGATAGCCGTATCGGAATTGGCGAACATAACAGAGAGAAGAATAGAACGGATGGTTAATCCTCAGTTGAGGAGGGGTTACCGGCATTCCTACGCTAAAAAAGTCCTGAAAAGAAGTTTTTGATGGCTCTAAAAAGTCTTCTTATCAACGAAGCTTTTTCTATATCTTCAGCTGCAACCATATCTACTTCTGCATCTTGTTTATCTTTATCTCTAAGATAATCACTTCCGGAATCAAAGGTGACAGAACCAATGGTTTGCCCCTTTTTGATGGGTGCTTCTACCGCTGTCAGGGATACTGATTTTTCAAGTTTACTGTCCCGTTTTACCATTAGAGAAATGTCTTCTGCAACTTTCACCGGTAGCTCTAGCTTTTTTCCTTTTAGTACGTCTGTTTTCTCGTAGCCTTTAATAACGTCACCTTTTTTCGCTGCTGTTTCCACAGTAAAGTTTTCAAAACCGTATTCTAAAAGCTCCTTAGTTGCTTGAAAACGATGTTCTTTGGATTTTGCACCCATAACGACACTAATAAGGCGTATATTTCCCCTTTTAGCAGTACCGGTAAAGCAATTGCCGGCAGCTTCCGTATACCCTGTCTTTAAGCCATCTACTCCTTCTAGTTCATACCGAAGACCTGGAAGCATCCAGTTCCAATTAATCAATTGCAACGGATGTTCTTCCCCTTGTCGGAAGACAGCCTTAGGAGTTGAGGCAATCTTTAAGGCTTCCGGAAAAGTATTTATTAATTCACGGGCCAGGATAGCTGCATCCCGTGCTGACATCTCCTGTTCACCTAAAGAAGCTGGTGGGGCATAATCAGAAAGCATGTCCCGGGGAAGACCGGTACTGGTAATAAAGTTAGAGTCTTTCATTCCAAGTTTTTGGCCTTTTCCATTCATTAGTTCTACGAATGCGGTCTCTGTGCTAGCAACATGCTCGGCTAGCATAGCAGTGGCATCATTGGCGGAATAGATGGCCATAGCCTCATAAAGCTCCCCGACTGTTCTGCTTTCCTTTTCATTCAAAAATACTCGGGAACCACCGTATCTACCTAAGAAAAAACCATAATCAGAAGTTGTCACAGTATCATCCCAGGTTATGGTTTTATCTTTAATTGCCTCTAACACTAAGTATTCTGTCATCATCTTTGTCATACTGGCAGGGGGCAATGGAGTGTCTATATTTTCTTGGTAAAGAATTTTTCCACTAGAAGCATCCACTAATATTGCTGAACGTACATCTAGGTTCAAATCAGCTGACCACGCGGTTCCTGTAAAAACTAATAAAAATAATAATACACCGACTAACTTTTTCATCTAAATATTTCCCCCGTTCAAAGAATGCGTTATTTAAGCTTGTTATGCTCCTTGTTAGACATATTGCAATATTATATAATGATAATCACAATAAGTAAATCATGCGTAGTAATTTACTTATTATTTGTTAAGTTATTGCGCATTATCCTAATTATAGGGAGAGCCGGTGCCTGATAACAAATTATCAAAGAAAAGCTAAATATATTGAGGGAGGAGGAAATAGCGTGCAAGCACATGAAATAATGAAAACAAAGGTCATTAAAGTGAAAGAAACAGATAGTGTACTATCTGTTATTGAAAAGTTTATCGAACATGGTATTAGCGGAGTTCCAGTAGTTAACGACACTGATAACATTGTTGCTTATATCAGTGATGGCGATATTATGCGTTTCATTGGAAAACATAAAAACTATGTCATTGACATGTTCTCTTTTGTAAGTGTAATCGAAGGAGACGATGTCAATTTTGAGGAGAGAGCTAAAAAAATACTTGATTTAAATGTTTTAGAAATAGCAAATAAGAAGGTAATTAAAGTTACATGGGATGAGCATATTGAAAATATTGCAGCTATTTTAGGAGAAAAAAAGATAAAAAAATTACCAGTAGAGCGCAGCGGGGTATTAGTCGGCATCATTAGCCGTGGAGATGTTATCAGACATTCATTTAGTTCATTACTGTAATATTTTGAAATAAAGAAAGAAGGAAAAATATGGTTGATAATCAAAATCCTTCTCAATCGAAGGAAGCGATTAATAAAGTGCCGCTCATGATTGTTTTAATGTCTGGGGCCTTTGCCGCTATTTTAAATCAGACACTTTTGTCAACGGCATTGCCTCACATTATGAGAGATTTAAATTTGGATGCGAACGTAGTTCAGTGGTTACAGTCTGTTTTTATGCTTGTTAATGGAATCATGATACCAATTACGGCATTTTTGATTGAACGATTTACTACACGCAGATTGTTTCTTGCGGCCATGGGGTTATTTGGTTTAGGGACGTTGATTTGTGCTCTTTCACCGAATTTTGCGTTGTTAATGGTCGGGAGAATTCTTCAAGGTTCCGGAGCAGGTATTATCATGCCATTGATGCAAACGATTTTGTTTCTTGTTTTTCCGGTTGAAAAACGGGGAGCTGCCATGGGAATGTTTGGGCTAGTGATTGCTTTTGCTCCAGCGATTGGTCCAACTTTATCCGGTTGGCTTATAGATCAATTTCCATGGAGAAGCTTATTTTACATAATTTTACCAATCGTTGTTATCGATATTATAGTTGCTTATTTTATTCTCAAAAATGTGACAGAACAAAAGTATCGAAAGGTTGATAGCTTATCCATTATCTTATCTACCTTAGGATTTGGTGGTTTGTTATATGGCTTCAGTATTGCTGGTAGTAGTGGCTGGAGCAGTGGACAAGTGATTAGTTCGATGGTTATTGGTGCAATCAGCCTAATATGGTTTATATTTCGACAGTTGAAATTAGAACAACCCATCCTTCAATTCAGAGTATTTAAAAATAAAG
>JADQBR010000134.1 GCA_016278515.1 Bacillota bacterium
TTTCTTAATAAAATGAAAGAACTAGGTAGGCAGGTGATAAACTGGATAAAACATCTAGCAATGAGGTTGCCAATAAGCAAAATGGATAAAAAAGATAAAAAGAAAGATATTGTCCAGTTTGGTATACTGCTTGTGATCTTTCTGATGATTGTAGAAGTCATTAAAATGTTAAATTTTTAAAAAGCAAGGGCAAACACGCTCTGAATACATGGAATTAGCCAATGTCGTACTTTTTGATTACAGTGACAGAGCTAAATGCTAAAGCCTTCAATCATACCTTGATTGAGGGCTTTTTGTGAGTATGCGACCTTTTTGTGTTTCTCACTGCGAAAACACATTTCCAACTCCAAAATTGAACCCCTTAGGTTTGAATGGAGAATGATTTATGTTTAAAACATTTAAATAAAGGAGGGACAGTATGGTAGAAAAACTAGAAGTAACCTCTGGTGACTGGTTAGAAACAGTAGAACAAGATAAAGAACAAATCATAGATGAAGTAGCTAATCAGCTTTCTAAAGAGCACCCATGGCTGTTTTCCAATATCTCAATGGACCAAGATACACAAAAGGAACTACAGCAATTAGTAAGTAATGCTGTTTTAACCAGGGAAGATTTAGCTCCTGAAGAAGCAAAGGATGTTATCCAAACAATCATTGGTCAAGCATCCGGCTATGGCGTACTGCAAGATTTCTTTACACCTGAAGCTGAAGATATAACAGAAATATTTATTAATCCTTCAGCTGATGGGCCAAAAGTATTCTACGGTAGAAATGGAAAGACACATACTGCAAGTAAACAATATTTCAGAAACAATGAAGATGTTTTAAGATACTGTCAAAAGATATGCGAGGATGTAGGACGACCCTTTACAGAAGACGCTAGTATTGTGGATGCATGGTTGTCTGATGGTTCTAGAATTGCTGCTATTGGCTTTAAAACAAGTCCATTAGGGGTAACTGCCACCATAAGGAAATCACCCCTAAGAAGACCGCCTATGCCCTTAGAAAAGTTAGTTGAATTTGATACACTGCCTCAATTTGCGGCAGATATGATTGCTGACTTAATAGTGACAGGAAAAGCCAATGTGGGAGTGTTCGGAAGAACAGATTCGGGTAAGACAACATTCTTGCGGTCAATGGCAACATTTATAGATCCTGTGGATAGAACATTTATCGCTGAAACGAGTCTTGAAATGTTCATGCCGCATTTGCCCAACTGCATTAACTTAACAGAAGTGGTCTATGGTGATACTACCATTGTCGATATGTCACAACTCTGCCGGACTATGAACAGAAATAATCCTGACAGGTCAATTGTCGGTGAAATAAGGTCAAAAGAGATTATAGCTGCATCGCAGATAGCATCTTCAACTTCCGGAGGCTTTTGGACTACTGGCCATGCAGGAGATATTAATGATTTACGAACACGATTATTCGGTATGTTTTTAGATGGTGGAGTTCAACTCCCGAAAGACTTTTTAAACGAAACTATCTCTTCGATGTTTCACTTTTTAATATTTTTGGATAAAGAAACAATGACCAAGGACAAAAAGCGTACCTTAATGAGTATTGAAGAAGTTACACCCAATGGGTATAAAACAATAATACGGTTTGATAAAGAAAAGTTTGCGGAAACCAAAGGGGAAGTTAGGCGTTGGGTTTATGAAAACCCAATTTCAGAAGAGAAGCTGTCAAAAATGGCCTTTAATGGGGCTCCAATTAAGCCCGAATATGAAAAGCCAAGTTATAAGTACTTATACAAAAATGAGGTGACAAAAGAATGAGGTTTGATGCTGTTGTCAGCAATGAGAATTTACTGGATCATCTGAGATTTAAGCATACCCTTGCTAATTTGAACGAGAGGAGGTTATTAAATGGAAAAAATACTGTTTGCACTTAGTCTTTTTGGTCTGTTTTACAGCCTAACAATAAAACGTTTCCCAACACAAGAAAAGATAAGGACTCTATTATTATATTACGCTTTACCTGCAACATCGGCTTTAGTAACTTTTATTCTAACCACAGCTTTATTTCAAACACCATTTGCAGGCATGCCATGGGGTTTAGTTGGCTGGTTTGTTCCTAGTACATTAGTAGAAATTCGCCACAATAAAAAGCAGAAACGCCTAAAAGAACTGACCAAACAGTTTATAACGTCTGCTGCGGGGCTGTATTCTGCAGGGCAGATGACATCTGATGTAGTACGAAACATGGCCGAAGCATTTCCAGAGCCATTTAGCACTGAATTTGAGGATATGGTCAGAAAACGCAACTTATCATCCCATGCCTCCTTTCCCAGGATGTTCAAAGATATGGCTGATAAGTACAATTTAGAGGAATTTGAAGCAGTCGCATCTATTATCGCTGCTTCTGAAAGGGCAGGAGGGCCCAAAGCAGTATCCAAAGGTTTTAAAAGGCTTAGTCATGCTCTAAGACAAAGGGATAAACTTATAGCAGAAAGGATAAAAGCAACTTTAGAACCAAGGATTGCCGCAATTTTTGTTATTGCAACAGTGTCAATAGGACTGCTTATTGACGCCACTTTATTAAGAGACTATTACATGAATGGGACAGGGAGGCTTTTATTGACTGTAAGCTCTATACTACTTGTGATAATTATAGTCATCATGAAAAAAGTATCGCATTCCCCAGATTTATAGTAGGAGGGATATGATTGTTTTTGATTATGGGTCTGTTTATAACTTCACTATTAGCTTTTATGCTGCTGATTGTACCAGCAGGAGAGTTTCACATCAGTCCTGCAACTACAGCTACAAGTAAAGTAAGACGCAGTTTAAATAACTACTTTTTTAGAGATAACAAACGTGAAATCATGCAAACACTCGGGCGCAGCACCAAAGAGATATTAAAAACTGGTGTTATAGTAGGGTTTGGTTTAGCTTTAATAGTAATAATCACAACCTTTAAGTTTTTAGGTCCATACTCCGCACTATTGGCAATAACAGCCTTTCTATTTGGGGTGCTATCTACTGATAAGGTTGTTGAAAGCGAATACAAAAAGTGGCAGGAGGAACTCTTTACCGGAATACCGGCTTTAGTAAACTTTGTACCGGCATTTTTAGAAGTTCAAGGAATAACTGCAAGGGAAGCACTGTACTACAGCTTGCCTTTTATCCCACAGCCTTTAAGGGGGGAGATGGAAGAAGTAATTAATAAAATAAAGCGTACAGGTAGAGTACAGGAACCACTTAAAGTCTTATCAAAGAAAGCTAACAATAGTGTTGTAGATGCTATTTGTATTCGTCTTTCTTCAGCCTGGGATACAAAAATTTCTTCTGATATATTTGATGACTTATCTGAGCAGGTTGAAAGCATTAATGAGTTAGCAGTTAATAAAAGTACTGTTGCCAAAACCGGATACTTAACTTTAATTAGTGTTTTAGGATTGATAGGTGTAACCTTGATTTTTGGTTATCCGGGCATTAAGTTTCTTGCCAATCAATTAACAGGCTCCTTTATCTAAAAACCCCATACCATCCCGAATAAGGGATGGTATAATGAACATAATCCCGAAAACGGGAAAGGGGCGGTTTTATGTTATGGCAAAACTTATCTTTCAAGTTTTAACTGCAGCTGAGGCGGCAAAGCTGTGGAAACTGGAGCCGTCAACGATAAAGAAGGCCTGCCAAAAAGGGCGTTTTACTAGTGAGGAAGCAAGAAAAAGTGCCGGTACATGGATTGTTACTCGAACTGGTATGGAAAGGGTTTATGGATATCCAAAGTGAGGTGTTAACAGGTGAAAAAAACAATTGTAATGATTTTGATTTTGATGTTAGTTTTTACAACGTCTGCTTATGCAATAACCTTTACTGTAGTAGAGAAAGTTGATATATCTAACATTATGAAGATCACAACTGAGAAACTAACGGAATTAAAAGACTCTGTGTTAGATAATTTTCCTGATGCAAAGAAAGGTGCTTGGTATCTAGGCTCAATATCTAAACTTTATGGATTAGATATAATCAACGGGTACCCCGATGGTACTTTCAAGCCAAACGGTACTATCACCAGAGGCGAATTTACTAAAATGCTCGTTTACTCGAAAGACTATGAAGGCATTGAAACAAACGATACACATTGGGCTGCACCTGTACGAGAAAAAGCCATAGAATTGGGTTGGCTGGAAGAAGGGGAATTTTTAGACCTCAATAAAAACATAACTCGCTTAGAAATGGCTTCAATGATTACAAGAGTCAGTGGGGAAACAGTTGAGGATTTGGAAACCTACAGCAATAGTCTGACCGATTTTTCATCAATTTCCGATACTGAATTAAGACAGGAAGCCTTGACCAGTTACGGCTTAGGTATTGTAGCCGGCTATCCTGACCAAACATTTAGGCCGGAAGAAACAGCAACAAGAGCAGAAGCAAGTGCCATGCTGATTAGATTACTAGATACCAATGAAAGGGAAAAACCTTTAATAGAAGAAAATTTAGGTGAAGCAAGAGAGTTTCAAGGAAAAATCCAAAACCCTAGAGAAGTATTCAATGACTATTCAACTAATGAGTCTGAAACTTTAGACCAAAGAAAGATAGATTACATTTCAATGGACGAACTGCCTGCCAAAGTAGGAGATTGGATTATCTATGATATAAAGATTGAGAAAGATAAGATTTTTATTAATCAGAAACTGAGGAGTACAGGAAAACCCGTAGATATTGTGTTGTACGATGGTAACTACAGAGTACGTCAAGGTACAGGTAGATTTGAAGATGAAATATATACCAGGGAATATCCGGTGCAGTATGTGCTCGATGAAATAAAAGGATATCCTGAATTTGAGATGAAGGATGTAGAGTATATATTGCTACTAGCGGACCACGAAGGTTGGGGAAATGAAATTATGGCGGTTAAAAACCCTCTCTATGAAGGGGGAGGTAATTAAATGAAAAGGATTATGGCATTGCTGTTGATTATCGCGGCAATGCTTTTTTCAATGCCGATTGTGGCCCAGGCAGAAGAAATAGCCTATCAAATAGTAGGAACAAACTATTATGATATTTGGAGACATGCAGACGGCACTACATGGACATCTAATGGGAAACCGGGGGATACAGTAAGCTTTTCTTGGAGAGTAAACATACCTAAAAGAGTACTAGAAAATTACAAAATAACTAGGCTGGAAACAACTAAATCAGTTAATGAACCTTTTTTTAATGCGGCGGGTAATTACAGTTGGATGAACTGGAGTCAGTATAGAGATAATTATGTATACCATTCCCCTGACAAAATTAATTCAATTGATGCAACAGTAAATAGTAACAGTATTGATATGTCGGCGTCGATAGTCCTAGAACCAGTTGACAATGCAGTGGACTTAAGAGACCCGGCAAACAGAAGTATTTACGATCCCAAAGGGAAAGGTCCGGCGTTTGCTGCTGATACCCAGGGATGGCGTTGGTATGTACCTTACGGCTTAACTGTGTACGGTAATCCGAAAAACAATGCTGATTTAAGCGTAGACTTGCTAACAGTTAATGTAACAGAAGTAAAACCAGGGCAAAGTTACTCCGGAAGAGTGAAATATAAACTCAATAACGCCGCAGGGAAAAGTGTTCAAGCAACTGTATCTCTAGAACATAACGGGTATTCAATATCAAGTGTTGATGGAAAGAATATAACACTTAGCCCCGGCGGTACAAAGAGTTTTAGTTTTAACTTTACAGGGCAATCATCAGACAGTCTAATAACGGCAGAGATAAGCCCTAAAAACGATGCTGATCCAACTAACAATTCAAAATCAATAGCTATTGTAGTTCAACCGGTTATTAATCAACCACAAAACGGTGATTTGACCTTCCAAGCATATAGTCAAGCAGGAAGGGACCAATTCGGTAATTACCATAGAAGCGAACGCCGCCCAGCAAACACTTCAAAATGGACAGATACGGTGACAGCTACTTTAACTCCCCAAGCTCCAAGTGCTCCAAAAGGAAGCATAGATTGGTGGAAAATCACCGAAGCAGAATTAACGTATCCAAAGAAAAGTTCTGATTTTACTTTTGGGACGCCATACGGGCCAAGAGGATCTAAAACAGTGAATATGTCACTCAATGGACATACGGCAGAAGTTGATTTTATAGAGGATTGGGCAATGGATGGCGCTCAGATTTATTCCCCAATTGAAGGTAAGGTTATGGCTAAATACCCTAAGACTTACTCTATACAAGCAGACTACAAAATAAAATACCAGTACACATACACATACTGGAAACGCGTCAGAACATACGATTGGGAACAGGATGATGATGGAGACTGGTATAAAGATTACTACTATACTTGGGTTCAAAGAACAAAAACAAAGACAGATAGCTTTCAGGGAAACACCAGTGGGGATCTATTGGTCAACGGTTCTGGCGTAAATAGCTTGGCTCAATAAGTTTAAAAAAGGGGGTTAAACGAAAGTGAATGAGTTATGAAAAGGATAGTTTCATTAGCCGTATACGCAGTATTATTTCTCCTAATAATAGTTGGCTTAAATTATTTAATAGCAACCGTTTCAGCATGGCTTTAAGAAACGAGAAAGGCTTTATGGATATGTATATCCTGATGTTTTTTCTCGTTATTTTTCTGACCGGGCTTGCTATGATGGTAGGCACAAGTTTAGGAGTTTTAAAAGAAGCACAGACAAAATACATGTGGTTCTCTGAATCAGTAGATTATGCTGCCAGGGCAGTAAATACGACAGGGGGGATAAATGGAATAGTCTTAAATGATAGATTGGCACAAGAATATTTTGAAGAAGCAATGGAAGATAGCGTAGAGGATTACAGATTAAGAAGTTTTCGTTCTGTCCTTCCCGGTGATACCATAAGCGACGGAGTTGCTCAATATCCCGGGTATATTACTGAAATTATCGTGCCGATTATTGATGCAGATGTTCCGATGGTAGGGAAGAAAACTTTAGAAATACCTATGAAATACTTTGCTGTTGTGAAAAGTACATCTTATTAGAATTTACTAAAAAAATATGAGGAGTGGTAAGTATGTTAACAAAATTAGCTGTGAAATTTAAGGTCATACAGATGGCCTTTAAAGACAAGATTATTAATGATGAAACAGGGTCACTTAATGACATGACTTGGGTAGTGGGTTCTGCTGTAGTTATTGTTGCAATTGTTGTGGCATTAGTAGCGTTTGCTCCCGATCAAGTTGAAGGCTTTTGGGAAGATTTTGAAGACTATGCACAAGATCAATTTGGATTTTAAGGGGTTATTAGTAAATGCTTGATAAAACAATCATGCTGCCATTTGCAATGTTTTTGATATTTCTGTTTGCTTTTTCGGCAGTAGTAGGGATAATCATGTTTTACCATTGGACTATGGCCCAAAACGAGGCACAGTTTATTGCAACAGCAATGTCCAAGTGGGGAGGTTATACCTACGAAACCGAGCAGACAGTGAAGGATTTTGCTCAAGATATTAAGTTAAACCGTGGTGATGTTGATGTATCAGTAAATAATATTGGCCCTATAAGGTGGGGAAAACCTATAAAAGTTGAAGTGGAAATTCCATTTAAGTTTAAAATTGGAAACTATAATTTTGGTACATTTAACTTAAAAGGAATGGGTAGATCGGTGAGCAGCTACCTGCCCGGAGCTTATAGTGTCAACTACATTTCTCCTTGAAAAGGGAGTTTTTTTAATGGGAACAAAAGGTAGAGATTTAGTTTTATACTTGTTTTTTAGTAACTTTCTTTTGGTAGTGACAGGAAGCCTACTTGGTTTTCCTGTCATTCCATTTTCCTTAATTATTTTGTCACTGGCATGTATGTTAGTTTATTATTATTTTGTTTACTTTCCTAAAGCGAAAAAGTATAGTCAAAAACTGGGGTTAAGGCATGTTGTTCTGTTGCCTTTAAACTACAAGTGGGCAGTATGGTTGTTATTCTTAGCTAAAAGAAGGTTTAGTTTACAATCAGACAAGGCACACGAGATCCACATTAATATGACTGATAGTAAATCTTCAAAAGAGTATTATTTTCTTTTGGATAGAGATTTGCAAAAAATAATAGAGACAATGCAAGGATTATTCTTGTGGGAAACCGCAGCTCCAATCCCTGCTAGTGTTAGGTCTTTTTTAAGAGGACAAACAATGAAGGGGTTATGTTTTTGGGAAAAGGGGCAGTGGCCGATAGCAAGATTTCCTTTCACAAAGTTGGATTTAAAGAAAAAAAATATCAGAAGGGGTTCTATTCTTTTAATCCCCAAAAGTTAAGGAGTGAAAAGAAGTGAGCAGAAAATTAGGGATAATCATTTCTCTAGTGATGGCACTGGTGTTCACATTTATAATTATAAACACTGCAAACAAAAAGTTTGAGAAGGTAACAAAAGTGGTAAAGGTGGCCCAAGCAACAGAGTTTATACCTATTGGGAAAGAAATTAATACAACCAACACCAAAGAAGTTGAAGTAGTTGAATCGGCGGGAAAGCAATTATTAACTTATGATGCGGTTGTTGGCAAAAAAGCTAGTGTTAGCATAGTAAAAAACCAATACCTTTACAAAAACAGTGTAGGAAACTTTAAATTACCCCGAAAAGGTTATGTTGAAGTTAATATCCCGGTTGATTTGGTGACTTCAGCAAATGTAAGTCCAGGAGAAAGAGTAAATATATATATTACAGATCCAACAATTGTTACTAATACTGATAAAACTCAAAAAGATGCTAATAGCCAACTTCCTTATGACTACAACCAGCAGAGTGAACAGGTACCTAAATTAGCCCCTGTAGCATTAAAGAATGTGCTGGTGCTGCGTGTGTTAGATAAGCAGGGCGAAAACGTAGTCAAGACAGAGGGAGGAATAACTGCAATATCAGTATCCGGCAGACAGCCCGCGGCGGTTGGAGTTGAAATCCCCAAGGAACAGGCAGAAAAGATAATCTATGCTGCGGCTAACGATGAAATATACTTGGCAAAAATCAGTTTGGAAGACCAATAGGGGCATAAAAAATATTGCCTAGAAAGGAGTTGAGATTTTGTTTTGTTTAGTAGCAACTGAGAGTGAAGCCAATCTGCATATAATAAATAATCTCAAAAAAGTATTTACAGAATGGGATTTTAAAAGTGCTAGTAATGTAAAGGAGTTAAAGGGCTACAGTGGGGATGATCAGATAGATGTTGTAGTCGTCAGTCGTTTTCTATCCGGTGATAACTGGAAACAGATAACGCCTAACTTAAAACTTATGTTTTCGTATTCAGAGATTGTTTTGTTAGCAGGTACAGAAAACGAAGAACAGCAATCTTATATTAAATTTGCTAATAAACATGGTTTAGATAAAATAGTAACCGGTAAGTTACCTGGTGACCGCCCCAATACTATTATTGCAGTCTTAAAAGAAATTGAAAAAAATAAAAAGCACAGGAATGATTCTGCTGAAGAAAACAATGGCCTTTCCTTTGAAAATGATTGGACAGTTAATGATAGTAGTAAAGACTTTGATAGTTTCAACATAGAAACAGAGGCAGATTCGGAAACAGAAGATCATCCTTCTAATCCAAGTGAAACAGGGATAGAGGATGTGTTAGATGCGGTTTTAGATGGTAAAGACAAAGGTAAAGATGAGATATTAAATAAGCTGACCCAGCTTATGGAAGCACTTGAAAGTAACAATGAAAGTTCATCAATGGAAAGGACCACCCCTCTTAGTATGGGCAAGAGGGGTGTTTTTGTTGTTTCAACCGCCAATAAAGGTGGTGTTGGAAAAACTACGGTTGCTGTTACCCTGGCTGCAGCATTGTCAAAAGCCGGTGTTCCTGTAGCTATAATGGATTACGATATGGAGGGTCCTGATGTAACTACAATGATGGGTATTAAAGGGGTAGAAGGCATTGAGAGGTTAACTGATACACCGATACGCCCGAATGTATTACAGGACTTGATAGTGGAAAAGAACGGGTTAAGCGTACTTCCGGGGCCAATGAATAAGACTATTCCAAACTTCAAAAAGGGTCAGTTAGCTAAAATTGCAGAGGTAATGACGGAAATGTACCCGATTGTGATATGTGATACGCCGCCGGGATACTGGACAAAGCCTTGGTTAACAGAGATTTTTAATAAATCGGACTTAGTTCTTGCTGTAGTAGACCAATCAGTATTATCACAGCAGGAGACTAAAGACTTTGCCCCTTATCTTTTATCTATGGGTGTAAATCCTGAGAAAATAAGTATCGTACTGAACAGATACAGTTCTAAATTACACAATCCTAGAACGGTTGAAAAACAATTTTGTGCTGGATTTAAAAAGTCGGTCAAGACTCGGCCGAGAGTAGTTGCTGTAATACCCGAGGACTGGACTTCTCATGTTAAGCAGGGGTACAAGGGGCAGGTTACCGGTTTGAATGACGCTTACAGTCAATGGCATAAGCTGGCTGAAGATATCGCTGTTATGGCTGGTTACCAGTACCGAAGCAGCAATAAAGCACCCTTTAACTTTAAAGACAAATTGTTGAAAAAGTTTAAAAAAGCATAGTAACAAAGGGAAGTGAGGTGGTTTTATGGACCTTTACAAAAAAGTAATAAAGCTATCTAACTATTTAGATGATGAGGCAATTGCCAATGCTTTAAAAATCACGCCGGCAGCTGTTAAGGATATCAGGGAAGGGAAAGCCGATATCACAGAAATCAATCAAGACGCTGATAATGACTCATCTCCAGTAATACAGGTAAATTCGATCAAAACAGCTTATAGACAAAAGGTGATATCTATCTTTCGTACAAAAGGCGGTGTTGGATGTACGGTTACTGCTGTATGCTTGGCATATCAGTTAAGTAAAGAAATAAAGGTACTTTTAATTGATTTAAACTTTGCAAACGGGGGAAGTGATTTAGCATATTACCTCAACCTTCCTGAATACCCGCATATGGGTGTTTATAAAGCAGGGAAAGGCGATTTAAGTCCATGTGTAATTGAAGCAGAGCCTAATCTTCATGTGCTTAAGCCTTCACAAAACAGTCGAGAGTTTGAGCACCAAAGAGAAATGATCACTGAAATGTTAACTTACGCCAGGCAGGATTATGATGCAGTAATCATGGACATGCCTAACCGGATGGAAGAACTTGAAGAAAATGTACTTAGGCAATCGAATACAATTGTAGCAGTTACAGAGGGGATGGAGGTTGAACTGGCTCGGTTGGCAACATCTTTAAGCAGTTTTCAGACCAAAGATATTATAATTGCCACAAATAAGTATGACCTTCCTCCGGAAGCTATGGACCTATTTAAAAATGTTAGGACTTCTAAGTTAGAACTGGATCAGTCGCTGACAAAGACTTTTGAAAAATGTGACCTTCCCCGGGAGAAAAGCCCGTTTATGAAAGGGATAATCCAGATAACAGATATTATGTTTGATAGAAAACAAAAAGGATTTTTAAAAAAGATATTTGGAGGTGAATAAAGAGTGATTAGGTTTTTTAAGAAACCTATCGTCAGAAGGCTATTACTATTAATTATTGCTTTGGCCATAGCCGGTTACAGTACATGGCAGCTCCAAGCATATTTAAGCCAAACACGCCCCCAAGAACAGGTATTAGCTGCTAAACATGATATACCGGGTTTTAAAGTAATCACTTCAAGTGATTTAGGATATGTCACAAAACCCGAAGGTAGTAAAACTGAAGGGGCACTGCATAACCCGAAAGAAATTATTGGGAAGGTAACCAAGATGACAATTTTTCGCGGAGAAGAAATTTTCCCTCAGAAGTTAGCCAAAAGCCCACTAATATTAAGAGAATACGAAAGGGCAATCGGTATTCCTGTGGATGTTATTCGAGCTGTAGGAATGAGCTTGGAGCCTGGAAATCATGTAGATGCTTATTGGATGCAAGTAGCCGAAGAAACTAAACTGCCATCACAGCAACAAGCAGCAGAAGAGACAGTTAAAGAAGCCGAAATGATTGCTGAAGATGCGGTGATACTGGATATGCTTGGTGGAAATAATGAAAGTTTATTTAACCCTATAAGTCAATTAGCCAAAGATAAAAGCGAACAACGACAGCAAGTAAAGAGTAGTAGTGGGAACGCACCAAATGTGGCTATTTTAAAGATTAAGAATAGCGAAACTAAAGGTACTGTTACTGCAGTTGAGAAGGGACGGATCTATCTTGTTAAAAGGAGGCAGTGATATTGCTTAATAAGAAAATGACTATATTTGAAGCAACTTCAATCATTCAAGAACTGGTTACAGATCCCAATAGTGATATTGGAATAGGTGCTGATGAATTAGAGAAAGTTTTACGACAGGCCAAGGCCGGTAATCCAAACTATATCCCTGAAGCTAAGAAAATAGTTGGTAATTTACTAGACGCTTATGGGATATCTGTTAAAGGCAAAACAACGCAACAAGCTATAGATGAAATTTACCGGTATCTATGGGGATTAGATGTCATAGAGAGCTTATATAACTCAGCAGAAGTCAACGAAATCCGGGCCAATGGGCCGAGTAAAATATTTTATCAGGAAAATGGAAAAAACAGACGGTCAAATGACCTAGCCTTCAAAGATGATGAACATGTTCATAAAATAATAACTCGCTTAGTCGAGCATGACCGGGCAAACTTAGATGAAAGTAACCCTGGTATTGAGTCAATGCGAACTGACGGTGCACGTATTACTGCCCTGGGGCCTCCGGTTACAAAAGAACCAATGTTAGTGCTAAGGAAACACGGCACTTTCGAAATAACAGCCGAGAACTATGTTCAAAGCGGTACCATGAGCGATTATATAGTTCAACTTTTAACTACTCTGGCAAAAGGCAGAGCAAATATTTTAATTAGTGGGGGTACTAATACCGGGAAAACAACCCTTTTGAGATGGCTGGCAGGTTACCATGATGAAAGATTAAGAACAATCACGGTAGAAACAGACAGAGAGCTGTTTCTAGACGAATGGTACCCTGAACGTGACATCGTGAGCATGGAAGCACATCCAGAAATCCATTGGGACATGAAAAGGTGTTTTGAGGAAGTACTTAGGTTTTCTCCGGACATAGTAATCGTCGGTGAAGCCAGGGGGATGGGTGAAGCTAAGGAAATGATTGATTCCTGTCGTAGTGGCCACCATGGAAGCATGGGAACAGTTCATGTGCTTTCAGTTTATGAAGCAGTGAATAGGTTAGCGCAGATGGCCATGGAAGAAGGTCGCAGACTTCCCATAGATATTCTGGAATATCAAATAGCAGGTGCTTTTGATGTAATTGTTCAGATGTATGGTAATAGTATCACCGGCACCAAAAAGATAGAAAGGGTTGCTGAAGTATATAACGGTGAGCAAGGGCCTGAATTCAGAGATTTAGTAACTTGGAAGCCATCAGAGCTTGATTATGAAAAAGGTAATTGGGCTTATCCTAACGGGCTTTCAAAAGAAATAACCTCCAAATTGTTTAAATACGGAGTTGATATCAATGAACTTCATAGACTTGAAGAACTTAGAATGGTTAATGCCAATACTAAACAAAATTGAACCGCAGTATTTATATCTACTGGGCATATCACTACCATTTATCACACTGTTTCTAATGATAGTTAATATTATTTCTAATATCTTCGGCAGCACAAAACAAAAAACTATTGCAAAACGTAAAAGGCAAAGGATGCTTGAACAGTTGCCGGATGTTGTCAGGCAGTCGTTTGAGGCAGGACAACCTACGGCAAAAGGAACGTCTAGGTTATTGAAGAATTGGCATAAATTATTATCTCAAAAAATCAAGAAAACCGGCTGGAAAGTAAGACCATTTACCTTTATGGCATTATCTTTTATGTTGGCGATGTTTGGACTAACAGTAGGTATGTTATTTTTTGAAGATATTGTAATGACCATAGCTATTGTGGCAGTATTAAACTTTTTCCCATATTTAATACTAAACTGGGCAGCTCAAAAACAAGAACAAAAAGTGATGAACCAGTTGTCAGTTGCTATCCAGTTATTTGCGGTAGAATTTGAAATGAACAGTGACATTAGAGAAGCAATGTTAAAAGCATCAAGGGGTGTTAAAAAACCACTGAGTCAAATATTAGAGCGATCTGCTCAGGAACTTGCAGCCAGCAAACGGCCTAAAGACGTATTTGTGAAGTTGAGTAATCGCCTTAATAATGAACACGGACGAATGTGGGCGCAGATGCTTTTAGCAAGCACTCAAGATATAACGGTAGTAAAACTGATGCCTAGATTGGTGTCAATGCTTGGAGGCCAAAGGCTGCTGCAACAGAAGAATGTATTGCAGTTAAGTGGAGAACGAAGGATTGGTATTATTCTTAATATGCTGATTATACCAGGGTTCATTTTTACCCAACTGAAATTTCCAACGACAGTTGAGTTTTACTCAACACCATTTGGTAGGATAGTAATAATAATTATATTCCTGTCCTATGCGATAGGGATTGCACTGGATCAGTTATTAAGAAGAGTGGAAATGTAGGAGGGATGGGAGATGATTTTTAGTGGACTTAAAATTAATACTGGATAGTATCAAGCAGGCGGCTGATAAGTCTCTTGCTATTTTTATGCAGCATTTTAACTATTACTATGATAAGGCTTCAGAATTTATGGGTGATCATTTTGCTGATCTAGGGTTATTGGCAAAAGAAAAACAGCTAGAGCTGTTTATTACTCTTATATTTCTTTGTATCCTAATAAGCCTATGGCAGTTATTCAAAGTGATTTTCAGCTGGAAACCGCCTAAAAAAGTAAGAGGGGGGAACACAACACAAAAAAACATAAAGCAATACTTGCCTGAAATTATTGGTGCTCTGTTTAGCTTTGCTGTTATGAGTGTGCATCCATTTTGGGCCTTAGTAGCAGGTGTACTGGGTGCATTGGCGGCTCATGGTGGAAAACGAGGATACAGTTGGTTTTTTAAGCGACTAACTAAAGAAAGTCGAGCAGGTGAAGTGTTGTTGATTTATGAAATCGTCAGTATTTATGTGGAAGCAGGTTATTCTCTTAATGAAGCATTAAATGCATCACAATATTTAGTGAGGTTTACTAAAAAATCTATCCAAAAGTGTCTAAGAAGCTGGGGGCACGGCCCTCAAAGAGCTTTAGAACAGTTGGGCAAAGACATTGATACTACTGAAGTAGATGCATTGGTTGGGATTCTTAAACGAGCAGTCGCTATTGGTCCTGAAAAGATGGCAGGCTTTCTTAGTGAGGAAAGTATGACGATGGAAAAGCTACGGCAGATGCGAGTTGAACAGAGTTTAGGAGTGCGTCCAATAGTCCAAACACTGTATTTAATATTTCCCGGCCTGGCTTTATTAGGGGTAACTGTAATACCAATTGGGTTTTACATTGCCAAACAAATAACATCAATACAATTGTAAGGGAGGACTGTTTTAAATGAAGGATGTAATAACAAAAGCCAAAAACTTCATATGCTCTGAAGACGGAGAAATGGTGGAGTATTTAGCAAGAATAGTTATTATTGGTCTCGGAAGTACAGCAGTCTTATTTGGAGTGTTAGCAGCATTAAGAATAAAAGGAGGGGAATTAACTAATGCCATTGATACCATGGATTTTTGATTATTTTTATATACCGTTTGGAGTAGCGTTATTGGGTGCAGGCATTAGTCTTTACACGGATGTAAAAATGCGTAAAATTAAAAATTTTGTAACCTTTCCCATGATTTTATTTGGTCTAGCATGGTCGTGGATATTTGGTGGGATAGAACTCATGGGGATAAACCTCGCGGTTTCAATTGTAATAGGATTTCTGACAGTGTTGACCGGTCAAATAGGTGAGGGTGACATAAAACTAATAGTGGGGATTGCAGCATGTCTACAACCAATGCTTAACGTAATGTTTGTACTCCTTTACTTTGTTACATTGCTAATAGCAGCAATACTGCGTAGATTATCAATCTATAATTTTAATCCCCAAAAAGCTCTTTTAGCAATGGGCACCGAAATGATGTTGGACTTTAATTACTTTGTAGAGAAAGTTGCTACTTTGGGGCTACTCAAAGGGATTGTTGCAACTTTAGGAAAGGACACAGGGGCTCTCGATATAGCTTATGCTGATGTACCTAGTGGAAAAGGAATAAAACGGATTGGAGGTCCAGTAATCTTCATTGCTTTAGTCGCAACAATTGCAAGAATATCATGGATATTAGGAGTGGTTTTATAATGCGAAACAAAATAATAAAGTTTATTAAGTCTGAAGACGGAGGTATTGTCGAATGGTTAATCGGTGCTTTAATTATCGGCGTAGGTTCCATACCGGTAATTCTTGGTTTAATGGAGTCTTTAAACGTTGTTTCGCAAGCCGGAGGAGAAACGATAAAAAGCATGATTCAGTCGGGTTATTAAAACTTTTAAGAAATGAAGAAGGCTGGTCGGTAATTGAAACGCTTTTAGTATTACCGTTAATAATCTTTTTAATATTTGCAGGTGTTCAGTATTGGGGCGTACTAACCGTACACCAACGAGCTGAAAGCCTTAAGTACACTACTTTGGATAATATGGAGATAAAAGGAGGGCTGACACCTTTACAAGAAAATGTTCTCGCAGAAAAGCTAACACGATTAGGAGCAGATAAAGACACTATTAGAATTAGTGGAGATATTTTAGGTGACGGACAAAAGCCTGTGTTTTGGCCAGATACAGTTTATCTCCGAATTGAGTTTATTCCGGAACACTTCGATAATTTTACTGCAAGAACATTGATCGGGGGTAATCCACTTACAAATTTAAAAATAGCTGTAGAAGGGAGTGCAATAAGTTCACATGCTAAATCTGAAGGCAACAATTAGAAACGAAGAAGGCAGCATGATTATTATCGCACTTCCTCTGGTTTCCCTATTGGCTAGTGCAGTGTTTTGGCTGGTTATGACTACCCAGGCGGTATCTGTTGGGGATGTTACTTTAAAAGAAAGTAATGAAATAGCCACAAGAGCAGCTGCTAAGCAGTATGTATTAACCAATTCTAGTGATAACTCTAATGATAAACAAAATAAGGGAAGGGGGCATAAGAAAGATAAGGGTAACGGTAAGAATGACGTGCCGCAAATTAAATTTGAAGAGGCCCTTTTTTCGTATGAAGAGATGCTGCAGGCAAACTTGAAGTTAGATAGTAGTTTGTCGGCAGAAAAGACTTCAAGTATGGTAGGTACACCAAACTATACTTTAATAATCTACAATGGGCAAGGAAGTCCTTCAGGTATTGAGTACGAATTAAAAAATAATAAGTTTTACAAAAAAAATATATATGGAAATGGTTTCCCTAAACAGTTTGTTCTTGAAGAAGGTGTCCGGGTAACATTAGAAAACCCGGGCACTATATCTGTTATCGAAGGTCAGGCAAAGGCTGTGTTTGGTGACGACAAAAATACCTACAAAAGATGGGCATCAGCGCTAATAAAGAAAATAAACGGAAAATGGACGGTCGTATTAAACGGCAGTGATTAATTAACACCCTTGTAGAAATAAGGGTGTTTTTGATTTTTAGGTTTAGGTTTAAATAGGTTTAGAAGGAGGGGAGATTTGCTTGAAGTTAACACTCTTAACTGTTAAAAAAGCAAATAGAAATAAAAGTAAAACAAAAGAAAGGAGGACGTTTGTTGGTGAAGGTAATAATGTTAGAGATGCCGCCTTTGGCGGGTCTTAAAGGAACCGTTAGTTTTATATTGCCGGAAATAGCACGAGTTAGTAATGCCGTTATGGTCCAACTGCAGATATTGCCTGAATGGGGAGCTTATGATGCGGAAATAGATGAGGTAATGTTTTACGAACCCTATGAAACAAGCGAGGCGACTAGTCCATTTTTTAAAGTACCCTTAGCAGAACTTCGCAGCAGACTTATTATATCTACATCAACAGAATTAGATGATGAACTTATTGATTCTCTTGCTCTTTATTGTGATCGGGCTATTGCAAACGCCAGACTATGTGAGCAGTGTAAAGAAGAAGCAATCAGAGATCCTCTAACTCGGCTTTTAAACAAAGAGGCTTGGAAAGAACAATTACACAAGGAGATTTATCGTGGCAAAAGACAGGATAATGGTTTTTCAGTGCTGTTTTTTGATTTAGACAATTTCAAGGAAATAAATGATAAATACGGGCATATAAAAGGTGATGAAATACTGCAGGATGTTGCGAAAAAGCTGAGACAAACTTGTAGGGGGTATGACCTGATAGGTCGCTTCGGTGGCGATGAATTTGTCATACTATTCCCTGAAACAAATGCTAAAATGGCACATTTAGTTGCTAAACGTATTAGAAATATACTTCATGAGAGCGTAAAGGTTGAAACGAAAAATGCAGGTGTCTATATTTCCTATGGAATAGCAAGTTTCCCTACAGATGGGAAACATACTAAGGATTTAATTACTGTTGCTGACAAGAGAATGTATGAGTTTAAAAATAAAAATAAGGACAAAGAGAATGATGAGATTATTGAAGGAGGAATGTAATATATGAAATGCCAAACAAAAGACCCTTTCAATGAATTATTAACACTGCCAAATATTCATTCTGTTACTGCAACTAAAGCAAATGACAAGATAAAACATTTTAACGTTACACTAAAGACTTCTAATCCTGTTGTAGGTGAGCAATTTAAAACTTTCTGGCCATTTTCTAATGTGTCTATCTCTGAAGAAGGTTTTTGTGTTGAGTGTATGGTAAGACCTGATGAATATACAAAGTTTTACAGAAAGATAAATACCTTAGCAGTAGGTAGTATCAATCCAGTTGCAGTGGTGGTTAAATCTAAAAATAGCTTAGATGCAGCAATCAAAAATGCGATAAAAAAGCATGTGCGTGGCAATGACCGGGTTGTTTGGGGTGACAATAAACTGGCGATCATTTTGTCTAGTGCAAATGAAAACACAGTACATTTAGTGCGAGAACGAGTGCAAGGGGTTCTTAGCAACTACTCTGAAGATATTAGCGTTTCAATTCAAACCGGATAGTTACTGATAAAGGGAGATTTTGGTCTCCCTTTAATTTATTCTTTTTCATAGGAGGCAGTTAAATGATAATAGGCGTAGATTTAGGTTATGGTTACGTTAAAACCGTTAATAACAACCAAGTAGGAAATAAAATTAAGTTTCCAAGTGTTGTAGCTCCCGGTCAATCGGGTATGTTTGATGACGATATAAATTTTGGTGGCAGTCTAGGGTATCAAGTACAGCTGCAATCCAAAGACAATTTCAAAAGAAATTATCTTTATGTTGGAGATTTAGCAGTTCGCTCGCGGGGTGCAACAATGACTTTAAGCAGGGATAAATTTCATAAAGATATGTCAGTCAGCTTAGCTATGACTGCAGCGTATTTAGCGGGCGGTGAGGGAAACATTACTTTAGCAGTAGGGCTTCCGTTAGCTTATTATAAACAGCAAAAGGAACTTGCAAAAAAATCGCTGGAAGGGTTAAGTGCTTTTGTTAAAGTAGGGGAAGGAGTAGAAAGAAATATTACATTCAAAGATGTTTTTGTTTTTCCGCAAGGCGTTGGGGCGTTATTTCAATATAATAAGTTACCAGCATCAGGACTAATAGGTATAGTAGATATTGGTCATCATACTACAGATTATTTACTTGCTGACATTAGACAAGATGGAGCCAATCCATTACCTAGTTTCACATCATCTACAGAAGTCGGCATGCATACGGCATTAAAAATATTTGCCACTGAATATAATAATAAAACCGGTACACCTTTGGATATTATTGGTGCACAACGGTTGTGGGATAAGGATGCACAAACAGTAGGATTAAAGAAAAAGGTTAATTTAGTGGAATTAAAGGCTAAGGCAAGAGGGGAAGCCGGTAATGCGATTGCAGACTTTGTTTTAAATGCGTGGTCTGAACAATTGGATTTTATTGACCTTGTTATAACTGCCGGTGGCGGTGCATTGGAGTTTAATCACATTTTTAATGAAAAGTTCGGCAATGTTTCTATAGTTGATGATCCGCAATTTGCTAACTGCTTAGGATTTGTGAAACTAGCAGAAATTAAGCAAAGAAGTCGGAAACTGGCAAAAGCTAAGGGGTCTTTTACTAATTAAACATACAATTATGGGGTGGAGACACCTTCAAGGGTGGTAAAAGGTATATAAGACAAGGGATAGGGTGTGATTGCTATTTGAAAGTGGAGACACCCTTAATACGAAGGTGGGGACACATGGAAGGTCGAAAAAACCCTAGGCTTATAAGGAATACTAAAGGTAGTAATATAAAAGTGGAGACACATAGAACTAAGCAACAAATTCATTTTAACATTTTACTTAAAGGTGTCTCCACATAAAAAGAAAAACCTTATTATACCAGTGGTTATAGCCGATAAAAGTGTCCCCACTAAGGTGGTGTGTAATAGAAGTGAGCAATAGAGGTAATCCCAAAATAGCATTAAGAGTACCTGAAGATCATTGGATTTTAAAAATTGAAGACAATAAACTGCGGAATGATATTATACGAGAGGCTTTAGACCTATATGCTCATTATGAAAAGTTAGAAAACAAGTTAACCTGTATAGAAGAAACGCTGGAGAATTTAAGCCAATCAATAGAAAAAATTAATGAAAAGGGGGTAGCTGTCAAGGAAGATAGCGAACAAAACGATAAAGTAGACCAACGGTTAGTAAATAGTGCTGATGGTTTCCTCGATTTTTAAGACCTAAAATTCAGATGGGTCTTTTTCTATTTCTATGGATAAAGCTGAAAATTGGTAGGGGGTTATAAAAGTATGTTATTTGAAATCAATAAGCCAGTATTGGTAACGTTTTTAAAACCCAGAAATCAAATCTACGGTAGAACTAACGGTGGTAAAAGAAAAGGTGTTATAACAGCTGTTTATGAAAAATTTGTATGTGTAAGGATCTTTGCAGACCGCAATTCGCCACAGAGCTGGGTGGAAAGTTTTTTATTTGTTGATTTAAGTATAGGAGTAATTGCAATAGAACCGAGAAAATCCAATAAAAAAGGGGAGATTCCTTATGTTGGAAATAGAACCTCAAGAAGAACAAACAATCAAAGCAGCGTATCAGGCAGCAGTGAAGGTAACGACTTACTTGCAGCCATTTGCCAACCCTAAATCGAGAGAAGAAAAATATATCCATCCGGTTGCCGGAATACCGGGCGCAAGTGTTACCAACAAAAAAGATATAATCAGATTTAGCGTACCTATGATCCCTCCACATGCCATAAGAGACCAGGTTTTGCATTCGAAAATGAAAGACAACTGGTTAGGTATGATGAAATATGCCTATGCCAAAGCCGGTATTACACAATCGTTCGAACACGCAATGTGTCAAATACAAGTGCATCATAAACTTAATGCACCTTGGGACGTAGATAATAGAGTTTACAAATATATTATTGACGGATTGAGGTTTCTCAGCATTATACCAGATGATTCTAGTAAACATTTATCTTACATGATAACTGGATTTCCGAACAGCACTGAACCAAGAACAGAAATTCTAGTTACAGATTTTTACAGAGTAAGGAAGCTATTTCAAGAGATTAACTACTTTTAGTAGATGAAAACTACTTTAAACAATATTGATAAACTACGTGAAACAATGTATTTAAGCTGCGTGAATCAATGTCATGAAAGTACTTAAAACAATACAGATGAAAACCTAAAACAATGTCCAAAAAAGTACCTAAAACAATGGGCAGAAAAAATAATAAATAGATTCAAGCAGTAAACAATGTCTCTGTTTTATGCAATTAAAGGTCGTTTCCTCCAGAGTAGTAAAAGAAGACCCCCTCCCCCGTGAATATGCAGTTCCGGAAGGGAAAAGTAGAGTATCAAACATACTGAGGCTTTTGTTTTAGAAATAGGGCTTTTGTTTTGTGGCCGTAGCCTCCGAGCAGAGCGAGGACGGAGGCCATGGAGGCAATATCACATCAGTTTAGTAAAAAAATGTAGGTGGTGATTAAACAAATGAAAATCACGCAAAATATACGGTTGCTTGAAAGAGATAAAAAAATATTTGAAGCATTAGTTAAAACAGAAATGTTGACTTTAAATCAGATAAACAGATTATTTTTTCCTAGTTCTAATTTTTATTGTTATGAAAGGCTGGGGAAATTAGTGAAAGCAGGTTACCTGGTTAGTAGACCTTATGTTCATAGAAAAACTGGGAAAAAGATTGGTGTTTGTTATTACTTGACGAGGGTAGGTTTTAAGGCTATAGGTAAGGAACACTATAACCCTTCATTCTTAGTTGAACCGAGAAAGCATGACTATCGTAACGCTATTTCTGAATTGTATGTTGAATTAACGCCCTTGGGTTGGGAATTTGACAACAGCAAAGAAGTCAAAGCAAAACATAAGTTTGATCGTAAGTATAAAATCTCATGTTCTTTAAAAAGGAAAAATTCAACGGTGAAAGGAGGGTGGGAGGAATTTGGTATTTATATTATAGGGAACAACCCTCAATTGGATACCATGAGAAAATTGTATGCCGAAATTAATCGACACCAAGGTAGTATTGATAATATAGTAGTCCTTCATTTTGGGAAAGAACAAGAGATATCTTATTTAAACGAAGATGGTAAAAGAGTATATTGGGATGCAAGTTCTACATTGAAAACCTACAGATTACATGTGATGCAGTACTCTAAAGGTCTCGAAATGTTAAAAATAATGATTGACCCCGACTATATCTTAAATGCCCCCCCGTTTGCTGATGCGCTAAAGTATGCTGGCGTAGAATACCTGGAACCGGAACCATTCGATTTTGCTGATCATATTGTTGGCCATAAAGGACGAACATCTTATCTGGTAGAATTAGCAACTAACAATTTAAGAGATGTAACCTTGATGAGAAAATACAGCTACCAACAAGCAAAAGAGAGAAACCGCCTGGTGATAGCACTTACCCCCGCCGGCGAAGAATCATATTGGAAAAGGAAATATTTTAAAGGAGAAAGTTTCAAGCATTTTCTACTGCTTCCAGTTGATTTAAAATACGAGAAAAATTCGTATATTTCAACGATTTGCCTTTAGAGTAAGCAATGCTAATGTGAAAAAAATAACAAATAGTCTTACCTGCCATTCCTTGGTAGCAGTTAGGGAATGCTTAATATTCTTGGCAACAGGCTCCAAAGTAAAGTAATAAGAAAGGTGGTGGTTAATAATTCATGTTTTAAATGCTATGGGACTGATTATATTTCTGGCCGTATCATATGGTTTATGGTCGGTTTACGGGGCGCTGCCTGACTATAATCATATGCCGTCTTTGTTCTTTTGGGTTATTGTGGCTACAGGTATGATTGGCATGATATATCACAAGAAAAGGTTAAATAGTTTGTATTATGTAGCAGTAATAATTATGGGGGCCACGTGGGGATTTGTTCAAATGTCCATTGGGGCTTTAAAATCTTTTGCCGAAAACATTGCATCTAACCCATATAGCTTTTTTAGTGCAGACTTTGTTGTAAGGGTGGGAGTGTATAGTCCTTTAATAATAGGCTTTATAGTTTTTCTCTTTTCTGCGAGAACAATAGTTTTATTGGAACGTACTAATCCAGATAAAAAGGAAATCAAAGAATATTCCCCGTCTCTTTCGCCGAAGAAGGCCATTAAAAGTGTTAAAAAGAAATTTGAGAAGATAAAAAGCACATCCCAAAATATAAGAAATATTTGGGCATTAGAGAACTTAAGTGAAGTAATAGAAAATAACGGGGAAGAAAGCAAGCCTATTAGATTACCGGTCCGCAAAAGGTTAAAAGGCATCTTTAAAATGTTCTTTATAAAACCGAAGAAGTTTGAAGATGAGTTTGAACTAAAAATTTGCATAGACACTGAGTCACACAGAAAAATAGGAATTAAATATCTTGATGTCTTTTTGCACTTCTTAATAATGGGTCCTACGGGTTCCGGAAAAACTTTTGGTGTTATTAAACCTCTTGCCTGGCAAATTATTAAATATATCGTAAAAATAAAGAAAATAGGGTTAACAGTTGTTGAGCCTAAAGGCGATTTAGCAGAAGACATAGCAAGTTGGTGTAAAAGGCATGATATTTCGCATGTCTACATCAATCCACTAGATGAAAACAGTGCAAAATTTAATCCGTTACAAGGAGATCCGCAAATAGTAGCAGAGAGTACCCGAACGGTGCTTAAAAAGCTATTTGGCAAGCAAGATGCATTTTTTAGCCAAATACAAGAAACTGCAGCGAGGAACACTATTTTGCTTTTAAAGAGATTACATGGCGATAAGCTTAACCTGCACGATGTAGTCCGTGTTCTTCGAGATCAAGACAAGATGAGGGAGAAAGTACAATTACTTGAGAGAAAAACCGACCCCAATGATGACTTAGTTCAATATTTTCAAAAAGAAGTACTTGGCAGTTTAAAAGGTGAATATCAAAAGTTTGCCATGGGTTTAAGGATGCAGCTGGAAGATCTTATGGGTAACGATATGTTAAAGCAAGTAATCACTGGTGAAAGCGATATTAACTTTGACAAACATTTAGAAGAAGGCGGCATATTGGTAGTCAATACAGCAATGGGTCCATTAGGGAAATTAGGAGACGCTTTTGGTACGTTTTTGATTATGCACCTCCAGAATGCAGTATTCCGAAGACCTGGTAATGAATATACCCGAACGCCGCATGTACTAATTATTGATGAAGCTCCAAGATATATAAACCCTGACTTTGAACGCCTATTAACTATTGGGCGTTCTTTTCGTTGCGCATGTGTCTTAGCATTGCAATCTTTAGGACAATTGGAGGTAGAGGAAAGACGGGGTTTTACTAACATCGTAATGAGTAATTGCCGTAATAAGGTTGTGTTTGGAGGCTTAGACGAAGAAGATGCTAGGAAGTTTGAAAAAGAATTTGGGGATGAAGAAGTAAATATAGTACAGGGAACTTACGATAATACTTTACTAAAACCCCAAGTGCTGCCGGAGAGGTATCGTACTACAAGAAATCGTGAGCCAAGGTTTCTTTATACACATATAATCGAACTTCCCCAATACCATTTTATTTACCGGTTGTATATAGATGGTAAACTCCAACTTCCAGCGGTAGGCATAGGCGATCCTGTGGATCTAGATGAACTAAAACAAGAGGAAAACAAAGGAACAACTGTCCAAGATACGTCATGTATAACAGTAGGAGAGTCCAAAGGTCTCCCGTATTCGGATGAACAAGAAATAGCTAGGGGTAAACCCCCAAAACCTCCTTCCGCCCAAGCTGCGAAAAAACGGGAAGTTGACAGTACATCTAAAGCGATAATGAAGTTCAAGTTTATCCCTCCAGATCAGGAAAGCATATGTAAGACTGACCAGAATGAAAATCACCAGCAGCTTAATATGACAACAAATGAAGACATAGCCAACACTGTCCGCCGCCAATCGGACGCCACAAAGGATGAACAGTTAGAGTCAAAAAATAGTGAAAGAGAGAAATCTAATGCCTCCCACAAAAAACCCGAGGAAAAGTTCGAGTTTAATGACAACGATCCATGGGGAGTAATAGATGAACTTTAGGAAAAGAACCTCCATTGCGGAGGTTTTTTTAATATAAAAATCTTAAGGAGGAATTTAGAAATGGTTGAAGTTTTTAGATTTAACTTAGAGGAACAACAGGTTATTAATCCAGAGGAGAAAGTGTGGCAAGACTTATTTGCTGCAGAACAGAACGATACTATTTTAAAGGGAAACATTTTTGGGATTGAGGAGTATAAAATCCAAGGCATGAAGGTATATTCGTTAGTCGTTATGCTTGGATGCGGTATAAAAGGCATTATTCCTCAGCACCAAAGCGGGATATTAGATTACCCTGTAGACGAAAATGGTGAAAAGAAACTGAAGGGCTTTACTAAAGACGAAAAATCAAAGATAAGAAAACACCTGATGGAACTTGTTGGTCAAACTGAACCTGTAAAAGTATATAACATTGATCAAGAGAATAAATTGGTGCAGCTAAACCGGGCTGCAGCTTTGGAACACTTATCAGAAATTACTTGGAAAAAGATTTCTAAAGGTAAGGTCGTTACCGCAGTAGTACGTAAATCCAATCGAAATAAAACTATAGTAGAAGTTGGGGGCATTAACACTGAAATGCCTGCTGAAGAACTCTCCTGGGGATTTATTAATGACCCAAGAATCATTGTAACCGTTGGACAAAAACTCAAAGTTAAGATTACTGAAGCAGATGAGGAAAACAAAGAAATTAAAGTCAGTCACCGGGAGTGCACCCCTAATCCTTGGCCAGAATGCACCAGACGCTATATGAAAAATAATTTATATCAGGGAAAAGTTACAGGAGTAATTGACAAGGCAGTTTTTGTTAACCTCGAACCTGGTGTTGACGTGTACTGCAAACACATGAAATTTGAACGCGCTCAACTTGGCGATGATGTAGTTGTTAAGGTGCAGGGAATTGACGCTGAAAGCAAAAGAATGTGGGGTACATTAGTTAGCAGAGCTGGGCGATCTGCTGATACACTTTCAACAAATATTAGTATGAATTAGATATGAAAAGGCGATCGGTATTCAAGCCGGTCGTCTTTATCTAAATTTGAAATTGGTATAGAAAGGGGGGCTTTGATGCCAGTAAGTACAGATTTAAGTCTCAAAGCTTCGGAGAGACAAGAACAAAAAACAGAAAACAATTTTCCAGGAGCAAAGGGGTATCCAAGAGAAAGATTTACTTCTCCCATCAGTAGAAAACAACATGCCGATATGGAATGGCAGCAGATCAACCCGCATTGGAGAGGATATGTAAACGTAAATAGTTTAAAAGAAGAAGAATTGGTTATGCTCCAGTCCTTGTATGGATTAAAACTGTGCACCAATATTCAACTAGCAAAACATTATTTGCTTCCATACAAAAGTAAATCTCAAAATGCCATGAAAAATATCAAAAATAGGCTTAGGAAATTGGCAGATCACGGCATTTTAGTAAACCATATGCTGACCTTAGAAAACAAAAAGGTCCCTATATACACAATAGGGCCGGCTGGAGCAGCTGTTCTCGATGTTCCTTATACACCAAATTGGTGGCTTGAAGAATCACCTTATATCGTCCTAAGGCAATTAATAGCAAATCAGTTATTTTTCCGTTTCAAACTAACAGGCAGCCGGGTAATTTATAACCCTACTCCGCAACCCTTTAATGGGGAAATTATTTTCAAAGGGATAGACTTCCTTGTCTGCATAACTCAAAATGGAAATGTTCCGTCGGAACTAAAATGGGAGGATAACAGCAGAATAATACTTATTTCTGAAACTGTGCAGGAGGCTCTTGCTGCAGCTAAAAAGATTAAAGATGATCTTTATGTGCGATATACAACAGATTACGAACTGTTTACAATTGAACTGCACAAAGCATTCTATAAATATAGTGAAAAGGAAATACTTAAACCCACGGAGATTTCCGGATTTAATAATTAACAGTGTGGGTAGCACATTTCTCTGCCCACATATATTTTTTTAAAAAAGGTGTTATATATGAATTAACTTGGAGAGAGGTCTTGCCATGAGTGAAGTATTGAAATTTGATCCCCAATATTCCTTTCCGGATATTCCCCCAATATATTTTGACGTATATCTTGAAATAGAAGAAGCAAGAGCATGTTTACATTACATTAATATTAGAGAAAAATCAGTTTCTGATGCCGAAAATGATACTTTAGTAGCAATGGAGAACATTATGGAAGATTTAAAGAATTTAGACGAAGAGCACGGCTTTAGAGTAATTCATCTGCACGTATATGAATTAGGATATTTTAAGTCATTTTTGGAAGTAAGCATTGATTTAGCACTAACCAACCAAGACTTTAGAAACCTTAATTATTTATCAAGAACCAAGAATAAAATCTTTTCTTTTTATAAACAATACGCTAAACTCATTGAACGTTTTGCCGTACAAAGAAGCAGAAAAGAAAAGGCAGATATTCTCTGGAAACTTTGGCGTGACGATAGTTAGAATAAGACCTTTGTAATCTAACAAAAAAACTAATCGGCTAACAAACTTGACACTACATTTTGAAAAATTTATAATAGATAATATAAACTAAGAAGCCACTCATCTCACCAAACGGTAGCAAGATAAGTGACAACGACCAGGGCAATTCTTGTCTTTAACCTTCAGTCCCATGCAGGATCAAAGAAGGAATATCTCGTAAAATGCGAGTAAAATATAGTATTTCACAAGCCGAGTTATGTTTAATTGACATAATTCGGCTTTTTTAATAAATACATAACGGATCACAAAACACCAACCTACGGCAAAACAGCTGTCAGTTGGTGTTTTTATATAAACTAACCTTCCACGAGGTCAAATCGTGGCACAATCAGCAGACCGGATGTGCCATGATTGGCGCACCGGTAATAAAATTTAAGGGAGGTTTTTTTAGTGAGTTTCAAGGAGAAAATCCAAGAAATCAAGACAAAAGAGAAGATGGTAATTGACCGGGCATATAAAAATACTCCGGGAAAATACCACGGCTATATTCTGTTACTTGAGCAGAATCAGAAAGTAGCTAACAGTACATTTGAGCTTTCTCAAGACTTAAAGAACATGGGAGTTTTTTCATACAACAACAAAACATATGTGAAAACCCATGCACCGTACACTGCGGTTGACGGTCGAGTTCAGATGGCAGTTGATGAAGCGGTTGAAAACAGGGAACAAATTGATGTTGGAGAACCAAAATTTGAAATTGTCTCCGAACAAGTGCTATGCACCATCAAGGTAACTACTGCCCGTGGTGTTAGTTATGGTACTGCAAAGGTTGGTATCGGTGGGAACGGTGTTGACGCTCAAAATCCTTTTGAGAATGCACAGACCTCCGCATTAGGTCGCGGTCTTGCGATGCAGGGTTATGGTTTAATCGGCACAGGATTAACAAGTGCCGAGGAAATGAAAGCACGTGAGCAGGAAGAAAACGGCGATATGTCTATTACTCCTACACCATCCTCGGAAACAGGACAAAAAAAGCACGAAACACCTCAACAGCCACAAGGCCAGCAGCAGGGCAATGCCCAACAAAATGCATCCCAAAAGACGGGTCAATCTAGAGGGGTGCAGTCCAATATCAAGCAGTTGGGATCATACCAATTTGTGCTGCATGATGCCAAGTTGGACCAGAAAAATGGTAAACCGATTTGGAAAATTGCAGCAGTTACAAATAATGGAGAAACAAAAACCTTGTTTGCCAATGCTGAAAGTGTTAAGTTGGATGATTTCAAACAGGGTGATAAGATCCAGGTTGATGTTGCTCAAAGCGGCAGTGCATTACTGGCTACATCTATTCAACTAGCACAGGCGGTGAGCTAAATTGCAAAAACAGGTAACTGCCTGCTGGCAGGCAGACGACAAAAGCCTTGTTGTTTCCTGCCCCTCCTCTCGGGGAGGCGGGAATTATCTTGTTGGTGTAACACAAAAGAATGGCACAATACTCATCGCCCATTCCTGCCCTGCAAGCCAAAAAGGTTTGCGCTGCTGGCATATTGATAAAGCTTTACATGCCTTTAAAGAATGGCGTTGGTGGGATAGCGATGTAAAGAACGCTAATATCAAAAGTGTTGCTAAGAAAATTCAGCTAGATCAAAATTGGAAACAGATCCCTATTCCCGGTATTGAAATCGATGACTTGTTGGAGGTGATCTAGATGGCAATACCTGCTTTGGGCGGAAGTATTCTACCGGATATTTTAGAGGTGGCCCGTGACCAAGGCGTTGTTATCGGAAAATCTCTACAGCATAGGTCCGAACACAGGGCTTGTTGCCCCTTCTGTGGTGATGAAAAATACCATCTCTACCTAAACCCCGAAAAGAATACTTTTAAATGTTTTCGGTGTGATACCAGAGGTGGAGTTGTTACGTTTATCTCACAGCTTATTGGGCAGCCTGAACATTTAATCTTAGAGGAACTAAAGGAAGAAGCTAGAGGAACTAGTAATCGCCCAAGGCGAGAACCTAAAGAACTTCATCCGGCACTGAGATTAAATACATTTCAACTACGGGAAATGGGATATGAAAAAGTACCTAATTTCTATGATCTTTTTAAAAGAGATAAGGCTTATGCAGACCGAGTGTTAAATAGGATTTGGCATAACTGGCAAAGTCTTATAGAATACGAACT
>JADQBR010000004.1 GCA_016278515.1 Bacillota bacterium
TGCAACACTTGAAGATGAGAACGACAAAAAGGTATCTAAGAAATGGAAAAATGTAAAAGGTGGACTGGCAGAATTTTGTGGTGTTAGGTCAATGAAAAAGTAAGAAAAAAATCCAAACCTTTTTGTATCAAAATCCTTAAATATCAAGCATCTTTGAAAAAGGTTTGGATTTTATTTAGGTTTGGATAACTAAAAAAATCCAAACGTTTGGATTTTCTTCGGCACAGTTGCGCCAGCTTGCTTTACGCTAACGGAGTTAGCCTGAAAGAGATACAGGAATGGTTGGGCCACAGCGATATTTCAACAACGTCGAATATCTACACGCACCTGGATTTCAGCTCGAAGGTTGCTTCTGCAAATGCTATCATTGGAGTATATCCCTCCTGAGTTTGGAGGGATGCTGGTAGGAAAGGAGCCAAGGAGGCAAATGTATGAACTGCCGGGATAAAAAGAAAAACTCTCAAACCCGCATAATTAGCGACTTTAAGAGCTGTTAATTTCTGGTGCCGGTGGTCGGGGTCGAACCGACACGGTGTTGCCACCACGGGATTTTGAATCCCGCACGTCTGCCAATTCCATCACACCGGCAAATTTGATTTTCTGCCCGAAAAACCAGGCAAGTTATATTGTACATTTTTTGAATACGTTTTGCAAGTATTTTTCGCCCAGAACTGCTGGATATAATTAGTAGGCTCGTAAATGGAAACGTGAGTAAAATTGAACATTTAAAGAGGAACACGGTCATATCTACTATTCAGAATGTTGGTAACATGCCCCAATAATGGTATTATATATTTAAACGGCAAATGGGGGGAGAATATGTTACAAAAATTTACTTTAGGCCAGACTGGGTTGGAGGTAACGGAATTTTGCTTAGGGGTACTACCTGTGGGGCCGCTTCAGGCAAATCTGTCTGTTGATGAGAGTGTAACTATTATTAAGACCGCTTTGAATTATGGGGTGAATTTTTTGGACACCGCAGAAATGTATGGTACTCAAAGTTATCTGGGAAAAGCATTAGAAGGAAGGCGCAGTGAGGTTGTAATTGCCACTAAGTCCGCTTCTGCTACCTATGACGAAATGGCAAAGTCGGTAGAAAAGTCTCTAAAAGAATTGAAGACGGACTATATAGATATTTACCACTTACATGCAGCAAGAGATACAGCTGAGGTATTTTCTAAGCGCGCCGGTGCATTAAAATATCTACATAAAATGAAAGATGAAGGTATAATTAAGGCGGTAGGAATTTCTACTCATAATGTGACAATTGTGGATGCGGCTGCGGAAAGAGCGGATATTGACATAGTTTTTCCTTTAATAAATAAGACAGGGCTGGGTATTAACGGCGGTACAAAGGAAGATATGATTACAGCCATCGGAAAAGCTTCTGCACATGGAAAAGGTCTATACGCTATGAAGGCATTGGGCGGAGGTAACTTAATAGAAGAAATTGATGATGCAATCAATTGGGTTCGAGATATTCAAGGTATCAGTTCTGTAGCTGTGGGGGTTGTTTCTGAGCGGGAATTAGCGTATGATTTGAATATTTTTGGTTTGGATATCCAAGTAAGCAGAGTTTTACTCAAACGGAAGAAACTTATGATATCACCTTTTTGTAAAGGTTGTGAGACCTGTATTGAGGCATGCCCCAATGGCGCATTATCCATGCTTGAGGGTAAGGCGCAGGTCAATCGGGAGAAATGCCTGCTCTGCGGTTACTGCAGCCCTAAATGTCCGGAGTTTGCTATTAGGCTTATATAAGGGACCATATTATAATCTTTGGAATAAAACAAGATGTTGACAGGAAATTAGTGTGTTTTGTAGAAATTGTTTGTTAATGGTGTTTATTTGATGGTTAGGAAAACAACACCATTTTATGATGGTCACAACTAAAATAGTGAAAGGAACATCATTTATGGCTAATTTAATTGCGACAATGCTGCTAGTTTAAAGAACGAAGTACATAATTTCTATAAAGAGATTATAGACTAAGAAGAAGCAATTGGTAAATTAAAAGCCATAAAAAACAAATGCGGAGGGTGAATGTTAATGGGATTTAAAATTACAGATAAGATTAGCTGGGTTGGCAAAGTGGATTGGGAATTAAGAACTTTTCATGGTGAAGAGTATTCGACGCACAAGGGTTCTACATATAATTCCTATTTGGTTAGGGATGAAAAAACTGTGCTAATTGACACTGTATGGGGTCCTTATGCCAAAGAATTTGTCCAAAACCTGAAAAAAGAAATAGATTTGGATAAGATAGATTATATTATCGCAAATCATGGGGAGACCGACCACAGTGGTGCTTTACCCGAGCTTATGAAGGAAATACCCGATACTCCTATTTATTGTACTAAAAATGCAGTAAAGTCGTTAAAGGGTCAATATCACCAGGATTGGAATTTTGAAGTAGTGAAAACCGGTGATAAATTAAACATCGGTTCACAAGATTTGGTTTTTGTTGAAGCCCCCATGCTGCACTGGCCGGATTCTATGATGTGTTACTCAACAGGGGATGAAGTATTATTCAGTAATGATGCTTTTGGCCAGCATTATGCGGCAGAGCCCATGTTTAATGATTTAGTAAACCAGGCCGAACTGGATTATGAGTGTATTAAATATTATGCAAATATCTTAACACCCTTTAGTAAATTGGTAACCAAAAAAATAACTGAAGTGTTGGAGTTAAAGTTACCTATTAACATGATTTGTCCCAGCCATGGGATTATTTGGCGTGACAACCCTACTCAGATTGTAGAAACCTATGCAAAATGGGCTGAAGATTACCAAGAAAATCAAATCACTATTATTTATGATACTATGTGGAACGGCACCCGCAGAATGGCAGAAGCGATTGCAAAAGGAATTGCTGAAGCGGATTCAGATGCTAACATTAAAATCTTTAATGTTAGCCGTTCCGATAGAAACGATGTTATTACAGAGGTATTCAAGTCCAAAGCAGTATTGGCAGGTTGCCCAACTGTTAACAAAGGCATTTTGTCGGCGTTAGCAGGAATTCTTGAAGAAATACGAGGATTGGGCTTTAAGAACAAAAAAGCAGCAGCTTTTGGTACCTATGGTTGGAGTGGAGAATCAGTAAAAATGATATCCAAAAACCTATCAGAATGCGGTTTTGATTTAATTAACGATGGGATCCGTGAATTGTGGTATCCTGATGATGAGATTTTGGAACGTTGTATGAAGTATGGACAGGAGATCGCTGGGAGCGTGTAAATTTGGCAAGTTGAAAGCGTCAGACGTATAAATACATTAAAACACCCGTAAATCCGGTATATCAAGGATTGGCGGGTGTTTTATTTTCCTGGTATTCTGATATAATTAAACTGAACACTTGTTTGGGGTGGTGGGTATGAAAGAGCGAAGTATTATTCATGTGGATATGGATGCTTTTTATGCGGCGGTTGAACAGCGGGACAATCCGGAATTGAAGGGTAAACCGGTAATAATTGGTGGGCCTGACCCGACTAAACGAGGAGTTGTTGCAACAGCGTCTTATGAAGCGCGCCAGTTCGGGGTGCATTCCGCCATGCCCTTACGGGAGGCTTATAAGAGATGTCCACACGGAGTTTACTTGCCCGTAAACATGCACAAGTATCAGCAGGCATCCAAACATATTTTTAACATTTTTCAAAAATTCACTCCATTGGTAGAAAATATTTCTCTAGATGAGGCTTTTCTCGATGTAACCGGTTCAAGAAGTTTATTCGGCAGCAGTAAGAGTATTGCAAGAGAAATAATTGACCAGATAGATAAGGAAGTTAATTTAGCAGCTTCTATTGGAATATCCTATAACAAGTTCTTGGCAAAGCTTGCTTCTGATTTAGACAAGCCCAAGGGCTTTGTTGTTGTGTCTGCGGATAACTTTTACGAAGTCGTTCACCCGCTTCCGGTTAAACGGGTTTGGGGTGTGGGCAAAAAAATGGAGCAGCAATTACGGGCAGTAGGCCTAAAAACCATTGGCGATATTGCTTCGGCATCTTTGTTTTCGCTTAAACAACAGTTTGGCCTGGCTGGGGAACATATTTATGCTCTTAGCCATGGGATAGATAATAGGCCGGTTATACCTAACAGGGAAGCAAAGTCTATCGGCAGGGAAACCACTTTCTCCGTGGATATTAGTGATAGAGATGTCTTGTACGCCACATTGATGCAGTTAGTAGAAGACGTTAGTTTTAGGTTGCGTAATAGCAACTGCTGGTGTCAGTGCGTAACCGTTAAGATTAGATATGCGTGTTTTAATACCTATAACAGGCAGACGACTTTATCTCAACAAATTAATTTGGAAACAGAGATATATTCAGAAGCCCGGGAACTATTCGATAGCTTCTATGATGGACAACCTGTCCGTTTAATAGGAGTTACTTTGTCTCATCTGAAAGCTGAGAAAGAAAAACAGGTTGAGCTATTTGGCTGGGAAAATGAAAAGAAACAGGCCCTGGCTGAAGCTGCGGATAGATTAAGAACAAAGTACGGGAAGCCGTTAGTGGTAAGAGCCCGCGGTATTAAGAAAGATTAAAAACGGTAGTAATTAGCTTGAAAAGGTGTTAAACTGGTAGGGGAAAAGGGTGGATATTAAGGTGAGTAACAATTAGTTTTGACGCAGTCCACTTGCTGGACCTCTTTTTTGTGAGCATTAAGCTAATTAATGTTTCCGGAGGTCACTAAGGCATAGTTTTTCTAAGTCAGGAACTTAATTAAAAAGAATTCCCGTCTAAAAATTGGAAGAGGGTATCGGTGAAAGGGGGGTCTACAGTTGAGTTTAGCCGATGATAAATTGTTGGAACAAAGTAAATCAGGTGATATAGAAGCCTTTGAACAGTTGATTTCTCTATACGAAAAAAAAGTATATTCCATTGCTTACCGGTTTATGGGCAGTCATGAAGATGCCAGTGACTTAGCCCAGGAGGCAATGTTAAAGGCCTATCGGGCAATTAAGAAGTTTCGGGGAGATGCTTCTTTTAAAACCTGGCTTTACCATATAACGGCTAACGTCTGTAGGGATGAATTAAGGAAGAGAAGCAAACGAAGGGAAACTTCTTTAGATGAACCGTTGGTTTTTGAAGAAGGAGAGGTAACGAGGGAAACGCCTGATTGGACAAACGTGCCGGAACAGGTCTACGAGGATAAAGAACTACAGGATTATCTGCACGGTTTAATCCAGGCCTTAACTCCTGAATATAAGATGGTAGTGGTAATGCGGGAGATACAAGGCTTAAGCTATGAAGAAATTTCACAACAGATGGACTGTTCTCTGGGGACGGTGAAATCTAGGTTGAGTAGGGCACGAAAAATGTTAAAAGATAAAATTTTAGCTGACCGGGAACAATCCAACAAGGTACGGAGTCTAAAAAGGTGAAAGGAGGGAGACATTATGGCTTGTCAAGATTATCAACAACTACTTTCAGCTTACATTGACGATGCATTGAGTGAAACAGAAGCTGGGCAGTTAGAAAATCATTTAGATTCTTGTGAAAGTTGTCGTCAGGAATTAGGCGATTTGAAGGATACGATTCTTATGCTACAGTCATTGGACGAAGTGGAGCCGCCTGCTGAATTTCACCAAAAGCTTTGCAGGAGGCTGGAAACGGAAAAACAGTCAAAGGTCCTACGTCCCTCCTTGGTAAATAGATTGGTACGTTCACCTTGGCTGCCGCTATCTGCTGCTGCTGCGTTGGTACTGATTGTAGTAGTATCCTTTGGAGTAACCATGTTATTCCGGCCAATGGGGAGTACGCAACTGGCTGATCATGCCCCTGCTGAATATAGTCGGTCAGAAGCAAAAGACTCGGCCCGAAATGCTGAGCTGCCGCCTCAGGGAGAAGGAGACGACGGAAATCAACAATTTGGCATTGCCAGTGACGAAATGGATAAGAGTTCGGTGGTGGAAAATGAACAGTTTGAACGAAAGGTTATCCAACGGGCACAATTTAGTGTGAAAGTAGATGATGTACCCGATTCCGAGCAGAAGCTAAGAAATATTACCGACAGTTTGGGTGGGTATATACAATCGGCCAATATCAATAAAGGTGGCAATGAGCGGTATTTTGCTTCCTTAACCTTAAGAATTCCTCAAAGTCAATTTGATGCTGCTGTGACGCAAATCAAAGAATTGGGTGAAGTGATTAACTCATCCACCAGTGGTGATGATGTAACCCAGCAGTACTATGATACTGAAGCTCGTTTGAGAATAATGCGTCAGGAAGAGAGAAGCTTACTTAAGTTGTTAGAAAAAGCAGATAAGATGGAAGATATTATGCAGGTTCGACGCGAGCTAAGTCAGATTAGACAGAATATAGAGGTAAAAGAGAGTGAACTGAAGCGGTTAGACCAGTTGACTAGTTTATCCACTATTGATGTATCGCTACAGGAGGTCGAAGTGCAGGGACACCAAATTACTGCTACGGGAATAAGCGGTGTTTGGTCAAGGACTATGACTGCATTCATCTTATCAACCAACAGATTGATTAAAGGCATAGGAAATATGGTTATTGGACTTGGATCAATTTTACCATTGTTACTTTTATTAGCAGCTTTAGGGTTAATGGTATTTGCGCTGAGGAGATTTAGAGCAAAAAGAAAGGTAGAGTAATTGACGGTGTGCAGGAGATAACAGCCTGCACACCGAATTTTTTTATGTATAGAAGAAATTATAGGAAAATCATTGGTGCTTTTTAAACAGGAACCACAAATCTGGGTCTAAGGATGGTAGTCACACGTGAAAAGAAACTTTCTTTGGGATGCAATCATAATAACATCTCTAACTGCATTGCTAGTCGGTGGAGTTGCTTGGCCGTTGCAACAGGCGACTTGGGGGATTGAAAACAAGCTTGATACGACTGAAGTGACTGGTAACCAATTTGATGCGCCTACGGTTACTTTGGCCGCTGTTGGTGATATTATGTTATCAAGGAAAGTGGGACGGTTTATCGACCAGAACGGAACAGATTATCCGTTAAGGGAAGTAGCCGGAAAACTGGCCCAGGCTGACATTACATTTGGCAACTTGGAATCTCCCATTGGGACTGGCGGAAGCCGCCTGCCAGGCAAGGGCATTTGGTTTAGGGCAGAGCCTCGGACGGTTAGCTCCTTGGTTTATTCTGGCTTTGACGTAGTGAGCGTTGCGAACAATCATGCGTTGGATTACAATAGCGAGGCCTTTTTGGAGACCTTAAGTAATTTAAAAGATAATAAAATCCATTCTGTGGGTGGCGGAGAGAACATAGCCGAGGCTAGAGAACCGGTCATTATAGAAAAAAATGGCCTTAAGATTGGCTTCCTGGCTTATAGTGAAATGGCTGATATTATTTGGAGCTTTCAGTATCCCAGAAGGTTAATGGCTACGGAGGATGAAGCGGGTATCGCGCCGGCTGCAGCAACTGGAATAACAGATGTTGATTCGGATCCTTATGTACAGACTGTGTTGAAGGATGTAGAAGACTTAGTGCCGAAAGTGGATGTGGTTATTGTTTCCTTACATTGGGGGCAGGAATATAATTATGAACCGTTGGATTACCAGAGGCAATTTGCTTATCGATTAATAGATGCCGGTGTGGATTTGATTGTTGGGCATCACCCTCATACACTGCAAGGATTAGAACGCTATAAGCAGGGTTTAATTGCCTATAGTTTGGGGAATTTTATTTTTGACCAGAGCTTCTCACAGCAGACTTCAGAGGGTTTGATGCTGGAGGCAATATTATCACCAGTAGGGGTAAAAACTGCTACAATAAGCCCAATTTTTATTAAAGATGCCCAGGCTCAGGTAGCGGAAGGGGAAACTGCAAACAGGATAAACGGCATTACGGCTCGTTTATCTCAAGAACTCGGTTTGGACTTTGGTTGGCAATCTGCACGGCCGGTGTTATCATTGAAGGATGAAGGCGTTAAAATATAGCAGTGCTTTAGATTTTAGGAGGTTTTAGGACATGAACAAAATGTTAATCATAGACGGAAACAGTTTGATACACCGGGCGTTTTATGCTTTGCCGCTACTGCAGAATAAGCATGGACAGTATACAAATGCTGCTTATGGATTTACCAATATGCTTCTAAAGGTATTGGATGAACAGCAGCCCACCCACCTGGCAATTTGTTTTGATAAAGGTAAAATTACTTTTAGGCATGATAAATTTGAAGAATATAAGGGACATCGTAAGGCTACTCCTCAGGAATTGAGGCCTCAGTTTCAGATGGCAAAAGATATAGTGAAGGTTCTGGGGATTACTTCTTATGAGCTGGAGGGTTACGAAGCTGACGATTTGATCGGTTCTTTATCAAGGCTGGCGGATGAAGAAGATTACCGCTGCCTGATTGTTACTGGCGACAGGGATGCTCTGCAGTTGGTATCTGCAAATACTGAAGTACTTTTGACACGAAAAGGAATTTCCCAGTTGGAACGCTATGATTTAAAGTCTATTGATGAGAAGTACGGTGTAAGTCCTGCTCAACTAATAGATGTGAAGGGCTTAATGGGGGATACATCAGACAATATTCCCGGTGTTCCCGGCGTAGGAGAGAAAACAGCTTTAAAATTAATTGGCCAATTTCAATCCTTAGAGAATGTATTGGAAAACATCGATCAAGTTTCGGGCAAAAAATTGAAAGAGCGTTTGGCGGAACATAAGGAGCAGGCACTGTTAAGCAAAGATTTGGCCACAATTGATCGGCATGCGCCAATGGATTTGGACCTTGCTTCTTGCTGCGATCCCCAACCGGATTATTCACAAACACTGAAGCTGTTTAAAGAGCTGGAATTTACCAGTTTAGTAGGGCGGTTTTTGGAGCGAATGGAGAAAGAAGGGCAAGATGTATCTTCAGAGGACAGGGCGGAAGTAGTTTTAGTGGATAGTGCTGTTGAATTGGCGGAAAAACTGAACCTTTTTGATACTTCCAAGCCCATTGCACTATATCTTCAGAATAATAGTAGTTTTGAAGTGACGGGGATCGGGCTTTCAAACGGGAAGGTTTCCTTAACATGTGATGCTGATCGAGAAATTATTCAATTACTGGACAGTCGGCTCCCTCAGTTTGATGCTATTTATGTTCATGATGCAAAGCCTGTCTACCACGTTTGGGGAATAGATAACATAAACATAAAAGAAGATACCCTGCTGGCAGGTTATTTATTAAACCCATCAGCCAGCAGTCATCAATTGTCACAACTAGCAGTTGAATATTTGAACCTTGCCTTGTGGCAGGAAGATGGGGCGGAAGCTTGGGCCCAAAGGGCTGAGGCTATTTACTTATTAGCAACGGCCCTAAGGGAGAAAATTGTCGCTTTTGGTATGGAGAAACTATACCAGGAATTAGAACAGCCTCTGGCTCAGGTGCTGGCTGAGACGGAAAAATTGGGCATTAAGGTGGATAAGGCACAGTTAGAAGAGATGGGTGACATGTTGGATGTAAGTATCGGGGAATTGATTAAAAAGATATTTGCCTTGGCAGGAAGAGAATTTAATATCAATTCACCTAAACAGTTGGGCGTAGTTTTATTCGAAGATTTAGGGCTGCCGCCAATCAAGAAAACAAAAACAGGATATTCTACCAGTATAGAGGTACTGGAGGAACTGCTGCCTAAGCATAAAATTATTGAAGAAATAATACAATACAGAACTTTGGTTAAATTAAAGACAACCTATATTGAGGGGTTAAAACCGCTAATAGATGAAACTGGCAGGATTCATACTACGTTTAACCAAACCATTACTGCCACGGGCCGTCTGAGCAGTACCGAGCCTAATTTGCAGAATATTCCAGTGCGGTTGGAACTAGGCCGTAAAATTCGTAAGGCTTTTGTTCCTTCTTCCGAGAACAAGGTGTTATTAGCTGCTGACTATTCCCAAATCGAACTGCGGGTGTTGGCTCATATTTCCGGAGACACTACATTGAAAGATGCCTTCCATAAAAAGGAGGACATTCACACTAGAACGGCAGCAGAGGTGTTTGGGGTAGCTATGGACGAGGTTACGAAAGACATGCGGCGCAGTGCAAAGGCCGTCAACTTTGGTATTGTCTATGGTATTAGTGAGTACGGGCTGTCCCGGGATTTAAGAATTACTCGGAAGCAGGCAAAAGAATATATTGACCGGTATTTTGCCCGCTATCATGGTGTTAAGCGGTGGATTGATCAAGTAATAGTCGAGGCACGAGAAGCAGGTTACGTCACTACATTATTAAACAGAAGACGTTATCTGCCCGATTTACTAAATTCAAACTGGAATATTCGTAAGTTTGGCGAACGGACGGCCATGAATACGCCGATTCAAGGAACAGCTGCAGATATAATCAAATTGGCAATGCTTGCGGTAGGTAATTACTCAAAAAAAATACCAGAAGCTGATATGCTGCTACAGGTGCATGATGAGTTGATATTAGAGGTTGAAAAGGATGCATTATTAGAAGTGGCTAGAAAAATGAAAGAACTAATGGAGGGTGCCTACTGCCTGGATGTACCGTTAGTGGCAGATATTAAGTCTGGGTCTAACTGGTATCAATTGGAGCCGCTTCATATAGATTAAGGATGTGACATAATGCCCGAATTACCAGAAGTGGAAACCGTCAGACGAAGTTTAGAGTCCCATCTGGTAGGTAAGATGGTGACAGGAATCGATCTACTGTTGGAAAGGATACTAAAAAAGCCTGAACCTAAGGAATTTTGCGGGCTGCTGACCAACAAGAAAATCACTGCAATGGATAGGCGGGGCAAATATCTTTTAATTAGATTAGAGGGAAATTATACGTGGGTTATTCATCTAAGGATGACAGGCCAGCTAATTTATACCAATGAGAAGATGAAACATAAACATTTGCGGCTTGCATTTCACTTAAATGATGGTAACTGGCTTAATTTTATTGATATGCGTACCTTTGGCAGCATGTACCTGCTTCCAGACGACCGGCTGGGGGAAATAACCTGCTTAGCCACCATGGGTCCTGAGCCTTTAGACAAAAGTTTTTATCTAGAAGAATTGTCTCAAAAGTTAAGCAAACGTAGAGGTGCACTGAAAGCTGTTTTGTTGGACCAATCGGTGGTAGCAGGGCTGGGAAATATTTATGTAGATGAAGCCCTGTTCGAAGCCAAGATTGATCCTCGACGGGAAGCCGCTACCTTAAAAGAGAATGAAGTGGCTCAGCTGCATAAAGCCATAATTAAGGTTTTAGAGAAGGCGGTAACAAATCGCGGCACCACATTTAGGGACTATTTAGATGGTGCGGGGAAAAAAGGCAGCAATCAGCAATTTCTTAACGTCTATCAGCGAAGCGGCGAACCATGTGTGCGCTGTGGTACGGAGATTTCTAAAATTCGTGTCGGTGGTCGGGGCACTTCGTACTGCTCCAAGTGTCAAGGCTAAACAAGCACAGAATCAACCCCCTTTCATATATTGATTATTAGCCATTAAGTGAAGGGGGAAGGGTAATGGGGTTTTTATCCGCGTTATTATTTGCATTTGCAGTTAGTTTAGATGGGTTCGGCGTTGGAATTTCCTACGGAGTGCGACGCATCAGGATACCGTTTTTTTCACTGTTAATTATCTGTTTATCCTCGGCTATAGCCATCACTTTATCTATGTTATTCGGGGGAGTAATAAGCAGGTTTTTTGACCCAATAGTCGGTCAACGGATTGGTGCCGTTATTATTTTATTGGTAGGGATATATCTAGTTTTTCAAGCTTTGCATTCTACCTATTCAAGCCGTAGTAAAGAAACAAAAGAAACAAAACGAATTAAGCTGGAGATTTTTCAAATCGGCATAGTGATAGAAATATTACGGAGGCCGGTGACAGCGGATATTGATAAGTCCGGCACCATTAGTGCTTTGGAGGCGCTGCTGTTAGGCTTTGCTTTGGCTATGGATGCATTAGGGGCAGGCTTTGGGGCGGCTGTGGCAGGTTTTAAGGTATGGCTGACACCATTGTTGGTAGCAGGTTGTAAGCTATTAATGGTATCTTCGGGTCTTGCTCTAGGTAGAAATTTAGGCGCGTTCAAATTAGGTAAATCAATACACATCGTACCTGGATTAATACTAATTCTTATTGGTTTATTTAATTTCTGAGGTGATGAATATGTTTATAGGCCTAACAGGAGGAATTGGCGCTGGGAAAAGTTTAGTGTCACGGCGCTTATCACAGTTGGGGGCAAAGATCATAGATGCCGATGCCATTGCTAAAGATATAGTGGCACCGGGTCAAGCCGCATACAAAGAGATTGTAGAGGTTTTTGGTCAGGCGGTTTTAAATGATAATGGAGAAATAAACCGGGCAGCTTTGGGCAAATTGGTATTTTCAGACGTAAATTTGCTTAAAAGATTAGAGCGGATAACTCACCCACGAATATTTAACAGGATTCAAGCCATGTATCGGCAGTATTCCTTGCTTGATAGTAAGACAGTTATTGTTTTGGATGCTCCGCTTTTAATTGAAGGTGGGCTTTATAAGCAGGTGGATCAGGTTTGGGTTGTAGTTGCAGATATGGAAAAACGCATTAAGAGGGTTGTTGATAGGGATAATACTACTAAAGAATTAGTGGAAAAGCGCATCCAGTCGCAGCTATCGGATGAAGAGAGACTAAAGCACGCAGACGTAGTCATTGACAATAACGGAATGCCTAGTGATACGGAATTATTGGTGGACAAGTTATGGGAAAAAGTTAGCCATTGAATGGCATGAATTTTTTAGCAGTTCCATATGTTTAAAGTAGCAATATAAATTACGGAGTGATACTATGTTGATAATTGGCCGCTGGTCAACGGTACTAGTGGTGTTTTTACTGTTAGTGGCACTATTTTCATTTTTTCTTTTTACAGGTGGTTGGAAGTGGCTGGGCAAAATAGCATACCCTTTGCCTTATAAAGAGCATATTTTTAGATATAGCAAGCAGTTTCAAGTCGACCCGCTATTTGTCACTGCCGTCATGCGTGTAGAAAGCAGGTTTTATGCCGAAGCACATTCCAGGCGCGGTGCTAAAGGATTAATGCAGATTATGCCGGAAACAGCCGAATGGATTGCTGAACAGTTAAACATAGAATACCAGGCTGACATGCTAACCGAACCTAAATATAACATTATGCTGGGCACCTGGTACATATCTAATTTAAATGCGCAATTTAATGATAACTTGTTGTTGACCCTAGCAGCATACAACGGGGGCAGGGGAAGGGTGAAAGAATGGCTGGAAGGCGGGGTATGGGACGGCAAACAAGAGAATGTTTCACAAATACCCTTTGAGGAGACTGAGAAATTTGTCATAAGGGTCTGGCGTGACTACCAATTATATCAGAAGCTTTACGGTGAGAATTCAAGCGTTTACTTGAGGGATTTCTTAGAGTTATATCTTCAATGAGGTTGAGCAAATAGCAGGTTTCGGTAGAAAATTGTACTTTCTTGTTGTGTAAAAGAAGGTATTTGGGAAATGATAACGAATATGTATTGTGGCTTTTTCCATACAGTTAAGGTAGGGAGTGAAGGCAGCTAATGAGGCCACTAGATAATATAAAGCAAGTCAAAGAACTAACGATAACACCGGAAAACCGCTTTTTTTCTGCTCAGCATGAAGAAATAGAGAGTGGACTGACCACTGATATTTACTTTATCAAAACTAAAGAAATTTTAGATAAAATGGGTCTAGGTGATACGGAAGTTACAGCGGAGATTTTTACTCGTAAAGAAGGCGTGTTAGTCGGGGTAGATGAAGTTAAAAGACTTTTAAATAACAAAGGGGTGGAGGTTTGGTCCCTAAAAGAGGGAGATGCCTTTTCACCTAACGAAACTATTATGAGGTTAAAAGGACCCTACAACAATTTTGGCATGTATGAGACAGTTATTCTCGGTATGCTGGCCAGCTCCAGCGGATGGGCTACCCGGGCCAAAATTACCAAAGAAGCTGCACAAGGCAAACCGGTCTTTTGTTTTGGAGCACGTCATGTACATCCTGCTGTGTCATCTGTGATGGAAAGGTCGGCTATGATTGGCGGCGCTGATGGGGCAAGTTGTATTCTCGGTGCCAAACTGTTGGGTAAGGAACCCGGTGGTACTGTTCCCCACGCCATATTTTTAATTGTGGGAGATACGGTTAAAGTTGCTAAGTCTTATGATGAATTGATGCCCAGCGATGCTTTAAGGCTGGTATTGGTTGATACCTTTAAAGATGAAGCGGAAGAGGCTCTGCGTGTGGCGGAAGCTTTAGGGGACCGATTGGATGGTATTCGTTTGGATACTCCCAGTGAAAGGGGAGGCGTCACTCCTGGCTTAGTAAAAGAAATCAGAGCGCGTTTGGATGCCGGCGGTCATTCCAAGGTTCAGATTTTTGTTTCCGGCGGTTTGTATCCTGAAAAAATGAAGATTTTGGCCGAGGCCGGAGCAGATGCCTTTGGGGTAGGGAGCTACATATCTGCTGCTCCACCCATTGATATGACAATGGATATTAAAGAGATAAACGGGAAACCGATTGCAAAAAGGGGTAGAATTCCCGGAATTATTCCCAATTCAAGATTAGAAAAACTGTTGTAGGAGGAGCGTCTTGCTTCTCCTTCTTAAATTATTAAGGGGGGCAGAGTCTTTGCGTTACTTAGGCATGTTAATATTAATTGTAGTTTTGACATTGACTGGGTGCACCCAGCAACTTGAGAGTATTCCCCAGGGACAGGAAACAAAAGAAGCTGTTGATGAAAATGAAATTGTGGAGATGAAGCTGGCTTCTACCGAGGATATGGACAGCCTAGATCCCCTTAAGGTTAATTCTCCATTGGAATTTCAACTAACTCGGGCTATTTACAATAGTTTGTTTTTATTAGATGAAAAGAGCGGCAGTTATGTCTCGGAACTGGTGGCAAGGTATGAAGAAAGCCCGGAAAATACCGGTCTCATCATTATCTTAAAGGATAATATAAAGTTTCACGATGGCGCGGACTTAACTGCTCCAGCGGTTAAACTATCATTAGATAGGTGGAAAGCGGCTGTTTTGCCTAGTAGCTGGCATCCGGTAAAATCGGTTAAAATATTGGATGAAAAGACCCTATTGATTACCTGGACCAGAAGTAAGCAGGAGCTATTAGCGGCTTTAGCTAGTCCGCGAGCGTCAATTATTTCCCCTAATGCACTGGCCGCAGGCATTGATTTTAAAGGAGGAGGGTATTTTTCTCCGGTGTCAATAAATGCCGGTACCGGCCCTTATAAGCTGCAGGAATGGGTGTCGCATCAGTGGCTCTCTTTAGTCTCAAATATAGACTATTTTGGTGAAACGCCTAAAGTCAAGCGGTGGGAGATTAGGCTTGGCATCAATCCTGAAGATGCACTGGTATCATTTAAGGCGGGACGCTTTGACTTTGTCCAAGGTACGGATTATCGCTTGGTGCAGCTTGGATCTGACCTAAATCTGAAAGATAAGTTGGAGTTGTCCGAGCTAAAATCAGGATTATATTTAAATGTAAATAAGGAGCAATTTAAGGAAATAGAGAGCCGACAGGCATTAAGCGGCATAATTAATCGACCAGAGATTTCTTTATTATTTAAAGGGATGCACCAACCTTTAGACCACTTTTTGCCGCTGGATAGCTATGCCGGTAAAATGCCTATTGGGAACATGGTGGATCCCAACGGTGCATCAAAGCTCTTTGAGAAGGAATTGGCTGACCTTACCTTGGCGCGGCCTGTGGATGCAAATAGTCATGTGATAAAAATGATAGAAAACGTATTGCAGAGAAAAGGAATAAGGTTGGAGCAACCGAAAGAAGAAGAAATGGTGTCTTTGCGCCTAGTGGTTTGGACTGAGCCTTATGACCATCCTTACGCCCGTTTGTTATTATGGGCCGACAACGGTTTAGTTTCTGAGGAGACTAAGCTTAGTCAGTATGCTGACCAGGATTGGGATCAATATATTGCAAGTTTAGAACTACAGTTTGCTTCAGAAGTGCAATTAATTCCATTGTTAAAACTGCGCCAGGTATTATTTGCAGATGATGAGAACCGGTTGGTTCAAGATGCGCAGGGTCTTCTTGAATTTGCAAAAGTTGAGGTCAGTGAATAACTGCTGCTTGAAATGCCATAATATAGAATAAAAGTACGTATATAACACTATAGCGTGATTTGTGAAGAAACCTTGTAATGGGGACGGTTCGTGCGCTGCAAAAGAGGAAAGTTGGAAAGTAGAAAGTTGGAAAGTTGGAAAAGTAATTCTAACCAACCAACCGATTTTACGCTGTAGTGATAAGGTATTTGAAGTTAGGAGGCCCAATCTTTGTTTGATCTTAGATACCATATCTCCACCTTGGTTGCAGTTTTTTTGGCCTTGGCCATAGGTATTCTAGTCGGGACAACCATGGTAAGTGACCAATTGTTGGTGGAGCAGCAGAAACAAATAATAGATCGTTTGGAGGATGATTTTGTTGCTCTCCGGGAACAGAATAGAGAATCAAAGCAGGAAATGGCTGTTTTTCAAACCGCCACTGATAACTATCAGCAATTTGCAGATAAGGTATACCCCTTAATCGTTAATGGGCGACTTGCGGGTGTCCAAGCCGCTATAGTTATTACCGGTGAAGCGGACTATTCGGATTTGGTAGGATCTTTATCTTTGTCAGGCTTAGATATTAACCCAGTGATAAGTATCTCAAAAGACAACGAATCAGTAAGTGACAAAGAGGGAGAAATAAAAGATAAGGTAACAGTAAAGCTATTGGCGCAACAATTAGGACATTATTTACTTTCCGGCGACCTAACTGAACCCTTGGAAAAATGGCAGCAGATGGGACTGTATGATATTCATAAGGGTTTTGAAAGTCAACCGAATGTGGTTATTTTAGTTGGCGGTTCCCAAAAGGAAGAGGATATTGTCTGGATTGAAAATTTTGATATCCCACTAATTAATGAAGTAATGCAAAATGAAAAGGCTGTGATAGGGACGGAGTACAGTAATGCAGCATTTTCATACATCCCGCATTACCAGATGGAAGGCATCAGTACGGTGGATGATATAGATTTGGTATTAGGTCAGGCGGCTTTGGTTTTCCTGTTGGAAGGACGCCCCGGACATTATGGCATAAAATCTAGTGCTAAGTCTATCATGCCTGAAATATACCAATGACAGCAGGAAGTACTGCCTTTTTAGTTGGTAAGTTGGTTAGTTGGACAGGTTCACCCGCAGGGCACTTTCAATGGGAGATGAGTAAACACCTACTGAAAGAAGTTCCCATCTTATCTGTTATTGACATGGCGTCGGTTTTGTAGTTATAATATCTAAGTAACCTTTAAAATGAATATGCAGGAGTGCTGGAATTGGCAGACAGGCATGGTTGAGGGCCATGTGTCCATCAGGGCGTGCGGGTTCAAGTCCCGCCTTCTGCACCAAGTGGAGCAAGGGAATTTAAGATTCTTTTGCTTCTTTTTTTTGTCACAAATTGTCCATCCTTTTCTGTAACCGTATTAGTTTACTAACCGTATACTATATCATACAAAAAATAAAATTGGAGGCGCTATAATGAGTGGACGTAATAGTAGGCAGCCGGGCCTAGCTAGAGTAGCCAGCCACAGTGTAGCTATGGCTAGAATTGAAGGCGGGCCTTTAGCTCCCAGGTTAGTAGGCAGTATATGCTTTGTGGCTGTTCCTGGAGGAACAGAGGTATTCGTGGAAGTGAGGGGACTTCCAGCTTATCAGCCGGCTCAAGATGGCCGGCCTCCTATCGGTCCCCATGGGTTTCATATTCACGAACGAGGGAACTGTCAGGTTGGAGATAATGGACAGCCGTTTTTAGGAGCAGGCGGGCATTGGAATCCAACTAACCAGCCCCATGGCAATCATGCCGGCGATTTTCCCGTATTGTTTTCTAATAACGGCCGTGCCAGGATGCAGTTTTTTACCAATGCATTTAAGCCGGAAGACGTTATGGGCAAATCTGTAATCATTCATCTAAGTCCAGATGACTATCGGACTCAGCCTGCAGGAAATTCCGGACCAAGATTAGCTTGTGGCGTAATCAGAGCATCATCCTCCCAAGAATGCTGCAGTTTAATCATGCGTTTTAAACCACCTATAGAATGCTAATATAAAACTAATCACTTAAACCCGGATCCCAAATTATTTCTTCATTTAGTGCTTCCCAGGGTGTTATTTCTTCCTCGGGAAGTATTATTTTTTTATTTTTATCTTTACCCAGGTTAAAGGTGAAAAATTCAACCGGCTTATCCAAATCTCTGTTTAGCTTCAGTTTGTGTTTTTTCATATCACCAGGTCCTTTCCGTAAAAAGTGAGTGTTATTAATAGTTTTCCCTGAAAGATAATCTAATTTACCGGTAATTCTTGTCATCATAATTTGGACAACTTTTGAATAGATAAGTCTTGGAATGGTTTTCAGAAAATTTAAAGATTTCCTTGACAGTTTTGGAGGTGAAAATTATAATGGGAATAGAATGAATAGTCATTCAGTTTAAGGAACGGATGAATCCACAGGAGGTGATTTGCCAGTCTGTTCCCTTGGAATAGAATGCTGTTACGAGAAAATTGGGATGAGAGGAAACTAGTGAGGGAGGTCGGATGTATGGACATTAAAAAGGCAGCAGTTTTAGGTGCGGGAGTAATGGGGAGTACTATCGCCGCTCATTTGGCAAACGTTGGTATCCCAACATATCTTTTAGATATTATACCTAAGGATGTATCGAAAGAGGAAGAAGCTCGAGGGTTAACTCTAGAAGATAAAGTGGTAAGAAATCGATTGGCTGACCAAGGTAAAAAGGGTTTGTTAAAAGCAAAGCCCGCAGCGTTATATAGTAAAGAGAATGCTGGTTTAATTACCGCTGGTAACTTCCAGGATGACATGGAACTATTAAAAGATGTTGATTGGATTATTGAAGTGGTGGTTGAAAACCTTTCCATTAAGAAACAGCTTTTTAAGAAGGTTAATGAACATCGTCGAGAGGGGACAATCATAAGCTCAAATACTTCGGGTATTTCCATTAATGCTATGATTGAGGATATGCCCCAGGAATTTAAAGGACATTTTCTAGGTACGCATTTTTTCAACCCGCCCCGTTACATGAAGTTACTGGAGATTATTCCAGCTGATGAGACTAAACCGGAAATAATCGATTTTATGATGCATTTTGGGGAAAGGGTACTGGGTAAAGGAGTAGTGCTGGCGAAAGATACTCCAAACTTCATTGCCAATCGGATTGGAACATATGGGTTGCTGATGACGGCAAGACAAATGGCGCAGCAGGGGCTTAGCATATCTCAGGTGGATGCCATTACCGGTCCGGCCATGGGAAGGCCTAAGAGTGCATCTTTTCGTACGCTGGATTTGGTAGGTTTAGATACCTTCGTTCATGTTGCAAAAAACGTCTATGATAATTCGGATGACGAAGAGGAAAAAGCAGTTTTTACAGTTCCTCAATTCATGAATGATATGGTTGAAAGAAAATGGCTTGGGGGGAAAACTGGCCAAGGTTTTTACAAAAAAGAGAGAACCCCTCAAGGAAAAGAGATATTAGTACTTGATTATAACAATTTGGAGTATAAGCCAAAAGAAAAGGCGAGGTTTGCATCACTAGAAACTGCAAAAAATGCGCCCGGCAGTTCAGTAGATAAGCTAAAGATATTAGTCAATGGTAAAGACGAAGCTGCCAAGTTTGCTTGGGAGACTATGAAGAAAGGCCTACTTTATTCTGCGGCAAAAGTACCTGAAATTGCTAATGACATTATCAGTATCGATAAAGCCATGCGCTGGGGTTTCAACTGGAAATTTGGTCCGTTTGAAACTTGGGATGCAATTGGTCTAGAGAAATCGGTGGCAAGAATGAAGCAGGAAGGAGAAGAAATTCCTGCGTGGGTAGAGGAACTGTTAGCGTCAGGTAATGTCTCTTTTTATAAGAAAGAGGAAGGAAGGCTTTACTATTACGATGTTGAGACGAAAGCATATCAACCGGTTGTTGCTAAGCCTGAAATAGTGAACTTGTCCGATACTAAAAAAGCGGGTAAAGTTATTAAGTCTAACTCAGGGGCAAGCCTCATTGACTTAGGTGATGGAGTGGCTTGCTTGGAATTCCATTCTCCTAGCAATGCCATTGGTGCTGATATCGTTCAAATGATTAATTATTCCGTAGAAGAAGTAGAAAAAAATTATCAGGGACTGGTGGTTGGTAATCAGGGTAAGAATTTCTGTGTTGGCGCCAATTTAATGCTCTTATTGATGGAGGCCCAAGATGAAAACTGGGATGATATTAATTTCATCGTCAAAGGTTTTCAAGACGCCTGCATGAAGATGAAATACAGCAGGAAGCCGGTGGTAGCGGCGCCCTTTGCAATGACCTTAGGCGGCGGATGCGAAATTAGCCTCTCCAGTCATAAAATTCGTGCAGCCGCAGAAACATATATGGGCCAGGTTGAAATTGGTGTTGGTCTGATACCTGGCGGCGGAGGAAACAAAGAGGTCTTAATCCGCTATATTGAAGGAATCACTGACCCGAAAGCAGACCTACAGCCTTTCGTGAATAAGGCCTTTGAAGTTATAGCAATGAGCAAGGTATCTACCAGTGCTAAGGAAGCGAAAAATCTTCATTTGATGAGAGAGACCGATGGAATTACCATTAATCAGGATTATTTGCTTTATGATGCCAAAGAAACTGTTTTAGCCATGGCTAAAGAAGGGTACCAGCCCTTAAGTCCAAAAGACATTCGGGTAATTGGAGAACCGGGTTACGCAACCCTGAAACTAGGTACCTATACTATGAGGCAGAGCGGCTACATAAGTAAACATGATGAAAAAATTGCCAACAAAGTGGCCTACTGTCTAGCCGGTGGTTTGGTTCCAGCAAATACTTTGGTTAGTGAGCAATATTTGTTGGATATTGAAAGAGAAGCATTCTTAAGTCTCTGTGAGGAACCGAAAACCCAGGAACGTATGATACACATGTTGAAAACTGGAAAACCGTTAAGAAACTAAGGAGGGGAGTACTTATGAGGGAAGCCGTTATAGTGTCGGGCGTAAGGACAGCTGTTGGAAAAGCATCGCGGGGGACTTTAAGGAATTTTCGCCCGGAGGATATGGGTGCAGCAGTTATTGCTGAAAGTGTTAAACGTGCTACGGGCTTAAAACCCGAAGATGTAGAAGATATAGTTGTTGGCTGCTCTTTTCCCGAGGGTGAACAAGGCATGAATATGGGAAGGGTTTTGGCCTTAAGAGCCGGACTGCCTGAAAGTGTTCCGGGCTTTACCATCAATCGTTTTTGCTCTTCGGGGCTGCAGGCAGTAGCATTGGCAGCCCAGCAAATTATGGTTGGCTGGGCAGATACTGTTGTTGCCAGTGGTGTAGAAAGTATGAGTATTGTACCAATGGGCGGAAATAAAATTGCCCCAAATCCATATTTAATGGATCATTACCCTGAAATATATCTTTCTATGGGATTAACAGCGGAAAACGTAGCAAACCGATACAACATCAGCAGAGAGGAACAGGATGTATTTGCAGCGAGCAGCCATCAAAAGGCAGCGGCAGCTATTAAAGAAGGTAAGTTTAAGGAAGAGATATTGCCTTTGGAAGTTCCAATCAAAGAAGTTAGGGGTAGCCAGCTGGTAGAAAGGACTGTAACCTTTGATACTGATGAAGGAGTTCGGACTGGAACTACAGTGGAAGTTCTTAGCAAATTACTTTCGGCTTTTCATGCTAAAGGGAGCGTTACAGCAGGCAATTCTTCACAGACCAGTGACGCCGCTGCTTCAGTAGTTGTTATGTCAAAGGAAAAAGCTGAGGAACTGGGGTTGAAACCGTTGGCTGTCTTCCGCTCTTTTGCGGTTGGGGGAGTACACCCGGATGAAATGGGAATCGGTCCCATCAAGGCCATCCCCAAAGCGCTAAAACTGGCTGGTATTAAAATAGAAGACGTAGATTTATTTGAACTTAATGAAGCATTTGCCTCTCAAAGCCTATATGTAATTCGAGAGTTGGGGCTAGATATGGATAAGGTTAACGTCAATGGCGGAGCTATTGCATTGGGCCACCCACTGGGATGTACGGGCACAAAGCTAACTGTCACATTGCTTAATGAAATGAAGAGACGAGAAGCAAAATACGGCGTTGTGACTATGTGTATTGGCGGCGGCATGGGAGCTGCCGGGGTCTTTGAAAGAATTAATTAATAATGGGGAGGGATATGTATGTCCGGAGAGATTATTAAAGGTGGTAGTTTTTTAGTAGAGGCGGTAGAACCTCAAAATGTCTTTACGCCGGAGGATTTTACTGATGAACATAAAATGATTGCTGATACTGCTGCAAGCTTCGTTGAAGGAGAAGTTGAACCGGTAATAGATGATTTGGAGGAACAAAAGGACAATCTAATGCGGGAGTTGTTAGAAAAAGCCGGCGAGCTTGGATTACTGGGAGCCGATGTGCCTGAAGAATATGGCGGCATGGAGTTAGATAAGATAAGCTCTATGCTAATCACAGAAAACATAATTAAGGGAGGGTCATTTTCCCTTGGCCATGGCGCCCATACGGGTATCGGATCTTTGCCTATCGTTTTCTTTGGCAACAAGCAGCAGAAGGAGAAGTACCTGCCTGGACTGGCAAGTGGTGAGAAACTGGCTGCATATGCATTGACTGAACCTGGTTCAGGCAGCGATGCGTTATCGGCTAAAACAAAAGCAGTTCTTTCCGAGGATGGAAAATACTACACTTTAAATGGCAGTAAACAGTTTATTACCAATGCCGGCTTTGCCGATGTTTTTGTAACTTATGCAAAAATAGACGGTGACAAGTTTACGGCCTTTATTGTAGACACGGACACGGAAGGGCTCTCTTTGGGTGTAGAGGAAAAGAAACTTGGCATTAAAGGTTCTTCCACCCGCAGTGTTATCTTTGAAGATGCCAAGGTACCTGTAGAGAATGTGCTTTATGAAATTGGGAAAGGCCATGTTGTAGCGTTTAACATCTTAAACATTGGCCGCTACAAATTAGCTATAGGCTGCATTGGATCTTCAAAACTTGCATTACAGTATGCGGTTAAGTATGCGAATGAGAGAAAACAGTTTAAAGTACCCATTTCATCTTTTGGTTTAATTAAAGAGAAAATCGGCATGATGGCAGCGAGAATTTTTGCCTCAGAGAGCATGGCATACCGTACTGCCGGGATGATTGATGATATGCTTCATAATATTGATATGAATGCGGAGGATGCAGGTTTAAAAACAGCGGAAGGAATAGCAGAATATGCTATTGAATGTTCTATTAACAAAATCCATGGTTCGGAAGTGCTGGACTACGCAGCTGATGAAACGCTGCAGATATACGGTGGATATGGCTACACCCAAGAGTATCCTGCTGAAAGGATTTACAGAGATTCTCGCATCAATAGAATATTTGAAGGAACAAATGAGATTAATAGGATGATAATACCGGGAACTTTATTGCGTAAAGCCATGAAAGGCGAACTACCCTTACTTGCTGCCGCTAAAAAGCTCCAGGAGGAGTTACTGACGCCGTCTATGCCCGTGGAAGACACATCTTTCCTTGGAGAACAGAAGCAGATTGTTGAAAAAGCTAAGAAAATAGTTTTGATGGTTGCTGGTACGGCGGCTCAGAAATATGGGCAAAATATTCAGGAGCAACAAGAGGTATTAGGGAAGACGGCAGATTTAGTTATTGAAACTTTTGCAATGGAAAGTGCGTTGCTAAGAGCTTTAAAAGCTTATGATGCCGGTGGAGAAGAAGCAGCTGCCATGAAAGGATTATTGGCAAAGATATATATTAATGATTCAATCGGCAGGATGGACTTATGGGCGAAAGAAGCCTTGGCTGCAATCGAAGAAGGCGATGTTTTACGTACTCAATTGGTTGCCTTAAGAAAACTCGCCCGTTACAATCCTATCAATAGTGTAGCGGCCAAGCGTCAAGCAGCCGATGCAGTTATTGCAGCAGAGGAATATGTTGTATAAAGAAATGGTTAGGGCCTAGATTTCTAGGTCTTTTTTTTTGCCCCCTCGCAAAACATTCAAAGCCAATGGTAAATATTACTGGAATACTATCTAAATAATTAGCAAAAGCTAAACAGGAAAAACATATGTGAGGTGATGTTATGTTTAGGCATGATAAAAACTTGTTGCACGAGGTAAAGGTGGATGGACCTAATCCCCATTATGCGGGGCTGTTGCAGGAGCAGTTGGGCGGTGCCAACGGTGAATTGAAGGCCGGGATGCAGTATTTCACCCAAAGCTTTCGTGTAAAGGACAAGCGCATTAAGGATTTAATGTTGGATATTGCCGCTGAAGAGTTTGGGCACATGGAAATGGTGGCTACTATGATCACTATGTTAAATGGTCATGATGTAGATCCTAGAAGTACCGACAATGGCGGGATGACACATCCGCAAATGCCCCACGGTAACGTAGAGGCTTCCGTGCTTGGCGGTTTAGCTCCGTCAATCATGAACGCTTCCGGGTTCCCATGGACTGGAGTATACGTCAATGCTACGGGAGATTTAGTTGCAGATTTACTATCTGATATGGCAGCTGAGCAACGAGCAAAAGTTGTTTACGAATATTTATATCGACAGATACATGATAAGGGTGTTCGTGAAACTATTGATTTCCTCTTGAACAGAGAAGAAGCGCATAATGCTTTGTTCCGTGAAGCTCTTGAAATAGTGAGAGATACCGGATCTAACCAGGACTTTGGAACTACCGCAGACGCTCAGATGTATTTTGATCTGTCGCAACCCGGTCGATACTTCCGAAACCCAAATCAAAATGCTGGGCAGATTCAGGATCAATAGTTACGACTAACTATGTAGTTCATTGCTGCACAGTTTTTTATACCATCAGAAAGATGAATACAAAAAAGACCGTACAACAAGGTGCACGGTCTTTTTAACTTTAGTCGCCCCCGGATATGCCCTGCATTGAATGTAATCCAAACTTCTCAAAATCATCATGAAGGTACGTAATTGTTTTTTCCGGTACTCCGAATTCTTGTGCTATCTCAGCATCAGTTTTTCCTTGGGCGAAACCATCTATCATTAGATCTACGTCGACTCCAACCTCTTCAGCCTTTTGTTTAAGACTAGGTTGTAGATCCCAAGGCGGTCCTAAGGTGCTGTAATCGTCACTGGGATGCCTATTCCCATCTGCACCCGCCGTTACGGCGCCTTCTTTTTCTGATTTGCCGTCCAAACTAACTCTTGTGGCAGAACCAAGACCTTCAGAAACGAATTTTCTATTGGGATTTTCTTCAGTCATTTAAATACCTCCTTTGTTTCTTTTTGTTTGGTTCTTCAGCTATTTCAAAATCGTCTGGACTTTTGCTGCTGGCATCGTTCATTTGGGCTTTCAGTAATTTTTTCTTTTTCTTATCCATCAAATACCTCCTCATAATGGTACCGTATCTACCGATACTCTTATATCCAAACCACATTCTTGGCAAGCTAAAAGATGCACACACTTTTCTATATTTGATTGTTGCTCTAAGTAAGCACTATAGGGACCAAGATAAGCAGTTATTCGTCCCGAATCCATCATCACTCCGTCGCAGCTTGGACAGTTCTCTGACACTTCTATTAATCCGTTGCAAAGTGGACATTGTTGTTCCATTGGCTATTGCGCTCCTTAAACATTTTACATTAATAGGTTTTGATGTTATGAAGAAACAAATACGTTGTAATTATTACCTCTGTTAATTTAATGAATAAAGAATATATAGCGTAAAATTGTTTTCGTATACTTGATTTATTTTACGCTATTATTTATAATGATTATAAACATTTGATTAAGCAAATAATAATGTTACATTAAAAGGAGGACAATTATTATGGAATTATCTGTTTCTAAAATAGCTGTTGATAAGCTGGTGGACTATCAAGGAAAAAGTATTCGCGTCTACATTGCCGGCGCTGGTTGAGGTGGCCCACGGTTTGGTCTGGCTCTGGACGAGCCTAAGGAAGAAGATATGATTGTAGAAGAAGGTGGTATCAACTTTGTTGTTGACAAGCAAGTACAAGGAATGCTACCGCAAATAACTATTGATTACCAGACAACTTTTTCCGGAGAAGGATTCGTTGTTAATGGCGGAAGTAGTTGCTAATTTAATAACTAGATCGGCTTAACGGCCGGTCTTCTTTATTGACTGTTTAGAAATTTATTCCCAAATTTATTAGTTTATTAAGTCAAAAAAATTCGGTTAAAGGGTTGAACTACTAAAGAAAATAATATATAATCTATCTAAATAAATACAGAGGAGTGATGAGATGAGTTAGGGAGAGAAGAGTTGAGACGAGGTATTTTTTTTATTTCCCAAAGACTTTAGATGTGAGGTTAGGAGAGGAGAGGAGAGAAAAGCATGAGTTTGAGAGATTCTGTTCAGATTGCTTTATTGTTGGGTATTGGTGCACTGTTGCACGTTATAACGCCCCCTATTTTTGCCGGAATGAAGCCGGATCCTTCGTTAGGGATGTTGTTCATAGTAGTACTGTTGAAGCGCGATTATCGTTCGGTGGTATTAGCAGGGTTAGTTGCAGCAGTCTTAGCAGCCTTAACAGGTAGTGCCGGCATGCAGGTGGCAAACTTAATTGATAAGTTTCTTACTACCCTTATTGTATTTACCTTTCTTGTTAGGCCGTTATACGGCAGGATTAATGACAAGGTGCTTAGCGGTATACTTGGTTTCGTAGGTACTTTAATTAGTGGTACCATATTCTTATCAGCAGCGATTTATCTGCTAGGGTTTGAGTTAGGTGGATCCTTTGGTTTACTATTTTCGACCATTGTATTGCCGACAGCAGTCTTTAATACAGTTGTAATCCTAGTTTTATACCCTATTGTACTGTTTAGTAAAGGTGTTGTAGACAGGAATTCTTCCGACGAAGTTATAGTAAAAAAATAGATTAACAAGGCGAGGCGGAAATGCCTCGCCTTTTATGATTCTAAATCATTTGGTTGGTTTTCTTCATCGCTTTGGGAAAAACTTTCTTCTTCAGTCAGTTTGTTTCGAAATTCTTCAACTTCTTTGTTTTTTGCAGGGTTAAGACTCATGGCCATTTTAAAATGATCGATAGCTAAATGACCGGAAGATTTCATATTTGGGTTAATATTACCTGTGCGATCCATAATTTCTTCTGTGTATTCGTCTTGAGTATATTTGTCATCTACCAATTTAGTTCCTCCTAAGTTAAGATTTTATTGTATATTAGTTTATTTTTTGCCGAAGTTTGATATAATATTTCATGAATTGTTAGGAAGTATATGCTAATGGAAGGGTTGATTTATAATATGAAGGGTTTATGGTTCACTGAACTGCAAAACTCAGGCTTGAAAATTTCTTGTTTAGCAAACAAAACGCTACATTGGGAAAAGACTGAGTTCCAAGAGGTTGGAGTAATTGATACAGAAATATTTGGAAGAATGCTTTTATTGGATGGTGTTATTCAAACTACTGTCGAAGACGAATTTGTTTATCATGAAATGATATCAATGATAGCGTTAAACACTCATCCTAACCCTGAAAAGGTCTTGGTAATCGGCGGTGGGGATGGAGGAAGTATCAGAGAAATCGTAAAACATCCTAAAGTGAAAGAGGTCACCTTATGTGAAATTGATAAAGGTGTGGTTGAGGCATCAGAAAAATATCTTCCCGAAATATCATTTGCTCTGGCTGATCCCAAAGTGCGGCTGTTGATAGCTGATGGCATAAAACATATTCAGGAGCATGAAAATACATATGACATAATTATTGTTGATTCAACTGACCCTGTGGGGCCAGCTGTAGGCCTGTTTTCTGCTGATTTTTACAAGAAAATAGATAAGGCTTTGACTGCGGAAGGGATTTTTGTGGCTCAGACAGAATCCCCATTTTATAACAGGGATCTAATTAGTCGTATTCAAGCAGATTTAAGTGACATTTTCAAGGTTAATAAGTTATTTCTAGCAAATATTCCTACTTATCCCGGCGGATTATGGTCATTCTCTTTAGGAAGTAAAAAACATGACCCTGAAAATGTAAATAAGGATAATATTCCTGACCTTAATACAAAATACTATTCTAAAGACATACATTTTAGTTCGTTGGTGCTGCCGCCATTTGTTAAAGAACTGATGCCATAGGAGGTAAACGATGATGCAGTTTATGGGTAGTTTAGATAATAGGAGTGAGGCCCGCATTATCCTAGTAGGGGCACCAATGGATTTTACGGTCAGCTTTCGTCCCGGAACACGCCGCGGACCGCATGAAATAAGAAGTGTCTCTGAGGGATTGGAAGATTATAGTTTAGATTTAGATAATAGCTTGGAAAATGTAAACTTCTTCGACGAGGGAGATTTAGAGCTGCCTTTTGGGAATGTAGGTAAGAGTCTTGAGATAATCAAAGAGCGTACGGAACATATCCTAAAAGAGGATAACATTCCTTTCTTCCTCGGAGGCGAGCATTTAATCAGCTACCCGGTTGTGGATGCTATGTCGAAGCATTATAATGATTTGGTTCTGCTGCAGTTTGATGCTCATGCTGATTTGCGTACAGATTATATGGGGGAATCTCAATCCCATGCTACCGTAATTCGCAAAGCATGTGACTTAATCGGCGGGAAGAATGTATACCAGTTCGGTATCCGTTCCGGTACTAAAGAAGAATTTCAATTTGCCAAAGAACACACCAATCTATTCTATAAGGAAGTTTATACTGGGGTGGAAAAGATACTTCAAGATATTAAGGGTCGACCAATATATTTAACTATTGATATAGATGTCCTAGACCCGGCCTACGCACCGGGTACGGGTACGCCCGAGCCGGGAGGAATTTCTGCAGATGAATTGTTTAAGACACTATATTTATTGAAGGGTCAACACATAGTGGGCATGGATTTAGTAGAAATTTCGCCATTTGGCGACCAGTCTTGGCGTACCGCCTTAACCGGTGCAAAAATAGTGCGTGAACTGCTTTTAATGTTTGGGTAGTTTTTGTGAAATAATGCGAAATACTACCTCCTAAATTTTTCATTTGACCGCCAATCTAATACCGTGCTATAATACTTCTTGCGTTGAGACAAATAAAAGTTAACTGAAGCGACAATTTCCTAAAATTTCTTTTGACTTTTAATCAGATTTTGTGTATACTGTTTATTGTCGCACTAAAGAAAAACACTAAATACGGAGCTGTGGTGTAGTGGTCTAACATGCCGGCCTGTCACGCCGGAGATCGCGAGTTCGACTCTCGTCAGCTCCGCCAACATTAAGCCAAAGGTCATCGACCTTTGGCTTAATGATTCTAATGTTTGTTGCATTAATATTAGAATATCGCTATAATAGATATACAAAATGTATGCGGGAATAGCTCAGTGGTAGAGCATCGGCTTCCCAAGCCGAGGGCCGCGGGTTCGACCCCCGTTTCCCGCTCCAATTGCATAGGTATGGGATTTATGGACATCAAGAAAGCCTTAAAAGAAGTAAGAGGCCGATGCCCCTAAAATCGCCGTGAATTTTATAAAAGGACACCTCTTTTTAAAAAAATTTAAATGGAGGTGTCCTTTCTAATGGGAAGGATACTAAAAATTCAAGCGGATAATTATGCAACATGGAATGAGTGAACACATCCTTTTTATAATGTTTGTACATACTTATTATACAAGTTTTAAGTAAATTTTCTGAAATATTATGTTTTACTCTTTTCTATTTGATTTGTTTTAGTTTACATCCTGGATATCGCATTGCTACATAAATCCTTGCTTAAAGAGTAAAAATATGGTAAAATGCACTAAAAAGACCGCTTATTAAAATAAAAGCGGTCCATGAGGTGTAAAATGATCATAATTGAAAAAATTAAAAAGGAATTTAGAAAGCAAGGAGGTGTGCTTAAGACATCAGAACTTAACGCAATGGGGCTATCAAGCCGACAAATAAAGAAATTACTTGAGGATGATGTGCTCTCAAGGATTAAATGTGGTTTTTATGAGTTAACAGATGAGATGCCCCAGGAAGAAGTTATTATAGCACGACTATTTCCTCAAGCAGTAATATTTCTTGAAAGTGCTTTGATGCACTATGGATATACAGATAGA
>JADQBR010000023.1 GCA_016278515.1 Bacillota bacterium
TGTTGCGCTACAACCAAGGCAACTACCTATTCTGAGCTAACGGGTTAATCATTAATATTAATTATTAATTAAATAAGTTGATAAGTTGGTGTCAGGCACCGGCAGTTCCCCAGTTCCCCAACAAATACATTTTTAAATAAGTTAAGTGCCTGGCACCTGCTTTCTTTGTTGAAATCTGTTAATTCTATTTTAGCAGTTACAAATGGTTCCCTACTTTATTTAATGTTACTTTAAGCGGCCTTTATTCACCTTATCAGCAAGTAATTTAAGCATATCTTCCTTCTTCTTTTCTTCCTTTTGCATCTCATAATGATAGGTCATTCGTTTTTGTTCCTGCTCCATCATTTTTCTTACGCGGATTTTTTCATCTTGACTACGGGAAAATTCTTCGACAATGTCATACCAGTTTTTTACTTTAAGGTCAGGAAAAGCCCGCCGACCCCTGCCACCTTCCTGAAATTCATTATCGTTTGATTTCATAAAAGGTATCTCAAAATGATCCGCATACAAGGCGGATACATATTCCCCTTTATTGCGTTCTTTTGGCTGATTTTTTAACCCATTCGAAAAATGTAGATCTATTAATGTCTGTTCTAGAAAATCACGGTCATCCTTATCAATATGTACTTCATGTTCAATAACTAGAACAAGCCCGTCCTTTTTATATTCCTTAAAGTCAACTGCAATTCTTTTATATTTTTCATTATTTTCTTCCCATGCTAGAATTTCTTGTTCGACTACATCAGCAACTACCAACTTTTCATATTTTATTAGTATTCGGCCCAAAAAGTCACTTAAATATATGTACACCCACATATCTGTATCACAAATAGGATATTTTGAGAAATCAGAATTCATATTTCTGTTTCATACTTTCTATTAATTCTAGGACCGCTTGAGCTTTATCTGCTGAAATTCGGTCATTTTCTAAATTATTATGTAAGCGCTCATAGAATCGTTGAGATACAGAAAATTCGTCTGTTGGGAGAACTAAAGCCTCATCTCCACCAACGGTTTGTATTTTTTTAAGTAACTTTGGGGCATTTTTTGGTGTTCCTAAGTTGTATCTGACGCCTAAATCTTTGTGATAAGAAGGATATAATTGTATTAATCTTGTTATAAGGGCTTTAAAACTAACACGAAAATAGTTCTGCATAACAATTAATTCATCATATGAAATGTACTTCAAATTCAATAAACCTTTTTGAAGAATATACTTTCGAACTAATTGTTCCGGCATAAGTATGCAACTAGCGAAAAACTCTGCTTTTTGTTCCATCTCGCTATATCTAATATCTTTAAAAAGACTAATGCCTCCCTTATCACCGGTATAAGCATGATAACATTCATGCCATGCAGAATAAAATTGCCTTCCCAGGGAGTGCGAGCTATTAACAAAAATGCAATCGTATTCACCTTTTTTAATGTGAAAGCCCGACAGATCGTTATGTGCAGGGAACCTTACAATAAAATATCCCAACTGCTCTAGGGTGTCAAATGTATCCTCAATAGGTTCATCTTTGTTGAGGAAGCGATTTCTAAACTCTTCAGCAATTGGGATTACGTACTGATATAACTCTTCTTTCTTTTCAGGACTCAATTTGGATCGCCGTGACAAAAAACCACCTCAAATTACTTTGTTGCAATTTTCTCTTGCATCACCATTTCATCAAAAAGTATATTAGCAAATTGAACAGCATCTTGAATCTCTGGATGTTTCTCCTCACTTGTGCGATAACTAAGAGAAGCCATATCATCCACTTCCGTAGATAACATTTCATCTTTAGTCATATCCAGAAATGACCCAACAATTTTGTATACCTTAACATTAAAAGCTCTTGATGCATTTTCAATGCTTTGCCAGAATTCTTCTGTAACACCATACTTACTTGATACTTCTTCAAGCGAGAGATTTAGCTCTTTTCTTCTTTCTTTAACCAACTTAGCCAACTCGAAACGAGTATATTTAGGTCTTTCAGAAGGGTTAAATTGGATTTTCTCCCAAATAGTAGGCATACTATCCTCCCCTTTCACTTATGGTTAGTATACTAAATATAGAACTTTTTGTAAATGAGAAAAACTAACTGTTATACTTTTTTTGAAACACATATATTCTCTTAATCATTTTATTATTTTGCCCCAACTCGCGATTTCGCTACCAAGATGGTAACCCAGTAATTTTTCTAAATAAAGAGGAAAACCACAATTCCTTATCATTTAAGAAGCCTCACAACATGCTCCATACAGGACCTTCCCGCCATTTACACCATGGGTTTTGATACTACATTAGTTAAAGGTCGCAGCCTTGTTCCCAGGCCTGCCGCCAAATCATTGCTTTCAATGTGAAAAACTCCTTGTTCCTATTTATTTCGGTAGTAATGTCTAAGCTGTGACTTTTCGATAAATTCAATAAGTTAATAAGTTAAGTAATAAGTTAAGCGCCTGGCACCTGCTCTTCACTTAAAAAAACTACTAACTACTAACTACTTATCCCTTATGACATAACGGGCAACAAATAGCACAGCCATCTGCATTACTATATTTTTTCTTTTGCTTTTTCTACAGCTTCAAAACAACTATCATAATACCCGAGATAAGACTTGTTTGTTATATTTAATTCATTTGCATGTTCCTCTGTGTGAACTTCATGATGTAAACCTGGATTTCTTGTCTGATCATTATTGACATAGTAAAACTTTTTCATATTTCCCCTCCTTTCTTTATTAATAGTCTCTCGGAATTCTCCGAGTTCGATGGGACAATGCTTTGCCTGACCCACCTAACTTGCTTTCCTCCTACTTTTTGTAGGGGGATTTTTTGTTTAAATATGGTAAAACTGGAATCGTGCTTTTGGAAATATTAGAAATATTTTTTAGAAAATAGTACCAAAAAATAGTACCAATAGGACTTGACTTTTTCAAACCGCCCCAATAATCGGCGTGGAGGGATTTTTTCCTAATAAGTTAAGGTCAAGTAGGCGGAACCTTGCGGTTCCAACCCCTCACAGAACCGTGCTTGCGC
>JADQBR010000021.1 GCA_016278515.1 Bacillota bacterium
ACAATGGGATCGCGGTACGCTGCACTGCTGGATACTGAAAACCGGAGAAAGTTAGGAATAGAGCAGCTCAAACTAAGTACCGATTCCGTCTCCGGCGGACTTAACGCAAGCTTTAATTTCCAACCAGTAGCTGAAATAACGAGTGAAGTACAGTTTACCCTGCCTAACCTCTATCTCTATCGTTATATTAGCGAAAAAGAGCAGCAGATAACATTAAACATCAAAGACGGACAGCAGCAAGCATTAGACAAGGTTCTGATTGGGGACGGAAAAGAGATTAAACTTACAGGTATTGAAAGAGATCGTTCCAAATTAACTTTGTCCTTTCAGATGCAGGATATTACCGATAGCCCGGTGCTCAATTATTTACCGGAATTTGTTACGGTTAACCCCAAAGGATTTGATAAGTCTGGCATAAGACTATCAATTGATACGAAAAGTGGGAAAGGGACAGTCATGCTGATAGCCAATGACGGGCCTACAACCATAAAACTAAACAGCATCGGTGAATTGTTGGATATAGACCGACAATTCGATCTGTCGGTCCCTAACGCTAGTTATTGAGGTGTTGAATTTGAACCAAGAATTAATACGAAAAATATATAGTCTCTGCTACAGGCTGACAGGGGATGAAGTTTTGGCCCAAGATTTCTGTATTAAAGTTTTTACCGGCACTCAAAACAATAGCCAATCTATACCAACAGATTTTCTGCATGCAGCCAAAACAACGGTGGGTATGCTATGGGATTCGGAAAGTTCAAAACAGCCAAGGCAATCTGAATTAATTGACTCAAAACGTGAAATACAACGGGCGCTAAATGCATTACCAATTAAAGAAAGGATGGCAGTGGTGTTAAAGGATGTCTTAAAGCTGACTTATGTAGAGATTGAAGAAATCATTCCGAACAAGGATGTTTATCGTTTGGTGAATAACGGTAGGCGTAAGATTACCCACACTTTAAAACACAGCAGGAAATAAAATAACCTAGATTTTTGTTTTTAAGAGTTACATAGAGTAGATGAAAGAGGGGGCTTACCAAATGCGTCTTGAATTTATTATCTTAGCCATTGCAGTTGGCATCCTTGTTTGGAACGATGCCAAAGAGTTAGAAATTAACCACATATTCTGGTGCATTATTTCAACGATTCTCTTTCCCATTGGTCTAATTGGATATCTTTTTTACCGTTTTCAACTTAAATGAAATAGGAGATTGAAAAGAAAAGTTTCCACTTCAATAAAAAGGAGAAACCTATGAAGAAAAAAATTGTATTTGCTATTGTTTTAGTAGCATTAATATTGTTGGCGGCATTCTTAATTATTCAATTTAAGCAGGCAGGGGATGCCTGGAGCCATACAGAGTTTGTTCAAGCTGTGCAATCGGGTAAAGTTGATGCCGTAAGACTAATTGTTGAGAAGAATAATTATCGCATGGAGGGCGTTAGCAAAAGTGGAATGGAATTTTTTTCGGAAACTAACAAAGACCCTAGCCTGCTGCAAATAATGAATGACGCCGGCGTAGATGTTCAAGTTGAACCGGCACCTAATCCTCCATGGTGGGCAGCTTTTGCTGGGCTAGCAGTTTTGGTGCCAATTTTTACTTCGCTCGTCCAATTGATTGTACTAGTGTTAATATTAGTTTATCTCAAGAAAATTCATGATTGCCTAAAGAAATAGCGATATTATAGTGCGATTAATAGCATAAAAACTTTGTGGGGAGGGGTTTAATTGATTGCCACATTAATTGGCTGGCCGGCTATAATCGGTTCGTTTTTGTTTTCTGCAATAGGGATAAAGACAAACCGTCCGTATTTACTAGCTGTGGGAGCTGTTTTAATCAGCGGCTTTGCGTGGTATTTATTCGGTTCTCCGGCGCTAATATTTGAAATGATAGGACTATTGTTACCGACTCTTCATTTAGTAGCAATGTACCTAGTAACTAAAGGCAAGAAATTGGCCGCTGCTTGCTGTTTAGTGCCGCAGTTACTTGTAATGATATATTTCGCTGCAGTGGTTGCTCTATTAGAAGGGTAAATTTTCAAAGGAGAGATTTAATTTGTTAGAGGCGCTGAAATTTAATCACTGGACTATGGTCTTTCAAGTTATCAATATGGGTGCCTTGACGCTAGCCATTATTGCTGGTGTTTACGTATGGTTTAACGCCAAAAGTACGGGCCTGAATTACTGGTTTTGGGCAATTGTTTCAATATTTTTATTTCTTTTTGGTTTGATAGGTTATTTACTGTATCGTTATTTCCAAATAAATCGGGAGGAGTGATTTTTTATGGCAAGAGTAGGGATATTAACTTGTTCCAATTGCACGCAAGACTTAGACTGCGCATCGGTGGTATGTTTGGCTGACCTACGTAAAAGAAGGGGTTTCTTTGAGGAATACCCACACGATGAAAGACTAGATTTAGTTGGAATTATTAATTGTGCAGGCTGCCCTACAAAAAGTGCTCATGATAAGATTTTACGGAAAGTGCGGTCCTTAACTGAATTTATGATTGATGCCCTTCACTTTTCTTATTGCATAACCGCCTTATGTCCTTTTAAGAACAAATATGCTGAAGCTATAAAAAAAGAATATCCCAAGATAAAACTAATTAAGCGCTGATTATAAGCTAATAGCGCAACAATTCGTAGACTATGGTACTTTAGCGGGCATGAGTATGCGAATGTCAATGAAAAGTTAAGCTATAAGATGGTTCTTAAGTCAGACGGCGAAATATACTCTATCAATGCAGAGTTGGATGATGCTAAGGAAATTGTAAAAATAACATTTGAAGAATTTGGGGATGACAGCGATATGGACCCTATAATCATTGAATAGGGTCTATGAAAGATCTCCGGGAGGAGTAACCAAATAATATTTTCTTCACAAGAATGATTATATCAGTGGGCTTATGGAAGCTTTTTATTTACAGCTTATGGAACAAGAGCAAAGAGAAAGAAGGAGTGGGTTAAAGATGAACAA
>JADQBR010000143.1 GCA_016278515.1 Bacillota bacterium
AAAGAGACTTGAGTTGCGTTTAACTGGATAAAATTAATTCACGCTGTAGTGATAGAAGTTTTATAGATAATATTCCTGAGAATTTGTATGACTCCTCGATTGTTGCCGCAATTATTAATATGGCCCATAGCCTTAAGATCAATGTGATTGCTGAAGGTATTGAACAGGGTAGACAGCTAAAATACTTATTTGACAATGGATGTGACTCTGTTCAAGGATACCTATTTAGCAAACCTTTGCCTGCTAAGCAATTCGAGAAATATTTACTAGACATGCAGCCAAAAGAAAAGGCTTTATAGAAAAAACTATTTCTGTGGTGAAAGGGATTAACCATCGTGTAAAGAATTTCATATACATTAAAACAATTAAGTCGGTGGAGTCTTTGGGATAATAAAAAAACGCCCCTAAGGACGCTAAAGACTTTTAAGAATGTTTTCCAGTTTTTCATTGGCCCCTTCTTTAGTTAGGGAAGAAGTCCCTAACTCGTCTTTGAACTGAGGATTATCTTCTTGAGATACATCTTCAACCGGGTCGGGCGCATCATTTTTTGGAGCTTGTATGTCTCTGAGCGCTTCAACCATGGGTATGGGATTTTTGGTTTCGCTATATAATATATAATCTTTAAGAATTTCTTTTATGACTATTTCTCTAGTATTCTCAGGAAAACTTGAAAGCCATTCAATAACAATGTTATCTCTATCTGACCAATTAATCGTTAGTGTCGGTAGTTTCTTTTCCATGTTTTATGCCTCCGGTTATTCTCCTGCCTGCCTTCCAAAAACCTCGAGCATTGGCGAATTGGGCATCTGCGGATAATTTTTTCTGGGGGTAGTCCAAGTAATCAAAAAGTACCATTCCACCGCCGCCAGCAACTACAATGTTCTCTAAGTCAGTAATGTTTGTCCATTTTCGGGCAATCTCGTTTTTAAGGCGCCCGGTTAAAGCTCTTGAGGCTGTTTCTAGCCAGGGGGTAACATCTTTATATTCTTTTCGTATTCTAATTTCTTTGCTCAAGAAGACTTCCTCAATTTCTTCCAAGGACTTTTGTATATCGTAGGAATTGTTTAATTGCTTTTGAAGCTGCTCATAGGCCCAGCTCATTCCCAATTCCAGAGGGAAGGAATGTCTGTCAACAGGCTGCATATCATCAACAAATACTATATCAGTAGTTTTGAAGCCAATGTCTAAGACTCCTGTAGGAGCAAGGTAATCGGTTCGTGCAACGTTGCCTTCTTCATTTAACAACTGATCTAGATAAGCACCATACCCTTGAGGCAGTACTTTTGAGGATAATATACGCAGTTCTTTGGACTGTTTTTCCATATGTCCGCTTAGAAAGCGCACAGAAAACTGGCATCCTCTTAATGCGTCTTCGTACTCTTCCTTAAGTTTCGTTCCGAAATGGGCCACCGGCAGGCCGGTTATTACGTAGAAATCTTGCTTATCGTTTTTTGCAACCATTGCCAGCGAGGTGGCAAGACATGCCAAGGCCATTTCATCCGCTGTCTTATTGGTAGACCACATGTAAGTTGGTTGTTCCCCTTCTTTGACAGCCAAGTCACCAATAAAGAAATGCCCCTTAACCCCTGTTTTATGGTTGATGACCTCCACATCTAAGGGAATTTCAGTAGTCTTAAAAGTTTCTACAACCCGGGCTAAGTTGCGGTCGTTTCCCCATGAAATAACTGCTGGAAACTTTTCGTGCCTTTCTTCAGACCAGACTTTAGTCCATCCAAATCCCATATCTACCCCTACTGTCTGCAGCTTATCCAACACGTGTTATTCACTCCTCCTATTCTCCTGGACCCATACTCTTATTTACCATTCTACTATTTTTTACAAAATTGGACAAGGAAAAAGCCAGATTAAGGGTTTAAATGCTTTAATTGGATTACCCCATAGCGAAACTTACATCAGATGTGGTATAAAATTCCACCTGATGTAAGTTTCGCTATATAATTATACAGGTAGTAACAAAATAAAATAAATTAAATCTATTTAAACTTTTTTGCTTTTCAGTCGTATTACCTTATGAAGGGGGAAAGGATGGAAGTTATGGAGCATTCTGATGGGGATATAATTAAGCAGTGTCTCAAAGGTAATAAAGAATTGTTTGCAGTTCTTGTGGATAAATACAAAAAACAGATTGTTGCTTATATTTTTAGTCTCATTAAAGATAGAGAAGAGGCTAATGACTTAGCCCAAGAGACTTTCATCCGTGTCTATAAGAACCTTTGGAAGTATAACCAACAGTACAAGTTTTCCACGTGGATTTACCAAATTGCAAAGAACATAAGCTTGGACTACTTAAAAAAGAAACGGCCTTTATTGGTTTCAGAGGATTATATTGATGCAGTGGAAGATAAACAAGGCAGTCCGGAACAAAGTACATTAAAGAAGGAAATGCAGCAGGATCTTTTAAAAGCCGTTAACCAATTGGCACCTCAGCTTAGAGAAACATTAATTTTATATCACATTAATAATTTGTCGTATCAGGAAATTTCAGAGATTAGAGGAATAACCGTTTCTAAGGTTAAAAACCAATTGTTCCAAGCCAGGAAAAAAATGAAGAAAATGATGGCGGAAGGAGGGGTAAAGTGACTTGTCTAGACGATGCTCAAATTATGCATTACTTAGATGGAGAATTAGATGAAGAACCGAGCAGGCGTTTCGCAAAGCATTTGCACGATTGTTCGGTTTGTCGGGAACAGTTTGAAGAATACCAAAAAGTTTATCAAATGTTTGAAGTCCTTGATTGTGAACCGGAAGTGGATTTTACCACCCAAGTAATGAACAGACTGCCTGAGGTAGGCCTGAAGCGGAGAATGGTGCTCAACCCCCCCTTTTTTACTGCGGCAATACTGATAGTACTTTACTTTTCTTGGTCAGTTTACGTTCCGTCGTCTCAGGTATTAAGTTCAGTATGGGATGGCAGCAAAATAGTATTTAGTATTCTTGCTGATGTTAGCAGTACTCTGCTAGTAATATTGAAAGCTATGCTGCTTGTCTATTATAAATTAAGTATTGGAGTAGAGTGGGTTTCAAAAGTGTTAAACAGGCCGGTACTTATCTGGAGCTTAGCAAGTTTAGTTGTGTTCTGGCAGGTTGTTTTTCTAAAATTTTATGTTATAAAGGATAATAATTAAAGAGGCTTATAATTATTTAAGGGGAGTGGGTTATGATGAAGAATAAAAAATTGATATTTTTATTGATGGTATTGGTTGTATTAATTGGTTCCGGGTTCACATTTGGCAATTCTGTAGTCAAAATTGGTGATATGCAGGTGGTATCCACTATTGGCAATGCAGTAGTGGATGTGGATGACGGGAGTAGTGTTGTTAAGGTCATGGGTAATATTTATATACCTGGGGATAGAGTAGTTCTTGATGACGTGGTAGCAGTTATGGGAAACATACAGGTAGATGGCCGGGTGGATGGAGACGTAGTAGCGGTTATGGGCAATGTGGAGATTAACAATGAGGTTCGTGGTGATGTTGTATCGGTAATGGGGAACGTGACAAAAGGGCCAAATGGGAAAATTGGTGGAGAGTTGGTAGAAGTCAATGGCCCTAGCCTTAACATGATACCTAGCAACATACCCAACACACATTTTAATATTGGTTGGAACGATTTCCACTTTAATTGGGGATTAAAGTTCCTTAATTTAGTACTACTATTTGCTCTAGGTTCTTTGGTTCTGGCCTTAATGCCGGAAAAAACGAAGGCAATGGCTTGGGCTCTTGGCGAAGAACCTTTTAAGAAATTATTGATCGGGTTTATAGCATTAATAGTTACCCCATTTGTAGTAATAATATCTGCCGTATCTATAATTGGACTGCCTTTGGTACCCTTTATTATCCTAGCTTTTATTGCAATTAAATTTATTGGATACGTTGCTATTGTACTTTATATAGGTAGCAGAATAAGGCAAACTGCTGCTTTGAACTTAAATATTTTTCTCGATTTATTTATCGGTATACTGATTTTATGGCTGGTAAAACTAGTTCCAATCGTTGGTTTAATCTCATCTTTAATCGTGACAATGTTCGCATTAGGGGTAATCATAGATACCAAATTTGGGACACATAATCCGTGGTTTAAGAGAAAAGCCTATCAGCAACTACCACCGCAGTATACACCAAAGTCAAATGATGCAGAAGATCATGAGCCAAAACAAGAATAATTTTATTAGAGCCTCTTCCGGGGCTCTAATTTTTTTCGGAACAAGAGGTAGATGTTGCCAGTTCCTGCCTGATGTGCTATGTTTAACTATAGATTTTTAAATTTAAATAATTGATATACAGTGGGAGAAAGAGCAATACTATAGTTAGAACTTACATAAGAGGGCGGTTTTAATGGAAAAAATTGAATTAATTGCAACGACGACCTTTGGGTTGGAAGCAGTTGTTAAAAGAGAACTTTTTGAGCTAGGTTATACTGAGTTAGAGGTAGAAAATGGGAGGATTACATTTAAAGCGGACGTTGACGCGATTCCTCGAACCAATCTTTGGCTGCGGTCAGCAGACAGAGTGTTGTTGAAAGTCGGCGAGTTTAACGCACGAAATTTTGAAGACCTGTTTGAGAAAACCAAAGCTCTGCCATGGGACGATTGGATTACGGAGGACGGCAAATTTACTGTCATTGGCAAGTCTATTAAGTCCAAGCTTTACAGCGTACCTGATTGTCAGGCTATTGTAAAGAAAGCAATTGTGGAGAAACTTAAAGAAAAGTATCAGACAGAGTGGTTTGAAGAGACTGGTGCTGAATTCACTGTACAGGTATCCCTATTGAAAGATACGGCTACTTTAACCATTGACACAAGCGGAGTTGGTCTTCATAAAAGAGGATATCGAAAATCAGCAGTGGAAGCGCCGCTAAAAGAGACATTAGCTGCTGCATTGGTGCAGCTGAGCTTTTGGAATAAAGAACGGTTATTACTGGACCCGCTCTGTGGTTCCGGGACCATTCCCATAGAGGCGGCATTAATTGGTAGAAATATTGCTCCCGGTTTAAATCGGAGTTTCGCTTCTGAGCAGTGGCCGCGGGTTGGTAAAGAATTATGGAAACAAGCGAGATTAGAGGCCTTTGAAGCGGTAGATCAGGATAATGAGATTAACATTATGGCGTCGGATATTGACAGCAAAGCGGTTGAATTGGCAGAGGAAAATGCTATTGAGGCCGGCGTAGATGATTGTATAGAATTTAGTTGCAGTGGTTTAGAGGATTTAAGAGTAAATAAGGATTATGGTGTTTTAATCTGCAACCCGCCTTATGGTGAAAGGATAGGTCAGGACGAAGAACTAAGGTCTATTTATGCTGAGCTAAAGAAAGGTTTTGGCAAAAATAAGACTTGGTCTGTCTATGTAATCACTTCTGATGACAGGTTTGAGAATATTTATGGCAGTATAGCGGACAGGAAGCGGAAATTATATAATGGGCGCATAAAGGTAAACTATTATCAATTCTTTGGAGCCAGACCGCCAATCAAATAATACCTAAAGCTGAAACCTGAGGAATTTCCTCAGGTTTTTGATTTGCTATCGACGGATCTATACATAAGATTTGGTTATGCCCCTATCCATATGTCCTATGACATATTTTTACAAAATGGCAGGAAATTAGATAATAAATCATGTAATAGTTACTATATATTAAATATAAGGACCAATCTTCTATTATCCCAAGATGACCATATTAAAATTAGCTAAATACGAGAGTGTTCACATAAATAATTAATCCTAAGGACAAGAGCCTAGAGATGATATTCGTCTCTAGGTTTTTTGTTTCTAAAAACTTAATCTTTAATTAAAGTCTTATCCCTTTAAGGACAAGAGCCGCGAGGATGAACTACATTCTTGGGTCTTTTAAGGGGGATACGTATGCAAATAAACTCAAATTAGGAGGTGTTTGTTTTTCCAGATAAAATTTTTTGAGACGTCTTTCTAGATTCAAAATAAAAACGGGGGTGTGTAAAATGACAAAAAACTTAAATGATGTGTTAAGGGTTAGTAAAGACCAAGAAGGTCTTTCTAGACGTAAATTACTTGCCAATGTGGGCAAAGTGACCATTGGTGCGGTAGCTGCCGGTAGTGTAATCGGATTTGGTGCTGAAAAGGTCCTTGCAAGTGATGTGAATTTAAAGGTAAACGGACAGCAGGTAGCAGCGGGTGCGAAAATAGAAAAGGGAAGAGCTGTCGCACAGATTAGACCGGTTGTAGAGCAATTGGGTGGTACCGTTAACTGGGACAATGTTTCTAAAACTGTGGACGTTAATGGGAAAGCAGTGTCCGGCGGAAGTAAGTATCCGGCATATCCTTGGCCTTATAAAAAATTAGATCCTGAAGTAGTTAGAAAGAGAGGCTACGAGAATTATTTTAAAGGCGGCTGCATGTACGGTGTGGCAGCGACATTGATTGAAACACTAAGAGAAGAAGTAGGATTCCCATATACAGATCTTCCAGTGGAAATGTATAAATATGGAGCAGGTGGTGCAGGAGGTTGGGGTACTCTCTGTGGATGCCTTAACGGGGCCGGTGCGGTCATGAACCTTGTAACTAAGGATTATGGCGGAATTTATGGCGAAATAATAGGTTGGTATACAGAAGCCTCGTTCCCAAGTAAAAAACACGAAGCATACTGTAAATTTAATGACCAGGTGCAGACAGTATCTAAGTCGCCCCTTTGCCATGCCTCCGTCACGAAATGGGCTAGTGCATCGGGAGCAAAAATTGGTTCAGACGAAAAGAAAGACCGCTGTGCCAAGACGACCGGTGACACTGCTGCCAGAGTCGTTGAACTGCTAAACCAACATATGGAAGGCAGTTTTGTTGCAGCCTATAAGCCAGCTGAGGAATTTAAAGGATGTTTGGATTGCCACAAAACCGCTTTGGATAACGAGCAGGGCAAAATGAATTGTGTATCATGTCATGATCCCCATAACTAAATAAAAATTTATTATTGACAAAGGAACTCGCCAATCTGGCGGGTTCCTTTACATATGCTATCGACATAATCCAACATATTGTAGCAAGCATGGAGGAAATAAGTTAACTTTTGTGGAATAGATTGATGTAATTCCTTTCCAGGAGGGGGAGCTTGTGCCTAATACAATCTTACAGCCTAATCAACAACTTATTCTTAAGCCGAAATCTCAATTTTACGCCGGACCTTATGAAACTCGGGTCTTATCTGTGGATGGTACTCGCGCTGTATTGGAGACCCCTTACGACCATGGAAAGCTGATTCTTCTCAGCACTGGAACTAATCTGGAGGTAACGGATGAAACAGAAAACTTAAGGTTTAGTTCCCAAGTTATCGAAAGAAGTTTTCAGGGTTCACCAAGCATCACAATATCAGTCCCATTAGATATTCCGGTTGTTAAACGCGCAAAGGTGATTAGTGTTACCAGTGGTAAAGGTGGAGTAGGTAAAACCAGCGTTAGTATTAATTTAGCAATAACCTTAGCCCAAAAAGGATTAAAAGTTTTTGTCATTGATGCGGATTTGGGCACAGCAAATGTGGATGTGCTGTTGGACGTGCAGCCGCGCTTTAATTTAAATCACGTTGTTAAGGGAGAAAAGGATATTTTAGATATTGTAATTGAGGCTCCGGGAGGCATTAACTTAGTGCCCGGCGGGTCAGGGTTTCAGTTTCTAGCGGATTTGGATACTGACCAACTGAGGCATGTTATTAGCAGTTATAAACAACTGGAATCCTACGCCGATGTAATTTTAATCGACACCGGCGCGGGGCTATCAAAAAACGTGATAAATTTTGCACTAGCGTCCGATCAAGTGTTAGTGGTCACAAATACTGAACCCCATGCCATTACTGATGCGTATGCCATAATAAAGGTTCTGAGCGAATACGAGGACATGCCACTATGCTCATTGATAATAAATAGGGCTGAAACCCCACTCGAGGGGCAGCAGGTTGGTAAAAGAATGACTAATGTAGCCCAACGCTTTTTGGGGATGGAAGTGGAACTGCTGGGTTATATTTTGGACGATCGAACGGTTTCAAAAGCAATCAAACAGAAGAAGCCTCATATATTAACATTTCCCAATGCACCGTTTGCCCAAGGCATTAAGTCCTTGGCCCAGAAGATTATTGAAGGGAATAAGGTACAGACTAAGAAGAAGTCATTTTTTGACCGCTTAAAAGATATTTTTGTAAGCTAAGGGATGGATCCTAAACTAGGGTCTATTTTTTTATAAATAGTTAGCTACAGACCGGCACACATTATAGATGTGCTAATATTTTGCAGGGATTGGGGTGCAGCAAAGAGAAGGATTTAAAAATCCGAATAAAAGGAGCAGAAGTAATGTTTGATTATCACGTACATACGAGTTTTTCCGCAGACTCCCATATGTCTATGAAAGCGGCTTGTGATGCGGCAGTGGAAAAAGGCATTAAAGAGATTGCATTTACTGAGCATCTAGATATTATTTACCCCAATAGTAATCTTAAATGGGACTTTGATTATGAGGAATATAACAAGGAAGTAAGGCATTTACAAGAAACTTTTAGAAATCGGTTGACCATTGTGCGGGGTGTGGAGGTGGGTTTACATCCATCCGGATACGATTCCGCAGCAGCATTTATTGACATCGGTGGGTTCGATTTTGTAATAGGTTCTGTCCATGTGGTTGATGATAAAGATTTGCATGAGGGTGCGTTTTTTCAGAAGAGAACATTAAATCAAGCAATCTATGATTATTTCTGCTGTTTAAATCAGCAGGTTAAAGACTTTGATAATTTTAATGTTTTAGGACATCTGGATTTGGTGAAAAGATACTTAAGGTATCTTAATTGCAGTGCAGCAGATGTAAAATGGCAGGATTACGTTGCTATAATTGAAGATACACTGAAGGCATTGATTGAATCCGGACGCGGGATCGAAGTCAATATGTCCGGATTTAGATATGGCTTAGGATGCAGTCTTCCAAGCAGGGACGTGATTAAACTATACTACGATTTGGGAGGAGAAATAATTACGGTGGGCTCCGATGCACATTACGAGGAATGCGTTGGGTTAAACATTGATAAAGGAGTATCTTTGCTTAGGGAAATTGGGTTTAGATATGTCACCACATTTAAAGAACGGAAACCTATTTTCAATAGAATTTAGGTTGTCTGAGCACAAGTATTGAACATTTGGTATAATTTGACTATAATGAAGCTGATAATTAAGGGGGGGAGACCTTGAGGGAATTTAAGGATTTAACAAAAGAGGAGCTGCTGGGTTATTTGACTGATGCCTCAAAAAATTGGTTAGCTCATGATGGTCTGTGGTTTCAAGAGGTGGAGAAGGAATACGGCATTGAAAAAGCAAACGAATTTAATAGAAATGCTTGGGAGTCTTTTACAGTAATCGAAGCCAAACGAATTATGAAACGATTTGGCATTGGGCCTGGCGGAGGACTGGAAGCCTTAGACCAGGCATTAAGGTTTCGTATGTATGCCTTAATTAATGAATGGAAGATAGAACGACCAAACGACTATACATTAAATTTTTACATGACCGAATGCCGCGTTCAAGTGGCAAGAGACAGAAAAAATATGACGCCGCATCCTTGTAAGCCGGTAGGGATTACAGAGTATGGAGGCTTTGCCAAAACTATTGATCCGCGAATTAAGGTGCGGTGTTTAGCTTGTCCCCCTGATGTAAAACCGGAAGGTTATTGGTGCGGCTGGGAATTTACCATTTAAGAAAAGTGGCTGTCCCTATTGATAGAGGGTTAGCCACTTTTAATGTCGGTTGTTACTTTTCAACCATAGATAAACTAATGCGTTTGCGTTTTACATCCACTTCCAGCACCGTTACGGTGACGATATCCCCAACGCTGACCACATCCAAAGGATGCTTTACGTAGTTGTTGCTTAACCGGGATATATGGACCAGTCCGTCTTGATGAACGCCTATATCTACAAAAGCTCCGAAATCCACAACGTTTCTAATCACTCCTTGTAACTCCATACCTTGGGTAAGATCTTCCAGGTCCAGGATATCCTGCCTGAACAGGGGAGCAAACTGATCCTCCCTAGGGTCCCTGCCTGGCTTTTGCAGCTCCAAAACAATATCCTTCAGTGTAGGAACACCCACGTTTAACTCATCTGCTAGATTTTGGGTATTCAAAGACTGCAGCAAAGATTTCTCGCCTAAAATACTGCTAAGAGGTTGCCCAATTTTTTCTGTGAGGGCCTCTACAATTGAATAACTTTCCGGGTGTACAGCCGTATTATCTAAGGGATTATCTCCGTTAGGGATGCGTAAAAAACCGGCGCATTGCTCAAAGGTCTTAGGGCCTAAGCCAGGTACGGCCAGAAGTTGTTTCCTACTGGTAAAGGAGCCAAGCTTTTCTCTAACTGATACAATTTTACTGCAGATGGAAGGCGTGAGTCCTGCTGCAAACTTTAGTAAGGGGATTGAAGCGGTATTTAAATTTACGCCAACACTGTTAACGCAGCTTTCCACAACGCCATCTAATGTTGTGTTTAACTCTTTTTGGTTAACATCGTGCTGATATTGACCAACGCCGATGGACTTTGGGTCTATTTTCACCAGTTCTGCCAAAGGGTCCTGTAAGCGGCGGGCGATACTTACCGCACTTCGTAAAGATACATCCAGTTCAGGGAACTCTTCCTTAGCAGTTTTAGAAGCGGAGTAGACACTGGCACCTGCTTCATTAACAATGGTATAGCTTGACGCCAGGTTGTTTTCTTTTATTAATTCAGATACAAAAGCTTCAGTCTCTCGGGATGCGGTGCCATTACCTATTGTTATCAAGTCTATATTATATGTATTTATTAACCCCAATAAAGTTTCAGAGGCACCTTTTATGTCTAATCTAGGTGCAGTTGGGTAAACAGTTGTTGTGGTTAATAGGCTGCCGTATTCATCTACAGCGGCAACCTTACAACCAGTACGGAAACCCGGATCCAGGGCTAGAACTCTCTTTCCCATAACCGGTGCCTGGAGCAGCAGTTTATATAAGTTCTTACCAAAGACGTTGATCGCCTGAGTTTCAGCCCTATTAGTCAGTTCACTGCGTACTTCGCGTTTGACAGAAGGTAGTATAAGGCGTTTCAGAGCGTCTTCTGCAGCCTGGGATATTTCATCTCTAGCCAATGACTTTGGTTTAATAAAGTAAGCTTCATAACGTTCCAGAATTTTTTCCCAAGGTAGTTCCACAACGGCAGTCAGAAAGCCCTCTTTTTCACCTCTATTTATAGCTAAGATTCTGTGGGATGGTAAAGTAGCGATCTTTTCCTGAAACTCATTGTAATCACGGTAAGGGGTATCATCAATGTTATCTTTCCCCTCAGTGCAGACGAGACCTACTCTAAAGGCCAGCTCTCTCAACCACTGACGTAGGTCTGCATTATCGGACATCCACTCTGCAATAATATCCAGAGCCCCGGACAAACAGTCTTGGGTTTCGGTCAGGTCTTTTTCCGGATTTATGTAAGAATCTAAGAGAGCATCCGTGATGACAGTATCTTGTTGGAAGATTGTTTCGGCAAGAGGCTCCAGACCTTTTTCTTTTGCCTTAGCAGCTTTAGTGCTTTTTTTCTGTTTGTAGGGCCTATATAAGTCTTCTAATTTTGCAAGGGTATCCGCTGAAGCAATTCTTTTCTCCAACGCATCTGTTAATTTATCCTGTTTCTCAATTGCTAAAGTAACTTCTTTTTTTCTTTGCTGAAGCTTTTCTAAATAGTCCAGACGTTCAGCTATTTGCCGTAGGGTTTGGTCATCTAACCCGCCTGTCATCTCTTTGCGATACCGCGCAATGAAAGGAATGGTGTTTCCTTCCTTCAGAAGGTTGACCACAGCCTGCACGTTTTTTTCCAGCGCTCCAAATTCTTTTGCAATAATTTTTATCACGTTATCATCCCCTTTGATTGCTCAAGTTAACTTAGGACAAGAAGGGTCACACCAAGCAGCACAATAATTGCGCCGCTAATAAACTTCAAGGTAATCGGTTCATCATCGATTCCCGATAGATGTGCTAATGCAATGGTAAATAAAGGTTCAACGTTGGCTAATGCCACTCCAACGGATACGGGGACGAATTTTAATGCCATAAAATAACTAAATACTGCGCATCCCGCAAGCAGACCGGCGTAGGTAAATTTAATCATAGCCTCCTTATCAATCATTAGGACTTGCTTTAAACGTCCTTGGATTAGGTGATAAATGGTGAAGGCGATTAAAGCAGCAAATGCACTTAGCGTAGACCCGACAATTGCGGAAGGAATATGTTGTAAGCCAGCTTTTCGAGATACACTGGTCAATCCAAAGAAAAATGCTGCTAAAAAACCTAGGCCAAAGCCCGCCTTTGTTTGGGGTTTTGTTTCTTCCTTCGCGTCCACATCTTTAGAACGCACTGGACTGCTGATAACAAGGTAAACACCGCTAATAATTATTACAATTGCCAGGGCCATATTCCAAGATAAAAACTCTTTTAAGAAAATCCATGCCATAATTGCCGAAAAAACAGGCGCTGTAATTTTCAGAGACGCCGATCTGGTAGCACCGATTCGGCGAATGCTGCTATATAAAGAAAAACGCCCCAGGATAGGGCCTAGAAATCCCGCTAAAATAAAGAAAACCACTCCAGGTGAATTAATTTGCGGGATACCCTTGATTACAAGAAAGGGAACGATAATAAGCAAAAACAACAGGTTATTAACAATTATAGTGTAGAAAACACCACTTTCTGTAGATGCTTTCTGCATACCTTTCTTCATGAATAGACTGCTCCAAGCAAAACAAAAGGCAGTGATTAACGCAAAGACAAGACCAATGTTAACCATGGTGACATCTCCTTAAACAGAAATATAATCACAGTATATCAAATTTTTAACACTTGTCACAGTTTAAATCTAAAATAAGGCTGGCTACAACCAGTTAGTAGATAGGAGTTGGAATTGGAGCAGTAGTACCACCGGGGGTCAGTTTTGTCCGGTAATCCTCAAGATATGGAACCTCTTCCCTCGCCCAATATAGTGCTTCCGTATCGACTGCTCTTATTAGAATTTCCTCTCGAACATCTGAGGCCTCCGCAAGGATATCTCCTAAAGGACTAACCAGCTTGCTTTTACCGCAGGTATTATTGCCAACGGTGTTTACTCCAAATACGTAGACAGAATTATCCAATGCGCGAGCCGGTAATTGAATATCCCAGCGTCTGGAAGCGGCAACACTCCAAACTGATGGGCATATGATTATTTCTGCGCCTTCCAGGGCTAGCAACCTGCTGGTTTCAGGGAATTCCATCTCATAGCAAATCAAGACGCCGATCTTGCCAACCTTGGTGTTAAAGATCGGGTACTGGATTGCTCCCTCTTCAAAGATCTGCTGTTCGCGGCCCCATAGTAAACTTTTATGAACGACCCCTTTTAACTCTCCGCAACTATCTATAATGGCTGCTGATATATAGATTTTTCCATTCTGAGTTTTTTCTACAAATGGACAAACTATAGCTGCCCGGTATTTTGCGGCCTGCTCTTGAATGGTGGTAATTGTTCTGCCGTCCTTTGGCTCGGCAAGGCAATTAAAAGCCTCTTTGGACAAATAATACCCAGTGGTCCATAGCTCAGGAAAAACAATTAAATCCGCTTCGCCATCAGCTTTATTAAGAAAACTTACACCTCTTTTTAAATTTGCCTCTATATCATTCATAATAGGGGTCATCTGTATACCTGCAATGTTGAACAATGGGAGCCCTCCTCTGATAGAATTAATTGATTATTATTCTACGGGCAAATTACTCTTAAGGCAACTAGGCTTTTTACTAATAAAGCGAAACTTATTATCAGGTGGAGTTTTATATCCCGCGTGGTGGTTATGAGAAGGATTTTTGTAGGAAATGCTAGAAATAGTCAAGATATTTCTGTTTAAAAAGAGGTGAAAGGGTGTCTCATTCACGGTATAGACAATATTCTTCCCATTTACGGGATAAATTTGGCGAAAAAGTCTACAAGTTACCCATTAATTTAATAGGTTCGTGCCCAAACAGGGATGGCTTATTAGGTACAGGCGGTTGTATTTTTTGTGATGAAGAAGGTGCTGGTTTTGAATGTCTATCTAACACTAAGTCCATTAAACAGCAACTGGCAGAAAATAAAGCTTTTTTCAAGAGACGTTTCGGCGCAGATAAATTTATTGCATACTTCCAGGCGTTTACTAATACCTATTTTCCTTTAGAACAATTTAAGGAGAATATTGCCGCTGCAGCTCAGGCGGAGGATTTGGTAGGTATATCAATTTCAACGCGCCCCGATTGTATTAGCGATGAATATCTAGAGGCGCTAATTCCCTTTGCCCGCCAAGGATTAGATGTAGATATTGAATTAGGCTTACAGACGGTCAACTATCATACTCTGGAATATGTTAATAGGGGACATACTTTAGCCGAATTCATAGATGCGGTGATGCGTATTGACCGCAAAGGTTTTGATGTTTGCTGTCACATAATTTTAAACCTCCCAGGGGATAACATAGTTGATGTGGTTGAAAACGCCAAAGTTCTTTCTGCGTTGAACGTTCAATACGTCAAGCTGCATTCTTTATATATAGTAGAAAAAACTAAGCTTGGACGTCAGTACTTAGAAGGGAAAATTAATATTATATCTTTGCAAGAATACGTAGAAAGAGTGGTTACTTTTTTAGAATATCTTCATCCCGATATAGTTATCCAAAGACTTGTTGGAAAAGGACCCAAAGAACAGCAGATTTTCAGCAATTGGGATACAAGTTGGTGGAAAATAAGGCAGATGATAGAAGGCAGAATGGAAGAATTGGATACATATCAAGGCAAAAAATGCGATTATCTTAATGGAAAGGCGCTCAATAAATTTAGATAAACCCGGGCAGACAAAAGAGAACCTTATTATTTGGTTCTCTTTTGTAGGTTACTTTGTGGTTTTATTGGTCTTTAGGTTATTTAGCAAAGAGGTTTTGCCTCTATCTTCGTCTTCCTCAATACGACTGTTTAAACCAAATTCCTTCATTTCCTCCGCCAAAAAATTATTGTCTTGGAACTGTCCGCTCATTTGCTTATTAGAAACATCATGGTTTCCGGATAATTGTCCCAAATATTGGTCATAGCTCGGGTTATTATCAGTCTTATTAAACTCCTTGGCATTGGCCATGGTATCCTGTTGAATATCCTTTGTTAATTCAGCATCTATTTCTTTAGCCTGTTCGGATTTTAATTTATCGTATTGTTTTTTGGTCATAGTATCCCTCCTTTTAGACCGATAGTAACTACCGCAATTCTTAATGAGACAATCCCAGATGTTTTCTTCTATCGATAATGTGCTGCTCAATGGCATCAGCTACTTTATCGGGCTCATCACCCAGTGCTACTTTGCCGCCGGTAATGTCAGCTAAATCTTCAGTCAATAGTTTTACCAGTTCCGGACCGCCGGCCACCGGCGGGGTGGGAGATAAATGAGTGTAAAGGCCAAAGGCCAAAGCAAAAATACCATCGATAGTTGCCTTTTGTTCCAGGTACTGGGGTGCCGTAACCGCTACTGGCAAATCTGCACTATCTACATCTAAGGCTTTTGCCAGCTCACTGATCAGCACTGCCATTCTGCCTGTATCGGTACAGGTACCGAAACTAAGTACGGGTGGAATGTTTAGTGAACTGCACACCTCCTGCAAGCCTGAACCTGCCCAATTAATTGCTTCAAGATTCGTGAAGCCCGCTACTTCCAATGCTTGATTACCGCAACCGCCGGCAATGATAAGTATGTCCCTCTTAATCAATTCCCGGGTCAACTCGGTTGTCATGTAGTCGTGAGGGCCATTTGCCAAGGTAGTGCAGTTTACCAGGCCCACGACGCCTTTAATTTTACCTTGGGCAATAACATCAATTAACGGCTGAAGAGAACCACCTAATGCTTTTAGCAGGGCCTCCGTGCTGAAGCCGGAAATGCCCTTCTGGATTCTATTAGGTACTTTAGGTACTATATTACCATGACGCTTCTTGAAATTTTCAATTCCAACTAAAATCATGTCTCTGGCTTGCCCTTCAATTTCGTTCGGCTTATAGTCATAGTGCTTTTCTACTCCCGGCACACGCACCAGCCGGGTGGTGGAGGCTAAGGTTACTTGGTACTTTTCTTGGTATGGAGCTAGATTAGGTGGAGAACAGTTTTCGCTCATGCCAAAAAAGTCCACCGCGCCTGTAGCTAAGAGGGGTTCTATGGCTAGCCAGTTGCCTGTTAACCCTCTAAATACCTCATCGATTTCAAACCGTTGGGTAATTTCCTGCCCGCTCTCAATAGAGCCTATTACTCTTAAGCCCTTCGCACCTGCTTGTTTCGCCAAATCTTGAATGTCTGGCTCATGTGCTTTTATTACTAAAGCGGCCCCATCAAAAGGTTCGTGTCCATTAAAAACAATGTTTACATAATCAGGGTCTAGTATGCCTAAGTCGTATTGTACCTCGTGGGGATAAGGGGTTCCTAGAATAATGTCAATAGCCCATTGGCCGGCGACCTGTGCTCCATAAATACAGGCGATACTTAAACGAAGCGCTTTTCTCGCCAGTGATACATAATCACCGTCTACATTTGTTAGACAGCTGGCCGTAGCATCTTTAATTTCATGTAAAGGTCCTGATGGATAGAGGGCAAGCTCACGCCATAACTCTATTCTTTGGGGTGGGGCAAAGACATCGATAATTGTTGAAGGCTCATCATAGCCTCGGTGCAGTTCCCATTGCAGTTTATCAGCCAAACGGATAGCAACGTCCTTTTCATTACCGGTAGTGTCCACGCCTAGCTTCTTGGAGAAATCGTACAGCTTCTCTTTATCCTTAATTGTATAAGGAGTTTGACCCAAAGCTGTTGCCTTAAGAGTGCGAAAGCCTTCGTAAGCTTGATAAGAATATGTCGCTGTACCCATGACGTTTCTGAGCAGCATGTCACGCATAGCCATAGCATTGCGATCGATACCACATACACCTAAAGTCGCTCCGGTTTTATCCGAAATTCGGCATGGGCCATTGGTACACAACTGGCAGCTGAGCCCAGCTGAGCAGAAGTTACAGCGAATTTTTTCTTGGGCTGGAAAACGATCAAAAGTATTGGATATGTTGTCCTCTTTTAAGCGCTGATACATTTCCTGTATTGACGGGTGGACACTTACTTTGTCTGTGGAAAAAGTAGTTTTTGCCATGTAATTACATCACCTCTTTTGTAAAAGCTATCCTTAATGTACCCAAAACAAAAAATACTTATTAAAATCTTCCCAAGAATTTTAAGAATAAACGAGTATTATAACCGCTATAAAAAAAAGCAATTTCATTTGTTCGGCAAAAAGGGCTAAAATCATGTAAAGGGAGAGGATTAAAAATGGCAAAAGAAGTGGTTCAGGAAGAATTAGTCAATTACAAAGAAATAAGCTTTATAATAGGAATTGCAATTTCAGGCATTATCGCAATAATTGCATATATGTTGGGCAATCGCTATGAAATAGTTGGGGCACCGGTCTTTGCCATAATAATCGGCATAGCTTATAGTAATTTATGGGGTGTTAAGATAGAATATATGGAAGGGGTAGGTTTTGCCGCCAAGAAGATTTTACAATGGTCTATAGTTGTGCTGGGTGCTTCATTAAGCCTTGGACAAGTCTGGCAAACGGGTAAGGAATCCATAGGCGTCATGTTGGTAACATTGACGGCTGCATTTGTCACTGCGTTCTTAGTGGGAAAGCTCTTTCATATATCAGGAAACCTAACAAGTCTTATCGGGGTTGGGACAGCTATTTGCGGCGGTTCGGCTATAGCGGCCATCAGTCCAATAGTAGAAGCAGATGATGAAGAAATGGCTTATGCTATTTCAACCATATTTCTGTTTAACGTTATAGCAGTGGTTTTATTCCCTTTACTTGGGCATCTATTATCTATGTCGCCCGATGCCTTCGGGCTCTGGGCGGGCACGGCCATTAATGACACTTCATCAGTGGTTGCCGCCGGCTATTCTTACAGTAAAAGTGCTGGGGACTATGCTACTATTGTCAAATTAGCGCGGACCACCATGATTATACCTGTTGCAATTATTTTTTCCATTGCAATGAGTAAACGCAGAAAGGGCAGTGGAAAAAGCGTGTCTTGGATCAAAGTGTTTCCATTGTTTATTGTTGGTTTTATTTTAGCCAGTCTGTTAAAGACGTTAGGTATCATACCTGCGGCATATGCCCTAAAAGCGCATGAACTAGGGAAATTTATGATTATCATAGCACTGGCAGCTGTGGGGTTAAAAACCGACTTTAGAAAAATAATTGCTACTGGCGTAAAGCCATTGTTCTTAGGTCTGATTGTTTGGGCTAGTGTTACTGTTACAAGCCTCTTGGTCCAGATGATAAGTGGGCAAATCTAATTTTATGGGTGAAGTAAATGCTGGACATACGAATGAAAACTTTTATGATGGTGGCCGAGAAAAAAAATTTTTCTAAAGCGGCTGCCCATCTACATATTAGCCAGCCGGCAGTGAGTGTCCAGATCCAACAACTGGAAAAGGACTATGGTGCCAAATTATTCAAGCGATATGAAAAGGAAATTTCGCTGACGCCAGCGGGGCAGATACTGCTGGAGTATGCCTACCGCTTGGCGGGTTTGGCCGATGAAGCGGTTCGGGAAATTAACCGGTTGGAGAACCAGGTAAAAGGACCTTTGCGGCTGGGAGCAACATTAACCATAGGAGAATATTTGTTGCCATCTATCATAGGGGCTTTTAAACTACGATTTCCTCAAGTTGAGTTTTTGTTAGAGGTTGCAAATACCCAAACAATCGAGAATATGCTGTTGGAGCATAATGTAGACTTGGCTTTAGTAGAGGGCCCCATCACTAGGGAACAACGTCTAAAAGAACAAGAACTAATGGCGGATGAATTATTAGTTTTATTTTCGCCGGGGCACCAGTGGGCAGGAAAAACATCAGTGACATTGGACCAATTAATAAACGAAAAACTAATTCTTCGGGAACCTGGGTCAGGTACCCGAAAAGTATTTGAAAATACTGTGCTTGCTATGGGCAGGCAGTTGGATCAATTGAACATATTTATGCAGATGGGCAGTACCCAAGCCATTAAAGCTTTAATCAAGGAAAACTTAGGAGTTACGGTACTTTCCAAACTTACTGTGCAAGAGGAACTGGAATTAGGGAGCTTAAGAGGTGTTCGGTTGGCCGGTTGTACCTTAAGTAGGAGCTTTCGTTTTGTTACCATTAAAGAACACCTACCATCTTTAGTCTGCGAACATTTTATAGATTTTTGCAGGAAATATGTCAACAATAAGGTAAGGGGTTAAGTCCCACTGAAAAAAGGTTATCATTAACCAACAAAGGAAGAGAACTCTTAAAAGGAGGAATATTATGAGAAATACAACTATAGGTATGGCCGTGGCCGCAATCATTTTAATGGTGCTGGCATATGTGCAAGGAGGCATAAGCCTAATAACCGAAGGATTGATTGGTGGTGGCAAGATGGCAATCCAGGTTATTCCTCTCTTATTGATAGCCTTTGTTGTAGCTGGCTTAATTCAGGTATTAGTTTCTAAAGAGATGATTAGTAAATGGCTGGGAAAAGAGGCTGGATTTAAAGGAGTAATATTGGGAGGTGTGGCAGGAGCACTAATTCCCGGGGGACCATACGTTTATTTTCCTATTGCTGCTTCATTCTTAATGGGGGGCGCTGAGATTGGCACTGTAATAGCTTTTGTAGTTGCAAAAAACCTCTGGACATTAAGCAGGCTGCCGATGGAAATCGCCCTCATCGGGCCGCATGTTACATTTGTTCGCTATGCAGTAACCTTTGTTTTTCCACTTTTAGCAGGGCTTTTAGCAAACTATCTTTATCCAAACATGGGTACTAGAATTATTGAACAGATTGAACAAATTAACAGCAGGAAGGGTGAAAAAGCATGATAGTAGCGTTAGCAATACTAGCCGTATTAGCGTTAGTATTATTTGCGATTGCTTATAGCAGGCGAGATGGTTCTCATATCAAGGCGCTCAAAATAGGACAAAAAATGCTGGTAGGCTTGCTTCCGTTGCTTATTGTTGCTTTTATAGTATCGGGTTTGTTGCAGGTGGCTGTGCCGCCGGAACTGATACAATCATGGCTAGGAGAGGGTTCGGGATGGAAAGGTATAATGATTGGCGGTTTGGCTGGAGCAATGATACCCGGAGGACCGTATGTATCCTTCCCCATCATTGCCTCAATTTTTCATGCCGGAGCTAGTCTCGGTACAATAGTGGCCTTTATTACAGGTTGGGCGATGCTAGGAATAGGACAATTGCCTTTTGAAATTGCGTTAATCGGACCAAAGTTTTTGTTAGTTCGTATCAGTTTAGTGTTTACTATTCCGTTTATTGCAGGATGGCTAACGACACTCATCTTTTAGAGAGAAGGATCTAAGGCATTTCAGCTAATATTATTCTTTTTTTTGACAGTAATCTTTTATCATTTCTAAAGCCGCTTGAGCCGATTGGGTTTTGTTCTGATCTCTGTTGCCTTGAAAAAAGAACCGTTTTACAATAGTTGCCTGATCATAGGACAAGCCTATATAAACCAATCCTACTGGTTTTTCTCTGCTTCCTCCGCCAGGCCCGGCTATTCCAGTAATTCCTATTCCGAGATCGGATTTTGCTTTTTGCCTTACCCCCGTAGCCATAGCTGCCGCCACTTCCTTACTGACGGCCCCGTACTTATCTAAAACGAATTTTTCTACTCCCAAAAGTTCTGTTTTCCACTTATTATCGTAAGTTATCAAACCTAGTGGAAAGTAGAAGGAACTCCCGGGAACCGAGGTTAATCTGTGGCTGAGCAAGCCGCCAGTGCATGATTCAGCCGCGGCAATAGTAAGGCGGTTATCCAATAGCATCTTAGCAACTGTAAATTCCAATGGTACTTGGCACATTTTAGGAACTCCTTTTTCGTAAATCCTTTTCGTCTTTGTGGAACAAGTAAAATAATGCATTACCTGGTTGTATTAGCAGAAAATAGTCATTAGACGCGTCTGCAAAGTTCATTAAGTACTAACATTAAGTATATCATATTTAGATGCGAGGCTTAAGTAAAGGAAAGTGAAGTACTTTCCATACCTTTATCTTGTTTTAAAAGAAATTTTACGTTGACAATATATGGCTGTACAAATAAAATATAAGAAAAGTTGGAGGTGGAGCTATTGAAACACACTCTTGCCATATTGGTTGTAAACAGGCCGACAGTGCTGTCGCATATTTCCGGATTAATAAGTCGACGAGCTTTTAATATCGACAGTATTGCTGCCGGTCCAACGGAAGACCCCAAGGTTACCAGGATTAGCTTGGTGGTCGAGTGTGAAGAGGAAGAAGTCGATCAGGTTCAAAAGCAATTGGCTAAACTTGTAGACGTAATTAAAATAACTGATTTAACTTCAAATAAGTCAATTTCCAGAGAACTGGCTATGATTAAGGTAAGGGCGCGGGCTGAAAACCGCTCGGAAATAGTAGATATCGTAAATATATTCCGAGCTAAAATTGTGGATGTTAATAGGGAAACCATGGTGATTGAAATGACTGGTGAAAGTGACAAGGCGGACGCTTTGATAGAGGTTATGCAAGAACACGGTATCATTGAAATCGTAAGAACGGGAAAGATCGCTTTGGGACGCGGGCCGGAGTCGGCTAGAGAAAAGGACGATAATTGATAGCAAAAAGGGGCAGCGTACGCGTACGCTGCCCCTTTTTTGCTATCAATTATTATTTTAGGCCGGTTTAACGTCATGCCCAGGACTTAAGTCAGCACCCGTCGCTACAATGAGCAACACGAGGAATAAAGAAACGTTTGCCTAGCATGAGGAGCCCCCCTTCCGTATATCTTAGTTAAATTATACCATAGGGGGGTAATGCGCTCAAGCAATTTTCCAACATGAACCTGCACTACATCCACCTCCTCCATTGAATCCTCTAATATTATTTCAAGATAGTTGACTACTATTTTCCAGGAGATGTACGGAAGCATAAAATGAATAGAGTAATTTGAAAGGTCTCTGTAAACAACACATATGCATCTAATTAATGATTAAAGTAGAAAGTATGTAACAGAAAAGGAAAAAAGAGGAATTTGTTTAAGCCTGTCGAAGGAATTATCAAACGCATCTAATGTCTATAATCGGAAGCTAAAGGAATAGTATTATCTTAAATATTCATGTCCACCTGAGGATGTTTGAAACTATAAAAACGAATAGATAGGCTGGCTAGATTCAATACCAATTTGCAAGAATAAAAGGTTTTTTAGTATCCTTTCTTAAAAATATTCCGGATTTCGGAAATGCTAGAACGTTTGCGGAAATTTGGCTTCATGTGAAGTAATTTTTTAGGAGGTGTGAAATGTCAAAGCGACTGTCGGCAGTGGCAATACAGGCTTTAAAGGAAGCTCTTTGTAATATTTATTGGTATAAGAGTGATCTCAAAAGTTTCCTTCAAAATTGCATTATGGATAAAAATGTGATTATAAGTGTCAATTGGGATAATTACAAAAGGCAAATAGTCTCTGATGTTGTAGATATCTTATGTGCTGATCAAGAAAGGTATCTAGGTGATTTGCGGAGGCTGTTGCATGAAGCATGTAAAATGGATAGCTTTAAACATCTTGAACAGCTTGAAGATGGGAAAAGGAAAATGCAACAAGCTTCAATTGCAGTACAAGCTTTGAAAGAAATGGTGGGAAATCATGACCAAAAAGTTAAAGAAGAGAGGGAAATGGCAGAAAGGCGTAAAGAAGCTATGGAAAAACTAAAATCTAGCAAAGCTGTTTTACAGAAGCTAGAATTAATTAAAGATACTTATTTTAAACTCGTTACCTCAAAAGACCCTCAAAGTAGGGGTTATGAATTAGAGAAGGTTCTTTATGATATTTTTGCTTTATTTGACTTAGACCCTAAAGCGTCCTTTCGGAACGTTGGAGAACAGATAGATGGTGCTTTTACTCTTGAAGGTACAGATTATTTATTTGAAGCAAAATGGACGAATCGTTTCATTAATTCTGAAGACCTGGATAGTTTCAAGGGGAAAATTGGTCGAAAACTTGACAATACATTAGGATTATTCCTATCTATTAATGGATTTTCAGAAGATGCTATTAAAATTCATTCAAGTGGGAGAAGCACGATTATACTGATGGATGGTATCGATTTAATGGCTGTTTTAGAAGGACGAATCGATTTTGTTTCAATGTTAACGAGGAAACGCAGACATGCAGCACAAACCGGTAATATTTTTTACAGAATAACTCAAGACTTGTAGGACTTTATATACAGGTTTTTTCGGTGTACATAGAATAATTGTGTTTTTATTATTCTTATATCAAGAGTTATAGGCGTTTTAAGGGGAGATTGTCACCCATGATAGGTAAATAGTGCTGGTATTTTTGATATTGACGGGGTTTTTATAGCCACACAGGAGGTAATAGGTTAACGTATTTGAAGTCCAAAACATTGTTTAAGGCGAATGCGGTCATTTTTATGAGAAAGGGGTTAAATTGTCATTGTTTAATTTTATTAATCTAAAAAAATATACTGTGGACAAAGTTTTTGGGGTTTCAACCAATAGTTCGGTAATACCAGAGTTAACCGAAATTGCTTGATTGGGGGGAGGAATAAATGAGTATACAGGATTGGGGCGAAAAAATTGGGTGGGAAAAAAGAATTAAGGCAGTATGTAAACCTTGTTGGGAGTTGAAATATTGCCCATATGGTCCATTGGTTGAAGAGTTTCCCCTTGAAAGCGAGGTGAGTGATTAAATGTGTAAGATTTTTGGTCATGTGTGCCCGGTGTTTTTCGTTTGTGAACCACTTACTGAAACTAAGGAGTTGCGGAACATTAGTAGAAATATTCCTCGTCCAACTCAGTTCAGAGTCTTGAAGCGAGATAATCAGATTTGCAGAGACTGTGGTAAGGCTGTACAGGATGAAGATATTGAGTTTGACCATTTAATTCCGTGGTCAAAGGGTGGAAGTTCAGAAGAAAGTAACATTCGTCTTTTATGTAGAGAGTGCAATAGGAAAAGAAGTAATAATTTTGAGGATGAGTATCTCAGTAGAAGCCTAAGAGATCACACTATGAAGCAAACAGGTTTTGAAATTTTAGAGGGTTTGTTTAATTTCGTCGAATTTTACCATGAATTTAAAAGAGACCATGGTAGGGAGCCTAAAACACAGGACTTTATTTTATTGGTCGATGATAATGATGAGCTTTTTGCCAGTAAGATTTATGACATCGTAAAAGATATTTGTACTATTTTTAGTTCTGAACCAGTTCCTATTGAAGAAAAGTATTGTGATCCTCTTAAGGATAGATGGGGGTTTTTAGATGGGAGTTTATATACCCTAGAAGGTGTTAGTGAGACATATAACATTGACATTAACAAATTGGTGGTAGAGGAGAAGTACTTCATACAGATGTTAGGGTGGAATATCCCTTTAACTGAAAGCAATAAAAAGAAATGGATGAGTACCTAAGCACAACTTCGGCTAACAAGCACATGACACGGCTACGCTACGTCCTAACTTACACGCTGTCACGCCTTTGCAATTGTAGAGAAAAGAGAGGTAGGCAAAAGTCGCGCCAGCATGTAAGTTCGTGTATGCGCAGGAACGCTATGCGAAATGCCCAACAAAGATAGATAGATAGATAGAAATACATGGAAGAGTTATTAAATTGATGTTGGAGGGATTAATAAATGGCAAAGTGGCCTAGAAATCAAAGTACAGGACCGAATGGTGGTCTTTCAACAGGACCAGGCGGGGGGTTATCTACAGGACCAGGCGGCGGTGCGTCAACAGGACCGGATGGTGGGATGTCAACAGGACCAGGTGGCGGTATGTCGACTGGGCCTGGAGGAGGATTATCTACCGGACCCGGTGGTGGTTTATATACAGGTTCTGGAGGTGGCTTATCAACGAAAACTGGTGGCGGATTATCTACAGGCCCGGGAGGCGGTATGTCAACTGGTCCAACACCGTACTACAGCAATATTCCACCTTGGCCTGTTTTCGTGCGTGAACTGAGGAAACGTGGATATGATCACTACGCTGACCTTATAACATCTCATTTGAAAGCTGTGCATGGCGAAAACTGTGAAAGAAATGTGGTAGTTAGGTTTTGTTTATGCTTGAAATAGTAACGCATAACAAATCACTACAGGGGATGGTCCTTATGGGCTTTCTTTAGAGTGAATATTATAAAATAAGAGCGTCAAAGGTCATTTATATATTTAAGCTAGTTTTCTCAAATGGTACGTTGGGCACTTCGCATAACAGCAGGGTTTGCGCAAGGGGTTCGGCCATAAAGAAAGCTGAAAGAATGTAGTGGCCTCACCCACATCGTCTCATCTAAGATAGGAGCTAACTAAGGTGAGACGACGTCGCAAACCCGCGGCACGATATATAAATATTGTACTTCATATTGTACTTCCCATCAGGCTAATTATACGAACTTGAGGAAGAGGCAATTATTGATATGGATCTGTCGCCTAAGATAGGTAATGCGACTTAGGGGAGGTAAAGAGGATTGAGGTCAGATAACATTGAGCGATTTAAGTCAAAAAAATTTCTAATTAAGTTTTTTGGTGCCTATTTACTGGGAATTTTAATAGCTCACACGCTGATAATTATATTTAGACAAGAAGGTTTTACTATTACTAAACTTTTATCTAACATAGTTCCATCAATTTTTGGAGGATTAATAGGAATGCTTATCCTCTATTTGTTAATGAATGATAAAAGGTTTATGTAATTGGCTATTTGGAACCACAACCTTGTGACATATTCTCTATAAGATGCGAATTAAGGCAGTAATGGCTGAACTTCCACAAATCCATAGCATGTTTAGAGAACGGACTCGGTCAATTCTGACCGGGTTAAGTTACGACACAGTAACGTAACGAAAAAGAGTAAACAGCTAATGTTCTCTTATTAAGCCAGTTTATATTTTTTTAGAAATCATTTTTTAATTTCATTGCTAAGGCAAATATGATAGTGTTGATAAATTATCTATTTACTCCTACAATGTAGATAGAATATCATATTGACAAGGAACGGAAGCTGGAATAAACAAATTATATTGTATAAGCACTATAGCAAAGTAGTCTTATTTATTATTCTGAAATGGGAATGCATATTAAGGAGTAAAGAATAATGACATCAAAAACTTCAGAGATTATAATGACCCAAATATAATATAACCATTAAAAATTATACTAAATGGGGGGCTTATAGTATGGAAAATTTAACAAAAGAACATTTAGGATTTGAAATAGGACCTATAAGGCCACCAAGTGAAGCTGACAGTTTGCTTTTAAGAGTAACAAGAAACTGTCCCTGGAATAAATGTAAATTTTGTGGATTGTATAAAGGTAAGAATTTTAGTATTAGACCCAAGGAACATGTATTAAAAGATATTGATTTAGTTAAACAATGTATAGATACATTTAAGGAAATGATTGAAGTTGATTTATCAGAAAGACAGACAATGATAAAACAGTTAAGAGATAATTTGGGACAAAATGCAGATTATGCATATAATTCAGCTATAAATTGGTATAGAACTGGAATGGAATCTGTATTTTTACAAGATGGGAATTCAATGATTATCAAACCTGATGATATGATAGACATTTTAACTTATATTAGAAAACAGTTCCCACAAGTGAACAGAATTACATCTTATGGAAGAGGTAAGAATATAGCTAGAATTAGTGATGAAGATCTAAAAAGAATGGCAGATGCAGGACTAAATAGAATTCACATTGGAATGGAAACAGCTGATAATAAAGTGCTTGAATTAATTAATAAGGGTGTTGACAAACAGACTCAAATAGAAGCTGGTCAGAAAGTAAAAAGGGCAGGTATAGAACTATCTGAATATTTTATGCCTGGCATTGGAGGAAACGAGTATTCTAGACAAAATGCTTTAGAAACAGCAGATGCATTAAATCAAATAAATCCTGATTTTATTCGTATTAGAACTACTGTAGTAACTGATAACGCACCTTTAAAAGAAGATTACGTAAAAGGGATTTTTACAAGACCAAATGATGAGAAGATGGTTGAAGAATTACTATTAATGATTGAAAACCTAGAAGGTATTACAAGTACTATAAAAAGTGATCATATAGTTAATTTGATTACAGAAGTAGAAGGTAAATTGCCAAGAGATAAAGAAAAGATGATTTCAGCTCTAAGATGGTTTTTAAGTCTTGATGAAGAAGAAAGAATTATATTTAAAGTAGGTAGAAGGACAGCTCTCATGAGTTTGATGGCAGATTTATACGATCCTTTCAAAAGAACTAGAGTTGAAAGGATTATTGAAACGAATAATATAACAAAAGAGAATGTAGATGGCATTGTAGATGAAGCAATGAATAGATTTATATAAACATAAGAGGTGAAATTACAATAGGGAATACATTAAATCTTATAATCTATGTAATGGGGAATTAGTATGTACTAGACTTATCGGCACCAACCGACTACGATAGCAAGAATTTGTCTACTACCTTGTACAAGTTGAGTATTTCCATAATTACCATACATATTCCAGATAGACTGTAGTTAATAATTTGTTGTGTCGTTTAAATCACAGGCAGGTAAGGACGTTAAAGGTAGCCATAAACATCTAGATTTGTGGTTCTAGTTATGGGTGGTTATTGAGTGTTTGAAGCGAAAATTTAACTTCGCGTTATCCATAATAGCATGGTAGACGAAGGGCCCCGGTCAAAATCTGGTCGGGGTCTCGTTATGACACTGTAAAGATTAAGCGACATAGCAATCTAGGTAATGGAAAATATTTAAAGGTTCTTGGCTAACCCCGCAAGAATAATATGTTAAGGGAGGGTTCGATATATGAATAAGCTTATGAGGTTTGCTGGAATTTTACTTTATGTTACTCTTGTCATTTATGCACTTGGCTTAGGAGAGCAGCTTTATAAACACTTTGAAATGCAAGTATTTAGTATATACTATCCTTGGTTACTTATTCGTATACTTTATCCAATAATTATTGGTATTTTAATAGGGTTGCCCAATTTAATAGGTGAAATGAAAAAACAGGGGTCTTGGCAATGGGATTGGATAAAGTTTTTAGCAATCGGTATTCCTGCATTTATAGTAGGTGTCTATCCAGCACTTTACTATGCACAAATACTAGAATCTTTACATTTACGTCAAATTATTCCTACAATATATCAAACAGATACTATCATACACCTAAGCAACGTAGTACTTGGGTATTATTTGGTAAGCACCATATATAAAACCATAAAAGACTAGGGCCTTTGGCTACACAAATATTATATGCATGTATAAGGCGTAACCAATGTCGTTTAAATTTGATGAGTACGACGTAACTGATCCAATAATTCAACTGCTGCTGAGTTTATCACAAGTTATATTAAGCAAAACTCCACCCCCGTTATGTTAAAACCATGACGGAGGTTTTTTAATGTTAGGAACTACTTGCTGACAATCATGATTATGGAATCCATCTTAGCTAATTTGCCCTGGTCATATACAAATGTGAGGTTCAATACCACCGAAACTAATTGTATTAATGGGCAATTTTAAAGGTTTAATGATTTTAGGCATGCATAATCTGGAGTAGGCATTTGTAGTGAAGAGGGTATTATGGGATACGGTAGGGTGGCGAATTGGTTACTATGTAATGATTTACATAAATAATTGAGGCTTTGTCATTTATTAATTCACAGCTTTACCCCTTTTCTTGACCTTTTACCAATCATTACTATATAATAAAAACATAATTAAGCAGTTGCCCATCTCACCTAACTAGGTAGCAAGAGGGCAACAAACACTCGGCGCAAGCTAATTACTTTTTGTTCCCGAATATGCAGGAATAGAAAGAATATCTCGTAAGATGCGAGTAAAAAACAGATTCAAAAGCCTTGTTATGTCTAATGATATAATAAGGCTTTTTTTATTATAAAACCAAAAGAAAACTCAAAGGAGGTGACACCCTAGAGGGGGCAAGATTTATTCTTCCCCTTCGGGGTCTTGCCTTCTTTTGGGTACAATCGTGGCTAAAAGAGTTTATACAGAAAAAGACTTAGATTACAACATTATTCCGTCCCATGACGGTATCCTAGTTTTTGTGGATAAAGTGTTGTATGCAAAGAAAATGACTATGAAAGAAGCCAAAAAAGCGTTAAAAAAAGTAGTAGATACTAGAAAATTCCACTGCTATTTCTAAGGGAAAGCAGCACTTGGTATATTGCCGGTGCTGCTAACACTATTTTAGGAGGGATTGGATGCTTAAATGTGATAGGTGTAAGAAAAACAGTTCAGCTATCA
>JADQBR010000030.1 GCA_016278515.1 Bacillota bacterium
TTAAGCTATTTACTTTGCCATTTCAGCTATTTCCTGGGCTATGTCGTATAACGTACCCGTATTGCCGAAGTCCATCAACCCTTAGATAGCTCCTATCTTGGGTTGATGGATTTGGACGAAGTGACGTAGGAGCGGAGTCGGCAATATATTGTTAGCTGAAGTACGGAGCTCCTTCGAATTACTCACACAAGTGTTTTTTTAGGAAACCTACTGTTTTCTCAAATGCGCTTTTAACCCGTGGATCATTTATGTTTTGATCGAATACATGATCAGCGCCAGATACGGTAACAAGCTCCGTTTGAATTCCAGCTTTTCGTAATGCTTCATACATCATCAAAGATTGCTCGTAAGGTACATCAGTATCCTTATCACCGTGCAAAAAGAGTGTTGGGGGAAAGTCAATAGAAATATTATCAATAGGGTTGTACCTTCTTAGTAACTCACTGTCATTCTCTCGATCCAGTCCTGTTACCGTCTCAACCCAAGTCCCCTGTTGGCGACACCAAAGATAGTAATTAAACCTTTCCCACGAGCCTTCTGATACTTCAGAGTCACAAAGAGACTTTTCTGCTTCTACAAGCTTAACAATTGATTTTTTGCAGTAAAAATCGCTAGGCTCAGAATACCATTTACCGAGGATATCACCATAACCGTAAAAAGAAACAATCGCATTCGGTCTATTTACCATTGTTACACTAAGCAAACTTAGATATGCACCGGCTGAACAACCTATGAGAGCAAGCTTATCCGTATTAAAATCGTACATTTTCGATGCAGTAGTTCTAACCCAATTTAAAGCATCTTGTATATCATCATTTATTAATTCAAATTTTGTTTCTGGAGCAAGCCGATAGTCACTGCTTATTACACTAAATCCAGCACTCTTATAGATCTCAACTTGCTCCATTGGCAACCACTTTCTTGTGCCAAAAATTAGTGCTCCACTGTGAATATAGATAATAACCGGAGTTTCACTTCCGTGGTAAAATATATCAGCACAAATTGATGAGTGTTTAGTATTTTTATAGACTTTAGATTCATATATGATCGCCATGACCTTACTCCTCCTCCGTATTGCCGAAGTCCATCAAACCCTAGATAGCTCCTATCTTGTTTGATGGATTTGGACGAAGTGACGTAGGAACGGAGTCGGCAATATATTGTTATGTGATGTGTGGCCATACACCTACATTATCAACTTTTTCAAGATTATTTTTGTTTCTTCTGGGTTTTCTATCATAGGAAAATGACAAGAATCACTTATAATACTTATATTTTGGTTAGATATCAAATCAACTGGTAAATCCAACTCAGCTTTAATTTTATTTTTATTATTTATCCCTCTATCTCCATATATTAAATTTACCATACTATTTATTTCATTAAGGAATGATATCATATTTATATCTCTTAATTTATTTTTTAAAACTTCGGAGTAATTTTCCCTCTCGTTATTTAACATATTTAATATTTTACTTATAATTTCATCTGATGTATTGTCCATTACAATATTTCTAAAGAATGGAGAAGGAGTATTTAAATATGATTCAAGCAAAATAATATTTTTAATTCTACTTGTCCTTCGGGCAACATTTAATGCAACTAAGCCTCCCATACTATGGCCAACTATATAGTCAATATTTTCTTTTGACAAATATGTTTTAATAATCCATTCTGTAAAATCTTCAATAGTATCATATCTTTTTGTTTCTGTAGGCCAATCTATTATCTTACCATTAAAATCATTATTTATTTCTCTTTCTAGTGCTTTCAAATATAGCTGGTACAAGCGTAACCCGGCAAAAATAATCCTTTCATTATCAGCTCTATCCTTTCCTACCAACATAATTTTGCTATCTGGCCACGTTTCACATAACGTACCAGGGATTTAAGAAGTTCATGAGGTTTAGGGCGACCGCCCTTACCGAATGAATTTGGGTGAGCGACAGCGAGTCCTTAAATCCCATGTTATGTGAAGTTCACAAGACTCATAGCCATATAGCATATGGTTTAATTTGATAAAATGAGTTATTTACTAATCTTAGAGTTCCAAAAACATTTAGAGGAACTGCATGTCCTTTATAACCACTAAATATAACTGCATCATGACCAGTATAGCTCATTTGTGTACTCGAACGTGTAAATTTATCCAAGCTTGCATTCATTATTACTCTTTCACCCAAATCCTTATAATAATCATCATTATAATTATAACTATCACCGTATTGATATCCGTTTTCTCCCAATGGTTTGCCTTTTTCAAAGAAAACTCTTCTAGCTGTATTGACCATTTTTACTCCGTCATTTTCCGGATAAAATTGTGGCATATTAAATTTATCTCTAATATTTATAAAAACCATGTTTTGGCATTTGTCTAAGTTATTCATAGCGTTTATCAGATTATTGTAATAATTCTCTTCGATAAGGTTTTCTAAAAAATATTTTATTAACAAGTTTATTTTATGTTCAGTTGTAAGACTTGTCCTTACTTGAGTGTGTTCTTTGCCTGTTATTTTAAATTCTGTACCTGCGGCTATGTCTCCAAGATGTAATAATTCAAATATTTTACCAATTTTGGCTTTCAGATTTAAATTACCACTCTTAGTCTTCTCATTAATACTTATCCTTTCTGTTTCCAGACTTTCAGTTATTTGATTAAATAATCTATTTAGACCCTCATCATCTAAATAAATGTATTCTAATGGTATATTATTTTTCATTTTTTCCCCCTTCTTTTGTGAATTTCACATAACGTTCCTGGGGTTTAAGAAGTTCATGAGCCATAGCCAGACTTGGCTTGGCGAATGAATTTGGGTGTAGCGACAGCGGAACCTTAAACCCCATGTTATACGATGGT
>JADQBR010000089.1 GCA_016278515.1 Bacillota bacterium
TTCAATTTTCTTCTCATCTCGCCCAATATAATCGGTAACAGTCTTTTCCCCATCTCGGTATTTTAAGTAATAATATTCATGGTTGCCTATTTTCTTTTTAATAATCTTTCCTTTTGGGAGTTGGTTAATCTTAGTTTCATATTCTTCTTGCATTAGAAGGTTTCTCTTAGATTCTTCTAAAATTATGTCAAGCAATAAACTCAAAAGTAGCCACCTCCTACAGCTGTATTATACCCCACTTAAATAAACCTAACAATAATTTGTGGGGTAAAAATATCTGCAGGTGAAACTAACTTGCGCACTCTATACATTTTCAGGTAAAATATGCAGATTAACCTTTGATACCTTTATAATTGTAATTCTCTTTTTTAATCTCCATAGCCATGCCCTTGGTAATTTTTGGGCCAAAGCTGCACAGCTCGCTTGATTTTACCAGCAGCACCAATCCCATCTCAATCCCCAGCTTTCGTTCTGCCGGGTCATCCTCGAAAAGAAACTGCGGATACATCAAATTTGAGATGATTGGAACCACTCTTTTACTAATCGCAAATCTCCCATACCTTCTTGCCCTTGCTATGTTTCCTTCCCGGCAAAGGGTGAACAGATAAAGACAATCGGCTTATATGGTAAGGCAAAATATGGTACTTATCAATCTTTATTCCGGTAGGCTTACGGATAATAGTATTAAGGTTCTTTAAACGAGCCTCGTTAAACTTAGCAAATTCCGGAGGAGTATTTGATTTTTCTTTCCGTTTCATCGAATTAAATGCTTTTACCTCTTCAGAAAGATAATTTAATGCCTCTTTAAAGTCATGTTCACTCATCAATAGTTGATCAGCATTTTTTTCAATTTCAATTAGCTCTTCAAAAATGGAACGTTTTGTATTGGCCTCAATCAAAGCCTCTATTTCATCAATTTGACCTTGGTATTCTTCGCCTTCGTATTCTAAATTATGTTTATAAACTTCTAAATTCATAATTGTCTCATATGGCTTTTCACTATACTCATCTCTACGTCTACCGGTTCACTGTATTCACAAATGATAATTTCTTCGACGTAAGAATTCAATGAGTTAACTTGTGAATATAACTTAAATAATAAATTATTTTCTTTATAGATAAATTTACCTTTTAATGAATTATATTCGGTGTGGCCGTCGATAACTTTTTCTAGATTATCCTTATTATTTATGAGTTCTCTTTCCAGTTTTATCATTTGTATGTATAGGTTGCTATTATCCTTTTTATTTCTGTACATTTGATAAATTTTAAATGTAATAAATCCAAATATTGCTGTCATTATTATTCTTATTAGCTCTAAGCCAACCTCTCTGGAGGATAAGAAATTACCCAGCTTTTCTAAACATATCCAAATGTAATTTATTAGATTAAAAAGTACATCACTCAAAAATCATCCACTCCTGACATAAGCACAACAAACCAATTTTCCCTGGTTTTCTCACTCCACTCATTCATCCATCTCCCTATGCCTGTTTCTTCCTCGTCCACCCAGTCTTCCTCTTCATAGACCATGCCGTTTCTGCCTGGAACCTTCCTGATCGGCCCCGATTTATATAATTTATAATTTAATGGCCCATAGCAAAAAGTCTCAAACCGGTACTTTTTCTTACCAGGATTCCATTGGTCAATGATAATTTCTACAGGCATCCGGCATCCCCATATGCAGGTTACGCATTTACTGTCATAAGTTCTGGTAGCTAATCGCCTGTGGCCCCTTGCTCGGTAAACTTCGAGTTCCGGCGGTAGGTCTTCCGACGGTGGTGGGGTGGTTTGATTATTAACCTGACCAATCTGCCTTAAATTAGATGCTTTATAAAACTTACCGGCATTCTCTATTTACAATTTTAATATCGGATGATCTTCTAAAAAAAGTTCCTCCTTTAAATCCGAAACCGTGGTATAATCCTGACTTTTACACCTAAACTAACAAAAAAAGGCCGCAATTCCTTGATACAAAAGAGATAGCGGCCTTTCCATTTTGTCATAAATATGTAGTGTACAGCATCATTTTTTCGCTTCTGCCAAAATTTTTTTTATTTCCCCAAGACGGAGTCTTTTATCCGTGAAATCAATTCCCAACGCTTCTCCAATAGTATCAGAAATCTCACTTCTGTAATCGAACAAATAGATGTTCTCATGTTCGTTAGAACAGGAAATTTTATTGAGACATTCAACTATTCTTTCGGCAGAGTAAAGCTTGCCCGTTTTCTTTTGAATGATCCGCATAATAGTAAGAGCTATGAAACAAGTTAGAAAGTGGGCATTAATGTGATCCTTAAGTGACACATATACCGGACGTGTTTCCAGTACACCGCTTCATCAGTCTCAAAATAGAAATTGGTGACATCATAATAGATAGTCTTCGTATTGCGTCCATATTTTTCATTAATCTGGGAGTTCAAATATCTTTGGAACTCTGTTGCAATTTTAGAGAAGTGTGAAAGAGAACGATAAACATCCGCCAGAGAAAAATTAAACCGTTCAAAATACTGGTCCTTTTCCTCAAAAGCCTTCTTCTTAGAACCTGGGGAAAGCAATCTAGATATTACAAGCATTATCATGATGGAATTCGTATTATACTCAAAATTCTCATGCCTAGACTTATTTTTTAAAAAAACACCCAGACCGAGTTCGTGATAAATCTTCAAAATTGCCGCATATCCGAAGTTTTTTCTATTGTCGGTACCGGGAGAAAGCTTCTCATCCATATTGTCGGCGTCTTCATCCAATTCACCAAAGCGGTGAATTCGTACCAAATCAAAGGCATTTAACAATCTGCCGCAGGCCGGATCCGTAGCATGGTGTTCTACGGACTCCACATGCCATCTCG
>JADQBR010000142.1 GCA_016278515.1 Bacillota bacterium
TATCTACCGACACTTTTCATGGGATTTTACCGACAATACTAAGCGGAATCAACAATATGGGGAAGCACCTAAAAATCCTGAAGAGGCTCTTGCAATGCAGAAAGCAAATGCTGGTCAAGAACGAGTGATTTCTCTATACGCTTCCGATGGAAAAACGATAATAGGCAACTTTAAAATGTTTGCCATAGAAGAGATTAATTTAATCACAGAAGAAGAAGCTAACTAAGACAAATTGAACACTAGAAAGCGTTTTATAGTGTGAAATGTGTAGAATATGGAATCAAGGTACCCCAACCCCATATAATGTTGACCATGGAACAATAGTCCTTCCAAAAGAACTATGAGGGCAATAACTAAATAACCAGATCGCACATAAGGACAAGAGGACCATCTAGTCCCCTTGTCCTTTGTTTATTTGCATTAGCTTTCGGTCGTGATGGTGGTATTGCTGACTTCCCACACATTATTCTTCTTTTGAAGTTCAATGGTTGTGCCTATGGATTGTTTTGCCGACTTTATTGCCTTTCCGGACACTGTTAATTTATTATCATCCGTCAAAGTCGCCTCTTGAATCTGTAAAAGAATACCGTCCAGCACTCCTCTTTGATCTGCTAATCCTTGTTTGACTAGCTCGTCTAACGGAAGCTGAAGAACCGCTACTTTATGTTTTTTTAAGTTTTCAACGATCACAGGAATGTTGGTATCGGTAAGTCCCTGCGCGCTGTTCAGCTCTACAGAAATGTATTTTATGTCATTATCCCAGCCATGATCCAATGAAAGTAAAGTGTCTAAAGCCAAACCGTAGGCATTTACCAAATCCTTGCCCTGGTTTTCACTAATACTGACCGTTTTTGATGTATTGTGCTGCTGGTCCGTCTCCAAAATCGAATTTCCTTCGTTTACATTCACAGAGGAGCAACCAGCCAGAAGCACATATACGGTTAGAATGGTCCAAGCTTTTTTCACTGATTATTCACTCCTTTCTACATTGATATAGACGTTCTCATGGCCAATTATGTTCCTAGACCACTGAAATTACTTCCTAAGATGATGTTGACATAAACAAGTGATCTCTCCAAATATTCTAGGGGGCTAAAGAGGAATAGCCTATAGCACAAGCTACGAGTATCGTACTGGTATTCGTGGCTTGTTTATGTTCAGGACTGGACCTGTGTTTTGAAAATTGCATTGACATATTCACCCACGCGGTGTAGAGTAATATTAAACCTACGTCATGTAGATAGAGGGGGTTTTTTAAGAAAAAACTGCAACGGATATCTGAGGCAGAGAAACAAGTTATGGAGTTTATTTGGGCAGCCGGACGCCCTGTGACAACTTCGGAAATCATTCAGCACTTACCAGAGGAAAAGTCATGGAAGCAAAATACAACGGATCTGTGAGGGGCGTGCGCCGTGAGAATCACGTCTACTCGACCACTAAAAAAAACCCTCAAACCCTTGTTATATCTGAGATTTATCAACAAAAACACCCTTCAACCTGGTAAAATATAAGTGAACAAAACCCTATAATACCAAGGAAAGAAGGGTGCTTTAGTGACTTCTATGTTACCAGAAAAAACGATCGCGAAATTTACTGTGATGACACCGAGTAAGCAAACAAGGCATGGATTATCGTAAGAAATATTGTGAAGCCATTTTATCTGCCATGCAGAACCCAAATCCCCGGTTTTTGGCTTTATCAACGAACTTTTCAGGAGGAAAAAATACCATGAAACAAAGATTCATGTCCATTCTTAGTATAAAAAAACGAAACAGCGTTGTTCTTTTATGTAGCGTCGTTCTTCTAATCGGAACACTGTCCGCTTGCATAAACTTTACAGATGGCAGCCAAGCATTTAAACCCGGTACGATTTATTCCAGCATTAACGGGAAGCAAATTATAGTGCATGATGCAGGCAATTCGTATTCAATAGATGAGGATGGAACCGTTTCTATCTCTTACCAGAACGGGGCCGTTACAACAAAAACACCTTTAAAATTAGATATGACCAAAAGGGCTTGGGGCAGAGGAATAAGCGAGAGCGGATTTTTTATTTCTGAGGATAAAACGGCCATAGTTTACGGTTCATCAGACGAAAAATCTTCGCCACTCCAGGTTTTAATCAGTGATGACATGGGAAAAACATGGAACGATTATACAATTCCAGGTGCAAAAGGACATGAGTTCTTTATCGGTTTCACGAATAAAAACCATGGCTGGTTGGTTAGCGGCGCATCTCGTGGCGTAGCAAGTGCGTTGAATTACGTTTTCCAAACCTCGGATGGCGGAAAAACATGGGAAGAAATAGGGAACCCTAATGATATTTATTCGGAACATTTAACGGGAGCGGGTTTTTCCAGCAAGGATATAGGCTTTTTAGGGTACAGATATTTTATGGACGATGGTCCGGTCATCTATTGGACGAAAGATCAGGGCAAATCGTGGGATAGACTTTCTGTATCGCTCCCGGAAAAATTCAATCAATATAAAAAGGACCCCCTTTCTCCCATTTTCAATGGAGAGGTAGGACTCTTTCCTATTGCGCTTATTGATAAAGATGCTGAAGTCGTAGGTACTATTTTCCTGTCCAGCAAGGACGGTGGACTAACATGGGTGTACGACGAGAAGTATGACAAACTTTAAATAGGCAGGAGCGGCCGTTCAAACGGCCGCTCCTTTATTGTTTGCGAGGCATGTTGCCGAGCCGATGGTCTTAAAAGAAAACCTGTCACCTAGCTAATGGGAAGACAAGCTGTAAGCAAGGGCGTTTTCGGTGACGAAAGGGTCTGAAGGAAGCTGATGGCGGTTGTTGGAACGGAACG
>JADQBR010000144.1 GCA_016278515.1 Bacillota bacterium
CGAATAAAATCCCACTCCAAACTGTCCGATAATGTCATGGCCATCTTTTCCTGCATTTTCTGCTTTAAATGCCAATGACCCACTGTTTGCAATTACTCCCAGATTGTCCTCTAGTTCTTGTTTTGTCATGCCAATGCCTGTATCGGATACCTTTAATATCCTGTTATCCTTATCGGCAACTACTTCGATGTAATAGTCATCTTTGTTAAAGCTTAAAGAATCATCTGTTAAAGCCTTATAATAAATTTTATCAATGGCGTCACTGGCATTGGAAATTAGTTCCCTCAAAAAGATTTCCTTGTTGGTATAAATAGAATTGACCATCAAATCCAACAATCTTTTAGATTCAGCCCTAAACTGTTTTTTAGTCAAACAAATCTCCTCCTCTTAGTTTTCAGCAGTTCCTTAATTCTATCATTCACTTCTTCTGAGTGCTAACACTATTTTTATATATCAAAAGATAAGATTATTGTCAATAGCTTCAAGTGCTTTTAAACATTTAAACATTTTTCATCTTTAGCTTGAAAGTAATCTGTTTTAGTAATATTATCATAATTGATAACTAGGGAGAAAGTTTACAAATAGATTGGAGTGAATAGTGTGTTTACTAACGAATTAAAGAACAAATTAAATCAAGGCGGTACTGCCATAGGTACTTTTGTAACATGTAACTCGCCTGATATCGTTGAGGTACTAGCTCTTTCTGGTTTTGAATTCCTTGTTATTGACATCGAACACGGGTACATGTCAGTGGAAAGTGTTGTACATCTTATCAGGGCAGCTGAGGCTAGGAACATTACGCCTATTGTGCGGGTAAGCGATACGTCAGAAACAAATATTCTACGGGCATTAGATATTGGCACCCACGGTATACAAATCCCCCAAATAAATACCAAGGAAGTTGCACAACAAGTTGCGAACTATTCCAAATACTACCCTGCAGGCATTAGGGGATTGGCCATGCCAAGGGCAGCTGATTATGGGATGGTTAAATTGCAGGATTATATTAAAAAGGCTAACGATGAGACTTTGGTAGTTGCCCATTGCGAAAGCAAAGAGGGGTTGGATAACTTAGATGCCATTGCCAGTACTCCGGGAATAGATGTTATTTTCGCGGGTCCGCTGGATTTGTCGCAATCGTTAGGAATCCCCGGTGAATTCAACCATCCCAAGCTTGAAGAAGCCATAAGTAAAATCTTAGAGATAGCTAGAGCACACGGTAAAGCGGCGGGGATTTTTGTTCCCGATGGGGACCAGGCAAAGATTCGTATAAAACAAGGTTTCCAGTATATTACTTTAGGTCTTGATCTAACGCTGCTAGCGAAGGCCGCCAGCCATGAGCTAAACAAATTAAAAAAGAACTAATACTAAAACATGAAAGATAATGTTAACTACTTCAGACTAATATCGAGTAACTAGAAGTCGGGAATAAATTTCCCGGCTTCTTTGCTCCTTAGAACCGGACTTGCATTTGCCGTATCCGGCTCCTGAAATTTCTCCGAATTAATAAGGATATAGCTCTAACCCGCATCCTTCAAGCTAGGACAATGCGCCACACCATCATCAGCATAACGAGTAAATGGTTTGTCTAGATTTTTTAGTTTCATCCGTTTATCCCTTTATAAAATGCATAGTGCAGGGAATAGATTTGCTAGAATCGGACTATAACACTGCATTATGCAAAGCTTCGCATAATGCGCCCGTTACTTACTTGTTTTGTTATCTTTTTCACGACATCGATACAATTAAAAGCACCGTAGATAGAAAACAAGATTAAATATTTCCCTAACTATTAAATATTTCAGGGTTCAAACAATTAGGAGGCACCTCTCCTTGCAATGCTGCAATTACGTTCTTAACTGCCATCAAACCCATTTCCGTCCTAGTTTCGATCGAGGCACTGGCAATGTGCGGTAATATAATGACATTATCCATATTACCTAATTCAGGTTCAAATTCTGGCTCATTTTCTGTTACATCTAAACCGGCACCCCAGATTTCACCATTTTGGAGAGCCCGCACCAAAGCCTTTTCGTCCATTACGGGTCCCCTGGATGTATTTATCACTATAGCAGTATCCTTCATTACTCTAAATTCATCGTCACTAATAAAATGCTTGGTACCTGGAAGCAAAGGAACATGTAATGATACAAAATCAGCTTCTTTAAGCAATGTTTCCTTGCTCACATATTTGCTACCCCGGACTATCTTTTCAAATTCTGGAGTAGGTTTAAGATCATGATAAAGTATATTCATATTAAAACCTATTGCCTTTTTTGCAAATGCAGTTCCAATTCTACCGGAACCAACTACACCAAGAGTCTTGCCGGTGATATCCTGTCCCATAAGCAACATTGGTGCCCATCCCTTATACTTTCCTGCCCGCATATATTTATCAGCCTCAACGACTCTTCGTGCGGTCGAAAATAATAATGCCCAAGCAAGATCCGCTGTGGTATCGGTAAGAACCCCCGGGGTATTAGACACCAACACACCGTTTGCCGTTGCTGCTTTAACATCAATGTTGTTGAAGCCAACTGCATAATTGGCAAATATTTTACACTGAGATCCTGCTGCCTTAAATACTTCATCATCAATAGTACCAGTTAACAGACAAACTATAGCATCTCTACCCTTAACTGCTTCCAACAATTCCTCTCTGGTTAATACTCTGTCCTCTGTCTTTTTTTACCTTAACATTATTAATCATTATCAGACAAGGGACTATCAAGATGGACAACCGCGCCATCCTTTGCGGACGTTACCAATCTTCGATATATATCCAAATAGTCGGCTGGATATTCCACTTCCTTTAATTTAAGTACCAATTTTTTCTTTCTTTCTGCCAGTTCTTCACCTGATACCATTACGTTTAGCTTCCTGGCTGGTATATCTATTTCAATCAGATCTCCGGTTTCCACTAAAGCGATAGGCCCGCCATCAGCCGCTTCTGGAGAAACATGGCCAATGCATGGTCCTCTGGTAGCTCCGGAATACCGAGCATCGGTAATCATGGCCACTGAATCGCCCAGTCCCATACCTATCAGCATAGCGGCAGGGATGGACAACTCCCTCATGCCCGGGCCACCCTTAGGACCTTCGTTTCTAATAACCAGTACATCACCATGTCTCACACTTTCTGCCACCAGGTAATCCCTTAACTCCTCTTCGCTTTCAAATACTACAGCCGGCCCTTGATGAATCAGCATCTTTGGATCAACCGCGCTCTGTTTGACGATAGCACCTTCCGGAGCCAGATTACCCTTTAATACCGCCAGGCCGCCTTCACTGTTTATAGGATTTTCTAGTGTTTTAATAACATCCGGTCTTAACACAGCCACACCGCGTAAGTTTTCTTGGAGAGTATTACCGGTAATCGTATTTACATCGGTACTTAATAACGGCTGCAGCTCATTAAGGACAGCCTGTACACCGCCGGCTTCATGAAAATCATTTATATTGTGTCCTGTAGCAGGCTTAAACTTTGCGATACAGGGTACTTCGCGGCTCAGTTGATCAAACCGATCCATAGGAATTTGCAGCCCCAGTTCTTTGGCAACTGCGGGGAGATGAAGAAATACGTTGGAAGAACCACCAGTAGCAAGCACGAAACGCAGAGCGTTTTCCAGGCTATTTTCAGTTAATATATCCCGCGGCCTCAAATTTTCATCTACCATTGCTACTATTCTCTCCCCGGTAGCCTTGGCAAGCCTTATTCGCTCTGAAGCGACTGCCGGAATCGTGGCCAATCCAGGCAGGCACATGCCCAATGCTTCCACCACGGCGCTCATGGTAATTCCCGTACCCATCATGGAACAAACACCAAATGTGGAACAAGTATCCGTCTCAATACGCAAAAATTCCTCCGCCTTAATTTTGCCAGCCTTCAATTCACCCATAGCTTCTTTAATGTCACACATTACCCATTCACGGCCATTAAACTTATGTGGCAGCATAGGCCCAGCCGGTATCATTATGGTAGGTATGTTCAAACGGGCGGCAGCCATCAACATAGCTCCCGGAACTTTGTCGCAAGATGAAAGGAGTACCAGGCCGTCAAAGCACCGCTGGGATCCGACCATTACTTCTATTTCAGCGGTAATCAGTTCCCTGCTAGGCAGCACATAGTGCATACCTGCCCCCTGGGCAATAGCATCACAAACCGCTATTGTATGAAACTCCACCGGAGTACCTCCGGCCCGCCAGATCCCAGCTTTCACATGCTGCGCCAGAGCCTTCAAATGACTGGTAGCGGGGTGCACCTCGCTAAATGAACTCACCACCCCAATAATGGGTCCTTCCATCTCACTGTCTGTAAAACCCGCCGCACGAAACATCTGCCGTGGATAAGCACCTTCCACTCCACCTAACACCTTACTGCTATTAAAATCTGCCATCTCAGTCACCTGCCTCGTTAAAATTATTACTTCCAGCAAAAAAGCCACCCAATGAAAGGTAAAACTAAGCCGAAGTTTAGGGATTTCTTAGAATAACATAAGCACCAATGTAGTCAGTAATCCATAAAGAATGGCGTAAAACCAGTTTAAATTGAAACTAATACGAAAGGGATTTTCGTTTGTCACACTGGTTACCACTAAAGCCATTGCTGAAAAAGGCGAAAGCAAAATATACATCAAGTATCCGGATAGCAGCGTTATTGCCAACTGCAATTCTGTTAACGGTATTGTTTCAACAGGCATGGTTACTGCAATAGTAGAAATCGTAATAATGGGATGCACTCCTACGATGGAAAGAATGCCTATTAAGAATAAGCAAAATGGTATAAGCAGCAACGGATCATCCAAACCCAACCCTATGGCAATCAACTTCCATAAAGCCTTTGTTCTCACAGTATTCTCTTCAGGTGGTGTCTGCTCACTTCCACTTTCCCATTTAGTAGAATTGAACTTTTCCAACGTAATTCCTAAGCCATTACCCACAAGAGCCATAATTATGCCCAGAGGAGCAATCTCATGCCAAGGAATTTTCAAATAATGAAGCACCACTGCAACCGAAACGAAATTAGGGGACCACATCAAATTTGTACAAAATCCCCTAGTCAAAGCACGGTAAAACGTGGCCTTCGAGTACTTAGGACTAACCTTAACCAATAGTTCCTTTACCAAAGGAATACTGGCCAGGTTAAGAAGCATACCCAAACTGTTGATTATCAGCGCAGTTACTACATAAAAACTAAAATCGGATTTTATGTATTTCTTGGTAGCTTGAAGAATGCCTTCCTGGAAATTATCAAAGTGTAATATGGTGCCCAGCAGAGGAACCGAAAGTAGCAGCGATATAAGGCCTGCATTTTGAGTCCAGGCCATGATCCAATCTCCAATTTGTGCTCCACTGCTCAGGAGCAGATAGAATCCAAGGCCCAAGAGCATTACCGACAAATAGCGATTAAATCCCCTAACCGCCGGAAAAGAAAGTATGGCTATACCAATAATTATTGGAAACATTAGACTTGCCCAAACTTCTTTTGGATAGAACGAATTAGCTAAAAAGAAAACCAGAAAACTCAATATGAGAACAACTTTAACTTTCTCTCTAAAATGCATACTCAATCACCGCAAACCTAATCTTATAAAAATTTTATTCTAAAACAGTGCTTGTTTCTATAGGCTAATTGTCTAAAATAAGAACATTTATTTTGTTCAGTTTTGTATATATTGCCAATTAGGGGTTGTCCTACCCCTCTATTTTCCTATAAAATAAGAATTAATCAGAATTTTTAAAAAAGGTAGGGGCTTATGCAATTACAAATTATCCTTGACAGCATTAAAATAGTAGCAGTTATTTGTCTAATTGCATACCCGTTAACAATGCACCGCTCCCTGATAACTTATCCGACCTTCAGGGAAAAAGCTTTTCTCGCATTATTCTTTGGTGCACTATCCGTTCTAGGAAACATACTAGGTATCGAGACCTTTAACGGCGCATTACTGGACAGCCGCATTGTCGGTCCAGTAGTTGGCGGAATTATCGCCGGTCCCACTGTAGGACTGGTATCCGGTTTAATCGGCGGTATTCACCGTTATTCATTGGGCGGATTCACAATTGTTCCTGCCTTTATTGCCAATATTATTGCTGGCTTAATCGGTGGCTACGCCCACATCAAATTTGGAAAAAAGAGATTAGATTTCGTAGGGGCTTTTTTAGTAGGTTTTGTTGCGGAACTGATGCTTCAGATACTGATTCTGCTGTTGGCAAAGCCTCGTATCGTAGCGGAAGTAGTGGTAAGTATGTATGGTCTAACTACGATTATTGTCAACGCTATAGGTGTGGCATTGTTCGTAGTATTTGTCAAGGACATTCAAGCCAGCAAGCACCTAATAGGTGCTAATTATGCGGAGAAAGCACTGGATATTGCTAACAAATCACTACCTATCCTTAAAAATGGTTTTAACAAAAGCGCCGCCACTGAACTTGCTAAAATTATATACTCCGCCGGCGGTCTGGATGCGGTAGCAATAACCAACAAAGAGCGGACCCTGGCTTTTAGAGGCGTGGGCAGAGATCACCATATACCCGGAGACAGCATCATTACTTCGGCGACCAACAAAGCAATTAAACAAAATGAATATACCCGAGTTCTAATAATCAATTCTAAGGAAGAAATCGGCTGCCCTCATCCTAATTGTCCTTTAGATTCAGTTGCTACTGCACCCCTAACTTGTGACGGTGAATTTTTAGGGTTTCTAAAGATCTATAAAATCGGTGACACTATTAATCCGCCCGAAGTTAAAATGATTACAGGCCTTGCTAATCTGCTTAGTCTGCAACTGCGAAACGTTAAACTGGACGAACAAGCTAAACTGTTGGCCAATGCTGAATATGCCGCATTACGGTCCCAAGTTAATCCGCATTTTCTTTTCAACGCCTTGAGCGTCATAAAGATCTTAGTCAGAACCAACCCCAGTCGTGCTAAAGAGTTAATTGTTAATCTGGCAGCATTCTTCAGGCGCACTTTAAAACGCAATGACGATACCCTTCCTTTTTCTGAAGAGCTTGAAGGTATCCGACTTTATTTATCCATCCAAGAGGCCCGTTTTGGGGATAGACTTCAAGTTAATATAGACGTGGAAAATGCTTGTTTACAAGTACCGTTCCCCACGTTCGCCCTACAACCCATAGTGGAAAACTCTATGAACCACGCTCTCTCTCTCAAGAAAGGCCTGTTAAGTCTAGAGATCGTAGCCCGTATCAGTAATGAACACCTGGATATAACCGTACAGGATAACGGCCTAGGAATCCCCGAAGAGGTTATAGCTGCAGTGCGAAATAACCTAGTACATCAGGGGATGGGAATTGGCCTAACGAATATAAACCGTCGCCTAAAAAGTCTCTACGGAAGCAACTATTCGTTTGAGTTAGAAAACCAGTCTTATAAGACAGAAGTTAAACTGAGAATCCCGCTATCTGGGGAATCATTGGGGGTTAAAGTTGATGATGCGTATTCTAGTAGCAGATGATGAAAAACATATTTGTGAAGAACTTGAGTATATCCTGAAGCAATACGATGATTTCCAGATTGTAGCTTCCTGTTCAGCAGGAGATGAAGCGCTAGACAGTATCTGTCGCCTGCAGCCTGATATAGTATTCCTAGACATTGCCATGCCTGGTTTGGACGGTATCAAATTAGGGCATTATCTTAAGAATCTTAAGAAGTCACCCTATATTATCTATATCACAGCTTACGATGAACATGCCGTAGAAGCTTTTAAGGTTGGTGCCAAGGGATACGTGTTGAAGCCCTTTACGGAGGAAGAAATAAAGGAAAACTTGGAAAATGCGCTGAAACATTTAAACAAGGAAACCGTCGTTCAAAGTGCCCCCCCAGAATCATCATGCAGAGAGTTTACCCGCATTAGTGCAGAACTTAACGGAAAATTTCTTCTCTTGGACCAGGAGGACATACTAATGATCTATGCAGAAAACCGTTCAGTTTATATCCGATGCGAAAATAACTTCAGAAGTAACTTTAGTCTTACCGAATTGGAAAAAAAGTTAAACCCCAACATGTTCTTTAGATGTCACCGCAATTATATTATAAACCTTTACAGAATTAAAGAAGTGGCACCGTGGTTTAACAACACCTATCTGCTGCGTATGGACGATGAAACTACTGAAGTCCCTGTAAGCCGCACAAAGGTAAAAGAATTGAAAGTGATTATCGGCATGTAAGTCCAATTGCTAGATTTAAACACCCTTTTACATTAGGGTGTTTTTTCAATGTCATCCGTACTTATATTTGCCTCCTCGTGACGATTTACTGCCATTTGGTATCAATACTGTTAACAACACACAACTCTTTATGTATACTTAAATTGCAAAAATAGTATGCTCTAGGAAGGAGGATATAATGAATCTCTCTCCTGCTATAGCCAAAGATATTATTATTACATTTAAAGGCTCTTTGGACTGCAGTTTGGACTTCTATAATTCGGAAGGAAAGTCGGTAGGTTCCAGTTCGGAAAAAACACAGAATGAGTTCAAAGAATGGGCTACCAACACTATTAAAACTGGGAAAGAGACAATAATAAACAGCAGCACCAATAGGCTTGGTCATCCAAAAATGAAAGTCATTTTCCCCTTGAGTATCGACGGCCTCATTGTGGGTGCCGTAGGAATTAGTGGTAAATCCCAACATATGGTGAGCTATATTTCCTTAGTTAAGAAAATGGCAGAAGGATTAATTAAATCACATCTGTTAGATATGCAGTCACAACTGACAACTGAAGCCAGGCAGAGTCTCATTTATAATCTGATTTTCCACAAATCCAATCAAATGGACACCCCTCTTACCCAACAGGCTTCAACTATCGGCATTAATTTAAGCAAACTACGTACCGCTATACTAATGAATATCAATGGGATTGAAGAATCTGAATCATTTGCCAAAGATAAGACGAAAATCCTGGCAATAATTACTTCACTTGTATCAGGAAGTCCGGACTATTTAACTGCATACGTCGGAGAAAGCAACTTTGTCGTTTTTTATCCAATTCAACCACAAGAAGACATACCATTTAGGAGAAAACTATTTACCAGGATATGCAACAACATAAAGCATAGTCTCAGAAATCATTTTTCCAGTCAAATAACGATTGGGGTTGGCTCTATAGTCCATACCTCCACAATTTTAAGAAATAGTTTTAACGAATCCCTTGAAGCAATGTCCGTCGCCATTAATTCAGATAACAACGACAAGTTTCACTTTTGGGACGATTTAGGATTAGATCTGATTTTGAACAACATTTCCAATAATATCGCCCACAATTATGTAACCGGCATCGTAGGTGCTCAAAAACAAGCAGTTACGGCATTACTGGGGTCCGACCTTCTGCATACCTTAGAAGTTTTCTTTGAATGTAATCTAAATATTAGTGAAACAGCACGGTCGTTGTTCGTACATCGAAACACCCTATTATATCGGCTGGATAAAACTTATAAGTTGACAAAGCGAGATCCAAGAGTTTTTTCTGAAGCGATGGAGTTAAAAATTTTCATTCAGTTGCTGAAGTTTCATTCCGTTAAACTTTAAACATAAAGCCTTGATTCCCGCTAAAAGTTATACCTACAAAGCTGCCTTTAAATAATTTATAATCAACTAATAGCTAGAACCCTTGAAATGTCAGCATTTTTGTCAATTTAATCATTGGATCTTCTCCGAAAACAGTTGCACTCTCCCGTCATTTATAGGTATAATATATTATACCTACAGGGAGGGTGATTACTCATGAGTTCAATCGTTCGGCAGAAGGTAGGAAAGCACACGTATCTTTATGAATCGATCTCCTACAGAGATGCCGATGGAAAGCCGAGGAACAAACGTCAACCCATCGGCAAACTAGATCCCGTGACCGGTGAGCCCATCTATAAGCCCGAGTATCTGGAACGGATGCGAAACGAGGGGACCCCGATTGAAACTAGCGCATCTCAAACCACCTTTACGACGGAAGAGATTTAGCGTTCGGAGGTTCGAGAGCGTGGGACCTTTCACCTGCTCTATGAGATTGCCCGTGAATGCGGATTGATCGACTCATTGGTAGAAAGCGTGCCCGATTACTGGCGCGAGCTTTTTGTTCTGACCTGTTATCTCGTGGCTTCGGGAGATCCTTTTCTCTACTGTGAAAGTTGGGTCAAGAACACCGAGTGCTTGCCTGTAGGTTCGATGTCATCACAAAGGATCAGCGAACTTCTTTCCAAAGTGACATCAAAGCAAAGAGAGATGTTCTATCAAGTATGGTGCCGGGTCCGAAGCGAACGGGAATACCTAGCTCTGGACATTACATCCATCTCGTCCTATTCTCAATTGATCGAGGACGTGGAGTGGGGCTATAACCGAGATAGCGAGGAGCTTCCCCAGATCAATATATGCCTGTTGATGGGCGAGTCCTCAAGGCTTCCTGTTTATCAATCGGTGTACAGCGGAAGTTTGAAGGATGTGAGCACACTCGAAACTACGCTCTCGAAATTCGACGCATTGACTGATAATCAGCCGCTGCTTCTTGTCATGGACAAGGGGTTCTACAGCATCCGCAACATCAATAGTATGCTCGCAAGGCCACACATTCGGTTTGTGATCGCTGTTCCCTTTACTGCGGGAATCGCGAGAAAGAACGTCGAAAGCGAGCGAAAGGACATTGATCAACTCGCTAACACACTGGTTCTGGGAACGGACTCAATCCGAGCAGTGACCAAATCTAGGTCTTGGAACCCGGAGCATAATCTCTACGTGCACGTGTACTACAACGCACTGAAGGCCATAAAAGCTCGGGAGTCGCTTTTCGCGCATGTGGCGACGCTGAAGGAGCAAGCAGAACACAATCCAGAATTGGCGTCAGAGCAATCGGAGTGCAGGAAATACCTCATCATCCGCCGGTCGGAGAAAACAGCGAGCGGTTATACCGTCACTATCCGACAGGACGTCGTGGAAAAAGAACTGAAGCACGCCGGTTGGTTGGTGCTCATCAGCAATGAAATCTCTGAGGCAAAGGAAGCCCTCAGGGTTTACCGCGATAAAGATGTCGTTGAGAAAGGGTTCCTCCGTTATAAGAACAGCCTTGATCTGGGAAGACTCAGGGTTCATAAGCAAGAGAGCATGCAAAATAAGACTTTCGTTGGTTTTCTCTCGTTGATTCTATTGTCCTACATTCATCAAGTGATGCTCAAAGAGGAACTCTATCAAAAAATGACCATGAGACAGTTACTGCTGACGCTCTCAAAACTACGCGTCCAAGAGATCAACGGAACCAAGATTCAGTTTCCGATAACCAAGCAGCAACGGGAGATCTTCAAGGCATTTGGGATTGAAGAGCCTATGTAGGTATAATATCGAGAGGGAATTTAGGATAAAATATTGATAAATGTCATAGTTTAGCAAACTACTGTTTTAAAAAGAAGCCCTCTACATTTTAATGTAAAGGGTTTTTCATCACTTACTTCAATTTTAGACAAGGTCAAATAGTACTCCGCATTTTCTACCTTCTTCTTTTAGCTCAGCCAAAACCGGTTGGCTGATGGGGATACCATCTTTTAATCGTGCCTCCCGCTTTCGCAGCTCAATCTCTCCCGGTAGAAATACCTTAGTCACTCCTTTAGCAGGGGTATTTTCTTTTATATCTCTAATCATTTGGTCCATGTCATTCTTGAAATTTGCAAGGTCCCGAAATTTTCTTATATCTACGGCACCAAAAATATGACCGGTATCAGTAGGCTCATTAAAATTTGCGTACATGTCTTTCAACGTTGTACCAAAGGCAGCACCTGCCAAAATTCCCGAAAGAACATCAATAAGCAAGGCAATACCCGAGCCTTTAGGCCCACCAAAAGGAAGCACGCTTCCTTCCAAAGCCTCCCTGGCGATAGTAGTAACCTCTCCTCCCTGATTCATACCCCAGCCCCGAGGAATCTTTTCACCGTTTTTCTCTGCCAATATGATCTTGCCCCGTGCTACTACACTGGTTGCCATATCTACTACTATCGGTAATTGCTTTCCTGCGGGGACAGCCACTGAAAAGGGATTAGTCCCAAAGTAAGGGTCTCTGCCTCCCCATGGAGCCATTCTGGATGGTCCATTGGTAGCAGCAAAACCCACCATATCATGCTTTAGAGCAAGCTTAGTAAAGTACGCTGCAGTACCAAAGTGATTCGAGTGTCTGACAGTAACAAACGCAGCACCGACGTCCTTTGCTTTGGTTATCGCTAACTTCATAGCCTGGTAAGCCACCACCGCCCCCATACTGTTTCCACCATCCAACGATGCCGCTGCAGGTGCTTCGTTTATGGTCTTCGTGGAACATACAGGATTAACAACCTTATCACGAATACGTTTTAAGTAGATTGCCATACGGCTTACTCCATGAGAGTCGATACCGGTCAAGTTTGCATCTACCAAACTATCGGCATTGATAAAGGCCTCTTCCTTAGACATACCCACACTGATAAAAAGAGCTGCACAGTAATTCCGTAGAGGTTCAGCGTGGATGCATGTCACCTGATTAGTCAACTATTTCACATCCCTTTAACTCCAAGAGTTCGTCTACCCAACTTCTATTCCAGTCACCATCCTTTATCGCTTTGAAAATGCCTGCTTCTTTTGCAAAGGTTGCCCTAGCCTTTTCCAAAATCGCGGGAGCATCTTCAGGACTAATAACTACTACTCCATCGGCATCTCCCACTAATATATCCCCCGGATTAACCACAACTCCGCCGCAAGAGACCGGTACATTTATTTCTCCTGGTCCATCTTTATAGGGCCCTTTTGGATTTGCCGCCCTAGCATAAACGGGAAATTCCAGTTCTTTTAGTGCACCGGAATCCCTAATGGCTCCATCTATTAGAAATCCCGCAATCCCTTTACTCATGGCATAACGCATCATTATTTCCCCGGTCACTGAATTAACTACGTCTCCCTGAACGTCCACCACTATTACATCCCCAGGTTGCGCTATATCTAAAGCCTTATGAAATAATAGGTTGTCTGCGGTGCTTGATTTTACGGTAAAAGCAGTCCCTAATAGCTGAATTTCGTTAAAGGGTTTAATCTCTGCATGAACACAACTGAACCGATTCATATTATCAGCAATATTAGGTGTTGGAAGTCCTTTAAATCCTTCAACCAGTTCTTTAGATGCTCTCTCAATCTTAGTATAAATTCTAAAACCTACGTTTGACATTTTATCCACCTCTTTATATTAAATAATTGTTAGCTTAAGCCCGCAACTTTAGGTCGACCACCGGATTATGGAGAGTTTCAAACCCGTTTATTCTACATTCAACCACATCACCATCATTGATATGAACTGCCCGAGGTGTTCCAGTGGAAATAATGTCACCGGGCAGCATAGTCATAACTTTGGAATGGAAGGATACCAAATAATCAGGCGGAAAGGTCATATTAGAGATGACATTTTCAGCATGTATTCCTCCGTTTATAACAGTAGCGACCTTAAGAGTCATAACATCTTCAATTTCGTCCGGTGTGACCAACTGTGAACCAAAACTAAAAAATGTATTAAAACTTTTCGACCTAGTTAAATATCTAGGGTTTTTTCGTAATATATCTTCGGCAGTCATATCAATAATATTTGTGAAACCAGCTACCACAGACAACCAATCTTCTTTTTCCACATCTTTGCATTCCTTACCGAATATTACTCCCAATTCCGCTTCAGCAGTAGTCTTCTCCGATTGAAGTGGGATTTTGATGTCCTCTCCCTGCCCAATGATGGCTGTATCCGGCTTCATAAAACTGGCAGGCTCAGTATTAGGTGCCTTCTCTGCTAGATCAGCCGCATGATCCATGTAGTTTAGCCCTATCCCCCATATTTTTCGGGGCCGCCGATAGAGTGGGGCAAATTGAATTTGCCCTTTGGGAATAGTGTGGTGCTTTAGTTCTTTAAGCTGCCCTTTACCACCGGCTAAGTACCATTTGTTCATCATCTGGAGATCACCTGACTGGATAATCTCCAGTAGATTGGTCGCCCAATTTTTTGAAAACTTATCATTGATTACTTCTACTGGTATCACACCCAAGTCAGTTACAACCACAGCAGTTTCCACAAAGTTTTGCTTAATCGTTGCCAGACGCATAATAATTCTCCTTTCTCTATAACAGATGTTGAGTCTCACTGAACATCGTTAAGGACGAACTTTGGCTTGTCACCTTCTTCAATCAGAGCAAAGTTTCCAAATGCCAGACTTAAAACCTTATCTAATGTGTCCCTGGTGCCGGCACCAATATGAGGAGTAGCAATGACATTATCAAAGTCCAACAGGGGATTGTCTTTGAGCACCGGTTCGGAAGACCACACATCGATACCTGCTCCAGCCATTGTTTCGTTGCTTAAAGCGGTTGCCAGTGCTTGTTCGTCCACAATGTTACCACGTGAAACGTTAATCAGAACTCCTGTCGGTTTTATCCGTGCCAATTCCTTTTCCCCGATTAGACCCCGGGTTTCCGGAAGCAACGGCAAGTGAATACTGATAATGTCTGCATTCTTGAACACTTCCAGTAGCTCCATATATGTGGCTCCCAACTGTTTTTCTTTTTCCTCATCCAACCTAATTTTGTCATAATAAATGATTTCTGTTCCGAAGACTTTAGAACGCCTAGCGGTTTCCCTGCCGATATTGCCAAAACCAATAAAGCCGTGCACTTTACCATTCATCTCATAGGATTCAGGGCGATATTCCCACATCAGCCACTGTCCTCCCTTAGTACTTCTGTCCAAGACATTGAGCTTTCTGTACAGATTGATTATCATTCCTATGGTTAATTCCGCTACACCACTGGCATTGCCCCCAGGTGTATTACATACGGGAATACCCAGTTCCTTAGCACCAGCCAGATCAATATTGTCCACACCCATGCCTGTCTTTTGTACCAAATTCAGCTTTGACGCCCGCTTCATCATTTCTTTAGTGATCTTTTGCGTGGCCACAAGAAAATAGTCTGCCTGTGTTAGAGCCGCTTCCCTCTCCAGCTCAGACATCTCGTACCAATATAATAGCTCCAAGTTTAAGCAGTTGTGGTCCTCCAACAACCGCTTAAACGCAGGAAATACCTTATCGAAATAAATTATTTTTGCTGGCATACACTAAACCTCCAAATTGAAACATTAACTCGAAGTACTAATACCCTCTTTTGCTTTAGTGGTTTGTCTTTCCTTAAACCTGTTTAGTATCATTGGTGAGAACAAGGACAATATGATTAAGGCTATGAGAATTAAACAAATTGGACGGCTCATAAAATAATCCAGCATGTTTCCCCTGGATAGTATCAAAGATTGCCTGAACCCATTCTCTGCTAACGGTCCCAAAATAATTGCCAACACCACCGGCGCCGGATGAAATCCTGTTTTTCTCATTAAATATCCGGCCAAACCAAAAAACAACATAACGTAAATATCAAAAACATTATTATTTATGGCATAAGAACCTACCACTGAAAAAACCACAATTATAGGGGCCAACACAGAGGAGGGTACTTCAGTCACTTTTACCAAAAGCCTAGCCGCAGACAATCCTGCTATTCCCATTAGAAAATTGGCAATAATGAAACCGAATATCACTGAATAAGTGATATTGGCGTGAGTAGTAAAGAGCTCTCGGCCAGGAATCAATCCTTGAATAAATAAACCTCCCAAGAGAACAGCAGTGGTAGCACTACCGGGAATACCCAGAGTAAGCAGTGGAATAAGTGCTCCGCCTGTTACAGCATTGTTGGCAGCTTCCGGTGCCGCTACTCCTTCAATTATACCGGTACCAAATTTTTCCGGGTGCTTAGAAAAACGCTTAGCCTCGTTGTACCCTACCCAGGAACCAATATCACCACCGGCTCCCGGAAGCATACCCACAAAGATCCCAATAAACGACGACCGTATTATTGTAGGGAATATACTTTTAAACTCTTGCATTGTAGGAAGCACTTTACCTTTTAACTCACCAGTAAATTTTACGGATTTTGTTCCCATCTTTTCTACCTGTATCATCACTTGAGACAAAGAAAACAAGCCAATCATTGCCGGAACTAAAGAAATTCCTGACTCCAGTGATGATATGCCGAATGTGTAACGTGGATAGCCAGTAAGTATATCAACACCAATTAACGCTATTACCATCCCAAAAACACCCGATGCCAACCCTTTTACCATGGACCCGGCTGATAGACTGCCGATAATGGTCAAGCCGAATACAGCTATGAGAAAATATTCAGGTGCATTAAACTTAAGAGATATTAAGGACAGCGGGGGTGCTAGAAACAAAAGGGCAACCGCGCTGATAACGCCTCCAATCATGGAAGATATGGTAGTAACGCCTAAAGCTTTCATCCCTTTTCCCTGCAATGTCATCTGATAGCCGTCAAGTGCAGTGGCAGCAGATGCGGGAGTGCCGGGAGTGTGTATTAATATCGCCGAGATAGACCCCCCATAAATAGCAGATGTGTAAATCGCAGTCAACATTGTCAATCCAGAAACCGGGTCCATACCAAATGTAACTGGAATTAACAGAGCTACCCCCATAGTTGCACTCAGACCCGGAAGTGCTCCGATAATCATTCCTCCGATAGTTCCAACAATTAATGCTAAAATGGTTTCAATGCTCAACAGTTTCTCCATAATCTGCAATATAGTTGCCCAATTAATCAAAAATAGTGTAACCATTGTTTACCCCCTTCCAAGTTAGAATAATAACCCCTTAGGCAAAGGTACATTTAGTTGAATGATAAACAACAAGTAGACGAAAAGATCAATACAAAAAACCGTTAGAAAAATTTTCTTCCAACTACGTACACGGTAAAACATCATAAATCCAATAATAAAAATTGAGGTTGCTACAAAGAAACCTAGTACAGACAATAATATTACATAAGCCGCTACTATCAGAATGCTGACAAAAGGCATCTTTATTTTGGAGAATGAAAGAACTTCTTCTCTACTATCGGCTATCTTAGGCTCTTCAGCCTGTTTTGAATTGGCCGCTCTCGTTTTACCTACACCACCAATAGTAATTACTAACCCAAATATGGAGAAAAGAGTAAGTATGATTGTAGGGAATTGGGCTGCCCCTTCAGGCATAGTACTGCTCTTGGCGTAAAGCAAAACTGAAATTATGACCATTACAATTCCAATAAAAACATCTTGGTGTACTGCCCGTCTCACCGCATTAGCCTCCTTTCAAGAACTAAGGCCACAATTTAAAAACTAATTGTGGCCTTAGTTTCTCTCACCAGCCCATTAAGTGTGATACTTTTTTCACTCCGGATTCATCATCCTTTAAGAATTGATAATACTCATCACCGATCAGCGGCTTAACTGCCAAGCCCATTTCGTTCATCTTCTTAATATGTTCGGCATTAGCCATCGCCTTGGCAAATGCATCGCTTAGAACCTGCAGTTTCTCTGGATCTATACCCTTTGGCGCAGCAATACCACGAGCGGACCAAGAATAAATCTTACCGTACCCTTTTTCCTCAAGTGTTGGGATATCCGGCAGAAACTCGGAACGCTCGGGAGACATAACTGCCAGCACCCGCAGTTCGCCGTTCTTGTGCGGAACTGTAGCCTCACCTACATTAGCAAAAAGAACGTCAATGTGTCCACCCATAACTCCGGCCTTCCCATGAGCTGCACCCTTACCGTGAACAGCCACGAACTTTGTGCCAACTTCATCGTTTACCTTCAGCGCAGCAATATGGTCATCACTACCCACGCCAGTTGAGGTGGCGGTCAAATCATTCTTTTTAGCATACTCTATTAGGTCATCAATAGTTTGGAAACGGTCATCATCCGCTTTAACAGCAATAGCTCCGTAGTCCAGTACGTGGTTACTTATTAAGTCAAAGTCATCAATTGATTTGTCGCGATTATACTCGGGATTTAGATAGCCGGTCATCAGGTTTGGCGTGTTAATATAGCCAATTGTATAACCGTCTGGTTCTTGGTTAAGCAGATATGTCCATCCGACCCAACCGCCGCCACCGGGCCTATTCACAACATTCACGGGAACACCTAGAATCTCCTCAACATAAGGCAGAAGAATACGAGCACCCGTATCTGTGCCGCCTCCCGCCGAATAGGAGATTGTCACAGTGATCGGCTTATCAGGATAGCTGGTATCCTCACTAGGAGTAGCCTCTTGTTTTTCTGCCTCGCTCTGCTCCTGTTGGACGTTTTCTTTAGGCTCCTCTACTGCACCGCCGCATCCGGCAATCATAAATGTAGCTAAAGTCAAAATAATGAATAACAAAAAAATTTTTTTCAAAAGTAATCCCTCCTAAAATATAATAGACTAATTCTTTGAATTTTCTGTGTTCACCTCCTTATCAAATCCAAAATTTCAACCAGCAAGATAGCTTTATTTTAAAACTTAGAGCAGCTAGAAAATAATGGGTTAAATATACGAAAATGTTTGATAAATCCATGGCATTTTTGTGCACTTATAACCAGGATAATAATTGTAAAAAAGACGAACTGTCTGGAAGATGTTTTTTCAAGAGAGGAGCCCTAAGTTTATGCCAATAATTAAAAACATGGAAATTGTGGAAAGTGTATTGGACGAAGTCACAATACCACGTTTTGTTAAGGTGAGACAAAACTTTGATAAAACTTCATTGAGTGACGTTACCGGCGCAGTTAGGCGAGAGTTGGACAAACAGCAGATTAAAGCCACCGTAGAGGCTGGAGACAAAGTGGCTATTTGCGTTGGCAGCAGAGGAATAGCGAACCTGGCACAAATCGTCAAGGAGGTCGTTAGTAAAATAAAAGAACAAGGAGCTGCACCCATTATTATTCCTGCCATGGGCAGTCACGGGACAGCCACAGCCGCTGGTCAAAAGGCCATACTAGCTGACTATGGCATAACAGAGGAAGCTACGGGTGCAGAAATTGTTTCGTGTATGGACGTAGTTCAAGTGGGAACCATTACTGATGGAACTCCTGTATACGCTGACAAAAATCTTACCACTGTAGATCGAATTATCATTATTAACCGAGTTAAACCACATCCCTCTTTCAGCGGTCCCATCGAAAGCGGCCTTGTTAAGATGTCAGTGATCGGTTTAGGTAAACAAAAAGGCGCCGAAACTTGTCATCAGCTTAGTTTTAAAAACTTCGCACCGAGGCTGTTAGAGATGAGCCGGGCCATCCTTAAATCTCTCCCAGTTATTTACGGCTTAGCTATAGTAGAGAATGCTTACGACCAAACTTTAGAAGTAAATGCCATACCTGCGGATAAATTCGAGTCTATAGAGCCTATTCTACTTGAAAAAGCAAAGGCACACATGCCGCGTATTATGTTTAATTCTTTGGATGTGTTAGTAATAGATGAGATTGGGAAAAATGTTAGCGGCAGCGGTGCCGATCCAAATGTTACCGGTAAGTTTAGTTCTGAATTCAAACACGCTGAATTCGACCCAGCGCGGAGGATGGTGATAAGAAATCTGACTAAAGAAACCGAAGGTAGTGCAGTAGGCATGGGCATTGCGGACTTCGTCACTCAACGACTATACGATAAATTTGATTTCGCCAAAACTTACATTAACTGTATTACCTCTACTCTAACCATCGGTGGTCGATTGCCAATGGTTATGCGCAACGATTATTACGCTATAAAGGCAGCAATTAAGACTTGTAATATCCTTCAACTGAATAAAGTAAGAATAGCTTGGATAAAAAATACCATGGAGTTGGAAAAAATGCTAATCTCTGAAACACTACTTGAAGAGGCTCAAAACAACCTCGATATAACCGTCTTAGATGAGCCTTTTGAACTAAAGTTTAACAGTAGCGGGTATATAATAGGGCATCGGTGATGCTATTTAAACTATTTGACCTTCTTTTCCGTATATATATCTAAGAGGCTATTGACCTCTCCGTGTCAACAGTCTCTTTTCATAAATTTGCATATTTAGTTTAGGAAAAAGATATGATTAGCAGATATACAGAGTTAAGGAAGTAATTACACACCAGGCATTTTGATATGCCTTTTACATGAGATCTTAAGGTGTTCTTATCGCATCAGCGTTAGGGTGTGTTCCCTACACACTATGAAATTAAAATAGAGGGAGGTTCACTATGCCCGTGTTTTTGGGCTTTAGTGAACCTCCCTCTATTCTCCTTTCCTGTATTGCCCAATTTTCTGTACAGCATGGTATCTACTCCTTTTACTTAGAATTCTATGACTTTAGTATTTACCGGTCATTGCTGTAATACTTCTTTATGAATAGTCAATTTCCTTATTTGGGCAATATGAATCGGACTTTATCCAACTCCTTACCGATTAATTACTAATGTTATTAATGCTTAGTTTTAAACCGGTTAAAATAAGGCTCTGGTACCGCGCCAAATCCAAGAACAACTTACCGGTGAAGACTGATGAGAACATGGTCATGATGATGTCAGCTCCCATGGCATCATGATACACATCCCAGGCAGCACTCATAACATCATCAAAGCTATAACCGGCAACCGCCAAGTTGGCTACAGCAGTCTTCCATCCCCAGCCAATATCAGCCGCCATCTCCATTGAGGCTGTCACCGAATAACCTGCGATCCTTAAGGCGGCAAAGGGCAGAGCATCAGGCAGATAGTCCGCAAGATCACTCTGGGCGCTGCTCAGGCCGTCGCGGATGGTGTCCAGAGAAGGCCCCTGAATAGCGTTGATGGCATTAAAGACCTCTGCTCTTCCATAATAAGCAAAATATGTGCCTCCGCCATTATAGCTGTAGGCAGATAATTTAACAAATCCACTGACAATCTCCTGCATGCTGCCGCCTGTACCGCCTGGGCAATGTCCGTGGCCGACCAAATTAACGACGAGGGGTATCCGTATCCGTAATATTCGAGGGGAGTCGTCAAACTACTGAGAGCAGATGGGAAAGCTGCTATCATATCCTCGTACCCGCCTCCGCATTGAGAAGCACTCCTGCTATTTCCGAAATATTGGTATAGCCGCCGTAATGATAAAGACCCTCAATAAGTAGATTTTGATAAATACCCTCGGCATTGCCACTCCTATACAACGCTACGAACATCTTGGCAATATCCTCGATAGTATAACCATTGTTTTGCAGAATATCTACAAAAGGTCCTATTCGGTCTTTGGCTCCATCCCACTGGAGTCTACCAATAACTTCACGTCCATAATCAGCAAGAGGATAACCGTTATACTTGAACCATTGCACCGCTTCCTCCAAACTGTATTGGGATATCAAATAATGAGCGGGTCCCTCTCTTAGTATTAAGCTTGTTTGGCTCAAAACTGCCGCCACTGAATCATCTGGTCCTACATTGTCTGTAATATACCAGAGGAACGAATATACATCATTATTCGAATACCCCGCCTGGTCCAAAAGCAGCAAGACCTCTCCCCAATTGAGGTTAGGAAAATTCTTTCTTTAGAATTTTGATAATAGTAAGGCATAGCCTCTTTCATTTCCTGTACTTCTTGTTCAAGCTTACCGCTCTCTCTGTAGAACATATATAATACCGAGGGTGAGCCAAAAGTCCAGCTGCCCCTGGTATCCATAAAAGCAGATGGTTCTTTTAAAAGCTAGCAAGCCTTTTGGTGGTGTTCAGACATACCCATAATATCGTTATATTTTGTGAAACTCCGTAATAATTCAAATTCCCCATCAGACGGTTAACGCTATCTGGGTCGAGAGTGCTGCCTTGCATGGCTTGAAGTAAGTTATCAAAATCTCCGGCTGCATAAAAATGTTGCATAGCAGTAATGTATTCACCATTTCTCATGCACCAGTGCCCGGCCTTTTGATAAAGGTTCTGTTTATAATCGTTATCTTTTTTATCAAATATTTCCTTTAGGAAACCGGTAAAGATATTGTGCATTTGATAGGTCTTGGTGTTAGCATCATAATTTACAAAACCGTTTCTTCCTGTAATTTCATTCAGAAGTATGTCTGCATTGTTATTTTCCCCCATGTGGACAGCCTGTTTTGTGGTAAAGCTGTCAAATAGACATAGGGATAAAAGCAAATCCTTTATCTCTTCCGAGAATGGGTTGTAGACAGCATTCTCAACCGTAATTGAACTGTCATAAACCCTTTGCCAGAGGACATTAGCATCGTTATTGTTTAAATACTCTCTGACAGCCGTAGTCTTCCCATAACCCATAGGAACTTCAACAATGGTAAGTGGATATTCATATATCCTTTTTAAGTTTTCCATTAGTTTATTTGAGAAATAGAGTGTCTTTCGGACGTAATGCCTTGCCATACGTTCCAATGTTTCACTTACCATGGTCTCAACGTGGTGTGTCATTTTATGGTCTGTAGCTTCCGGTAGAGTGCATTGCATTACATCAATTATATTCCTTAATACCTTATTCCTAAAATCGTCGCCTTCTGTTGTGAAAGTAGTATATCTCGCAAAGCAACGGGAAGACACAAAAGGCAAGCCGCTAAGATAGATGCCGGGCAAGACATGGTTTTTTGGTTCTCGTCAACTTGGCGGCAGTTGGCTGCTGAATTTGGGCCGGGTTTTGTTGGTAGCCCGCAGACTCTATACTATTATCCGTAATCCCGAGGAAGCAAGGCGCGATAAAATAAGCGGGATGATATCGTTCAAGAAGCCGAACAAAGAATGAACGAGCTGAAGCAACTGGATGGCGAACCCCACGTGAAATCAGCCTGCTCCTCCGTAGCCACAAAGTATTTGGCCGTTACAAGTTTCCATTCCCCTTCTTGCCTTATAAAAATTAAATCAAATCCACTTAGAACCTTATTTATACCAGTATTAATCTGTTACTCTTACCCTTGCAACTTCCAGAATCTTGTTCTTCATTTTATAGCTATATTTTCTTTTACCAAGCAATTCCAAAAGCGGCTCCCAAACCATCTCCGAAGGACATCTGCTTAAGCGTTTCAGTATTTCCGTGTATAATCGCCTTGTCGTATTGTTGGACGGAGTCCTAGCGAGCTCATTTACATAGGCGTCTATCGTATTCTTTTCTGATTCCTTCGAAGAAAGTATATCTACAATTTTTATTCTCATGTAAACATCCTCAAGGCTTTCTGCCGGACCTAGGCCCATATAATAGTTTACCAGACCCTCATAAGCACTTTCATTCCCAATACGTACATACGTTGCAATTTTTACTATCGCTTTATTTACAATCTTTTTATTGGCATCATAAAAGTATTTGATAATCTCATCCACATTCTGATGTTTCATTTCTTCAAAGATAATATAAGCATTAATATCCTCACCATCCGGAATTTCAATGATTTCTGGTTCTTCATATTGATCACAGGGTTCCCTTCCGCCATCAAACCTTTTTTCCAGGTACATCTCATAGCAATTTGAAAAATCAGCATTTTCCAAAATTTCATCCAGAAAAGGTTCAAATACATCATCATTCAAGCAGACACCCAAATCTGTGTCAGATTCTTTGCTGTCTTGAAAAAAACTGCTGCAATTGTGACAAATTTTCTCCAATTCCATTATACTCATCCTCTCGTAAATGTTATTACCTTCTATTATAGATAGTATATTTCGTCGTATTTCGCCATCTGGGGAAGAAATCCTGTTAGCAAAAAAATATAATATGTAATACAGATATTATAATCGTATTGAGGTGATAATTGTCAAAAGACGAATTAGCGGTTTATGACAACAGGCCCATCAATATATTGGAGCATTCCTTTATTGGGTGAAAATTTGCTTCAGGGGTATTTCCAAGCCTTCAAAGACCAAAGACTGTACTGACTCGGTACCTTTATAAACTCCAAAGTCTTTGATGTCCTGCTCCTGGAAGCAGTAAAAGTATATTTCTTTTCGAAAAGGATTGATAATCCAATATTCTTTAATGCCGCCGTATAAATACAAATTAAGTTTTTTCAACATGTCCTTTTTCTGTGTTGACTCGGAAAGAACTTCCACTACTAGGTCGGGTATGCCGGTATACCTGCCCTTCTCATCAATATTTTCGGTATCACAGATGACAATAATGTCCGGTTGGACAACATTTTTGTCTTTATCTACAGTCAATGTAACGTCAAAGGGTGCAGTTAACGGGCGGCATTTTCTTCCCTTAAACCAGTTATACATAATATTCGATATTTCCATAATGATATTCTGATGGTCAAAAGTCGGCGAGGCAAGCAAATAGACTTCCCCGTCAATATATTCATAGCGGTTTTCACTTTCCTGGGAAAGCTTCAAGAAATCCTCATAAGATACTTTTTCATCTTTCCATTTATACCCTTCAGCCTTTTCGGCTGCTGTTGAAATACCCTTATCGGGTTCTTCATAGGGCTTAATAACTACTGCTTTCTTCCCATTCTTTGTCACAATAATGTCTTCGAATTGTGCCAATTTCAAATAGCGACCAAAATTATTTTGAACTTCCGTTGATGATATCTCCAAGAGAGGCACCTCCATATTAGCTAATTATTTTTTTAGCTAATATAATTATACGGAGTACAAATGTTAGTGTCAACTTCCACGGGTGCCGCCATCCTCCAAAAAGCTTTAAAGAGCCTGCTCTATAAAGAAATCTTTCCGGAGAAACTATCAAGAATTTCTGAAAGTTTATTACTAAAATATCATACTTAATCATTCCCTCCGCCTCCATGCAGGGTGTCTGTTTACCTAAAAGAAATACAACCCAGACACGCTGCGGTTTTAATCTTAGTACAAAAAAAGAAATGCGGAACGGTTTTTGTTCGGCATTTCTTGCTTAATACATCTTGAAGTTTCATGGTGTCCGACAACCCGAAGGAAACACTCCCTCGGGATTCAGCCATTTCGATGGTTATTACCTTACGTTGTTCGTTAATTGTATAAAATAATACGATAGCTAACGCTTTTAAAAGTAAAATCATGACTGAGATATCCCCGCAAATCACCTTTAAGAGATTTCCCTGCATAGGGCTTTTCAGCACAGCTTTCAATTTGGAAGACCATTTCTTTCCTAATTTACTTATTCAGTTTTTTAATTTCTTTTAAAGCTGAACGTCTATAATCTACAGGAGTTATGCACTTGATGGAAATAACTAGAAGACCATAACCCCAAAAAAACTTTGAAGAATCGCAATAATATCCCCTTATCATAATATAAATCTTGCAAATAATCCCCGGCAATCAGGTGTTCTACATTAATCTCATATTTATAATCTAAAGTAACATCCTCATCAATAAACTCTTCGCCTTCAAGGGATACTGCTCCATTGTTACTTCGTGATATTGTCTCGATATAACTATCTATACGAGCAATTAGCCTTCTTATCGTTTCCCCAAAAGCAAACACTGAGCTTTCTAATCTTTTAAATAAATTGAAACGGTGAAGCCTTGCAGTTATCAGCTCACGATTCTCATGATTCTGGTTTTAGTTTATTAGGAAATTTACCTACATTATCCGTTCCATAATACCCTGTTATATGCTTTCTACTTCTTGATATAGTGACCATTTCAAGTAGCTTAAAAAACTCCGCTGGCAATTGATCTAACAGTTTACTTTTAGATCTTTCCTCTGTATCAATCCAGTCATTAATTTCTTTTTGTGCTTTTCTCAAAAGACTTGATACGCTTGTAATACCATGTTCGTTAAAGGCATGATCTTTATCTGCTGTAATGATGCTTAATTGGTTTCTTAAGTCAGTAAGTGAATTATTGACAGGGGTAGCAGAAAGAAGCAACACTTTTGTATTTTGTCCTTTTTTTATTACTTCACAAAGTAGTCTCTGGTACCTTGTCATACGTTCTTCACTTTCGGTACGATTACGGAAATTGTGAGACTCATCTATTACAATTAAATCAAATCTATTCCACTTCCCCTTTTACTTCCTTATCGTAATATTCCCTACTATATAGTAGTACGCAACACTCCACATGTATTCAGTGGTTTAAGCGGACTCTGGCAAAACCCATGTTGCAGTTCTTTTTGGCACAGCCAACAAGCAAAAGCAGGTTTGTCAGGCTGGCAGTATGCCACCTGAATGCCCGCCTGTCTTAATTTACAATGCCAGGTTAAGAAAGAACCACACCGCGCCGCCCCAAACCGCAAAGAGAGACAAAAACGGAAAATTTTTATTCAGTTAAGTGAACCTTTTGGGCTGTGGCTGTCTCTTTTAATAGAGGGAGCTCCCAAGTCGAAAGGAGAGGCGAGTGTGGATGAAGTTAGCTTAGTAAAACGCTGCCAGCAGGGCGATCTGGACGCCTTTGGCATTTTAGTGGAGCATTACCGTGTCAAAGCAGTCCGTACAGCCTATTTGCTAACGGGCCGCATGGACATTGCCGAAGATGTTGCCCATGAGGCGTTTGTGCAGTGCTACCGTTAAATCAAGAGTTTGCGCAACCCGCAAACATTTCCGGCGTGGTTTTACCGCATGCTTTCCAGATTGAGTTGGCGACATACGTCAAAGGAAAAAGGGGTCATTTCCCTGGAAACCCTCAGTGACGACTCCCGCGCTATAGAAGCAAAACACTGTACTTTTTGTCTCTAAGCCGGAACCATAGGTGTTAATGTCATTTCATAGAAATTCACAATAGCTTTAGCCTGTTTTAAAACATCCATGCCAACAATCGCATTAATTTCAAACCCATACTGCATGGCTCCTACATCAATTTTGAAATTTTTCAAAGTAGCAGTATCCAAGATAATTCTTTCTACGTTCTTCTCGTAAACGGCTTCGACACCGCCAACACCACGCACAAGGTTTATTTTATCATCAGGCTGAGGTCCTAACCCCAATCCTATGGCAGCTTCGGTTGATATAATTGTAGTAGCCGAGCCTGTATCAATCAAAACCTTAGAGAGCTTAATTCTTTTCTCTCCATTGAAAAGCTCAATTTCAGTAAATGGCAGTCCATACTCATAATACAGTCTCAACTTATCCCCCTCACTCCTGTCCAATTTCTTTCTTTAACGTTCAACGCAGGGCGCGAAGTATGGACAACATAATATTCCTTTTCAGGATGGGCTTTGTGGAGCTGCACATATCGGCGCAATGCTCCGTTATTATCCTCACCAAACACTTCAACAAGCTGAATATCTTCTATAATCCGATTGTCACCTTCCGTATGGGCTTCAACCGCTTCAATTATTACCCATTGCTGCGGAGTAGTTTTCTTTAAGTCATCCCATCGCATATAACTTCGCTCCATTCTTTATACTTTCGATCCGTTATTATTATCGGGATTTTAGGAACAACTAATCCGATCACTTAATACCAAAATGGTATGTTTTCCCATATCGTCTTAAAATGCTTAAGGATTTGCTCATCACATTAAATTAAAATGTTATTTCACAGTATTGAAAAATATATCCAACCTTGTTCTGAGTTGTATTGTAGCATAAAAACGATGCTTCTGCCAGTATATGTTAACCAATGCTTGGTTCACTTTCATTCATGAAGAGAAATTTCTAATCCGACTCAACAACACCGCGAATTCCGCCCTGGTAATGCCGGCATCGGGCCGAAAAGTATGATCTAAATATCCCTTAAGAATTCCTTCCATTGCTAACTTGTCTATCGCTTCTTTGGCCCAGTGATCACCGGCGACATCACTGAAGTTCCGGCTATTATTTTCTATCAATCCTTCCGCAGACGTGGCAAAACCCTTGTCCAAGCTCCGGTTGATAACAGCTGCCGCCTCGGCCCTGGTAATCAGTTCATTGGGCTTAAATGTTCCATCAGGATATCCGTTGATTACATTTAGGAAGAAGAGATTGTAGACAGCGCTTTCATACCAGCCTGCAGGCACCATATCGGGGAAAGGGCCAGCATCCCCGGTGGGACCTGGACATTGGTAAAGGTGAAGCTATTTGTACCGTCCAATACGGTGGAAAGGTATTCGTCCCCCGTACTGATATCAATAAATTTGA
>JADQBR010000048.1 GCA_016278515.1 Bacillota bacterium
GGGTAACTAAAGAATAGATGTCAAGGGTAAATAAACGAGCAAAAAACGCTCGCCCCTGACATCCAGGAACATTTCTTTATATTAGGGGTTTTTACAAAAATATGGTGGGCATTTAAACTTGCAATTTATAGAATCGCAATAATCGACAAAAAAGGCTTGACTTTTTCAAAAAGACCCCATAATCGTTATGGATGGTATTTTTTACCATTACTCTGGCGATAATGGGTGATATAATGAAGAAACTGTGTAAACCGTCTTTCGAGAAAAAGGATCATGGTCAAGGTGCCGGAATCCCGGTACTAAAAACAATCTGGGATTTGTTTGATTTGTCATTGCTATTTTCCCAGTCCGGAATACGCAAACACTCCGGGACTCCTACGTGGCTTTTGGCTTTTGCCTACATCTGCGGCCTAGTTAATCATGCAAGTTCTGCAAATCAAAATGCTAAGTTTTCAACCGAAGCACCATTTTTACGACAACTACTTTCCGGAGAGATAATCTCCCAAAGTGCCTTTAGCCGTTTTCTTTCCAAGCCTTTTCAGTGGCTAAGGTTCTCTTTGGGTAGGCTTAGCAGATTACAGGAAAACACGGATAGCCGGCTGACTGACGGAGATATTATTGCCTTAGACGATACCAAAGTTGAACATCCTCACGGTAAAAAAATACCCTTTCTCTGTTGGCTCTTTGACAGTTCAGATAAGCGTCATGTCTGGTGCATTAATCTTGTGTCGACCCTAGCCGTCTTAAAGAATGGCCTTGAATATCCCATGTTATGGCGTTTCTGGGTTAAAACCGATCAGGAAAATGAAAGACAAACCAAGCTCGATCTTGCCAAACAGATGCTTAAAGAGATACGTCAACTTAACAATGCGAGGCTCTGGGTTGCCATGGATCGCTGGTTTTTATGCAAGAAGTTCTTGAACTGGCTTATGGAAAACAATTTTGACTGGGTTACCAAAGCCAAACGTAACACGGTATTATTTAGGAAAATCTATGATCCTGTGCTAGGAAAGGACCAGTACGTCAAACTTAATGCAAAACAATTACTACGGGAAGTTTATCCCCGAATTCGGGCCATTGGCAGAGGCTCTGTTCTTAGTATTCCGGACATTTACATTAAAGTGCCTTATGAGACCCTCACCCGCAAGGGAAAACCTATCACTAGGCAACGTTATTTACCCATAGCTGCTATTGCAGCTACTTATGAGGAACAAGCAGCCGAGGGTAATGTAATACTCCCAGAGGAAGAATGCCCGGCAACCTTCAAGGGTGTGTATCTCCTGATAAGTAACCGAGTAGATGCACCGGAAGAAGCGGCCACAGCCTATACAAAAAGGTGGAAAATTGAAGTTTTTTATCGCACAGTCAAGCAGAATCTTGGATTAACTTCTTGTTATGCTCAGTCAGAATCAGCACATTTCGCACATGTGGAACTCTTGTTTACGGCCCAGACCCTTCTTTGTTACGCTACTTGGCAGTGTAATAAAGAAGGCGCAGAACAAGCCCTATCCCTCTGCGAAGTGGTAAGGTGCTTTTTCAACGCCAGTTGTCGGATCCGCTGCAGCGAGCAGTTGATCCAAGTCTATTTTGACACAGCAACCGAACGTTTTGCAAGGCTTATTGATAAATTTTGGCCACAATCTTTGGAACTCAGGTTATGGAATTGGGATTTTTATCCTGGAACTGCATAACTACTGTAACCAAGAACCCTTATCTTATGGGGGTTTAGCCTGAACAAGCATAGTCAAAAAACCAAAAAACGTAGTCACAATGAAATAAAATATATTCTTGCATATATGCTTGCGTAGGTATATAATATAGATACAATGTATATTAGAACAGTTACCTCAAAAACCACTAAAGGCCCAACTGAATATGTGCAGCTTTGCCATAATTTTCGGGATAAAAAAGCCAAAAGATCTAAAACTGAAATAATCTACAACTTTGGCAGAGCTGACCAACTAGATATTGATGCCATACGACGCCTCATCAACAGCCTAGCAACCCTTTTGCCCGACAGCGAAGCTGAACTATACACCGGCCAAGGCAAAGATATGGAATTTTTGGGATCCCGGCAACTTGGTGGCAGTTGGCTACTGGAGAAAATGTGGAAACGGCTTGGGATAGACAAGACGCTACTTAAGCTTCTCTCTGACCGGGAATTTCAAACGCCTATAGAACGCATGCTGTTTGCCATGGTAGCCAATCGTGCTTTAGCACCTTCTAGCAAACTGAATATGGAGCATTGGGTAAAAAACGATACTTATATTGAGAATTTACCGGAAGTTGAAGTCCACCAACTGTACCGTACCATGGATTTTTTATTGGAAGCCTCTGAAAAAATACAGCATGATGTCTTCTTCTCAGTCGCCAATCTTTTTAACATGGAAGTGGATCTGTTATTCCTTGACACCACAACCACCTACTTTGAAATTGAAAATGAAGACGAGGATACAGATGAGCAGGATGGTTTTCGAAAACGTGGCCATGGTAAAGATAACCACCCTGAACTGGCTCAGGTTGTTATTGCCTTTGCTGTAAATCGTAACGGGATTCCCGTCAGATGCTGGGTCTGGCCAGGAAACACCTCTGACCAAAATGTCGTTGAAGAAGTAAAGCGGGACTTAAACAATTGGAAACTAGGTCGTGTTGTGATGGTACAAGATACCGGATTTAACCCTGAAACCAACCGGCGAATTCTGCAAGGAGCTGGTGGACATTATATTATCGGCGAAAAAATGCGGTTGG
>JADQBR010000106.1 GCA_016278515.1 Bacillota bacterium
CCTTAACAACCCCAATGTATAGGAAATTATCCACAACCCATAATTTCCTATACATCAAAAAAACAGGCGTTGTTACGCCTGTTATGCCTTGTTACGAGGAAACAGTTTTGTTCCCGGATCTTTCCCTTGTCTATATAAATAGTAACCCAGAAAAAGAAGTACACTCACTACGAAAAATACACCCCAAACCACCGATCTCACCTCCGCTAAAGCTCGTAAGCAGCCGCTTTTTTGGCAGCCACTTCAACCCTATAATGCATTTCACTTCAATCGCTATAATACATTTTATGATTTATGAAAGCAGATAAGTATTCTACATTTCTAATAGATTTCCTGCAAAATCTTTATCTCATTTATTATTATTAGCTTTTATAAAAATTTTATTAAAAAAATAAACCAGAACTTATGCTCTGGTTTAACTGACAACCTCTTCGCTTCCCAACAAGGATAGAGGATGTACTTCTTTTATTACTTTAATATTCTGTAAGGTGGGGTCCTCAGGTCCCTGCAGGTCGGCATTTTCCTTTTTCAAAATAAATACATAATCAATCAATTCCTGGGTAATCATTTCCCCGGGGCAAACTAAGGGAATCCCAGGTGGATATGCCATAATCGATTCTGCACTAATTTCGCCAGACGCTTCTTCAAGCGGTATTACTCTTGTCTGGCTATAGAACGCTTCCCGGGGCAACACGCTCAAGCTAGGCACTTCGGGCAATGATGGCAGGTAACGCACTAAATTGCTAACGGGCCTTTCCACTGCAATTTCTTCCATGGCCTTTAACAATTTATGAACACGGTCCCATGTATCACCAATAGACATAAGGAAAATAACATTATAAAGGTCGGAAAGTTCTACTTGGATATGGTATTTGCTGCGCAGGATGTATTCCATCTCGTATCCTGACATACCAATATCCTTGACATTAACAGTAACTTTCGTGATATCAAAATCATAGCATCCTGGGCCGCCAATTAACTGCTCATCCAACATGCTTAATCCCAGCCTTGAAAATTGCGTTCTTAGCCACCTTGTTTTCTCTAAAGCGTCTGTAACCATTTCCTTGCCGCGCAAGGCCATCTGTTTTCTCGCCACATCTAAGGACGCTAATAATATATAAGACGGGCTGGTAGTCTGGCCCAAGTTTAAGACGGATTTAACTCTCTGGGGATTTATCAAACCTTCTTTTAAAAGCAACAGCGAACTTTGGGTCAAAGAGCCTGCAAGTTTATGGGTGCTGGTAGCCGCTAAATCCGCTCCTGCTTCCATGGCGGATAAGGGCAGTTCCTCGCTAAAATAGAAGTGTGCACCGTGCGCTTCATCTATAACTACCGGAACTTCGGCAGCATGTGCAATCTCAACAATTCGTTTTAAATCAGATGCAGTGCCATAATAATTGGGGTTAATGAGAAAGACTGCTTTCGCATGGGGATGCCGCTGCAGTGTTTTCTCAACCTGCTCCGGTGTGACGCCCATAGACACCCCAAAATCGCGTTGCAACTGCGGTTCAATATAGACCGGCTTAGCTCCACTCAATATAAGACCGCCAATAGCCGACTTATGGGCGTTCCTTGGCAGAATGATTTCGTCTCCATGTTGACAGACACTCATAATCATTGCCTGGATACCAGAAGTAGTGCCATTAGTTAAAAAATATGCTCGGTCCGCTTTGTATGCCTCGGCGGCTAATTCCTCGGCTTCCTTGATTGCATGCCTGGGGTTACAGATATTATCAAGACCAGGCATACAGCTCAGGTCCATAGACATCACGTTCTGTCCCACAAAAGCCGTAAATTCCGGCACCCCTGTACCTTGCTTATGCCCGGGCACATGAAATGGCACAGTTCCTTTATCAATATAGTCCTTAAGCGCTTCAAATATTGGTGTTCTGGTTTGGTCTAGACCCATTACCAGCACCCCCTTCCTCAATTAACCCCTTTAATTTACTATCTTATTTATAAGCAAATCAATTAAAACATAGAACAAGACTTACTGTCAAGAAAGATTTTAGATGCAAATTTTTCATTTTTTAAACTTAGATAAACAGAGAATAGCTTGAACTCTCGGTCGATAGAAAAACCAAGGTTTCAAGCTATTTGAGAATGGTATTAGAGTTTCGTTTAGTCTATTCCGGCAGCGACTTCGCCTTGGTCATTGATATCGACAAAACGGTCTTTTAGCTTTGCCATTACCTGGGGCATGGTGGTGTATTCCATTTCATCCAGGTGCAGCCTATGAGGCTCAAAAGGTCCGAGACGCCTCAAATAATTGGCAATGTCATTAGCCATCTCACGTGCTTTATCATAAGAAGGATCCGCAAAGAAATCCTGAGGCCCAATCAATTTGCCATTTGCTAGTTGAAAACCCAAACCAACAACACGAGGCGGACCATCAAATCGTGTTGGATTTGACTGGTCAACGCTGACTGGCATTAAGGGTCCAGTATGGGAACCCCGCATCCATCCGGAAACCAAATGGGGATTAGCAAAAGGTTCGACTGCCTCGCCTACGGCAGGCAGACCGCTTTGACACCTTACTATGCAGACCGGGTCATCTTTGCCTACATATCTCCCAGCCATTATATTTAAGCGTTGAGTGCTGGAAGTAGCCGCAATATCACCAGTATTTTTTGAAAAAATGGATTTTATGCAAAAACGGCCTGGAGCGCCGATGAATATTAATAAGTCATAAAGCTCTTCCGGTGCATCAAAAAATATCCTTTTGCTTTCAATTAGATCGTGCACTTCAAAACGAAAACCGTCATGCATCTTAGGATCAATCACCAGACCAATAGTGTTGAAGGGATCTGCAAATATTTTATACAGTGGAAAATTCCATGCACCAGGCTCTGTTTTATCAGCCATATAGACAATAACTGGTTCACTTTTCCTTTCCTCAAATTCCATTTCTGCGACCCCTGGACCCAAACCTTTGATATTACCGGAAAACGCATCTTTTAATAGGTCTTGACCTGCACCATAGAGTTTCAACTCTTTGGCCACCTCTGTACAATTCTTAAAGGTTTCCCAAGCCAACTGGTGAACCGATTCGTAATCAACGCCATGGTAATGTGTCATGATTAAATTAATATCGTCCCCCACGTGAGTGACATGAAAATCTTCCAATAGATCCGATCTTAAAAGACACTCCTTCGCCTTTTCCAATAGTTTCGGGTGCACGCTTGAATGCCCCACGAATCCTCCGACATCAGCTTTAATAACTGTTAAAGTAACTTTGGACACAAAAATATACCCCCTTAAAAATGTTAATAAATAACCCCTATCCACCCATTACTACTAATTACCCTTTACACATATATATTACTGAAATGCCAATTAAATGTTTTATACTATTTATTATTTTTTCAATAAAGAGTGTCATATTATTTTGCCTCTAACCGAAGCAGTGCAAAAAAATAACCGGCCATCAAAAGACCGATAAGGAATGTGTTTTGTCATTTAAGCCATTTTCAGGTAACCGCATTTCGGTCATGGGTGCTGGGACTATATTGCCAATCATTCCGAACATTGTTTGGAGTATCATTCCATTTAGGCGGGGTATCCGGTTGCGGCTTCTTTTGAGGCGGGGTCGAGACAATAAGAGCCAAAACCAACATTATCACTACCATTAAAATTCCTAACAAAATCCAAAGTCTGCTTGTGCTAACAGCCATACCTAATCCCGCCCTTTTTAAAATGTTATGGATAGTATTTACCTCAAACAAATTAATAATACGAATAATGTCCACCCATAAGGAATAAAAAGTATTTAGGGGTGATTTTCAAATGTTTAATAACCCACGCACTAGCACGAGATATAGTAAAAGTCTTATACTACTTTTAATCCTTCTTTTAGTTGGAACTTGGTATGTTAGGGAACGTAATCGATACGAACAGGAAGGATATCTATTAGCTAGTAGCCTTGAGGCAGATTTAGTTTATCAATGCCAAACTGCTGCGAGAACTTACGGGTTGGATTGGAGCCTCTTGGTAAGTTTTTATCTGCAAACCCGCCGAAAAGCAACCACAGAAGAAATAATGAACCAAGCGGCAGTTATCAAAGAGTCCGCTTCTGAAATACAGTTTTTTGAAAAAATTTTTGATGAGCATGAACTTAAATTGATGCTGCACCACGCTAGGCAAATAAAGAGATTTGGATACTATTTTTCTCCCCAATACGTTTTCCCTGTCCAAAGTAAACAACTTACCTATAAAAATACTTGGGGAGCCGACAGAGACTCAGGCAAACGAAAGCACCAGGGAACTGATATCTTCGCCAAACAAAGCACTCCTATCTTATCAATTACCGCCGGCAGGATAGAAAAACTGGGTTGGAACCAACTCGGGGGAAAACGGGTAGGTATTCGTGATATTCATGGTAATTATCTATACTATGCTCACCTTAGCGATTATCGCAATGACCTAAGCAAAGGGGACAGTGTTCTCTCGGGAGAAATCATTGGTTATATGGGAGATACGGGCAATGCGGAAGGTACTCCTGATCATCTTCACTTAGGAATTATGACCCACGAAGGTCAGTGGATAAATCCATACCAGTTTTTGCTATATTGGAATAAATACAGCAAAAAGTCCGGAGCAGATTGAACACTCCGAACTTCTTTTGAATAAATACCTTTACTTAATACTCGTTAATTGTCTTCGTACTCGCCTTCTTCAATTGTAATATCTCCATCGACAACCGTTAATGCCAACTCTTCAGCCACAAGTATGCGATCTTGAGGGTAGTTTTCCAATAGCAGATTAATCTTCCTCGCAGCATCAATTTCAGTCTCACATTCAAACCAACTGTTTGTACCCCTGACAGCTACTATAAACATTTAACGACCTCCAATTAAAAGGCATTTTAGAACCTATATTAATTATATATTTTTTTCATTTATTTATATCCTAATTCAAATGCCTTTCTGTTAACCTCAAAAAACTTAGCCGGAACGATATTCTCCAACGCCTTCAGCCAAACTTCTTTAGGAACATCTAACTGTCGTGCTAATATAGCCAAAAGTACCACATTGGCAGTTTTAATATTTCCAGCCTCTTTGGCAAGCGTTAAGGCGTCAATTACAAGCGTGTTAGCTGCACTGTTATTAATAGTATCCAAAATGCCCTGGGGATATTGCACAGCACCCATAATTACCGGCATGGGGTCAATCTGCTGATCGTTAACGATAATCTGACCATCCCCGCTCAGGTAATCCAACCATCTTAAAGCCTCAAGTTTTTCAAAGGCCAATATAATATCGGCTCCCCCTTTTTTAATAATGGGAGAGTGTACTTTTTGTCCAAACCGCACTTGAGTGACGACAGACCCGCCCCTCTGGGCCATGCCGTGTATCTCAGAAACCTTCACGTCAACACCAATTTCCAGCCCAACCTGTGCCAATATTTTGCTCGCCAGGACTGTTCCCTGCCCCCCTACACCTACTATTAGGATATCCACTGGCTTAATCATTATTTATCACCTGCTTTCCCTATGGCATCGAAACGGCATACCTGGATACAGAGTTCACATCCGTTACATTGGGTATAATTTATTGTTATCTCTTCCCCATCTAAGACTATAGCAGGGCATCCCAACTTCATACAGCGTTTGCAGCCGGTGCATTTATCTTGATCAATAGCCATAGGAGGCTGTACTGATTTATCCAACAAGGCACAAGGACGTTTGGCAATAATCACTGATGGCTCGTCTGCTACGGTTTCTTCCTTGAGAATTTCTTCAACCTTGTCTAAGTCATAAGGGTCTACCTCAATAACTCTCTTAATACCCAAAGCCTTCACCAAGTTAAGCAAATCTACCTCTACAGTTTCTTCTTTATTAACTGTATAGCCTGTTCCTGGATTGTCCTGGTGACCAGTCATAGCGGTAGTTCTGTTATCTAAGATAATAGTCGTCGTGGTACCTTTGTTATAAACCACATCTAACAAGCCTGTAATACCGGAATGCATAAAGGTGGAATCCCCAATTATCGCTACCAATTTTTGACCGAACTCTTTGCCTCTGGCTTTTTCCATACCTAAAGCCGTACCAATACTGGCACCCATACAAATACAAGAATCCATAGCCTCTAATGGCGGCAAGGCACCTAATGTATAGCAACCAATGTCACCGGTAACCTTTAGTTTCAATTTATTGATAACGTAATACATGCCTCTATGGGGGCAGCCTGGGCATAACACCGGCGGCCTAACCGGGATTGGCTGTTCCGCCGCTGCAGCCGCTTCCTCTGCGCCTGTTTGACCCAACAGTTTCTCAGCGATTAACTCCGGGCTAAATTCACCTGTCCTTGGAAAAACGTCTTTACCAATTACACTTAATCCCCAAGACTTAACTTGTTCTTCTATAAATGGCTCCAACTCCTCCACCACGTAGACTTCATCCACTTGGGAGACAAATTCAGTAATTACTTTTTTCGGCAGAGGATTAATCATCCCTAACTTAAGAATTGATGCACTTCCTGCTGCTTCCTTAACATATTGGTAGTTTATACCGCTAGTTATGATGCCTATTTTCTTATCGCCCCATTCAATGCGGTTCCATGGGGAAGCATCACTTTCCTTCTCTAAAGCCATCCGTCTCTCTTCCACCACTTTGTGGCGCATACGGCCGTAAGCAGGAATCATAACATATTTCTTCGGATTTTTGACATACTCTTTCAGCTGACATTCTTGTCTCTTTTCTGTATCCACCGGTGTTTGTGAATGGGCTATGCGTGTAGTGGTCCGAACCATCACCGGCGTATCAAATGTTTCACTTAATAAATAAGCCGCTTTCACCATATCTTTTGCTTCTTGGCTGCTACTGGGTTCCAGCATAGGAACTTTTGCAAATTTAGCATAATAACGGTTGTCTTGCTCATTTTGAGAACTGTGCATGCCTGGATCACCGGCAGAAATTAACACCAAACCACCATTAACACCCGTGTATGAAAACGTAAATAATGGATCGGCAGCCACATTGACCCCAACATGTTTCATCGCAACCAGCACTCTCGCTCCAGCAATAGAAGCACCAATGCCTACTTCCAAAGCGACTTTTTCGTTGGGTGCCCATTCAGAGTAAATCTCCGGATATTTTGCTACTGTCTCAACAATTTCGGTACTAGGGGTACCGGGATAGGCCGTAGCAACTGTGACACCTGCTTCATATGCTCCTCGAGCTATGGCTTCGTTTCCTGATAGCAAATTTTTCATAATTATCCCCCTTCTTGATTTCTGTAATCATACACCCTTTTTGACTTTCCGGATGTGCGTTCTAATGTATGCGGTTCTACCAAACGAACCCTTGCATTAACGGATAAGACCGTGTATAACTTTTCTTTGATCTCTTTTTCCAACCTCTCCAACTCTTTAAAACGCCCGTCAAAAGTGTTTTCGGAAACCTCCACCAACACTTCCATTTCGTCGAGAAAACCTTTCCTGGTAACATTTAATCTATAATGGGGAGATAACCCTTCCATATTGACTAGGACGCTTTCAATCTGTGAAGGAAATACGTTAACGCCGCGAATAATCAGCATATCATCAGTGCGTCCTGTAACCTTACGCATGCGTGCCGTAGTACGACCGCACTTACATTGTTCCTGGTTAATAACTGAAATATCTTTGGTTCTAAAACGGATAACAGGAAACGCCTGTTTAGTAAGGCTTGTAAAGACAAGTTCTCCTTCTTCCCCTGGTTTTACTGGTTCCCCAGTATCTGAATTAATTGTTTCCACAATAAAATGATCTTCAGCAATATGATGCCCGCACGCATATTGGCATTCACCTGAGACACCAGGTCCCAATACTTCGCTAAGGCCGTAATTGTCAGTTGCCTTCATATCCCATCGTTGTTCTATTTCGGCGCGCATTTCCTCAGTCCATGGTTCACCACCAAATAGTCCTAACCTTACTTTCAAGTCCTTTCGCGGATCAATACCCTTCATTTGTGCAACCTCGGCCAAATATAGCGCATAACTGGGTGTGCTAATTAAGACAGTAGTGCCAAAATCCTGCATTAGCATAATCTGTTTTTCTGTGTTTCCTCCCGATGCAGGCACCACAGTAGCACCTGCTCTTTCTAAGCCATAATGCAGACCAAAGCCACCGGTAAAAAGGCCGTATCCGAAAGCCACCTGGGCGACATCCTTAGATGTAACACCTGCCATAGTAACCATCCGTGCCACCAACCCGGTCCACATTTCCATATCATCTGCCGTATAACCGACAACTACCGGTTTACCCGTAGTCCCTGATGATGCATGTACTCTAACTACTTCCTCTTGAGGTACGGCAAACAATCCAAAAGGATAGTTATCACGCAAGTCATCCTTGGTGGTAAACGGCAGCAGCCTTAAATCATCCAAGGAATTAATATCACCCGGCCTCAATCCTTTTTTATCAAACTGCTTCCTATAAAGCGGCACTTTGTCATATACCTTTTGTACAGTTTGCTTCAGTCGTTCAAGCTGCAATTTCTCCAGTTGCTTTCTGTCCAAACACTCTAAATCATTATCCCAAATCATGTGTCACCAGCCCTTTTCAGATACTTGACCAGTATCCTATTCATCACTAAATACCTTTGTCAGCTGTTCCTGTGAACATCCATGCTTAATGCGGGAACAACTATTAGTGGAAGGAATGTCGCAGCCGAACTAACCCTCAAATCGGTCTTGCCTGGGTAAATAAATAATACGGCGGAAAATAAGTCGCGCCGTATGTAAATGCAGAAATCCAGGGACCGGTAGTCCGACTCCCTAGAATAAAGTCCTCTGCGGTATGGATTTTTTCATGTTAACCACTGCTATAGCTAAAATAATGCAGACATAAATTAAGGTTACAAACAACTTCATATCCTACCATCCTTCCATACTACTAATCCGCCTTACTTAGTTTACAATTTCATTTCCACATAAATCAACAAATTCCTGCCGTTAATTATTATCTATTGTCCCATTATATGTCTCTTTTGTTTGTCTCTATTACCTTTTTTGCCAAATCGATGGCCGCTGCCACCTTACCCGGCGCCGGTCCTCCATGTACATCTCTTCGTTCTACACATGCTTCAATAGAGATTGCCTGGAATATGTCCTCTGTAAATAAGGAGCTCAGTTCCTGGTATTCTTCCAGAGTCATTTCCGTCAGATTCCGGCCTTCCTTGATTGCCCACAGTACTAATTCGCCTACTACCCGGTGGGCATCACGGAAGCCCATCCCTTTATTCACCAAGTAGTCAGCTACATCCGTTGCATTTGTAAAACCGCCCTGGGCCCCTTGGTACATTCTATTCTCACTTACTTTGATTGTTGCCAGCATAGGGGCAAAGACTAACAAACTCTTCTTAACCGTATCCACTACATCAAAAATCGCTTCTTTATCCTCTTGTAAATCTTTATTATAGGCTAAAGGCAGACCCTTGATCATAGTTAGTAAGCCCACTAAATGACCGTAAACCCGGCCGGTTTTACCTCTGATCAGCTCCGCCACATCAGGGTTTTTCTTTTGCGGCATAATACTCGAACCGGTACTGTAAGCATCATCCAAATCAATAAATGCAAATTCATGAGAGGCCCAAAGAATAATTTCCTCACAGAACCGACTTAGATGCGTCATAATGAGAGCTGCGGCAGCGGTGTATTCAACAAGATAGTCCCGGTCGCTTACGGCATCCAAACTGTTTCCAGTAATTCCGGCGAAGCCCAGTTCCTCAGCAACCATGTTACGATCAATGGGGAAAGTGGTCCCGGCTAAGGCTCCGGCCCCTAAGGGGCAGACATCAGTGCGTTTATAACAATCATATAGACGCTCCCAATCCCTCTGAAACATTTCAAAGTAAGCCATAAGATGATGGGCAAAGGTAATTGGCTGTGCCTTTTGCAGATGGGTATATCCAGGCATAATGGTACGGACATTTTTTTCAGCCACTTCCACTATCGCTTTTTGAACTTCTATTAATAGATAAGCCGTCTCCTTTAGCTCATTTTTCATATATAGTCGGGTATCTAGAGCCACTTGGTCATTTCGGCTGCGTCCCGTATGTAATTTCTTTCCCACATCACCGATTCGTTGAGTGAGAAGTTGTTCAATATTCATGTGAATATCTTCGGCCTGGACGTTAAGTTCAACTTTCCCCGTTTCCAAATCTGCCGAAATGCCTTGTAGGCCCTTAATAATCTCATCCGCTTCCTCTGACGATATGACGCCTGTCTTACCCAGCATTCTGGCATGGGCAATACTGCCTCTGATATCGTACTGATATAGTTTATGGTCAAAAGAAATGGAGGAATGAAAATCCTCCACTAACTTATCCGTTTCTTTTGTGAACCTGCCACCCCAAAGTTTCATTTCTAACACACCTCTATTTTAGCTTTTTTCCCATTAACGCACGTACCTTTAACGGCAATCCGAATAGATTTATAAAGCCTTCAGCATCTTTTTGATCATAGACCTGGTCTTCACCAAAGGTCGCAAATTCTTCGCTATACAGGGAGTATTTTGACTTAGCACCAGCCGGACTGCAATTTCCTTTATAGAGCTTTAATCTCACTGTCCCGGTCACGGTCCGCTGAGTGATATCCACAAAAGCATCCAGTGCTTCACGTAATGGTGAATACCATACTCCGTCATAGACTAATTCTGCGTACTTTCCGGCTATCTGCTCCTTATAGTGCATGGTCATTCTATCTAATGTTAAATATTCAAGTTCCTTGTGGGCAGTGTAAAGAACGGTGCCGCCCGGAGTCTCATAAATCCCGCGTGATTTCATACCAACCAATCTGTTTTCTACCATATCAACGATACCGACACCATTTGCCGCAGCTACCTGATTAAGTTTCTCCATTAATTTAACCGGCGGTAATTTTTCACCGTCAACGGCTATCGGTATTCCCTCTTGAAACTCAACTTCTATATAAGTAGGCCTATCCGGTGCTTTTTCCGGTGGAGTAATTATCATATATACATCACCTTTAGGCTCGTTCCATGGGTCCTCCAGGTCTCCACCTTCATGGCTTAAATGCCAGATATTGCGATCCATACTGTAAGGACGTTCTTTCGTAACCGGAATGGAAATTCCCCGCTTTTTAGCATAATCAATGGCGTCATCCCGAGACTTTATGTCCCACTCCCGCCAAGGAGCAATTATTTTTAAATCCGGATCCAATGCTTTAACCGTCAGTTCAAAACGTACTTGGTCATTACCTTTGCCGGTAGCACCGTGAGAAATTGCCTCGGCTCCCTCTTTATGTGCGATCTCTACCAGCTTTTTGGCAATCAGCGGGCGGGCAAAGGAAGTACCCAGCAAGTATTTTCCTTCATATACAGCACCAGCCTTCAGCGTAGGCCATACAAAATCCGTTAAGAACTCCTCTGTCACATTTTCAATGTAAAGCTTTTCGGCCCCGGTTTTGGCAGCCTTTTCATGTAGCGGCTCAAGCTCTTCCCCTTGCCCCACATCTGCTGCCATGGCAATAACCTCATAGCCATAGTTTTCCTTCAGCCAAGGAATGATTATTGATGTATCTAATCCGCCGGAATACGCCAGCACAATTTTTTTCATACCTAAATACCTCCTAAATTCTTTTACATTACTGCTGCCATTATTGCTTTTTGGGCATGCAGTCTGTTTTCAGCTTGATCAAATACTACCGATTGTGGTCCATCAATTACCTCTGCCGTAATTTCCTCACCCCTGTGAGCCGGTAAACAATGCATTACTATAGCGTCCTTCTTGGCAGCGGCCAAAAGCTTACTATTAATTTGGTATGCCTCAAATGCCTTCCTACGCTCTACCTGTTCTTCTTCTTGGCCCATGCTGGCCCAAACATCAGTATAAAGCACATCCACACCGTTAACAGCTTCATAGACATCTTGAGTTAAAATAACATTACCGAGATTACTAGCAGCCGCTTCCACAAATTCTGCTGCCGGTTCATATCCCAAAGGTGTCGCCACTCTAATCTCCATATTCATTTTTGTACACCCATGAATTAAGGAATGGGCCATATTATTGCCGTCTCCAACATAAGCTACTTTAATTCCTTTTAACCTGTTCTTATACTCTCTGATAGTCATTAAATCAGCTAACACTTGGCACGGATGCAGTAAATCAGTTAACCCGTTGATCACCGGAATTTTAGCAGCCTTTGCCAGTTCTTCCACCGCCTGATGGGAAAAGGTACGTATCATAATCCCTTCTACATAGCGCGCCATAACTTTGGCAGTATCTTCTATAGTTTCACCGCGCCCCAACTGCAGGTCCGAGCCGCTAAGATAGAACCCTTGTCCTCCTAGTTGGTAAATCCCAGCCTCAAAAGATACTCGCGTTCTAGTTGACTTCTTATCAAAAATCATAGCTAAAATTTTACCTCTTAAGAAGTGGTGTGGCTCACCATTCTTTTGCAGGTCTTTCAATTCAACAGCAGAATCTAAAAGAAAGGTAAGCTCTTCAGGAGTAAAATCATTTAAACTTAAAAAATCCTTACCACGCAGCTCAGTGCCGACGGTTTTAAACAAGGTCACTAGGTACTCCCCCTTAAAATATATTGAAAGGTATATTAATTTCTTCTCATCCCCTAGTTTATCCAATAATTTCTACCTAAACAACTCCTTTTCTGCTCTTGCTGCCATTTTTCTCCGATTGTAAATAATCCTGGAGTGCAAGACAGTCCAATTTTGTATAGTTTTGGCTCATTCTGATTATTTCTGCTAGACTCATTGCCGTATCCAAGGAAGTTAAGCAGGGAATTCCATACTCGGTGGCTGCACGGCGCAACCTAAAGCCAAACCGGTCAGGCACTTTTCCTTTTGTAAAAGTATTAATGACCAAATTAACTTCGCCGTTACGAATATATTCTTCAATATTATTTTCGGCATTCGGACCCAATGTTTCAATATCAATCCCTTTTTGCCGCAAGTAACCAACCGTTCCTTTGGTCCCTACCAAACAAAAACCCATTGAAACAAGTTCCTGCGCTAGACCAATTGATTCCTTTTTATCTTTATTGGCCAATGACAACATGACTTTCCCTTCAGATGGAATTTTTAACCCTGCCCCTGACATTGCCTTGAAAAGCGCACCGGCAAAAGTCTTATCTAACCCCATAACCTCGCCAGTAGATTTCATTTCAGGACCTAGAGAGGTCTCAACCTTTATCAATTTTTCAAAAGAAAAGACGGGCACTTTAACGGCAAAGAAATCAATTGGGGTTTTTAATCCCGGTGAGTATCCCTGTTCTTTAATTGTAAACCCAAGCATTGCTTGAGTTGCCACCTTCACCATTGGTATACCAGTCACTTTGCTTAAGATGGGGACAGTTCTTGAAGCGCGCGGATTAACCTCCAGCACATACACTTTTCCATTCTCCACAACAAGCTGGATGTTTATTAGACCAAGTATTTTTAATGCTTTGGCTATACGCTGAGTATACCCCACTATCTGATCAACTTCAGCCGCTGACAGACTACGAGGGGGGTAAACCGCCATACTGTCACCGGAATGAATGCCCGCCCTTTCGATGTGTTCCATAATCCCGGGTATCAGGGTATCGTTTCCGTCAGAAATTGCGTCTACCTCAACCTCTTTACCTTTTATATACTTATCAATCAAAATGGGATGTTTAGGTGATACTTTTACGGCTGTGGCAATATAACTTTTTAATTCCTCCAGGCCATGTACTACCTCCATAGCTCGACCGCCAATTACATAAGAAGGGCGTACAAGCACTGGAAAACCCAGTTCCTTTGCCACTAATATGGCATCATCAACCTGTGTAACTACTCGTCCTTCAGATTGGGGAATACCTAATGACTTAAGGAGTTGTTCAAACTTATCCCTATTCTCCGCTGCATCTATGGATTCTACGGAGGTCCCAAGCAAAGTCACTCCGTGTTCAGCTAAGCCGTTTGCCAGATTAATGGCAGTTTGACCGCCAAACTGCACAATTACTCCGTCAGGCTGTTCAGTATCAACGATATTAAGTACATCTTCCAATGTCAACGGTTCAAAGTACAACCTGTCGGATGTATCAAAATCCGTGCTGACTGTTTCGGGATTATTATTTATTATGATAGATTGTATCCCCGCATCTTTTAGTGCCCATACTGAATGCACCGAACAGTAGTCAAACTCTATGCCCTGTCCAATACGAATAGGCCCTGAGCCAATAACTAACACCTTTTTTGTTTGAGAAGGGATGGCCTCATTTTCCTCGTCATAGCTGGAGTAGAAATAAGGAGTATCTGCTTCAAACTCCGCAGCGCAAGTATCCACCACTTTATAGACCGGCACTATGCCTGATTTTTTGCGGAAGTCTCGGATTTCTTGCGTGCTGACGCCTAATATTTTGGCAATTTGATAATCTGAAAATCCGCACGTTTTAAGTTCTTGAAGAAGATCCTTGGACAAACCCTCTCGAGTAAGATGCTGTTCCAAGGAAACCAGATACTTAATCTTCTCTAAAAAGAATTTGTCAATTTTACTAAGCAGTTGTACTTCTTTAACCGCCCAATCCCGTCTAAATGCTTCTGCAACAGCAAATATCCTTTCATCATCTGCAAAAGTTAATTTATGCTCTATTTGCATGTCGGACCATATCAAAGAATCTGGAATACGTAGTCCGTAATAGCCGCTATCTAAAGATCGGATGGCCTTTAATAATGCCGCTTCAAAGTTACGGTCAATTGCCATTACTTCACCGGTGGCCTTCATTTGTGTGGTCAACCGCCGTTCGGCAGATACAAATTTATCAAATGGCCAACGGGGTATCTTCACCACTACATAATCCAAGGCCGGTTCAAAACATGCACTTGTCTTTCCGGTCACAGGATTTGTCAACTCGTCCAGGCCTAAACCAATGGCAATCTTTGCGGCCATTTTCGCTATAGGATAGCCGGTCGCCTTGGAGGCCAAAGCACTGGAGCGACTAACCCTGGGATTTACTTCTATTACATAGTAGTCCATGCTATCTGTATCTAAGGCAAATTGCACATTGCAGCCGCCTTCTACTGCCAGGGCCCTAATAATCTTAATGGATGCGCTGCGCAGCATTTGGTATTCTTTATCTGAAAGCGTCTGTGAAGGTGCCACTACAATGCTGTCGCCGGTATGGATGCCCACTGGGTCAATATTCTCCATATTACAAATAGTAATGCAATTATTTTTACCGTCCCGCATCACTTCATATTCTATCTCTTTCCAACCGGCAACGCTTTTCTCCAAAAGCACCTGACCGATTAAGCTAAGTTTCAATCCCTTACTGACGATCTCTTCTAGCTGTTTATTATTACGAGCAATTCCACCGCCGCTGCCGCCCAAGGTATATGCAGGACGCACAATGACAGGATAACCAATTTGCGATGTAAAGTTCTGCGCTTGGACAAAATTCTCAGCTATAATACTTTCCGGGATAGGTTCCCCAATATCCAGCATTAACTGTTTAAACTCGTCCCTGGCTTCTGCCTTCTTTATGGAAGTGACAGACGTTCCTAACAGCTGCACACTATAACGGTCTAAAATACCCTGCTCTGACAATTCCACCGCTAAGTTAAGCCCGGTCTGGCCGCCAAGGGTCGGCAGAAGTCCTTGGGGTTGCTCTAGGGCAATAATCCGTTCCAAGGTCTGGACATTTAGCGGTTCTATATAAACTCGATCTGCCACATCTTCGTCAGTCATAATTGTTGCAGGATTAGAGTTAACAAGGACGACCTCCAGCCCTTCTTCCCGCAATGCCTTGCATGCTTGCGTTCCCGCATAGTCAAATTCTGCCGCCTGACCGATAACTATAGGTCCCGACCCAATGACCATTACTTTTTTCAGTGAATTAATTTTTGGCAAATGGAGCACCTCCTTGTCTTGAGGGTATTCCTATCATCCTTCTTCTAAATAATATTTCTAATCACTTCCGTGAACTCATCAAACAAATAGCGAGAATCTTCCGGCCCCGGTGCTGCTTCCGGATGATATTGGACGCTAAAAATGGGTTTGTTCTTAACGCGTAAGCCCTCTACTGTATTGTCATTTAGATTCTTATGGGTAACCTCCACTTCAGCGGGAAGTTTCTTAGCACTAATGGCGTAACCATGGTTCTGGGAGGTGATAAATGTTCGGTCCCGCAAGATATCTTTCACCGGATGGTTGCTGCCCCGATGCCCGAACTTTAGCTTATAGGTTTCACATCCCAATGCTAATCCAAGTATTTGATGCCCCAAGCATATCCCTGTCATAGGAATTTTCTCCATCAGTGCCTTCACTGTCTCTACGGCTTCGGGAACATCTTTCGGATCTCCCGGCCCGTTGGACAGAAACAGCCCCTGAGGCTTTAGCTTTAGAATAGCTTCTTTTTTGGTGTTACTAGGGACGACTGAAATGTCCCACCCTTTTGCCTGCAGCATTCTGAGAATGTTTTGTTTAATTCCGAAGTCCAATACCACCACTTTAGGTCCAGTTCCTTTGAGATGATAAACTTGAGAAGTGGTCACAGAGCGCACCAGTTCCGGACTGTTGGTGGAAAACTGCTCTATCTCTGAAATTAATTTTTCCGGCTGTGCTACAAACTCATTATTAGTTGTAATAGCACCTCTCAAGGTACCTTTTGCCCGAATCCTTCGGGTCAGCGCACGTGTATCAATACCGCTAATCCCAACGACATTATAGCTCTTTAAATAATCATCAACAGTCTGTTTGCTGCGCCAATTACTAGGCTTGGAACAGATTTCGCGAGCCACGAACCCTTGCACTTTTGGGCCGGTGGACTCTTCGTCTTTTCTATTTACACCATAATTTCCGATCAACGGGTAGGTCATGGTAACAATTTGCCCTGTGTAAGAAGGGTCCGTAAGCACTTCCTGGTAACCGGTCATGCCGGTATTAAAAACCACTTCACCAAAAACAGTACCTTCGGCGCCAAACCCCTTACCCCGATATACTTTTCCGTCCTCCAGCGCCAAAATTGCTTCCACGAGACTATACCTCCTTGGAAAGAGCCTGTTTAAGAATATTAATGCAGATATCTACCTGATTTGTTGTGGTGTTTAACGGCGGTAAAAAACGCAGTATTTTCCCGCCAATACAGTTAATTAATAACCCTTGATCCTTGCAGTAATCAACGATGTTTCCTGCATCTTGACCCAGCTCAACGCCGATTATCAAGCCTTTCCCTCTAATATCTTCAATCATTTTGAATTCTTCTTGCAAAACCATTAATTGTTCTTTGAAATAGCTGCTTACCTTATTAACATTGTCCAGTATATTTTCCTTTTCTATTGCTGTCATAGCCGCTACTCCTGCCGCACAGGCCAAGGGATTGCCCCCAAATGTGGAAGCATGATCGCCAGGTTGAAAGCCTGAAGCAACCTCTTCCTGAGCCAGCATGGCGCCAATAGCAACTCCGCCAGCCAATGCTTTGGCTAAAGAAAGAATATGTGGCATAACGCCGTAATGTTCATAAGCAAACCATTTTCCGGTTCTGCCTAGGCCACACTGAACCTCATCAAAGATCAGTAGCATATCATTGTCTTCACAGACTTGTTTCACCTTTCGTAAATACTCATATTCCGCCTCGTAGACGCCTCCCTCACCTTGCACGGGCTCTAATAGGACAGCACAGGTATTTGGAGTAATCGCATCCTTAAAAGCTTCTATATCATTAAAAGGAACGTATTTAAATCCTTGGGGCAGCGGCGCAAAGCCTTTATGAAACTTATCCTGACCTGTTGCAGTAAGGGTTGCCAGAGTTCGCCCATGAAAAGATTGCTTCATGGTAATTATTTCGTACTTTTCGTCACCCCACTTAGTCTTAGCGTACTTGCGGGCCAACTTAATTGCCGATTCGTTGGCTTCCGCCCCACTATTACAGAAAAATACTTTATCCAGTCCCGACTGTTCAACCAATATTTTAGCAAGTTCAATTTGAGGTTCTATCCAATAAAGGTTGGAACAATGAAGCAGCTTCTTTGATTGTTGTGAAATAGCTTCAGCTACTTTAGGATGACAATGGCCCAAAGAATTTACAGCTAACCCACCTACAAAATCCAAATATTTTTTCCCATCTGCGTCCCAAACCCAAGACCCTTCGCCTTTTACCAAGGCCATGGGAAGGCGGCCGTAGGTATTCATTACATACTTTTTGCCCTCTAAAACCAATTCATTATTATTCATGACACTCACTCCTCGTCCGGCACCACCATGGTGCCTATTCCAGTATCGGTAAAAATTTCTAACAGCAGCGAATGGGACAGCCGCCCATCCACAATATGAGTTCTGCCAACCCCGCCCTCTAGGGCCCGCACACAACATTCAACTTTCGGTATCATACCGCCGCTAATAATGCCATCCTTTATTAAGCCAGACACTTGCGAGACCGCCAGTGAGGAAATTAGACTGTCTTTGTCATTACTGTCTGACATAATGCCCTCAACATCAGTCAATAATACTAGCTTATCCGCTTTTAGAGCCCGAGCCAGCTCTCCTGCAGCCGTATCAGCATTAATGTTATAGCTTTCGCCGTCGGAACCTACTCCAATCGGTGCTATAACTGGTATATATCCTCGTTCTATGACAGTAGTAATTATTTCAGGATTGATATCCACAACCTCCCCGACATGGCCCAGGTCCACATTGACCAATTGTCCGCCCTCGGCAACGACGGTTGTTTCCTTCTTTTTAGCCGCTATTAGAGAACCATCTTTCCCACTCAAACCGATAGCAGAGCCCCCGCTTTGATTAATTAAAGAAACTATCCTTTTATTTACCTTACCTGCCAATACCATTTCTACAATGTCCATGGTTTCTTTATCAGTCACCCTTAAACCATTAACAAACTCGGTCTGCTTTCCAATCTTTTTTAAGAGGTTGTTAATGTCAGGTCCACCACCGTGGACTACAATTGGATGCATACCCACTAGTCTCATAAGTACTACATCCTTCACCACTGCTTGGGTTAAGTCTTCATTTATCATGGCATTTCCACCATATTTGATAACTACCGTCTTTCCGTAGAATTTTTTAATGTATGGCAACGCCTCAATAAGTATTTCTGTCTTCTCTAACGGACTAATCATCGTATTATACACCCTCTTATTCATTTCTCCCGTCTCTACTGTCTTTTATCTACTTTCTGCTTTATACTTCATACTTTCTACTTTCTCACGTTCTATAATCCGCATTTATCTTGACATAATCATAAGAAAAATCACAAGTCCATGCCACAGCATCCTTGTCGCCGGCATTTAAGTCAATCCAAACCGATATCTCCTTTTCCGCTAATATGTTCTTGGCCTTTTGTTCATCAAACTTCAGTCCAGCCCCTTGAGCAAGCATTTGCTCCTTACCGGCGCTGCTTTCTATGGAGATATCTACTCTACTTGGGTTAAACTCCGCCCCGGAGTATCCCACGGCAGTAAAAATTCGGCCCCAATTAGCGTCCTCCCCGAAAAAGGCTGTTTTTACCAGATTGGAATTTGCTACGGATAAGGCCGCGGTCTGAGCATCCTTCTGGGTGTAGGCACCTTTTACGTTAATGGTAACCACTTTTGTAGCGCCTTCTCCATCCCTGATAATTTCTTTTGCCAGATGCATTGCCACTTGCTTTAACGCGGCTACAAAGTCTTTAAAATCAGCATTTATTTCTTCAATAAGCGGGTTACCTGCCGTGCCTGTGGCCATTAAGGTTACCATGTCGTTAGTACTGGTGTCTCCATCCACAGTAATCATATTAAAAGTTTCATCAGCCACTGTCGTCAAGGCCATCTTAAGTAAGTCTTTTGATATGTTTACGTCCGTTGCTAAAAAGCCCAGCATAGTCGCCATGTTTGGATTTATCATCCCAGACCCTTTCGCCATGCCGCCGATTACTACCGGCTTCTGCCCTATATTTACCTGAACCGCATACTCTTTGGCATAGGTATCCGTAGTCATAATCGCTTCAGCCGCATCGGTACCGCCTTTGTCCGACAGCCTGCCTGCACACTCCTCGATACCGGCAGTAACTTTATGGAGGGGCAGATTATGCCCAATAACTCCTGTGGAAGCAACAATCACTTGCTCGGAGGTAATTCCTAAAATTTTAGCTGCCACCTGCACCATCTCTCGCGCATCCTTTAATCCCTGTTCCCCAGTGCATGCATTAGCATTACCGCTATTTACTACAACTGCCCTAGCCTCTCCCTTAGTCAGATTTTGCATATTGACCAAAATGGGCGCTGCTTTTACCTTATTTTTCGTAAATACTGCCGCGGCGCTAGCTGGGTTGTCACTATAAACTAAAGCCACATCCTTTTTATTAGCTTTTTTTAAACCCGCCGCTACTCCAGCAGCCATAAATCCTGGTACGGCTGTTATTCCACCAGAAATCTCTTTTAACTCAACCATATTTATTCCTCCCTCTCCATAGCAAGTGATCACTTATCTTCATTTTAACTCCTGAATTCGGTCTCTTGTATTATGCCTTTTTACGGCAATAAACCTGTTCCTGAAAGGCCGGTCGTTTCCGATATTCCAGCCATAATATTGAGATTTTGAACGGCCTGGCCGGAGGCACCTTTCATAAGATTGTCAATGGACGAAACTATCACTAAACGATTTGTCCTCTTATCCAACTTAAAGTTAATAAAACACCTGTTAGAGCCAGTGCAGTATTTTGTTTTGGGATATCTGCCTTCATCTAAAACTGTCACAAACGGCTCCCGGCTATAATGGTCAAGATAAGCCTGCCGAATTAGCTTTTCTGAAATAGCATCATTTAGAGAAACATATATGGTGCTTAGCATTCCCCTTGTCATCGGTATTAGATGAGGTGTAAAGCTTAGGACAACCGACTGCCCAAATAACTTACTCAGCTCCTGTTCTATTTCAGGCGTATGCCTGTGATTGCCGATTCCATATGCTTCCAGAGAATCGTTTACTTCGCTGAAATGGCTAGTCAACGATAGTTTCCGCCCAGCCCCGGATACCCCTGACTTAGCATCAACTATGATACTGTCTGCACTAATTCCTAGCCCGGCAATAGGTGCCAATGCCAGCAGGATGCTAGTGGGATAACAGCCAGGGTTAGCAACAATCGCAGCGTCCTTGATTTGCCCTCTGTTGATTTCCGGCAACCCGTAGACCCCTTCCGTCAGCCATTGGGGGTGGGTATGATCCGTTTTATACCATTCTGCATAAACTTCCGCGGCATCCAGCCTAAAATCTGCACCCAAATCAATTACCTTAACGCCACGTTCCTTAGCATCTGCTACTACCGGGCCTGACAACCCATGTGGTAAAGCAATAAATAAGTAATCACAACGATTGATTAGTTCCGATCTGTATTCCTCCAACAGGAGATCGTATCCCGTAAGGTGAGGATAAACCTCTGATATTTGTTTCCCTGCATAACTTTGGGAAGTAGCCAAAACTAAGTCTGCTTCATTATGCTGCCAAAGCAACTGTACCAACTGCAATCCAGTATATCCGGTTGCTCCAACTATTCCTACCTTCATAAAAAACCACTCCGATCAAATTATTGTTAATAATTATACATTTAAACGTATATTTATTCAAGAGAATCTTTAGAAAAAAACTCCGGGAATTCCGGAGTTAGTATTTGCTTATATGGTTATAATATTAGAAGTTATAAATTAATCAGTTAGATAAAGCGAAAAGGAGGATAAATTTATGCCTGACATCATCTGTGACGGTAGCTGCCCGCACCAAAAAGATGGTATCTGTGAGATTGAAGTTCTATCTTTGCCGTTTCCCAGCACTTATTGTGCTAAAAAACATAATTTGCGTCGTTCAAGCTTTAAAAAACCCGATATTCTTCTTTAGTTATTGATTTACCCACTGCTATTCCAAATAGAAAACCGCCTATTACTTCAGCTGGAAGTGCACTAGGATTTATTAACCAAGAAGGTGGTACTATTCCGAAACTACTAACCACAAGCGGCAGTAAGGCCAAAAACAAAGCGGGTAAACCGTATAATATCAGTACAAACAAATCTACTCGCAGCCTTAGCCCAGGTTGAGTAATTACGTCAACTATGCGCGGCAGTTCAATTAAGAATCCAGATATGGCTAACCATAAAACCATTAGTGCTTGCTGAATAAAATAATTTGTAAAATTTTCATGTACACTTTCGCTTAAATTTGACGCATAACCGTTAAACAACATTAACCCCAGAAAAACACTGATAATTGCTAGAATTTGCAGCATTCTTTTCATTTATGCACCACCTCTTAGCTAATTGCCTTTATTTCTATGTTCAATAAATTACAAAAAAACCCTGCTTTTCTTAGAACCTCTAAAACTTATTTATTCTATTACTAAAGTTCCCTTGGTAAATGCCTAATGTCATATTACAATTCCCAACTCATGGCCGCATACGGTACACTTATTACCATCCAAATTCGTTATTTCAACCTTACCCCAATTCCTTTTAATAATCTCTGCATCACAAAAGGGACAGAAGGTATCGCTTTTATTAAGCTCCGGGGCATTGCCTAAATAAACATACTGCAGCTCGTCCTTTGCCGCTTCATAAGCATTCCTCATCACTTCTACGGGCGTTGGAGGAGCAGCCATCTTGTATCTGGGAAAATAACGCGATAAGTGCAGTGGAATGTCCCTGCCGGCGGCAGCTGCCAACCAACTTGCCAACTGCTTCACTTCTTGCTCACTATCATTCTGCCCGGTGACAAGCAGGGTGGTAACCTCAACATGACATCCGGCATCTTTTGCTCTGACAATAGTGTCTTTCACCGCTTCTAATTTACCCCCAACCAGATTCCTATAGTATTCCGCAGTAAAACCCTTTAGATCAATGTTGAATGCATCCACGTAAGGTAGTAATTCTTTTAAAGGTTCTTCTTGAATGAAGCCGTTGGTTACCAGAACATTTTTCAGTCCCTGGGCTCCAGCTAACTTAGCTGTATCCAGCACATATTCATACCAAACCAGAGGTTCGTTATATGTAAAGGCTAAACCGATGCTTTCCGGTGTCTTTTCTTGTACCAACAAGACCAATTGATCGGGTTTGAGAAAGTTCATTTTGGGCGTCCCGTGGGCCAGCTCGTAATTTTGACAAAAACTACAGGAAAAATTGCAGCCCTTTGTACCCACCGATAGAATAATGCTGCCGGGGTAGAAATGATATAATGGTTTCTTTTCTATTGGATCCAGAGCTAAAGAAGCTATTTGACCATATGTCTGGGCATGTAATGTCCCGTTTAAGTTGCGACGCACACCACATCTACCAGTCTGACCTGTTTGGATAATACATTTATGCGGACATAACAGACAATTAACCTTATTATCCTGTCCTTTTATATAGTACTTAGCTTCCTTCATAAGAAAAGTCACATCCTAATGGTACCGGTCTACACGGAAACGTCTTAGTTGATAGTTTTCCCCAGGACCAATCCCCGCCTTGCGCAGAGCAATGTTTAACTGTTCTTCTACCGTATCCACACCCTCCAAATTAGGCAGCAGCAGGCCGGTCTTATGACCGTGACTGACAATTACCCCATATTTTTTGGGATCTAGATTACTTTGGTCCTTAATTGATTCTGAAGGATAGAGAACGTCCACCGAATAGGTTATATCGCCTAACTCGTCCCCGGTTACTTCCGAAAAACGCGGATCTTTCATTCCGGCACTAATGGCATTTCGCATTACCTCTTCAGCCAATAATCCTGTAGTCGGTTCTGTCGTACCAATACATCCTCTAAGCTGTCCATGTTTTTTTAAAGAGACGAAGACACCTGCCTGATTTGGCAGGTCATCAGGAAGGTTGTAATCCGGTTCAATAACCTTCCCATGGGTTACAAATGCTTCAAGAGTCTCTCTTGCCAATTGAACTAATGCATGTTCATCATTTCTACTGTTAGAGACGCTTCTATGAAAGTTATCTTTTAATACTGGTAATAAACTTTCGCCTTTAGAACCTTCAGGAAGTATTTCCGCTATCATATAGCCGACGCCAAAAGGCCCTTCATACGATAATACTTTCGATTGCAATGCATAACCATCCATGCACCCCAACAACATTATGAGGGGACGCAAACCACATTCACCGGCTTCCTCCGCCAAGTCATGGGGCACACATACGATTTCTTCCACCTGACCATCCTCAATTGCTTGATGCAATGCCTGATCAAATTCTTGTCCTTTGGGGTTATACCCTGCCGGCGCATCCGGTGTGAGCCGATGGGACATGTCGCCACTAGCAACAACAGCAATCTTATCGCCGAACGTAGTTATAGTCTGTTGGAGAACCGTTCCAAATGCATATAAATCAAGATTTGGCAATAACCCCATAGCTACAACAACTAAAGAACCGCTAAAACCGGCCTTTTCTAGGTAATAAATAGGAACCATTACCCCATGATCTAATTTAGTCTCAACGTTATACTGGTGTATCAATTCTTCATCCATTAACACCGTAGAAATCCCACTTGACTGGCAGTTATTATGTAAGTTGTTTACGAACTCCAAATTGTTTTCATATTTGAACTGCACTGAAGGTGCTCTAAAAGAGCCCATGTCTCCAATTAATTGGTCTACTGCAGATATAGCCACCGCATCTTGAAAAACCGCGCCATGGGAGGTAATTATAACAATAGTGTCAGGATCCTTCTCCACTAACCTTTCCGCTGCTTTGGTCATTCCCTGGACAGTCTTCCCACATTTCTCCGTTTCTTTCCCACCCACCTCCGGCAATACGATCGGCGGATGAGGCATTAAACACGAATAAACTAATTTGTTCATAACTATATCCATTCCTTTCGCTTTCTTCAATGCACAGTTCTCTTTCTTTCCAAAGTGCAAAATTCAAGAATCTGATTTCTGTCTTCTACTTTATGTATTCTATCTCTGTCAATCCAGTTTTATGTGTTCCCCCTAGATTTTAGCCCTTTCCAATGCAAGCAGTGTTTTTTTAATTTCTAGTCCACTGGTAAATCCCCCAATGCCGTTTTTCGCCACAACTCGATGGCATGGGATAAATATTGCTACCGGGTTTTTGCCCAGGGCTTGTCCAACTGCTTGGAAGCCTTTTGAACAGCCAATCTCCTCTGCAATCCAACCATAAGACCTAACCTGGCCCCGCCCTATTTGTCTGCAGGCTTTCCAGACTCTTTTCTGAAAAACCGTGCCTTCCAAACACAGCCAATCAATAGGTACCGTTTCTAGGCGAACTTGTTCACCTCTTAAATATTGTTTTAATAACTGAAAGCACTCATCTAACCACTCAGGACAATTAATTTGCTCACTAACTGCAGTGCAAGCTTTAAGCTCCAGCTTAACCAAACCGCTTTTCGTACCAATAACGCCGATATTCCCCCAGGGCGCCGGGACCACTCTCTCATACACGGCCTTCACCTCTTTGACACAAACTTCTCCCTTAATACTCCAAATTCCTCTATCTTCCAGACAAAATACATTAAATCTACTGACCTAAATCATCTTTTGGGCCAGCGAAGTACTTGACAATTCCCGCATAGATACCCCAGGCTATTCTTTGCTGGTAGGCCGGATCATTTAATAGTTTTTCTTCTTTGGGGTTGGAAATAAAGCCGACCTCAACTATAGCCGTAGGAATATCTAGAGTTCTCAATATATATGAACTTGTTTCCGCTAATGGTTTGGCTTTACGTTCAGTATTTTTTAATGTTCTCCGCAGTTCACCTTGGATTGCTTTTGCTAATACTTCTCCTTTGGCCGAAGATGCCTTGTAAAAAGTCTGAGCACCGGTCCATTCTGTGCCAAAGCTATTAGCTTGAATTCCAATATATAAATCGGCTTTAGAATCTATGGCCAATTTGGCCCTATTCTGCATATCTTCTTTTTTTCGCTCGCGAATGGACTTTCCTTCGCTGGACAAATCTTCATCTGTTTCTCGGGTCATTACTACCGCGGCTCCTGCTTGGCTTAAAACCAAAGACAGTTTCTGCGCTACGGCCAAATTCAAATCTTTTTCCAGGGTTCCACTGGGGCCAGAGGCTCCTCCATCAGGCCCGCCATGCCCCGGATCAACCACAATCACCTGGTTGGAAACAGCCCAAGACATAGCCGAAATAGTCTCTGTTGCTATCCTTCCCATAGCGTAAACATAAGCTGTATAAATAAATGCGGCCAATACAATTACTGTAACCATTGCCTTTAGGTTGATCCTATAAACGCCAAACCAAACTCTACCCATATCTAATCCCCCCATTCCAAGCTCTATATAACTTCTATGCGGGAACCACAATTTTAATGCCTGGTGTCTGGTATTGAAGATGCAAATAAAATGCAGCTATGGTAGTCCGGGAAGCAGACCATAGCAATCCAATTCAACTTGAGAACTGGCCCCAGATTCAAAAAAGCTGCAGCATGAGCCGCAGCTTTGATAAATTTCTATCTTTTGGAGAATTGAGGCGCTTTTCTCGCTTTTTTCAAACCGTACTTTCTTCTTTCTTTCATTCTCGGGTCACGCGTGAGAAAACCCTCACGTTTAAGAACTGGTCTTAATTCAATATCAGCTTGTAGAAGTGCACGAGCAATACCCATTCTAATGGCACCCGCTTGTCCAGTGGTGCCTCCACCATGAACACTTGCTATAACGTCAAAACGTCCTTCAGTCTCTGTTACTCCCAGAGGCTGTCCAATAATCATCTCCAGAGTCTTCTTGCCAAAGTACTCATCCATAGGTCTTTTATTAATTACAACTTTTCCGTCACCAGGAACTAGGCGAACGCGAGCAACGGCATTCTTCCGACGTCCGGTTCCGCAGTATTGTACTTGTTCAGCCATATTATCCTCCCTTCCTTATTAACCTTGCACATCCAAAACTTCTGGTTTCTGTGCTTGGTGGGGATGTTCTTCACCACGATATACTTTAAGCTTCTTTAGCATTTGAGTTCCTAACTTTGTATGGGGTAACATACCCTTAACAGCAAACTCAATTATTTTTTCCGGTTTGGATTTTAACAAACTGCTAAAAACAGTTGCCTTCAAACCACCCGGGTAGCGCGAATGACGGTAGTACTTCTTTTGCTGAGCTTTGTTACCTGTGACTGCTACTTTCTCAGCATTAGTTATGATTACAAAGTCACCAACATCTACGTTAGGCGTATATATGGGTTTATGCTTACCACGTAAAACCTTTGCCACTTCACTGGCCAGCCTACCTAATGTTTTGTCAGTAGCATCTACTATATACCATTGTCTTTCTATCTCCTGGGGTTTGGCCATATAAGTACTCATCGTTTTCCCTCCTAACTACTTAATGCTTTAACTCTACTTTTAGTATTAAACCAACCCTAACAACCTACCGGGGCTCAGCGGATGTAGGGAATTAGACATAAACTCACTTGTATAATTTTACTTTATACAATTATTAATGTCAAGCTTTTAATAATACACTTTTTCCAAAGTCAATCCGTGGGGCGGGGCCGTATGGCCGGGTATTTGACAGTTGCGCAATGCAAAAATCGCTGAGAGCCTTGATATAGGCTTATTTTT
>JADQBR010000011.1 GCA_016278515.1 Bacillota bacterium
TTTCTGCTATCCCTTATCAGTTATCAATCTTAAGCTTCATGCGTCAGTTCTGAATGAATCCTTAGGTATAAAGATACTAACGCCACCGCGTATCATGCCAAATAATGTCCATAATAGAATACTAACGGCTGGTAGTGAAAGATCAAAATCAATAAAGCTGTGGATACCGAGGATGATAATTAAGACTGCAGTAGTCCAAGCTATCAGCCACTGTTCCGGTTCCAATCCCCGCCAGCGCCAGAAGAACAAGCGGTAAATATAGATAAATGCAATTATCCAAATACTTATATATGTAAGAAACCCTAAAGTACCGGCTTCCACCCAGGTTTGGAGGAAGTGGTTATGTACTTCAGTAGTCCAGTAAAGTTCATCCTGGTAGCTGTGATAAAGCGCATTCCAGCCGCCTCCCCCGGTTCCTAATAGGGGGTAATCCTTCACCATTTCAACTGCATCCCGGTATATGTTGACCCGGCTTTGCTGGCTTGAATCCATGGCATTAATGGATTGCATCTCGTTCAGTACTGATGCCGGTGCAAACTGGGCGTAGACATTGGGCAGTACCTGGGAGGCATAAAAAATATAGGCAAAAACCACAATAAATAAGTAGACGATGATACCGGTGGCAATAATGCTTTTTGTTTTTTCCGTAAAATCAAAACGCTTAAGTAGATGAGCATAAAAACTTGAAAGAAAAACGTATAGAATAATTGCTAAACTGGCTAAAACAAGTACTGTCGCCTGTTCTAATACCTGCCCCTCCACCATGTTGGGGAAAAAGAATCTGGATGCAAATAAAATAATAAAAATAGAGGCAGTTTGATTGGCAAAAACCTGCCAAAAATATTCCCGCGGTGTACCCATTAACAAGAGCACCATGGCCAAAGGAAACATCAGTAAAGCACCTTTGGAATAGGAAGCAACTAGGGTTACGCCCTGCAGTACAACTCCGACGGCATAAAAACTTTTTCCTAAAGTACTGCTGGATTGGACCCAGAGATAAATACCTGCAACCGTCGAAATAACCATTGCTACCCCTAAGGTATTGGGGTACTGATATGTAGATAAAATAAATTTACCGTTAAACGCACCGGGATAATTAAAAATATGGAGCGACGCCCCTAAGCCGACAACGGCCACTGCAATATTAGCGGTAAATATGGCTTTTAAAAGAAACAGCCAGTCCTTCATGCTGCGAAGCACCCGGGAAACTGTCAAGTAGACCAAAATATATGCAAATATTTTTAAAGTTGTAGTTAAGGAATCATGGATGCTGACTGCCACCCAGTTTGTCAATAGATAGATTAAAGCATAAAGGATAACTGCCATGTCCATGTATCCGATGTTGATAGTAGTGTCTCTACGGTTCCATTGATCTAGACCCATTAATAAAAAAGCCACTGCCACTGCCATAATAGCTGGTAAATATTCTTGAGGGAAAAATAGTCCTCTAAATAAGGGCGCTAAAAATAGTATAACTGCCATTCCCAATAGACAAAATATTTTAAAATCGACGTTTATCCTATTTGACTTTTCTGCTGAGTTCCTTGACGTCATGCTTACCTCCATTTAAACAGGAATTACCAGATACAGTTATTTCGTATTCGTTTACCTTTCGACAAATCTCAATAATTTCCTGCCAATAAAATATTTATAATGACAAAAAACACGCCCACCAGTGATAGGCAGGCGTGATTTAGTCAAGAATTAATGACTTCTTAAATTACTTTTTAAATAAACGGTACAGCATTACTGCTGCTTCAGCTCTACTGGCGTTTGCAGCAGGTGCAAAACTACCATCGGGGTTACCGTTAACGATTTCCTCTCTGGCGGCCATTGCCACTCCTGACTTAGCCCATGCAGCTACAGCATTGCTGTCTGTAAAGGCAGTCAATTCTGTAGTGTCGGCAGCAAAATAACCTTGTTCGGACAGTACGCGGCCGATCATGACAGCCATTTCCTGTCTGGTAATATTACCGTTAGGATCAAATGTAGTCGCACTATTCCCATTAACAACACCGTTAGCGAAAGCTGCTGCTACGTCTTCTGCATACCATGCATCACTAGGTACGTCAGTAAACGGCATACTACTTACTTCTCCGCTAAGTGCTAGCAGTCTGGTCAATAATGCGGCAAATTCAGCTCTGGTAATAGCAGCATTAGGATCGAATATTCCTTCGCTCTTACCATTGATGAAGCCCTTACCGGCCAATACTTCAATCTGCCTCTCGGCCCAAGTAATGCCTTCTACATCAGCAAATTCCTTAATACTAGGCATTGCAAAGTATTTACTGAAGTGGTTGGTCTTGAAGCTGACCTTACCGGTTGCCGGATCGTATTTACCGCCAACGGCTTGGATCGTACCATCATCCTTCAATAGGTAGACAGTTATTGTGTCCGGATCATCACCTGGTCGCAGGGTGTATGGAACCTTCACATCAACAGCCTTCTTAAACTTGCTGACATTTTGGCCGTCTGCCGTTGCATTTAGATCAACAACTGCAGAACCGCTAGGTACACCTGCACTAGCCGGGATTTCATCCCTATTAACTTGTCTGGCGCTCAGTGAAACGCTGCTGATAGAGTCTATGGCATCTGGTGCTATTGAGATATCAGCAAAGGGAGTCTTAACTTCCACCTTGTCGATACCACTTTGTTTCATAGAATCCAATGCTTCTGTAGTCAACTCAGCACCTACCTCTTGAGCATCTGCATCCGCTTCAACTGATATCGATACCTTCGTTTCTACTGCCTTGGTCAAAGTAATACCGCTATCCGCAGCCGCAGCTGCCAATTCTAAGGAAGCGCTGTTTACAGCATCAGCCTTAGCCAAAATACTGGCTGTGTCTACCATTGCTTTAGCAGTGGTGCCTTCTGTAACAGTAGCTACATTGTAAGTTCCTACCTTTTCAACAGCATCATTTATAGCATTAGTTTGTTCTTCTTCAGTAGCGTCTGGGTTGTCCAGTACCTCAATAGCGTCATCAACTGTTTGATTGTCTTCAGTTGGTGGTGGTGGTGGTGGTGTTGTTGATCCGCCGCCTGAGCCGCTAGGTGTTTCATCGTCGCCACCAGTAGTCTCTTCATATGGTGGTACCTCCACATTAGGGTAGTTAATGGTAAACAGCTGGTTATAAATACTTAAAGCAACAGTTGGGTTATCAAGAGCACCGTTGTAGACAAAGCTATAAACTAAATTATATACTTGTCCATAAACAGTATTATCGACTCCTTGTGGAGTAACAGTTACATCCTGGTTGTTACTAAAATAAACCTGCTGTGAAACTTCACTACCATTAGCCGCCAAAACTTGTACCCAAGCATTATCAAAGTTTTCCGATGAGGTAATGACAAAATTAAAATCAATAGTTACAGTATTACCGTCTCTATATACATTATCTTCATCAACCTGTACGGGTACACCGTCGGTACTTACTGGTGCATTCGCAGCCATGGCAGTACCGCCCCAAACAACGGAAAAGAGGAATGCCATAAAGACAACTAAACAGATGTTGCCGGACATTTTTCGAATTTTATTAAAGCTCATTCTCTTTTTCACCTCCTTTCCACAATAATTATATTAATTCTACCATAGAAGGTAGATTTTGGACATCTATTTGTTGAATTTTTGCTGACACTTTTGGGCAAATGATACCTGGGACTGTAGTGCTTTCGCTAGATAATCAAGTTTATCAGGAGGTATTTGATCTAGTTTGGTTTCACCTACGGCATCATGACATATTTTCTTCAACTGAAAATCCTGGTATCCCATTTTTTTAAGCGTCTGTATCTGCTGTTTAATTTTGCCCATCATACCGCTGTCTCCTTTCTTTAAAACCCAAATATTTCCATTAATATCAAATTCTCTCTTAATAACCAAACTCCTGCTAATTGCCAATAATTTTCTGATACTTGTCCAAAAATAAAGATTGCCGGCCTGAACCAACAATCTTTTCTATTATCGTTTTTAAAATTGTCATTTCTTGAAAAAATCGGGACAATCGGTTACTAGGTAAAATACCTTCCCTTCTTCTAATTTAGACGGCTTGTCCGGCGTGGTCTTTATTAAATAAAGATGGCGATAGTTTTTTAAGGCTTTGTCAGCTGCCAGCAGCCGGTCTTCCACTGTATCAAGGGTGTGATAAGTTTTAAGTGTTAAGCTGTTGGTTAAAGTTATTTTGCTTAGATACTCTTCTTGGCGAAGCACATCGTAAGCGGCTACCCTGTTGGAAATTGCATAACCAATTGCTCCATCATCTCTAATTATTGGGTTCCGAACTTTGAGAGGAACAATAACCAACTCCGGATGCAGCGGCAGGGGCACCAACTTACCTTTTTTCAGTATTCGACGATACCTTTTTTTAAGGCCTGACAGATCCAGTGAAAAAACCTGGGCCAAGTGTTTGGTTACGTTATCCACCTTAACCGGCACCTTTATTTTTTCAGCACTATCCAGCCAAATTTCGGTACAGTTACCGTATTCCTTGTCGTACACAGGAACGTAACAGGAAATCTCACGCCACCTATCTTCGTAATTAAAATGTTGCAACACGTACACCTCGTCTCTTTTTTTTGGTTTTGCTAAGTTTTACCATAATTGTAATCGAACATATGTTTGATGTCAAGAGGCGTTTTATCTACTTCTCTATCACAAAGGCATCGATACCGATGTGGCGGAGACGGGTCGCGTAGTCGGCAGCGCCGGTTTTGGTGGTGAATGCGCCTAGCTGCACTCGCCAGAGCTTTGTTGGCTCGATTAGCTGGAGACTTAATTCTTTTGCAGGAAAGAATTTTCCGGGACATAAGGTGTTGGCGCCTGGCACTGCCCGATGCAGCAGCACGTTTTCTTTGGGGATATCGTAGGTGCGCTGCAGTTTTGCTGTTAGATCCAATAAAGAATGTAATTGCTGCTCGGTAGGGCGCCTTAGTTCGAAGTTACCTATTAAGGCAATGCCTATTGATTTATAGTTCATACCGCCTGCTTTGGTATGGGCACCGGGAATTTCCAGACTTCGGCCGGGGACTACTACCCCTTCTTTTTCAATAATATAGTTGTATCCAACGTCTTTCCAGCCTTTAGACAGATGATATTGTTTAACTTGGCGCGCGTTCTTTTCCTCAGCTGCGGTATGATGAATCACTATGTAGTTTCTGATAGTCATAGAGTTGACCTCCTTTGAATTTACTAGTTAAATGTCTTCTCCTATCTTCTGTCTCCTAATCTTCTCATGTTTTTATCGACTCTTTTAGGCTGTAGATGGCTTCGGTTAGGTCGTCTAGTTTGTTTTCTACTCGCACCAGCAGGTAGATGGAGACAACTATGGGGAAGCCGAAATTTCCTATTTGGTTCCAGATGGATTCCATGGGGTTCACTCCTTTCGGTTATTCTAGAATTTCCACTCTTTCTCGACGATTTCGGGTTGAGATTGGTTGAATATTTCGGTCAGGGCTTGGGCGCAGGTTTCGCAGAGTTCCAGGTCGCCTACTAGGCGGCTTTCTTCCGTGATAAGAACTCGCTGGGTCAGCATCTTGGTGCGGTCGCAGCAGTTGCATTTCTTCTTTTTGGGTTCAAAGTAAGTGATGAAGGATAGTTTGGGCATTTTTTAGACCTCCGTTCGTTAAAGATAAGATTAGAAGACAGGTTAAGTTCAGGAGACAGGAGACAGAATATTAATTTGAAGTATAGTAAAAGGGGAGGTTTGAGGTCCTCCCCTTTTCTACTGTATAGGAAATTATGGGTTTAGATAATTCTCTATACATGGTTATTACGGGGGTGTGCCACAAAAGCATAACCACTTAAATGAAATGCTTTTGTTCTTGGGTTATATTACGTTTAGATCGGCGACTTCACGGGTGACGATGCGGGCGCCAAGGATAGTGGTTAGGCCGGCTCCGTCGACGTGGAAGACGTCTTGGGTTATGATACCTTGCATGGCAGTCTGGACTTCTGCCTCTGTCAAAGCGTCATTGGGATCCTGCACTCTGATGGTGCTTCTTCGGCCGGTGCTGGACTGGAAGATCATCTCCAGGTTTTTAGTAATCATATTTTCACCTCCTCGTTAAGTTGGTCAGTTGGTCAGGGACGTGAGACCCCTGGTCTATGCGGATAGAACTAGGTCGTTTTCGTTGATGCGCTGGATACCGTTCAGTGTATTGACCTGCAGTCCGGCAATGATGGTTGCAACGTCATATACGTTTTGATCCAGGGCCGTCGGCTTTACCCTATTGAAAGTACGATTTGTGTACTGAGGGTTACCTGAGGCATCAACTCCTGTTTGCAGTTCCATGCGTAAGCTGGAGTCTATAGTAGTGCTGTTTACTGGCATTTGTTTCACCTCCTCTCGTTTGGATTGACTCTAGTTTACATCGGGGGAAGAGAAAAGAAAAAACGCGCATTGGCAGGGGTTTTTGTCCAATACGAGACAAGGATTAAAGAAAAGAGCAGAATTCAGAAGATAGGAAACGGATGTTAGGATGGATACAGGGGGCAAGAAGCAGGAAGCAAGAAGCAAGAAGCAAGATAAGGGCAAGGGCAAAACATCTATATAGGGATTTTGGGGGTAGGTGTTGGAGATTTAGGGCAAATAAAAAAGGAGCGCTTTAGCTCCTTAGAAGACTATTTTGTGTTGTTTTTGGTAGAATACTTTGCGGGTGGTGCCGGTGCTGGCTTCTACTCCGGGCCAAGCTATGTCCATTTTAATCGTTTGCTTGGCTTTGGTCTCAATTTTAGTCGTAGCGCCAAGTTCAGAACCGGCTTCTTTAATGTAAATATTACCGCCGGCTTTAATCTCGCCGCCTTTAAAGAGACCTTTAGTGCCTTTAATTTCCACTTTTCTTCCAGCATTGAGAGTGGACTGGTGACAGCCTTCACCGTTAATAATAATATCCGCGCTGGCAGCCAAGGTAGATGATTGGACATATTTCCCATTTAGGGCGGCGTCCTGCCTGCTCATGGATTCCAGTATATCTTTTGCTTTGGTAATTGATTCTTGAAGTTCGCTAAACTTCTCATCCGTATAAATCTTCTCATTATTTATAACGTCAAAGGCTTCGGTCAATCGGTTAACGGCCTGCACAACCGGGTCTTCCATCATTGCATATTCTGCCTTTCCCCTAATATTTACGGCGAAGGTGGTACATTGCTGAGACAGTTCGGGGAACTTTTGTTTAATAATAGCCTTAACAGCAGTGTCTAACGGTATCTTTCCCTGCATCTGAGATTGCAGTTGGGATACGAATTTCAATATAAAAGTAACTTGTTGTTCCATCTTGGTTAAATAATTTGAGATACTGCTGCAAAAAAGGGAAAATTTGCCGGCGAACAGCTTGCAGCCGACTATATTTCCTTTAACAGTAATGTTGCCGCCTGAGTTAATTGTGCTATTGGCTACAAATCCTGTAACTGTGACGTCGCCGCTGGCGCTGATTAACATATAATCCTCTACATTGCCGGACACAATCACATCACCTTTAAAATTAATATCCCCAGTTTCCGGATTGACATTACCTTTATGATTGTAAACGGGCAGTACGCTTAATTTGCCATTAACTACATCCGGGCGCCCATCTATGGCCGCATAAGCTTTTGTACCGTCCGACGAAAGTGTTGCTCCCTTCCTAACTTTTATGCTAAGGTTCTTAGGATCACGCACCCCCACCGGAGCACCGTTAAGGTTTATTCCGGGTTCACCTGGTATCCCCGGGTATTTGACCGCAAGTACTTCGCCGGCCTCTACGCTAAGGATTTTTTCCATCCGTCTCAGTCTTCGCCCTTCTTCGAACTCTTTATTCTGGAAGACATATTCTATTCTATCGTCAACCGGCGGTTTAGGCGGAACGCCTTCAGCTATTAATTCCTTCTGGCAGTTCTCTCCGCAAGTAAGCAGGGTGCGAATTTTCCCTTCATCAATATAGTGGGTTATTCTCTTCTGAGCCAGCTCGATAATTACAGTCATATAGTCCAAAGCCGGCGGAGAAATTTCTTCTTTGAGTTCAGCCGTAACCATCAGGTCCTGACTGGGTTCGCTGTCATTAATGGTAAATTTTTGACCGCACTTGTAGTTGACACTCATATATGCGCGCATTAAAGCATCATCGACATTAACCGTATAGTTAAGAGATGCTTCCATATTCCTTGGCTTAATCTCTATTTCGTCTTCCGCACTAACAGGATTCTTATCTGTAATCTCTCGTTTGTTGACGTTAATAATGACGTTATCCCCTGGCGTAAGGCTGGGCCGCTCCGCATCGGGTTCGGGCATAGTAACTATGGCCACTCCGTCTTTTATAGCTATGGTTCCGTGGAGGGGTCTGTCGGTATTTGAATATGATGATTCTGGTGAGGTTTTAGGGTCGTTGGACATTTGTGAGAACACCTCCGGGATTTTAAAATTGAGGGGCAGAAAATAGAAAACTTCAGAATACAGAAGTCAGGAGGCAAGATTTTTTATACATCAAAACCTTAAACCAGAATATAAGACATGCAAAAGGTTAAGAACGGTGATGAGTTATTCCAACCAGATATAATATTGGATATTGTGTCTATTCTCGGTATGATGAAAATATCCTGCCTTTTTGGGGGTTGGATTGAGTGTGTAAACAATATAAAAGCTCGGGGTTAACCGAGCTTAGAAGGGAGTTTTGTTAGTTTTATTCTGCCCAGCAGTCTCTTGAGTTTGTTGTTTTTCCTGTCGATGTAGTTAGGTTTGTTAGAGAAATATAAGCAAAGAAATTCTTTTTCTCGGCTGGTCAAATCTGCATTTTTATTTGTATGCATGTCGATACCTCCTAAAAGTTATCTTCCCCACCAAAAAAATATGGGTCTTCTGTTATTTACAAATACAGAGAGAATCATTGTCATTCAAAAGAGACAAAAAATTAATGACAGGAAGTCTGCCATTAACATTACTAATTTTACGGCAGCTTGGCAGTCTTATCCCGAGGAACTTAGACCCATAGCTTTGCGTCATTGATTTTCACCAACTTTGCCCTGTCTATGCCAAATTTAATTCGACATATTATATTCTTTTACTACATTTATCGGTAATTCTATCCAATTTTAGGTCCTATGTCAAGAGAAAATGATAGGAAAGTTGGTCAGGTGGTCAGGGGTCAGTTGGTCAGGTAAAATCCAAACCAAATACATTGAATGCTGGAAAAGCTTGGTATCACTAGACTTACAGTATCCGAAAGAAACAATTTTGTGACATGTTAGGGCAAATGTCATTCTGGAATCAGTCGATTTGAACCAGCGTTCCAAGGGTTAAGCTATGCCCGTTGCAAAATAAAGACAGTACAATCAGTAAATGACTTGTACTGTAAGTAAAAGGAGGTCACGCCTTTTTGTTAGTTGGTTGGTTGGTTGGTTGGTTGGTTGGTATTTTCCTGACCAACTGTCCAGCTTTCTACTCTTCAGTTTTGTTAGGAAAGTGTCAATAAAAATAAACCGATGATAAGAAGCTATCCACACATTACCAGGAAATACTCTAGAATTTCAGTAATCTTTTGAGCTATATAGTTGCATACTAGTTTACCATGGCATTAACTGATGATAATATAGAGGTTATTTGATAAAAATGAGGCTATCCCTCGAATAAATAAGTCTGCTTTTGGGACAACCTCAAATACAATTTATTATGATAATTATCAGGACTTTTTTTAGTTTCCTTGGGTTAGTCTCCCCATTTTCACAGTATATCGATAGCGTTCTGCATGATAATATACTCTTGCATAGTTAAGAGGACGCTTATCATGGTCAACCATCATATATTCCGAGAAAAGCACAGGATCTCCAATGTGAATTCTCAAGTTTTTTGCAATAGTTTCATCTGCCACTGTAGCCTGTATCGTTTGAGTAACTTCTTCGATTCGATTACCGACTTGATCAATGATCTCAATTAAAGAGTGTTTTTTAACTAACTCCTCCGTTACTCCCTCTCCGACATCATTTGGTAAAAAGTTAAGTGCATAGCTATTACGTTCTTCATCAATTGCTCTAACCCTTTTAAGTTGAATTACCGTACGAACATGTTCTGGAAGTCTTAGAAGCTTGCGGATTTCACCCGATGGCTCTATTTCTTGTTTAATAAATTCAATAATCCGTGCTGGTAGAAGTTGAAAAACAATATCCTCTACGTAGCCGTTAAAATTAATAGGTTGCAATATGACTTTATTACTTACTAATGTACCAACACCTTGTTTTCGGATGAGCATACCTTGGTTTTCTAGAAGTTTTAACCCTTGACGTATCGTAACACGGCTTGTATTGAACTCATCACACAGTTCACTTTCCGTAGGTATCTTCTCTCCACGCACATAAACCCCTGCCATAATACGATTTCTTAAATGACTGGCAATCCGATAATAAAGTGGAATTCCATCAGTCAAACTATCACCCCCTTCGACCACAAACTTGCTTTTGTGACCGGCAAGTACTTTTGAACAAACTTCAGCAAATAGTCTTCAACACCTATATAATTTCATACATAATTCTTGTTAGGCAATTCTGTAACACTTATTTGTTGAAATCTGTCGTTTCTATTTTAGCAGTTATAGCTTTCAAAATAAACTAATTCATACATATATTTGTTTATTTTGACGTTGATTTTATTCTAGAACCTGTAATACTGGGTGAATCGAATTTAGTTCATCAAGATTCATTGTTAGACGAATTACTTCTTCCATTTGCTGCGGCGAAAGAATGTTTTTCGTTAGCTTAGTAAACTTTTTAATAATCATTGCTTGAGTCATCGGATTTTCGATACTGCCTGTAGCATGTTCAATATAAACGCGATGTTTTTCCCCGTTTACCAATTCCAATGTTGCTTCTACTTTATCTTTTCTAATGTCCTTGTCTGGTATTGGGTTGATTTTAGAACGGAATGCCACGGTTCTTTCCGCATTCACCAATTCATCATTATATTCATTCTCGGACGCATCACCTTCTAAGAAAGCAATTGCCCCCGTATGGTAAATACTGAATTTTCCTTCTAAGCCAGTTGTCGGTGTTTCTTTACCTGTCAATTCAAGAACATAAGGATTTACGCGAAGAAATATTTCCTTTACGTCTTCCATTTTCCCTAACTTACTTAACTGAATACAAGCATCTATGGAAGGATGTAATACGATACCACACGCATATGGTTTGAACGCATTTTTCTCAAATTCCCATTCATTGCCCCAGTCAATTAACACCTTATTTACATCATAAGTTGGACTCATTACATTTAAGAAGCCGCATTTCGCTTCTAGTACTTGAGTCGAGCTTGTAAAACCTTTTTGTACTAATAAAGCGGCCATCAAGCCATTTTGGGATGCTTTCCCAGGGTGAAATGGTTTCGCCATCGTGCCGAACATCTCTCTAAGACCAAAAGATTGCGTTCCAGCTAACCCAAGAGCCATTGCCACTTTTTCGCGATCAAGATTTAATAAGATACTGGCCGCTGTTGCAGCGCCAAACACTCCCACAGAAGAAGAACTATGATATCCTAAACGATAATGTGAAGGATACACAGCGTTGCTAATACGGAGCTCTACTTCACAACCAAGAATAAATGCTCGAATTAAATCTTTCGTGGAAAACCCAAATTTCTCACCCAACGCAAAAACAATAGGTGCCACAGGACCACTAGGATGAAGAATTGTATCTAAATGTGTATCATCATAGTCAAAAACATGGGAAGACGCTCCATTGATTAATACAGCTGATAGCATATCCACTTTTGCTTTCCTACCTAGAACTGTTACCTGCGGCGCAGATTCAAGTTCTTCAACCATATCAATCATCATTTGAATGGAAGGATGGTTAATTGCACCAATTGTTACACCCAACCAATTGAACAAACTCTTTTTCGCATGTATACGAACACTTTCTGGTATATCTTCATAAGAGGTATTTAAGATTTTATCTACTAACTCAAATGTAATAGTCATACGAACTCTCCTTTGGTTACTATTATAGTTCTATCCAACACAGTAAGAATTACTTAAGGTACTGGAGTGCTGGGAGGTAATTGATAAGATGTTTGTTAAAAGCGCACTAAAAAACTCAAGAACCAGTGTAATACCTAATCGATTTTACTAATAAGGTTCAAACCTCTGTATACATCGAAATGAAAAATTTTTGCAAAATAAACTTAGGTTTTATGTAACGCAAACTAAATGATAGAACGCACAAGACCTCCATCGACCGATATGGATTGGCCCGTAATGTAAGAAGCTTTTGAAGAAGTAAGGAAAGTAATAAAATCAGCAATTTCTTCTGGTTCCCCTAAACGCTTAAGTGGAACTGTAGATGCTACCTCATGGAAATAATCCTCTGCTGAAATTCCTCGTTGTTCATGTTCCCTTTCGGCTAAGTGCCAGCGTCTAGGAGTAAGAAATCTGCCTGGACAAACATTATTGATTACAATGTTGTACTCAGCCAGTTCTCCCGCCAACGTCTTTACCATAGGGATTAAGCTACCTTTTGTAGTATTCGAAATTAATTGATTAGGAGTCGGCTGTTTTCCGCTAGAAGCTCCGAGTACGATAATACTTCCACTAACTTGCTTTTTTATTTCTGGAACGACGATGCGTACCGCGTGAAAAAAAGAAACAACGTTTAATTCCCAGTTTTTTCTCCAAGTTTCAGGTTCCACATCCATTAGTTTCCCATGATTGCTTATTCCAGCAACGTATATCAATATATCTAGACGACCTAACTGCTTTACAATTTGACATAATACTTCCTGCATTTTTTGATGGTCTGAAGCGTCAGCCTGAATAGTCAACGGGCGTTTCCCTAATTTTTTCTCAATGGATTCTGAAGCTGAAGCCATTTTAGTCTCACTACGAGAAGAAACTGCCACGCGTACCCCCTCCGCCATAAGACTTCTTACACACTCATACCCAATACCTTCACTGCCTCCTACAACCCACGCAACCTTTCCGTTCAAACAAAGGTCCATCCGTAAGCCTCCTTCTTTAATTTTTAATTTTCTTCGTTTCTCTAAACACTATTAGACTTTCATCAACAGTAATGTAATAGGCAAACCTTTATTTGGCATCGGAAACCATAGGGCTAGAAGCATTAACCCGCCCGAGGTCACGGTAGAAAAAATAAATTGAGACCTTTCACTCCTAGCCTTTTGCAGCTTCCGTCATGGTTCCACTTCCTTTATATCGCAACTCCATTACTTATTTCAAGCAGCTTACGCAACTCAACGGTTTCATCTAAACACCATATAGATTCGATTAAATGTTTTGCCGCTTCTTCCCCGATTACCTGTTTTGCCATGGAAAAGCACTTATTTTCCAGTTGCGAACCTGTCAATGGATTGTTTTCCGTTCCTAATGCAAATGGAACGTTATGAACAATCCGCTCTCCGCTCTTTAATACAAGACTAACTCTTGCCTCATATTCCTTGAAATCCGGATTCACCAAAAGCCTTACCTTATCCCTAGCAGCGACGATCTTTAAATTCTGCACTCTGCTATCTGTAAATTGGTCAGGACCACATTCTCCATCAATCAATCCAGCGGCTAAACAATGATAAACGCTAAACTTACCTTCTAGTCCAGTTTGTGGAGTTTTCTTTCCTGTAACGTCAGGCACCATGGAATTTACTTCTGCCACGATGTGATCGACTTCAGAAGATTGTTCGCTGAAGGTTGTACGGAGTGCAATTCCTCCTTCTATAACCGGATGAGTCACCACACCACACGAGTAAGGTTTTACACTATTTTTCATTATTTCGAAGCCTTGGCCAAGCCCTTCGACAACTTCCTCTATGTCTGTTTCTGCTGCGTTTACTAAGAAATAGCCTCGTGGAGCTTCAAGAACATTCAATGCACTCGTAAAACCGTTCTTCGCTAAAGATGCTGCATAAATTCCACTCATGGCCGCTTTTGCTGGATGCGCTGATTTACTCATCGTTCCAAACATCGCTCTCAAGCCACTTGAATAGGTGGCCACAATACCAAATGCCCTTTGTAGTTGTTCCACGTTCAATCCCATGATGCGCCCGGCAGCAGTTGCAGCTCCGAATCCTCCTGTCATGCCCGTCATGTGGAACCCTTGTTCTTCATGATGGCGGAATAGTACCCTACCAATACGAGTTTCCGCCTCAAATCCTACAACAAACGCTCGTAAAGCATCTTTTCCATTCAAAGGATATTTTTCAGACAGTGCAACAATTGTTGCCCATACAGGTCCACTTGGATGAACAAAACTATCTAGATGTGTGTCATCATAGTCCAACACATGGGACATATAACTATTAATAAATGCCGCATGGAGCACATCTGTTTTTTCTTTACGACCAATAATCGTTGCTTGCTTGGCTATTCCTAGTTCATCCAATGTTTTTAAAATAATATCGACGCCTTTATGAGTGGATCCTCCTAAAACTACGCCAAACCAATCCATTAAGCAGCGTTTTGCTTCATGAATGGCTTTATCATTAATATCCTTGTTATCGAGGCCGACAAGATACTCACAAAACTTTTTAGTAACTTTACTATCTTCCATTTAATTTTCCCTTCCATCCACATTATTTATATTTTTAAATGTCGTCCGAATTAATTAATAGTTTTCCATTCTTAACAACTAACTCATCATCAAGCCAAACACTTGGTTTCAATATCAAACAGTCTAAATGAGTTTTACTGTAGGTATTTCCCCCTAAAGTACGATTATCCCCGATAGCAACATGAATAGTCCCTAGCGCCTTTTTCGCTTCTTGAGGATTATCTCCTAATCTTGCATTTCGGTTTGTCCCAAATGCAAATTCCGCTAAGTTGACAGAATTGTCATCCCCTTTTTCTTGTAAAAAGTGACGTAAAAGATCTGCCTCGTCTCCGCCAAGAATCTCAGATACCATTCCATTTTTCATCACCAACTCGACCGGGGTCGTAAGCTCTCCAACATGGTGAATTGTACCATCTATGATAATTTTGCCATTTGCCGTACCCTCTACCGGAGCAACACTGACTTCCCCATCTGGGAAAGCAGCAATCGGTCTAATATCTTCAATGATTCCACATAAAGGGAAGGAGGTACGTCCCTCTATACTAAATTGCAAATCTGATCCTAATTCAGATGTAATTCGAACTTCCCTAGAAACATCCATCTTTTGCGCAATTTTTTTGGAAAGTCGCATAACATCATCATAATCCGCAGTGGCTGCTCCTTGCGTTAAAGAATCAACGGTAATTCCACCAAGTGCTAGGTAACGAACCCCTGCATTTAAAGCTTCACGAATGGCGTCTGTATGTGTCGTTGACGTTGAACATGCAGAAATAACAATATCCGCTTTAGGTAAGCAGGCTGCTGCGGCTGCAGGCGGTTCATTCCCAAATGATGCCAAAGGAGGAAACATGACAAGTATTGGTGTTGCTTTCTGATGATAAACCGCAGTAAATAATGCTTCCTGAATAATGGGTTCAATTTTACTATCGGTTAAGATAACCACTGTATCTCCGTTTTTTACATTCATTTGTACAGGGATTGCAGCATTGCGAAAAACCTCTAATTTCATAACATTCGCTCCCAACTTATGGAGATATCACCCTGGACAACACGGGTGATATCTGACATTTTTTGTATGAATTTTTTCATACTAATTATTCATTAAAAAGATGTTTTACTTCATTCAACTCTGTTTCAAGGTCTTTGTTCATCTTCCCATATTCATCTGGAGCAATGTAGCGAATCTTGTCAATTTCTCCAGCTTTCGTCATTACATCAATAAATGCTGTATCTTCTAGTGCCTTCTTATATGCATCTACGATTTTTTGATATCTTTCTGGATGCTTTTCCTTCACTTCTGCCTTTACAAATATTCCGTAAGTAGAAGAGTTGTTTGGAATGTTAGTTCCTAACTGCTCGTTGAATGTCTTCGCATTGTCAGTCACATCTGGCCAATCATTTGAGGAATGCTGGACCCCAATAACACGAGTACCTTGTTCTATATTTAAGCTGTTAAATGCTCCAGCGTGCGTTAGGTCAACTTCTCCGGATAACAATGCTGTACGTGCTTCACTTCCTCCTCCATAAGGAACGATCGTAAACTCTACTCCAGTTGCCTTCTCCAATTGCTTTAAGGCAAGGAAGTTATTGCTTGTACGGAAGCTAACACTTGCTTTCAACTTCCCTTTTGGTTGTGTTTTTGCATATTCAATCAATTCATTCAAGTCTTTCCAGGGCGCGTCGTCCTGTACTCGAATCACGCCCGGATCAAATGTAGCAGATCCGATTGGGACAAGATCTTCTAGCTTATAACCAACATCTGTTGTCAAGTAAGAAAATTGAAGATGCGGTGTGCCTGTAATCATGATTGTATAGCCATCACCATCTCCTTCAGTAACTAGTTTCGTACCGATTGCGGTTCCACCACCGCTATGATTTTCTACTGCAAATTGAGCTCCTAGTGCTTTTTCAAAATAAGGCTGAATTTGACGGGTTGTTGTATCAAATCCACCGCCTGCACTGGAAGGAACGACGAAACGAATTGTTTTGTTTGGGTAATCATCCTTCTTTGACTCTTCGTTTTTCGTATTCTCATCATTAGATGTAGTTTCAACTGACTCCTTCTTTGATACTTCTGTTTCGCTCTTGTCACCACAACCTGCCAGTGCAAACACCACTACGATAACCAACAATACTACTAACCAGTTTTTTCCTAAAAACCCTTTTGACTTTTGCATAAATGATTTGACCTCCTCTGAATTTTTCAAAAAATGATATATGTTAATTTCCTTGTTGCCTCATTTTACGAAAAGCTATTTTGATTGGGTTGGAGAATAATCCGAAGAAAATGATGGCCCACAAAATCCAAGAAATCTGTGTCGTGAAAAAATAGGTCCATTCCCCTTGTGAAAGCATGTACGCGCGAATAAAATTCGCTTCCGCAATTGGTCCCAATATTAGTGCTAGAACAAACGGTACGACAGGGTATCCATTAATTCTCATAATGATGCCGATAATTCCAAAAATAAACATCAGCATAACATCAAACATTGAGTTTGCTACCGCAAATGCCCCAACTGCACATAACAGCAATACAATAGGCACCAAAATGCTTGTTGAAATCCTAGTCAACGCGATGAGCGGAGAAGCTAAAAGAGTACCTAGGGGAAGAACCAAAATACTTGCAAACAATATGGCTAACAGTACAGCGTAAGCTTCTGCCGCTTGATTCACCATCACCTGCGGTCCTGGTCGTACTCCATGTAAATATAATGCCGCCAACATAATAGCTGTCGTTGCACTGCCCGGTATCCCTAACGTTAACGCAGGAATCATTGTTCCACTGGCCACGGAACTGTCACATGCTTCTGAAGCAATAACCCCTTCAGGAATACCTGTCCCAAACATTTCCTTTCGGTTAGAGGATCGTTTTGCAATGCCATAGCTGATAAAGTTCGATATCGCCGTACCTGTACCGGGAATAGCCCCAATGACTGTTCCAATGATAGCTGAACGAAAAATAACTTTAGGATACTTCAATGTCTCCTTAATTCCTTCTATCAGATCCCTTAATGTGTTGTTATCTAACTTAATCATCACTTTATCTATCAAGTTTGTCTTTTTTGATAAGAAATACATTTCTGTAATAGCAAATATTCCTATCAATATCGGAACAAACGGCACCTTGTCATAAAGGTTAATGAAACCCATAGTAAAGCGCCCTTGTCCATAGAACGGATCTGCAGACATCGCTGCAATCAACAAGCCCATTCCTGCGGAAATTAAACCTTTACGGACACTATCGCCAATGACAGTCGTAATGAGAGTAAGTCCGAATATTGCAACAAGAAACATTTCAACAGAACCAAACTTTAGAGCAAGCGCTGACATTGGAGTAATTACCAATAACACGATAATTGCCCCAATCACTCCGCCGCACGCCGAAGCCATTCGTGCAATACCAATCGCAAGCCCTCCTTCTCCACGTTGTCCCATAGGATATCCATCTAGTGCCGTGGCTGCAGCGCCCATCGTTCCTGGAGCATTAATCAAAATAGCAGGTATTGCACCGGCAAATTGAGCAGCAGCATAAATAGCCGCCATAAATATTAGTGCAGTATGCAGTTCCATACCGAGGGTCAACGGAAGCATTACTGCTACACCATTTGATGAGGAAAACCCTGGTAACGCTCCAACGACGAAACCTACAACTACCCCAAGTACTAAAAAGAGTAATGATTTAAATGTGAAAAGTAGTAAGAAACCGCTCACAATATTATCCAAATGATTTTTCCTCCTTTCAAATAAATAATCCGCTTGGTAATGGCAAACTTAAAGTAACAGTAAATAATACATAGCATAATAATAGTAATCCTATTATATTTAGCAAAATAATCATTGGTCGACGCTGTCCTAAAATAATAAACATGAACAGCAAGAATAAACCCGTTGTAACAAAAAAACCAATATCATCGAAAAAAAGAATGTATACAAGAAAAGTTACCATCATGAGAAGAGGCTTCTTAAATTCTTTCACTTTATTCGCGAGAAAGTTTGCTTCATCCAACTCCTCTTTGCTCTGAGACCATTTCTTTCCTTCAGAAAATAAGGTCCAAACAAACAGAACAACAAGAAGAGCTATAACCCCTTTTGGATAACTAAATGATATTGCTTGTAAATCTCTAGCACTAATATAAAAAGAAATGACAAAAATAACCGCCAAAGATGGAAATAATGCATTTTTCAGAACAAAGTTCAAAATAGAATTTCTCAAAAAGAACTCACCTCCTTTTACCCATGAATTGCAATATTTCTAATTAGAACCACTTCTTATAAATGCATAAAAAGAACCAATCCTCTAAGCCCTATACTGCAACATAGAATATTTTTATAGCAATTCATTGTATTGTATTAATAATAATACATTTAGTTTAATTCTGTCAATAGTAATTATTATGAATTTATAGAATCTTCTGAATTTATTATGCTGGGGTTTCCATTTAATAAAAGATTACTATATTCACAATTAATATCCCACAGATTGGTGTTCATTCAATGGTGTAAATGGAGGACATTCCCCATATTATTGGATAATATGCGTTTAATATACAAGCAAATTTAAAAAGTAGCCGCCATTGACGTTGGAACATACACAACGCCGAAAAAAACTGGTATTATTAGGATTAGAGTATTCGGAAGAAATAATTTTTGTGACATTTATGACAAAGCGAAGCATGCATCGGAGGGGTTTTATACCCCATCTGATGTTTTTAGTTAAGCATATCCAGGGCTAGCGCCACTTACCTCATCGGGGACATCCCTGTCCCTAAAAGAATAGCCTAAGCTTTAGCAGGTGTGTCCCATTCTTTAACTGGTTGTTATTGACGGTTAGCTATCGGGCAAATGTTATTCTGGGACAGATCGGTTTGAACTAGCCTTTCAGATGGTAAAGTTATACGCGGCGCACAATAAAAAACAGTACAATCAGTAAATGACTTGTACTGTAAGTAAAAGGAGGTCACGCCATATTATTAGTTGGTCAGTTGGTCAGGGGTCAGGGGGTTGGTTAGGTTTTCCTTTCCAACTGTCCAACCGACCAACTGACCAACTTTTCCCTTTTTACCTGTCCACTATAACCTTTTCAACTAGCTTATGCACTGCAGATGGATCGCAGTTTTTCTTGTTCCTCCTGCTGTTCTAATAATCGGGTGAATTTTTGTTTAATTCTGCAAATTGCGTTGTCCACTGATTTTTCCGTTCGGTCTACGGCCTTGGCAATTTCCCGGTACTTTTTACCTTGGAGGTAACCTTTCAGTACCCTCAATTCAAGCTCAGTCATTTCCTTTAAAAACGCCTGCCAGTCTTCCTGCCAGAGATTGTGCTTTTCTTTTTCTATGTATAATTCCTCTGAACTAGGACTACCCTCTATAAAATTATGTAGACACATTTCGCGGCCCTCTCCTTTAAAGGAATTTTCCCGAACCGGTTGATCTAGGGAAATAGCACTATTTAAGAAATTATGTTTCTGACGGTTGGACATGGTCACAAAGGACTTAACTCTTCTTGCCACAACCATCTTGGCAAACCCTGCAAAATGTGAATTTTCCACCACACCATGGTCGTAGTCTCCTACGGCAGTCCAGAAACCGATGACGGCTTCCTGAATTAAGTCGCCACGCTCGGTACCGGGAGCATAAAATGGCCGGATGGTTTTCATAATCATTGGTTCGAATTCTTCTAATAATCGCTTAAATGCTATTTCATTTCCCGTCTTTGCTTTTAGAAGCAAAAGATTCATTTCGTTAGCATCCACGTTCTACAACCCCTCCCCGGATTCCTCGAGTTATTGTCCTAAAATATTTAGTAAGTCGACAAATACATTGCTATATCAACATCTAACTACACGATACCATTATATGGATAGACTTACTATAGAACGGTGGTCCTATTTATCTAGGACCAAAGTCCTATTGAATTATATCAGAAAAGCTATCTTTTTTCTGATATTGGGGGTTGTTAAGGGGGAATACCCCTTATGTTAATAAGGAGGGTTTACCCGCAAGGGGCACGCCAAAACTCTTAGCAACTTGTTGCTCTAGAGTTTTGGATATGCCCCCTGCGGGTACCCTGCTGACCATAGGAAAAGCTATTGATATGTGCTGATTCCGGCCAGTGATAAATAGTTTCTGGGTTTCTGCCATAAGGCCTGATCACTGGGGAATTGCTTTCGGCTTTTAATGATACCCGTATAGAGTCCGGCACGAGACGTGTCGCCAAAAAGGGTAAAACCTACTAGCCTTCCATCGGCCAAAACCAGCATCCTGTAGTTCCCTTTAGCGTCTTTTTCTTCTATGAGGGTATAGCCTTCTGCCCTAGGTTGAGTAATACCGGCGGCAATGACAGGTACGCCGCCGAAGCTGGCAGAGTTCATAGGAATGGACCCGGGATATTCTCTTGTCAGCCCGGCCATGTTGGTACCTGCTACGCCTCCTTGTTCCAATGCATTAGGCCAGATGGCACTGTAGCTATAGTTTTCATCTAGAATATTATAGGTTAAAGCCACGTCGCCTGCGGCATAAATATTCTGAAGTGCTGTCTCCTGCCTGCGATTAACCTTCAGTGGTTCCCCGCCCCCATTAACCAGACCGGTTTCTTTGAGAAAACTTGAGTTAGGGCGAACGCCTTTACCGACAATCACCAGGTCGGCTTGATAGACATCCCCGTTACGGAGTTTTACGCCGGTAACGGTACCGTCTGCATCGCTCTCAATCGATACGGGTCGGGTGCCTTTTTTAACGGTAATGCCGATATGCGCCAGCTGTTCCTCTACCAGAGCCGCCGCAGTGTCCCCTAGGTTCTGGGACATGACCCTGTTGGAGCCGACTAGTACGGTGACGTTCATTCCACGTTGGTTTAGGGCGGCAGCCACCTTGAGACTCACCAAGCCGCCGCCTAACACAACGGCTTGCCGGCCGCTTTGGCAGGCGACCTCGATTGCTTTGGCATCATCCATGGTTCTTAGAGAAAAAACGCCGTCGCTTTCTATACCCGGCAGGCTAGGCCTATTTGCTGAAGCACCCGTTGCGATGAGCAGCTTATCATAGGAATAAATGTTATCCTGATTAGTAACTACCTGCTTCTTGTCAGGGTTTACAGCTGCTGCCTTTTGATTTGGTTGAAAACTGATACCCATTGCTTGATAGAAGTTATTAGCCCGAAGATACATATCCTGTTCTGTTACCTGACCGCCTAAATAATAGGAAGTCAGGCAACGGGAGTAAGCCGCATGGGGCTCGTCGCTAAGAATAGTGATACTATTATTTTTATCAATTTGCCGTATCCGTTCTGCAGCGGCAATACCGGCCGCACTATTTCCGAGAATTAGATATGCCATAGCGATGCCCCCATCATATGCCTAAGGCTTGGCGCTTGGCTTTTATATGCTCAATAATTCCCTCAACCGCTGCCTTGGCGTCGGTTTCTACATAGAATTTACCACCGATTAGTGATTCTAACTTGTCGCCTGTCAGGGTACCTGCTACTACATCGCTCCCTAGTACCTGGGGCGGTAGTCCAAGATGGGTAAAAATCCCCATCGCTACTGCCCAGGTCCCGATACTGAGGGCTTTTTCATGCTGAGGCTCGGGTGCAGATGCGGCAACGGGCAAATCTTTGACATTTACTCCTAAATAGTCAGCCAATGCCATCAGTAAATCGCCAATGCGGGAATTGTCTACGCAGCTTCCCATATGCAGCACCGGCGGCAGCGGTCCGCCTAAACCTGCTGCTTCACCTACAACAGTTAGTACTGCCTTTAATCCTTCGCCGGCAAACTCGTTGGTTGCATTAGGATGTAATAACCCGGCCTTACCCAAGGCGTGAGCGGAACAGCCCGTCGCCACTACCAAGACATCGTTGGCCACCAGTTTCTTGACCATTTCCACATGCATAAGATCCTGAGTAATCTTAACGTTATTACAACCCACTGTGCCGACGGCTCCTAAAATGGCGCCGCTCTTAATGGCGTCTACTAACGGCTTTAGGGGATCTGATTCGTCTACTTTGCTTAAAGCACCTACAATTGCTTCGGTACTAAAACCGGCAATGATATCGGCCTTTTCATCGGGTATTTTAACTCTGGCCATATCCCGCCGTTTGAAGGATGCTATTGCTTTCCTGACAATCTTCTCGGCCTGCTGATCGGCTTCTTCAAAACTAAATGGGACATGATCGGCACCAGGAATTTTTGTAATGGGCATAGTGGTGACAATCTCTCCATGATAACACTGAGCGATGTTAGTGAGAGACGGCATGATGCATTGGACGTCCACCACCATCAAATCAACAGCGCCGGTAGCTAAGGCCAGCTCTTGTCCTAAAAAGTTAGTAGCCGAGGGAATACCTTGACGCATTAAGACTTCGTTTCCGGTACAGCAGATGCCGGCTACGTTAATACCTGCGGCGCCGGCTTCCTTAGCATCCTCTTCTAATTCGCGGCACCACTGAACGATTTTTTCGGATAACAGGGGTACATGACCATGGACCACCACGTTTATATACTCTTTTTTTAGGACACCCAGGTTTGTTTGGGTTGTTACGGGCTGGGGCGTGCCAAAAATGATATCCTGCATGTCTGTGGCTAGCTTCAATCCGGCAAATCCGTCCACGATGCCCTGCTTAATACCGGCCAACAGTAAGTTGACTGGATCGGCATCCATGCCCATGGTGGTTTGATGCATGGCTTCTCTAATTTCCCGGTCGGCATTTCTCGGTACTACGCCAAGCTTAGTCCAGGTTTCTATTCGTTCGGCCGGGGCCCAGTATTTAAGCCAAGCCATCGGTTCTGATGAATGACTGGTAAAAGTCTCATAAGCTCTTGCGGCCACTTCTTGGGCCAGGGTATTCTTATCCTTATTCGCTGTATCCAACCCTATCTTGGCTGCCACCGCCTTCAGTTTTTCTTCGCCTTTTAGCTCGTAATCCGCTGCGCTGCCTTCAGCAATTTTCTTGAGAGCTTCCAGCACATCATATGCGTGATCTACGTGGGCAGCGGCACCACCGGCCAAACTGCGCAGCAGGTTTCTCGCTACTATGGTATGAGCATCGGCACCGCAAACGCCTCGGTCCGGCTTACCAAAAGGGTTAATCCTGCATGGTCCTTGTAAACAGTTACGGCAGCACAATCCTAGTGTGCCAAAACCGCATTGGGGCTCTTGAGCTTCTAAACGGTCCCAAACAACTTCTACGCCGTCTGCTTGGGTTCGCCTGAGCATTTCTTGTGCAGCGCGATCTATGGTTTTATTTTCAATTGACATTGAGATACCTCCTTGAAAAGTTTTGGTGAAAAATTCAACTATTCGTTGGGGACATTCCTGCCCCTAGAGGATACCCTGAATTTCAGCAGGTGTGTCCCCTCTCCTTACCAGTTAGTGAGGTAGTGTTTGCGCTGGTCGTGAGCAAAGTCAGCCACTTTTGTGTACCGGATAGCACCGGTGGGGCAGGCATCTGCACAGGCGGGTTGTTCCCTGTCTGGGCAGCGGTCGCATTTGCTGATGACTTTTTGGCTCATATCCTGTTCGATAGCGCCAAAGGGACAGGTCATGACACACATCCAGCAGCCGACACACTTATCTTGGTGAAATAAGACTTTGCCCGTAGTAGAGTCTTTTGCTAGTGCTCCGGTCATACAGGCGTTAACGCACATGGGTTCCTGACAGTGCCTGCATTGCAGAGGCAGGTTGGTTTCTCCATCTGTTTCTACAAAAATACGGGGTTTGGTACTTTCTTTACCCAATACAGCAGCTAAGAGTTCTTTTGAGAGCGCATGTTCCACCGCACAGGCCAGTTCACAACTGTGACAACTGAGACAACGATCCGGGTTTATTAATATCTGCTCCAAATTTCTCCCTCCTTTTTTGGGTTTCATTAAAAAACTTCCCTAATTTAGATTATAGGGAAGTTTTTATCATTAGTATGTCAGCTAGCTGACAATTATCTAATTATTTAGAAATTTTAGGATGTGATACCTTGCTTGGTCTGGTAATTAATCTGCATAGCTATGGAGAGCTTCACGACTTATAATAGTTATTTTTCCGCGCCTTTGGGAGATAATTTGTCTTTGTACCATGCGGTTGAGAATACCGGTAACTGTCTGGCGGCTGCTCCCTACCATGCTGGCCATATCCTCATGGGTCAAGTTTAGTTCTGCTGCTTCCGGCCCATTAGTATTAAGCGAGCTGGTGTTGGCGGTTTCTCTCAGCAGTAAATTTGCTATCCGGCCGCTGACTTCACGAAAGGCTAAATCTTGGATTACATCATTCATTAGCCGCATGATCTTACCAAGCTCTTGAATTAACATCATAGATACCAGAGGGTGATCAGCCAGTATTTTTTTAAAGTCTTTGGTTAACATCAGCCAAATATCCGTCAGCTCCATAGGTGTCAGTATCGCTTCGGAATGGCGGCTAAAAACGTCTCCGGGCCTCAATATCGTAACGATAAACTCGCTGCCGTCCTCGGAAAAATATGAGATCTTAACCCGACCCTTCTTAACAATAAAAATAGCATCCTCCTGCAGATGGTTAAAATGAATTCGTTCTCCGGCCATAAATGAACGATTGTGAAAGAGTGCTACATATTGGTCTAACTGCTCTTGGGTCAAGCCTTTAAAAATATTGACGTCTTTCAGGCGGATTGTTTTAGAATGTCTTTGTTTCACCGCGCCCAACTACCTTTCCTTCTTACTATAATAATAGTAGTTTCGATAAGGCTGGTTAATGTTCCTTCTCTGAAAAAATTCAACTCGAGAACCGTTAGCAAAACTCTTAGCAACTTGTTGCTTTAGAGTTTTGGATATGCTCCCTGCGAGTATAGCAAAACTCTTAGCAACTTGTTGCTCTTAGAGTTTTGGATATGCCCCCTGCGGGTACCCCGGAATTCAAGTGCGGTAGTGGGCGCCGAGGCTTTTGGTGCGCTTGAGTGAGGCTTCTGTTACTAGTTTGGCGGTTTCAAGCATTAGTAGCAGCTGTTTTTGCTTGACGAGATTATCGAAGTCTTTGGGGTTATAGTCCCTCATTTGATGATAATATTGTTGAATACTTTGTTGAGCATCTTTTAAACCTTCAGTTGTTCTAATGATGCCAACGCAGTCATTCATCAGTTTTATCAGGTCTTGGCGCAGCTTTTTGAAATCCGGCTCTTGTCCATTGGTAGACCCTGTTGTTGAAAAACCAGCCTCATATTCTGCTGGGTTAAAGAATAGGGCAGGTTTTGCAGATGCAAAAGAGGCCGCTTCTTTACCTGCGATAAATCCAAAAACAACTGCTTCAGTAAGGGCATTGCCTGCTAGCCTGTTTGCACCGTGTACTCCACCGGCTGCTTCGCCAGCGGCAAATAAACCGGGGATAGTTGTTTGACCCTTTTCATCAATGACAATTCCTCCCATAGTAAAATGAGCAGAGGGAGCAACCTGGATAAATTCGCGGCCTTTCAAAAAATCGTATAAGGGCTTATACTTGCTTTCCATCACTTCTTTTGTGATACGCGTTAAGTCTAATTGTACTCCGTCCAGTTCCGTGCCGCGTCCCGCTTGAATTTCGCTGAAAACAGCCTGGGCCATCACATCCCTGGTCGCAATATCTCCTTGATCGGAATAATCTTTCATGAATGCCTTACCTTCACTGTTTCTTAGTACCGCTCCATCGGCAAAGATGGATGTAGACATTACTATCCGTCCGCCTTCGATAACCACAGCTGGATGAAATTGCATAAATTCCATATCTCTAATTTTTGCACCGGCCAGGCTTGCCAAGGCATAACCGTCTCCCGTTGCATCTGCTGCGTTGGTATTCTTAGCATAAAGCCGCCCAGCTCCGCCTGAAGCAATAATCACTGCCTTAGAAGATATCAATTGGGCTTTATTATTCTTAAGGTCCAGACCTCGTGCTCCAACAACTTGTCCTTCCTTATCTTTAAGTAACTCTGTGATCGCTATGTTGTCTACAATTCTGATACCGGTTTCACTTACTTTTTCCAATAAAGGACTCATCAAAGCGATCCCCTGAATCCAAGGAGATTTAACAGCACTGCCATCTACAGTCAGAAACCTCTTATGGGAATGACCAGGCGAACCTTTGCGAAACAATTGATCTTCTTCTTTTAAAAAGGGTACTCCAAGCTCTATTAAACGGGTAATTGCTTTTGGCGCATGACTAGTCATAGTCTCAACCAATTTCCGGTCATTTATCTGCAACCCGCCCTTCATAGTATCCTCAGCATGAGATACCGTACTGTCCCCGTCAAAACCTTCTTCCATCACGGCTGCCATACCGTTTCTCGTCATTAGGGTATTGCCGCCCCGACCTACTTTAGTCTTTGCCAAGATAGTAACGTCTGAACCATTACTTTTTGCTTCCAGTGCAGCGCACAATCCGGCTACCCCTCCACCGATAACCAATACATCGGTGTTAAATGTCACAGTCTCCATACCAGCCCCTCCTAGATTGAATTGTTAACCTGTCTTATCTTTCTATCTTTCTAAATATTCTGCAATAATCATGCCTATAAGAAATTCCTGGTTTACTGCCAATCTCCTTTTTAAAAAATGTTCATTTTTCTTCTTTATTGTTAAGAAATGAAACATTTGGGTGTAAAAAACAAAAGACACTCGTTCTAGTTTGACTAAAGCGAATGCCTAAGGTTCTTTGTGCTAAAAAATTCAACTTTGAGAACCGTTAGCAAAACTCTTAGCAACTTGTTGCTTTAGAGTTTTGGATATG
>JADQBR010000031.1 GCA_016278515.1 Bacillota bacterium
GGTGGGTCAGGCAAAGCCTTGTCCCATCGAACTCGGAGAATTCCGAGAGACTATTTAATTTATAGGAGGGTTACAGGGCACCGACCTAGGGAACCAGGGGTTCCCTGGGTAAGAACAAAAGCATTACCGCTTCAAGCCGAAAGGCATGAAATGCTTTTGTTCTTTTATCAATACATATTTGGCAAAGCTAAGTAAAAAATACTAGCATGGAAGAAAGGCGGGGATTTACTAGTGTTAATTGGTATACCAAAGGAAATAAAAAACAATGAAAATCGGGTCGCTATTACTCCGGCCGGCGTATCGTCTTTGATCAACCGAGGACATCAGATATTTATTGAAAAGGACGCAGGCCTGGGCAGTGGCATCAGCAATGAAGAATACACAGCTCAAGGGGGAAACATTGTTCCTTCTGCTGAGGAGGTTTGGGAACGAGCGGACATGATAATCAAGGTAAAAGAGCCTCTAGCGGAGGAGTTTCAATTCTTTAGAGAAGGACTAATACTGTTTGCATATCTTCACTTAGCTGCAGAAAGAGAATTAACTCAGGCTTTAGCAGAGGCCAAAGTAGTTGCTATCGCATACGAAACCATCCAGTTAGACGATGGCAGTCTGCCGCTGCTGACACCTATGAGTGAAGTAGCCGGGCGTATGTCGGTGCAGGTCGGCGCACAGTTTTTAGAAAAGCCTAAGGGTGGAAGAGGAACTTTATTAGGAGGAGTACCGGGAGTCGCGCCAGCCGATGTAGTAATTATTGGCGGTGGAATAGTGGGTACTAATGCAGCTAAAATGGCTTACGGGATGGGTGCCCAAGTAACAGTATTGGATCTTAACCCCCAACGCTTACGTGGATTGGACGACCTATTTGAAGGCAACATCAAAGCTATTATGTCCAATCAATTTAATGTTAGGAAGGCTGTTCGGTACGCAGACCTGCTGATTGGTGCCGTTTTGATACCCGGTGCCAAGGCACCACATATTGTTACTAATGATATGGTCCAAGAAATGAAGAAAGGATCGGTGGTTGTGGATGTGGCCATAGACCAGGGTGGATGCATTGAAACCATAGACCATGTAACGACCCACAGCGAACCGACCTATGAAAAGTATGGCGTTTTACACTATGCTGTGGCTAATATTCCGGGTGCAGTACCTCGTACTTCAACATTCGCATTGACTAACTGTACTTTGCCCTACGTCATGGAATTGGCAGATAAAGGTTGGCTCCAGGCCGCTAAGGATAATGAGCCGTTATCGAACGGTGTTAATTTGGTTAATAGCTTTGTTACTTACAAGGCAGTTGCTGAGGCCCACGATATGAAGTCCTCTGATTTATTAGAGCTAATTAATGGAATCGAACATTAACAAACTGTGTTAAGTGTAATTTGAACATGCTCATTTTTGGTTCTAAACTAATCCGCTAGGACATATTATTGTTGTAAAGCGGCGTAGAAATAAGCTGTTTTATACGGTCTGTTATCCGCTATAGGAGAGAAGTTGGGGGAGGATTAAGATGCTTATTGTGGTGACCAACGTTAGATCAAAAATGTGGACGGCGTTGAGATTGGTGTTGTTGTTAAGTATATTTTCATTGGTGATTTTAAGTGCCAACAATATTTTAACTGATCTGGCCGGTAATGAAGACCTTGATCATGCACCGGGTCAACCGGTGCGAGTAGAGAATGAACAGGGTTCCTTTATTCCAACTGAAGGAAGCTTAGACAGTGAAATAGACGGCACATCCATTGAAAAAGAATTGCCTAAGGTGGAGGAAGAAAAAGAAGATGATTGGATGGACAGTTTTATTGACAAACTAAAGAAATACTACCAAGGCAATGATTAATTAAGTCCCTTGCGCAGGACTTCTTTTTTTTTTGTAGAAAAAGCTAGAAAACCCTTTATTTCATAATGCTTTTGAAGGAGCCGAAAACTATTGGATAACTACTGGCTGGACGAGTTCTTACACCATTTGGCAGTTGAAAGAGGCTTGGCGGAAAATACGTTAAGTTCTTACCAGCGTGACCTGCATCAGTTTGTTTCCTGGCTGACTGAAAAAGAAATCCGAGCAGTTGAACAGGTTAGGAGAAACCATATTATGGCGTATTTATTGGGCCTCCAGAAAAAGGGAAGGGCACCAGCAACTATTTCCCGTCAGTTGGCAGCATTAAAATCCTTTTACCATTTCCTTATGCAAGAGGGTGCTGTTCAACAAGATCCCACAACAAACTTAGATTCTCCTAAGTTGGCAAAGAAATTACCTCACGTTATGACCCCTGCAGAAGTGGACAGGCTTTTGTCAATGCCGGACGCAGCCACCCCCAGCGGTTCCCGCGATAAGGCAATGCTGGAATTGCTTTATGCTGCCGGTCTGCGGGTTTCTGAACTTATGGCCCTAGATACTACTCATATTAATTTGGATATGGGATACGTACAGTGTTTTGGTAAAGGTTCAAAAGAACGCATTGTTCCTATGGGATCAGTGGCAGCTGGTAGTTTAAACGAATATTTAGAAGAAGGAAGAAAAAAGCTAAAGAAGCATCCTTCCGAAACAGCATTATTTATAAATAAACGTGGTAGCCGACTAACCAGACAGGGATTTTGGAAAATTTTAAAGAAATATGCGCAAATTGCAGGTATTACTAAAGAAATTGCTCCGCACACATTAAGACATTCTTTTGCAACCCATCTGCTGGAAAACGGTGCCGATCTTCGTTCCGTACAGGAAATGTTAGGGCATGCAGACATTGCTACTACCCAGATTTATACTCATTTGACCAAATCTAGGATTAAAGAGGTGTATGACAAAACTCATCCCCGAGCTTAAAGAGGATGTTCGAAAAGTCCATCGCAGGTGAGCGGCGAATTTCTGCGCACCCGGCAGGCAGGTATTCCTTTGAGTCGGCATTAAGTGCGACTAAGGCTTTTGCTTTCGCTTCGCTCGGCATAAGCCAAGTCTACTGTAATTCTTCAGTCTTTGAAACTGCTCACGTACGCCACCAGTACGCTCCGCGTTTCACAGCCTTCGGGCCTTGAACTTCTTGCTCCTGCTACGACGAACTTTTCGAACCCGAGCTTAAAGAATGGAGGGCAATATAATTTGATAAACCGCGTTGTTTTGATTATCCTTGATAGTGTTGGGATTGGTTATTTACCCGACGCTGATGAATACGGTGATAAGGGAGCAAATACTCTCTTGCATGTTGCGGAAGCAGTAGGGTCCTTACGGTTGCCTAATCTTGAGCGTTTGGGTCTAGGCAATATTGTGGCTGTTCCCGGTATTAAGGCTGTTGAGCGGCCGGAAGCCTGTTTTGGGAAGATGCAGGCGCAATCTGCTGGTAAGGATACTACTACCGGGCACTGGGAAATAGCCGGAATAATTTTAGAAAAACCTTTTCCTACGTACCCTAATGGGTTTCCTAAGGAAGTTATTTCTGAATTTGAAGAGGAGATTGGACGTCAAACCTTGGGGAATAAGAAAGCTTCAGGCACTATAATTATTGAAGAATTAGGCAAAGAGCATATGCGCACCGGCAGCCCTATAGTATATACTTCTGCCGACAGTGTTTTCCAGATTGCTGCCCACGAAGAAGTGATACCTATAGAAGAATTATACAAGGAATGCCGAATAGCTCGCAACATTCTAACGGGAAAGCATGCAGTAGGCCGGGTAATAGCGCGTCCGTTTGCGGGAGAGCTGGGCAGCTTTAAACGTACCGCCCGCAGGCACGACTTTTCCCTTAAACCGCCGCAAAAGACTATGTTGGATATAATATCCGACGCAGGCAAACAAGTCTTAGCAGTTGGTAAAATTAAAGATATCTTTGTTGGCGGGGGAATAACAGACTCCGTTGCAACGAGCAGCAATAGAGAAGGGATTGAAAGGATTAAGGACTATTTGGATCAAGCTAAACAAGGGCTGATATTTGCCAATTTAGTCGATTTTGACATGTTGTACGGCCATCGTAATGACTCTCAGGGCTACGCAAATGCCTTGAAGGAATTCGATCAACTGTTGCCTGATATTATAGCCAAACTTCATGAAGATGACGTGCTAGTTATCAGTGCAGATCACGGAACCGATCCGGGCTTCCCTGGCTCAGACCACACCAGGGAGTATGTCCCTGTCCTTATTGCAGGCGAGAAAATAGTTAAAGGCAAGAATATTGGAGTTAGAGAATCCTTCAGTGATTTAGGTGCCACGATCACTGATTTGTTAGACTGTGGTCCTCTGTTCCACGGCACGTCTTTTGCATCGGAGGTGATAGAATAATGGATTTTCAGTCTAAATTACAAGAGACCGCATCCTTTCTAGATCAAATTAAAAAGGCGAAACCCAGAGTTGGACTTATCCTAGGCAGTGGCTTAGGGGTGCTGGCAGAGGAAATTGCTAATCCCCAAAAAGTGCCATACCGGGAAATACCTCATTTTCCAGTGTCCACTGTGGAGGGGCATGCTGGACAATTGGTATGGGGACAGCTGGGAGGTAAAACTGTTGTTGCTATGCAGGGTAGATTTCATTACTATGAGGGGTATGAATTAGAAGAAGTAACCTATCCGGTGCGGGTAATGCACGAATTAGGATTGAACACATTGCTGGTTACTAATGCTGCAGGTGGAATTAACCCTGATTTTCATGCCGGAGACCTGATGCTCATTACAGACCATATCAATCTGATCGGCGCCAACCCGTTGCGGGGCAGAAACGTGGCCAGCCAAGGTGCACGGTTCCCTGATATGACTGAAGCTTACTCAAAGGAATTAAGAGTATTGACTGAAAAAACGGCAGAGGAGTTGGATTACTCACTTCAAAAAGGAGTTTATGCAGGAGTGTTTGGGCCAAGCTATGAAACTCCTGCTGAGATAAAGTACTTGCAAACCATTGGCGCAGATGCTGTGGGTATGTCCACCGTACCGGAGGTAATTGTGGCAGGGCATGCCGGACTTAAGGTTCTGGGTATATCCTGTATTACTAATATGGCTGCCGGTTTAGGTCATGCAAGGTTAAGCCATGACGAAGTAATGGACACGGCCGACAAGACCAAAGCTAAATTTCTTAGTTTAGTGCGGGAAGTGATTGAAAAAATGGTCTGAGGAATTCATCTCTCAAGGGGGTTAATTTAATGCGAGCTTATGATATTATTGCCAAGAAAAGAGATGGCCTGGTTCTCAACGAGTCTGAACTGAAATATCTGATAGATGGATACGTTCAGGGCGTTATTCCTGATTATCAAATTTCCGCCTTTACAATGGCGGTCTTTTTTCAAGGCATGACGAATGACGAAACGGCGTCTTTAACCAAGATTATGTTAGAATCCGGAGATAAAGTAGATTTGAGTGGGATTCCCGGTGTAAAGGTGGATAAACACAGTACTGGCGGTGTGGGGGATAAACTGTCTTTAATCGTGGGGCCGCTGGTAGCCGCTGCTGGTATTCCGGTCGCTAAGATGTCCGGCCGCGGGTTGGGACATACCGGCGGTACCATAGATAAGTTAAGCTCAATACCGGGGTTTCAAGTTCAGCTGTCTACCGATCGATTTATTAAGCAGGTGCGGGAAATTGGTTTGGCCATTGTGGGCCAAACGGGTAACTTGGTACCGGCGGATAAAAAGCTTTATGCCCTGAGGGACGTCACAGCTACTGTGGAAAGCTTGCCTTTGATTGCCTCCAGCATAATGAGCAAGAAACTGGCTTCCGGAGCGGAGAAAATTGTTTTAGATGTAAAGGTAGGCAGCGGTGCATTTATGAAGAGCAAAGACGATGCCTTTCAATTGGCCAGGGCCATGGTAAGGATAGGTCAAGATATGAACCGGGAAACGGTCGCTGTCATATCTAATATGGATGAACCTTTGGGGAATATGGTGGGTAATGCCTTGGAGGTTGAGGAGGCCATAGAAGTATTAAGCGGCCGTGGTCCTGAGGATTTGCGGAACATTAGTTTGGAATTGGGTGCTTGGATGATAACCCTAGCTGGGGCTGCTTTCGGCATTGATGAGGCTAAAGAAAAGCTGGCTAGTTTTATAGATGATAAAAGCGGTTTGAATAAATTGGCTGCAATGATAAGGGCTCAAGGCGGCGATGATCATGTTGTCAGCGATACCAGCATACTTCCCCAAGGGAAGTATGTTTCTCGAGTTTATGCACCCCAGTCTGGGGTATTGAGTGAAGTTAATGCCCATCAGGTAGGTCTAGCCGCAATGACAGCAGGTGCTGGCCGCAGCACCAAGGAAGACAATATTGACATGGGAGCAGGAATTAAACTGGCTGCAAAGATGGGTCAGAAGGTTAAGAAAGGTGAACTTCTTGCAGAAGTCTATGCGGAAAGTACTGAAAAAGCACAGGCAGCCTTGAATATATTAGAACAGGCATATGCCTTCGGCGAATATAAAGAACAGCCGATGATTTTTGGCACGGTTACTTCTCGAGATAACGAAAGCAGTGCTTAGACTTAAGAAAGGGCATTTGTTAAGTGGAAATTTTAGAATAAGGCAATCATAAACTATAATGTTAGCATAAAATCCTTACCCAAAAAATAAGCTTAATTATACAGCATGTATTAAAAAACTGTTTTAGTCTTTTGGGAGGGATCTTATGAAAAGGAAAATTGCCCTAATTATCATACTAAACATATTGTTTGCAATGATGTTTTTAAATACCGCAGGCGCAGCTAACCTTGATCTGGATGTGAAAAGTGCCGTCTTGATTGATGCTAGCAGCGGCAAAGTTCTTTATGATCAAAACGCTGAAGAGAAATGGTACCCGGCCAGCATGACTAAAATAATGACTTTAATAATGGCAATGGAGGCTGTTGAGCAGGGCAAGGTTAAACTAACCGATACAGTAACTACCAGCGAGCACGCTGCCAGTTTTGGCGGGTCCCAAGTATGGTTGGAACCGGGAGAAATTTTTACTTTAGAAGAATTATTAATTGCTGTGGCGGTTGGGTCGGCTAATGATGCTAGTGTGGCAGTAGCTGAGTTTATTGGTGGCACCGAAGGAAACTTTCTGGAAATGATGAATAAAAAAGCTAAGGAAATAGGTGCTAAGAACACTAATTTTGTCAACCCCCACGGTTTGCATGATGACAACCATTATACTACCGCTCATGATATGGCTTTAATGGCAAGATATACTGTAAAACAACCTGAGTTAATGCGAATTGCAGCTATTAAGTATTATAAATTTAGGGAAGAGCCTTTGTTGGAACTTTGGAATCTGAATAAGTTGCTATGGTGGTACCAAGGGGCCGACGGTTTGAAAACAGGTACCACTTCCGATGCCGGACGGAACTTAACCGCCACGGCAAAAAGAGACGGCCTGCGCCTAATTGCTGTTGTTATGGGCGTGGAAGAACGGAATGGGCACTTTCGAAATGCCATGAATTTACTCAATTTCGGTTTCAACAGTTTTAGTTTTAAATCCGCTTTTCAGGCTGGAGATAAGGTTAGCAGCGTGACGGTTAGCAAAGGTGCCGCAGATACGGTTGATGCGGTGGCTGCCGAAGATGTAGGCTTCTTAACGGAAAAAGGCAGCAAGCCCGAACTGGAAACGAAGATTGACGTGCCTGAATGGGTAAATGCGCCCATTAAGAAGGGCGATAAGATAGGAGAGGTCATTCTCTATAACAAAGGCAAAGAGGTAAGTCGGGTCGATTTAATAGCTAAACAAGATGTTGAAAAAGCCGGTTTCTTTAAAATCCTGAAAAAATCTTTCACAAGTATGTTATCGCAATAAGTTTAAACCCGAAAAAAATCTAGTAGGTGGAGGCAGGAAAGGATTACATCTTTTTCCGCCTCTTTTTAGGTTAGAACTCTATCTTCTCTCTTGCCACTTGCCTCCTGTTTCCTGCCTCCTGCTTCCTGAATCCGACATTCTTAGCTATTTATCTTAGCAGGATTTACCAAATGAATTGTTGAATATTGCCCTGAACGGAAGCAATCATAGAAGACAGGGAGGTTAAAACGTGAACGTAGGCGTCAAGCACTATGGAAATACACTAAGGGTTTCAGTTGGCGGAGAGTTGGATATGAAAGTGGCTGATCAATTTCGCCGGGAGTTGGACGGATTGCTAACTAAATATCCGGAAACCAATTTATTGTTGGATTTTACCAGGGTAGGTTTTATTGACAGTTCTGCGTTGGGAGTTATTTTAGGAAGATATAAACTACTGTCTAAAGCGGGTAGAATTATGGTTATTAGTGGTGTTCAGCCGCAAGTTGAAAGAATCTTGGAGCTATCAGGAATTATGAAAATCATCGGGGTTTATCCCAGGGAAACTGATGCTTTATCCCAATTATCCTAAGGGGGTAGAATAGTGAACAATTTAGATATGGGTAAATTAATAAATAGCATTAAGATGGAGTTTTCCAGTATAGCAGATAATGTCGGCCTGGCTAGAGTAACAGTAGCAACGATTGCTTCCCAAGCTGATTTAACTCTAAACGATTTGGAAGAGATTAAAGTGGCCGCTTCGGAAGCGGTATCTAACGCTATAATACACGGATATGAAAATAGCAGTCAGGAAGTGGTCCGGGTAGAGGTGAGCCGCTTTGAAAAATATCTAGAAATCGTTGTTGAGGACAAAGGCAAAGGCATTGAAAATGTTAAACAGGCGCTGGAACCTGCCTATTCTTCTGACCCTGAAAGGATGGGTTTGGGGTTTGTTTTTATGCAATCATTTATGGATGCCTTAGAAGTAAAATCAGAACCTGGCCAGGGTACTATAGTTATTATGCGCAAACAGCTAAGTAATTAAGGGGAGCATTAAAATGACAAGCCGTTTATCGGATATGAATTTACCCAGGTTTCCCTTACTTTCCAATGCAGAACAGGTAGAGTTATTGACCAGAGCGCAAAAAGGTGATGCGGAAGCACGGGAAAAACTGGTTAACTGTAATCTAAAATTGGTCTTTAATGTTGTGCAGCGTTTTGATAACCGGGGCTACGACATTGAGGATTTGTTTCAAATAGGTACAATTGGCTTGATAAAAGCCATTGACAAGTTTGACATGTCTTATAATGTTAAATTTTCTACCTATGCTGTACCTATGATTGTAGGTGAAATCAGAAGATTTTTAAGGGATGACAGTCCGGTCAAGGTTAGCCGCTCTTTAAAAGAAACAGCGGTTAAGGTGAAAATTAGGACAGAAGAGTTGACTAAAGAAATGGGAAGAGAGCCTACAATTAACGAACTGTCGGAAAGCTTAAATATTCCAATGGAGCAGATAGTGGAGGCATTAGAAGCAGTCCAAATGCCTAGTTCGATTTTTGACACTTTGTACCAGGACGACGGGGACCCAATATTTATAATGGATCAATTGGGCAGCACGTTGGAGGATGAAGAGGCTTGGTTTAACAAAATCACACTAAAAGAGTTATTAAAAGAATTGCCGGACAAGCAGTGCAAGGTATTAGTAATGCGCTTTTTCCAAGATAAAACTCAAACCGAAGTAGCACAAGTAATTGGTTTGTCCCAAGTTCAGGTATCGAGAATTGAAAGACAGGCACTAAAGCAAATCCGCCAGTTACTGGCGGATTCAAAAAAAAGGTAAGATGGGGTTTGCTAGTAATAATAAGTTCATGCATCCTCTGGACCAAAGTCTCTGGACTATTAAACTTATTATTACTTACGAACACATTATAACAAAATTCATTATAATTTGACAATTGACCAAAGTCACTTTTTGCCGTGATTTTGGTCAATTGTTTCTTATTTGTTTGTATAGATTTGATTTTCAGGGAAAAAATAAGTAAAGAAATTGAATAAGGAGGAGTTAATCATGCAAGTGAAAGTTGTTGAGCTAGTTGGAGAATCTCCAAATAACTGGCGGGATGCAGTGCAGCAAGTGGTAACTGATGCATCCAGATCTATTCCAAATATTTCAGGGGTAGAGGTATATAATCTTACTGCTAATGTAACAAATGGAAGACTTCACGAGTATAAGGCAAATGTAAAGATTGCGTACGCCGACGATGGCGGTAACAACGCACTGTAGGTATGTAAAGCGCCTGTATAAACAGGTGCTTTACTACTTGTAGGGGGAGATTGTCACCGCAAAAGGACCAAAACTGCAGTCCGCCATAATAATAATAACTTACGGCAAACGGGGGGAAGATAATTTTGGAGGTGGTGTTATGGGCACCAATGAAGGCGGTTTGTTAGATAAACAATTTCAAAAAGCCAAACAGCAGGCGGAACAGCAGAAATACCAGCAAATGGTTCAGAGTGTAAAGCCAAAACAGACTTGGCTTAAGAATGCCATAGCGGCTTTTATGGTGGGCGGTGCTATTACCGCTTTTGCCCAAGTTATTCAAAATATACTGCAGGCTGTCGGTTTGGCACAGAAGGAGGCGGGAACCACAACGCTAGTAATTATGATCTTTCTTGGAGCTTTTTTCACGGGCCTGGGAATATATGATAATTTGGGGAAATTTGCGGGGGCAGGGTCAATAGTACCAATTACCGGCTTTGCTAACTCAATTGTATCTCCAGCCTTAGAATATAAACGAGAAGGGTTTGTCTACGGGGTGGCCGCAAAAATGTTTACTATAGCTGGCCCGGTTTTAGTCTATGGTTTTCTTATATCTGTCATTATTGGGTTAATTGCATTCTTTTTTCAATAATGAAATGATTTAATCCCAAATATATAGGAGGTGAAGATTATTGGGAAGCACCAAAAGAATTGGTCAAAGGACTATTCAGTTTGCTGATCCTCCGTCAGTAGTAGCAACGGCTTCCATAGTTGGTCCTAAAGAGGGCGAAGGCCCTTTGGCCGATAGTTTCGATAAGATCATTCAGGACACATATTACGGAGAAAAAAGTTGGGAAAAGGCTGAAAGCAAGATGCTGGCAGAGGCGGTGAATATGTCCATAAAAAAGGCAGGCTTAACTCCTGGGGATGTTGACTATTTATTTGCTGGAGATCTTTTAAATCAAACGATTTCCGCTAATTATGCGGCAAGGCAGTTGTCTATGCCATTTTTCGGCCTATACGGTGCTTGTTCGACAATGTATGAAGGTATAATATTAGCGGCTATCCTGATAGATGGAGGATATGCGGAAAGAGTAGCTGCAGCCACTTCCAGTCATCATGATACTGCGGAAAGGCAGTATCGTTATCCTACAGAGATGGGCACCCAAAGACCAATGACTGCCCAATGGACAGTAACCGGTGCCGGCGCTATGTTGTTGGGCAAGTCAGGACCAGGACCCAAAATCACCCATGCTACTGTGGGAAAGGTGGTAGATCAGGGGGTTAAAGATCCCAGTGATATGGGAAGTGCTATGGCACCAGCAGCGGCTGATACAATTATTACCCATCTGCAGGACACCGGCAGAAGTCCTGAGTATTATGACTTAATCGTAACCGGTGATCTGGCCAACATTGGCAAAGCCCTCACGGAACAATTGGCACAACAGCAAAACATAGATTTAAGCGGGAATTATACGGATTGCGGGGTACTAATATATGACCCGTCTCAGGATGTTCATGCCGGAGGCAGCGGATGTGCTTGCTCGGCAGTAGTAACCTGCAGCTATCTACTTGAAGAAATGATTGCCGGTAAGTATAAAAGGATTCTGGGTCTGGGGACAGGCGCTTTAATGAGTCCCTTATCCTCTCAACAAGGGGAGTCCATACCAGGAATTGGACATGCAGTAGTTTTTGAAATGATGTAAAGAGGATAAATTAATTCAGTCCAAAGGAGTGGACCTTACATGTCAATATTATTAGCCTTCTTAATTGGTGGAACCCTCTGCTTAATCGGCCAGTTAATTATGGATCTGACACCGTTTAATGTAACCCCGGGCCACGTACTAGTGGGTTATGTAACTATCGGAGCTGTAATCAGCGCCATCGGTCTCTATCAGCCATTAATAGATGTCGGGGGAGCGGGTGCAACTATTCCCTTAAGCGGCTTTGGACATACCTTGGCTCAAGGTGTTCTTCAGGCTGTTAAAACCAAAGGCCTGCTTGGTGCCTTCGGTGGCGGTATAGAGGCAACATCTGTTGGCATTGCCGCTGCAGTTGTCTTTGGCTACGTCATGGCAGTAATCTTTTCACCTCAAGGATGAGACTAATGGAGAAGGCGATGAAGAAAAAAATTATTCTTATCACTGATGGTGACCAAGTAGCGCGGCGGGCCGTTGAAAAGGTAGCTGAAAAGGTCGGAGGCAGATGTATATCATTATCAGCCGGTAATCCAACTCCTGTGTCCGGGCAAGAAATTATTTCGGCAGTTTTGGAAACGCCTTATGATCCCGTATTGGTTATGCTGGATGACCGCGGTAATCGGTCTCGGGGAGAAGGCGAAACCGCATTGGCAGAAATCACAGCCAGTAATCAAGTGGAGGTATTAGGTGTAGTAGCAGTAGCATCAAATACTGAAGCTATTAAAGGGATTGAAGTGGATTGTTCTGTTACTAACCAAGGGCAAGTTGTTCCGGATGCGGTGGATAAAGAAGGTTTTCCCGAACCGGATCACAGCCATCGATTAAAAGGTGACACTGTAGACGTTTTAAACGAGTTGGAAATACCCATTATCATAGGTGTCGGAGACATAGGAAAAATGAAAGGTTATGACCGCCTTTCCAAAGGCGCACCGGTAACAAAAAGGGCAGTGGAGGAAATATTGGCAAGGAGTGGCTACAAAATATGACGGAATCGGTTAAAGAAAAAACTATGGTTTATAAAAAGTTAGCTGACAATAAACGCTGGGTTGATGAACAGTTGACCCTAGACAAGAATTTCGACATAGTTTGGCGTGAATTTTCTTTTGCCGGTCGAGACGCTGCGCTGTTGATGGTGGATGCCTTTGTAAAAGATGACATTTTGTTATGGATTATGCAGCGCCTGACAGCCCTTGATAGGGAACAGGTAGCGCCGGATACTTTGATGAAAGTCTTTGAGAAACATATTAACTATACAGAGGTTGATAAGACCAAGGACTTTACCAAAGCCATGGATATGATGCTGTCGGGTGCGACTATATTATTTGTTGACAAAATAGATGAAGTTATTATCATAGATGCCCGAACCTATCCGGCCCGCAGTCCGGAAGAACCGGACTTAGAACGGGTAGTAAGAGGATCAAGGGATGGATTCGTAGAAACTCTTGTATTCAATACGGAACTAATTAGAAGGCGGATTCGGGATACGGCATTAAGAAATGAACTGGTAACCGTAGGGCGAAGGTCTAAAACGGACATCTGTATTACGTATATCGAAGACATTGCTAATCCGGACTTAGTGGAGAAGGTCAAAAGCAAATTAACAGAAATTAATATTGACGGCCTGCCGATGGCCGAAAAATCGGTAGAAGAATTGATTACACCAGGCAGTTATTGGAATCCATACCCCAAGGTTCGTTATACGGAACGACCGGACGTAGCTGCCCAGCATTTATTAGAGGGTCACATACTTGTCTTAGTGGATACATCACCCAGTGCCATTATTTTGCCGGCTACATATTTTCATCATGTACAGCATGCAGAAGAATATAGACAGGCTCCTACAGTTGGTGTATATCTTCGTTGGGTGCGTTTTTTTGGTATAATTGCCAGCCTGTTGTTGGCACCCCTTTGGCTGCTGCTGTCACTTCAGCCCGATTTGCTGCCGGCAAATTATAAGTTTATTGGACCGACAGAAGTGGGAGAGATTAGCTTGATGTGGCAATTTCTATTGGCCCAGCTGGGTATAGATCTGATGCGAATGGCGGCTGTGCATACCCCTAGTGCTCTGGCGACGGCTATGGGTCTAATAGCTGCCGTTTTGATTGGGCAAATAGCCATTGATATCGGCCTGTTTTCCCCCGAAGTAGTACTTTATATGGCAGTGGCTGCCATCGGAACTTTCGCTACGCCAAGTTATGAACTAAGTATGGCCAATCGATTAGCGAGGATATTTTTGATTGTACTAACAGGATTTTTCCGATTGCCCGGCTTCTTAGTTGGGCTAGGCACCCTATTTCTATTCCTAGTTTTTACCAAATCTTTCGGAGTGCCATATTTATGGCCCCTTATACCATTCAATTACCGTAGCTTAAAAACAATTATTGTGCGGTCGCCTGTGCCAATACAGAATTTGCGCCCGCCAATGGTGAAACCGAGGGATCCGGATAGACAGCCATCTATGGCCATGAAACCGGAAAAGGACCCAAATGAACTAAAAAAAGATAAGAACTGATTATCGGCAAAAACTCATCTTTTGTTAAGGTGGGTTTTTTACATTGTTACCAGTGAACTATTTTTTTAAAATTTTGAGATTACTGTTGATATAACCAGGCAGCAGACCATATCTAAAGGAAACGGAAAGAATTGGCCAATATAGATGAATAGTATCCAATGTTTGGACCTGCAGTTTGATTGATGGGTTTTACAGTTGTATTTTTATCATATATAATTTACGTAGTAGTTTTAAGAAAAAATTTTATTTAGAAGAAAAAGAGAGAGTTAATAACAAAGAGGAGGAACTAATTTGAGTTTAAGGAAGATTTTTGTTTTAACGGTTGTTATGTTGTTGACATTAGGACTCGTTGTCGGCTGCGGCGGAGGGGAACAAGCCAACACCGATAATGGCGGCCAGGACAATGCATCAGAAGAAAAGGTATATGTTGCGGGTGTGGACACCAGTTTTGTTCCATTTGAATACAGGGATGAAGACAGCGGAGAGTATGTCGGATTTGATATTGATATGTTAGCAGAAATTGCAAAAAGGGCAGGAATTAAATATGAATTAAAACCAATGGATTTTAAGGCATTAATACCATCATTGGTTACTGAAAAGATTGATATTGCCATAGCGGGTATGACTATTAAGCCTAAGAGAGCGGAAAAGGTTGACTTTTCTATTCCTTACTATGATTCCGGTATGCTTATTATGGTGCGGGAAGAAAATACCGATATTAAAAGTGTCGAAGATTTGAAAGGTAAGGTTGTAGGTACCAAAACGGGTGCTACCAGCTATGATTTTATAGAAAGTATTGAGGGAGTTAAGCAAAACAAGCCTTTCCCCAATATTACCGATGCTTACATGACTTTGGAACAGGGTGGTGTGGATGCAGCTGTCCACGATGCACCTAACGTACTTTATTATATTAAGACTAAAGGTGAAGGCAGTGTTAAGTCAGTTGGTAAGATTATGGACGGCCAGCAGTATGGTATTGCTTTTCCTAAAGGTAGTGAACTAAGAGACGTGGTAGATGAAGAACTTCAAGGTATGATGGATGATGGAACTTACGACGCCATCTATGAAAAATGGTTTGGTAAGAAGCCTGAATAAAGTATAGTAATTTGGTTAAATAGCTCTCGCTACCAGCTAAGGCTCGGATTTTTGATAATAACGATACGGGAGCGTTAAGAGCGTAACTTAGCAGTTACGCTCTTAACTATTGTATTAATTTAGCTATTGCCACTATGGAATGAGGTGATTATAATGGAATTTGAAGTCCAGGCAATGTTTAAATCTTTTCCCTTTTTACTGGAGGGAATGAAGTGGACCATATATTTTACCGTAACAGGTTTAATTTTGGGTTTTGCTATTGGAGTTATTATTGGTTTTGGTAGAACGGCCAAAAACAAGTTACTATTTAGTGCCGCTACTGTTTATGTCGAAATTATCAGAGGTACGCCAATCCTTGTTCAAGCTATCTGGATTTATTACGCATTACCGGAGCTACTGGGTTTTAACCTAAACGAGTTTATGGCAGGAACTGCGGCCATAGCCATTAATTCAGGGGCGTATATCGCAGAGGTTGTTCGTGGAGCCATTCAAGGGGTGCCCAAAGGCCAAAGAGAGGCCGGCCGCTCTTTGGGATTAAATCACTTCCAAACCATGCGCTATATAATTTGGCCTCAAGCATTTAAAAGAATGATACCGCCGTTGGGCAACCAATTCATTATCAGCTTAAAGGATACTTCCTTATTTTCCGTTATTGGTGCTGCAGAAATGACTTTAAAAGCGACGGTGGTAGTTGCAGCCAATTTCAGTTATTTAGAAGTGTATTCTTTGCTGGCATTGATGTATTTGAGTTTAACTATTCCTTTGACTATTGCCCTGCGGAGCCTTGAGAGGAGGTTGGATGTCAGTTGAATATCATCCAAGTAACAGACCTGCATAAAAGTTTTGGAGATTTAGAAGTCTTAAAAGGTATCACCGAAGAAATTAAAGAAGGGGAAGTTGTTTGCGTAATTGGCCCATCCGGTTCGGGTAAGAGTACGTTTCTTCGCTGTTTAAACATGCTGGAGGAGATTACGGCGGGTGAAGTTTTGGTAGATGGTTTTAATTTAATTGACCCTAAGATAGATATTAACGAAGTTAGAGCAGAAACGGGTATGGTCTTTCAACACTTCAACTTATTTCCCCACATGACTGCCTTGGAAAATGTTATGTTGGCTCCGGCCAAGGTTAGAGGTATATCCAAGGAAGAAGCTAAAACTGCCGGACTAGCAATGCTGGAAAAAGTAGGATTAAGTGATAAGGCATATGTCTATCCTGACAATCTGTCCGGGGGTCAAAAACAACGGGTGGCTATTGCCAGAGCTTTGGCAATGAATCCAAAAGTAATGTTGTTCGATGAACCTACTTCCGCTTTGGACCCGGAACTGGTTGGCGAGGTATTGGAAGTTATGAAGGACCTTGCAAAGGAAGGCATGACTATGGTAGTAGTAACCCATGAGATGGGGTTTGCTCGAGAAGTTGGGGATAGAGTATTATTTATGGATGAAGGTATTATTGTTGAACAAGACCTTCCTGAAAAACTATTCTCGGACCCCAAAAACGACCGCACGAAAGAGTTTTTGAGAAAAATATTATAATAAGCGTGCTTGGTTACAATACTGTGATGGAGATATCCGTCACAGTATTTTCTATTTGACTTTCCTTGGACTAAAAAAATTAGTCTCCATTGACATTTGTTCTCCTTATTGGATAGGATAAATTACTAATGATGCCGAAAATAGAAGTGCTTGACCAGACAAATGGCTTTAATATTTTCGAGCATAGTTTTAAAAAGACGGATATTGTGCAAGATGTAGAAAATAATGCTAATATAGATAAGGTAAGGTAAGGGAGGGGAATTAGTTGAAAAGGTCATTGCTGATAGTAACACTAATATTTTTCATTACTATGGGAGTTGGGTGTACAAGCGCTTTGGACAGGGTTGTCAACGAAAAATCTACTGGCGAACAGCCTATAGTATATTCTAGTTTCTACCCATTATATGATTTTACTAAACAGATAGGCGGCAGCAAAGTAACCGTGAAATCTATTGTTCCACTTGGGGCCGAGCCCCACGGTTATGAACCGACTGCTCGTAACGTAGTGGATATTGCTGATGCAGATGTATTATTTTATCTCGGCATGGGTTTGGAAGGATGGATAGATAAAGTCATTACCAGCATCGACAGCAACAAGTTGGTGGTATGTCAGGTGTCCGACTATGTTGAAACTCGGGATGCTGTTAACAATGAAGATATCTATCAAGACGGCAAAACTGATCCTCATATTTGGCTTGACCCAGTCAGGGCCAAAGAGATAGTTAAAGTCATTACAGACACCCTGGTTTCAGTTGACCCTGAAAATGAAGAGTATTACCGTTCTAATTATAAAACATACGCAGCAAAACTGGATAAGCTTCATCAAGACTTTCAAGACGCGCTGCAAAACAGTAAGGGTGCAGTACTCATCACCAGCCATGATGCCTTTGGGTATCTGGCCGATCGCTATGGATTGGAAACTTATAGTATAATGGGCATCTCTGCGAATGCCGAGCCGACTTCAGGGCAGCTTGTGCGACTGGTCAAATTGGCTCAACAGCACGACGTTAAGGCAATCTATTCGGAGGAATTACTAAATTCCCAGGCTTCTCAAGTCCTTGCTCAAGAGGCAAAGGTGCAAGTGCTCAGTCTTAGTACCGTTGCCGGCTTAACAAAGGAACAATTGGCTGAGGGTCAAGATTATATTTCTTTAATGTATCAGAATATAAATAATTTAAAGAGGCTGACTGATTAGTATGGGAGAAAAATTTCTTGAACTGATAAATGTATCATTTAAATATTGGGATGGACCGTTGGTCTTAAACCAGGTATCCTATGCAATCCCAAAAGGCGAACTTGTCGGTTTGCTGGGGCCTAATGGTGCTGGTAAAAGTACTCTGCTAAAACTAATGTTGGGAAAGCTTCAGCCCAGTGATGGACAAGTTGTGTATGCTGGTGCCGAGGCTCAGACTCTTCGTAAAAGTGGTAAAATCGGCTATCTATCTCAGGAAGCGCGTAACTTTAACCCACAATTTCCCGGCACTGTAGGCGAGGTGGTCCGTGCTCAATTTGTTTATTTCGGGCAGAGGAATAAATTATCGGTAGAAAACAGTTTGGCAATGGTAGGTCTAAAGCATCGCATAAAGGATCCCATCGGTAAACTATCCGGTGGCCAGCAGCAGAGGGTGCTTTTGGCAAGAACATTGGTTACATCGCCGGATTTAATAGTGCTTGATGAACCCTTGACAGGGATAGATACAGAGTCCCAGAGTATAATTTGGGATGTTTTGCTACACTTAAATCAAGAACTTAACAAGACAATTATCATTGTCTCCCATAATATTACTTCAGTGTTAGACCATGCTACGAAAATTTTATTTGTTAATCAAGGTGATGTTATCTTGTATGATGATGCAGAGACCGCTGGTCAGATGTTATCTGCCTCCAAGGGCTTTGGCACCGGTATTATATAAGTATTCTTAGAATAGTGACAGGTGAGAAAAATGGAAATGTTTCAGTACGGTTTTATTCAACGTGCATTTCTAGCAGGTTTAATAATAGCAGTTATTTGTCCACTGATAGGCATATTTCTAGTCTTAAGAAGAATGTCTTTAATTGGTAGCGCCCTGTCTCATATCTCCATGACAGGAGTAGCCTTGGGCCTTTTGATGGGAATTTCGCCGACTGGTGGAGCAATAGTAGTCTGTCTCCTGGGAAGTGCATCGATTGAATTATTGCGTAAATACTTTGATAAGTATGCCGAGCTGGCGATAGCTGTCGCTATGTCAGGGGGAATTGGTGTAGCAATTCTTTTGATAAGTGCCGGCAATATCAACAATGCCACGGTCATGAGCTATCTATTTGGCAGTCTTGTCACTACATCAGAAATAGATTTATATATTATTTCCAGAGCAAGTATCTTGGTTTTTTTAATTGTAATGATTTTGTACCGAAAGCTCTTTTACATAGCCTTTGACGAAGAAGGAGCATACTATGCCGGTATCAATACTGTTTGGATTAACCTGTTATTTATGCTCTTGACCGGGTTAACGGTAGCAGTTTCTATTAGGATTGTGGGTATATTGTTGGTTGCGCCTCTGATGACTATACCCGTGGCAGCCAGTCTCCAATTAGCAGCCAGTTTTAAACAAGCAACAATCATTTCAATTCTTTTCGCCGTTATTAGTGTGGTGAGCGGAATCATTGCTTCATACTACTTGGACCTTGCTCCCGGCGGTACCATAATAATAATATCGTTGTTGATCTTAGTACTGTCCATAGCCTTAAGAAAGAGCGTGATGGTTTTCAGGGATACTTCCTAGCTAGGCCGCGGTAGCGCAAAAAAACAATCGGCACAAAAAATGTGCTTAATGAGAATCAGTGGTTCTAGGTTCTATTGCTTTTTGTAGCAATTTTTTATCGTACCAAGCTGTTCGAACGATTGTCCAAATCAAAATTAATAGCAGAGCTGAGAGGCGGTATATCGCAGATTGAAGTACGAAGCAGTTTTTTTCTAATTTTAAAGATTTTTAGAGGACAAGAGGAATTAACAGCACACGGGAAATTGATGTCCGGTGATGATTGCTTTTCAGCGGCAGCAAAGAAACAGCAAAAAAATTAAGAGATTTATTATCCTAAAATTTAAATAATATAATCTATAGATGCGTTAGGGAACAGTTCGGGGATTTCTTTAGTAAAGAAGCCTTTGATCTGTTTCCTTTTTTCATTGGGATAGACGTACTTGCCATAACCGAATTGACCGTACTTAAATTGCCGGTCTTCTTCTTTCATGGGGATTTTTGTATCAGGAAAAATATCTAAAATGGTACTTTTGGCTCTTAAAGTATAACGGTGGCTTATTACCTCAAATCGAGGCGGTTTATTAGGGTCAAGATTAACAGCTTTTGCAAGCTCTTTCAGCATGTCATGATAGTCTTTTTCCCAATCTTTATAAATAAATACAGGTGCAATAATAAAGCCTAAGGGGTAGCCGGCTTCATCGATCTTTTTTGCAGCTTTGATTCTTGCTGGTAGCCGGGGTGTGCCTTGTTCGAAGGTTTTGATTATGGGCGCGCTGTTGATACTAAATCTAATGGTAGTATGGTCCCCATGCTTTATATTCAAAAGCGAATCCACGTCCGTAAACTTTGTCACAAACCTAAAACGGCCTAAAGATTGATTAGCAAAATATTTTATTGTCTCTGCCAATGTGCCTGTTAGAGGTTCTACCGGGATGGGATCCGAGGTGGCCGCTCCTTCAAATACAGTCACTTCCGGCTGCCGCTCTTTTATCAGCTTGGTGGTTTTATTGAGTATTTCCTTGATATTTACATAGATACGAATGTAAGGTTTTTTCCCCAATTGGGTGTTTAAATAACAGTATTGACATTTCCCCATACAGCTGGTTACCAATGGTAATTGATAGTGAGCTGATGGTTTACATGAAGCAAAATTCAACGTTTTTCGCACGCCTACCACTAGTGTCTTTTTCCCTTCTAGGTACGCTTCCTGTGGTGTGCTTCCGGGGATACCGGTCACCCGGTTATGAGTTTTTAATGTTAATAATTCAACATCTTTTTTACTGAAGTAGTCAAATAATTGTTTGCCACTGGGATAATCTAAAGCATCTAGCTCAAAAAATACTCTCTTTGGTTTAAACATTGCCAGACTCCCTTCGTAAAAAAAAATTTCGGCAGAATATTCCAGTACGCTTTCGGACACCCTAAAGATAGTAAAAGGGGGACTGAAAATGATTACAGTAGGAATACCGCGTGCACTTTTCTATTATTATTATTTCCCTTTATGGAAGGATTTCTTTCAAAACTTAGGGGTAAAAGTAGTATTATCTTCTCCAACTAACAAAAACATAGTCAACAACGGGGTTGCTATGGCAGTGGACGAAGCATGTTTGCCCGTTAAATTGTATTACGGGCATGTATTGGACCTGGCAGATAAAGTAGATGCAATATTTTTGCCTAGGCTGGTTAGCACTGCCCATAAAGAGTTTATTTGCCCCAAGTTTATGGGCCTGCCTGACATGATTAAAAGCAGTGGCATTAAGCTGCCCGAGTTAATAGAAGTAAATATTGACCTAAGCAGAAACAAAAGGGCCATGCGGAAAGCGGCCCTAGAAATGGGTAAACATATCACAGGCAACACCATCCGTATTCTTAAAGCATGGAATTTGGCTGTCATATCTCAAAGGCAATTTGAGCACATTCAACGCAGCGGCGGACAGCTTACGCCTCAAGCTTTGGAATTGTGGACCGAGGAAACCGGCAATGCTACGCTGGGGATGCAGCAAGAGATACCTAAAGTGGCATTGTTAGGGCATGGTTATAATTTATACGATCGTTACGTTAGCATGGATATTATTCATAAACTGCAGAAGATGGGTGCAGAAGTAATTACTGCAGAAAACGTGCCTGATTCTATTATCGAAGAGGAAGCTGCCAGACTGCCTAAACGAATGTTTTGGACCCTGGGCAAACGTCAGATTGGTGCGGCTTTTCATTTTTTGAAACGCCCTGATGTCAAGGGTTTAATTCACATTGCATCCTTCGGCTGTGGGCCTGATTCCTTAGTAGGTGAACTTATCGAACGCCATATGCGGCGGGCAAAGACAATGCCTTTTTTATTTCTGACCATAGATGAACATACTGGACAAGCAGGAATAGTAACCAGATTAGAAGCATTTTGGGATATGATTGAATGGAGGAATGCCCAATGCCAGTAACAGTACCTCACATGGGAAATTTGGCGATACCGCTGAAAGCGATGCTGGAGTATGTCGGACTGGAAGTGGTACTGCCGCCGCCTTGCACTAAGCGTACATTATCCCTCGGCACCCAAAATTCACCGGAATTCGCATGTCTGCCGTTAAAGATCAACCTCGGTAATTATATAGAAGCACGGGAACTGGGAGCCGATACAATACTGATGGCAGGTGGCTTGGGTCCATGTCGTTTTGGTTATTATGCTCAGATACAAAGGGAAATTTTACAGGATTTGGGTATAGATATGAAGATGGTGGTTTTGGAACCGCCGGACGCAAGTATCAAAGATTTTCTGGATGACATTCGGATTTTGGCTAATGGACAGTCCTGGCTAACCATTATTAAAGCAATTCAGTTGGCCTGGTACAAGGCTAAAGCCATTGACATGGTAGATATTAAGCTGGAGGAGACGCGGCCGAGGCAAAACCACTGGAGTGACGCTGATAAAATCTTTGATAGGTTTCTAAGGCAGGTGGATCAACTAAATGAAAAGACCGACATCTACAGGGCGGCGGAACGGGCTGTTGACGAAATGAGTGCTTTACCCCAGGATTGGCATTATGAGCCCATCAAGATTGCTATAGTGGGTGAGATCTATACAGTATTGGAAAACTTCGTCAATTTAGGATTGGAAAAACACTTGGGGCGCATGGGTGTTGAGGCTAAACGGTCCATCTATTTAAGCGAGTGGATAAATGACCATATTTTTAAAGGTGTTCTGCCGTTAAAAAGCAATAAAACCTTAAGAAAATTGGCGAGTCCCTATTTAAATTATTTTGTAGGCGGCCACGGCTGGGAAACCGTCGGCAGTGCGGTAGAAGCCGCTAGGGACGGGGCCGATGGGGTAATTCAGGTTGCGCCCCTTACCTGTATGCCGGAAATTGTAGCTCAGGCTATTTTGCCGGAAATCAGTAAAGATAGGAACATTCCAATCATGACACTATATGTAGACGAACAGACAGGCGAAGCCGGATTGGTTACAAGACTGGAAGCTTTTGTAGATATGATTAGACGCAGGAAATTTATACAAGAGGTGAGCAGCAAATGATGAAAGTATACTTAGGAGTAGACGTAGGCTCAGTTAGCACCAATCTGGTATTGATTGACGAGCAAAGGAAGATACTGCACACATTGTATCTTCGTACCCAAGGACAGCCTATACGTACCGTCAAGCAAGGTTTAAGTCGACTGGAAAATGTCTTGTCTCAACAATACCAGGTCGCCGGAGTGGGAACTACCGGTAGTGCCCGTAACCTTACTGCAGTGATAATAGGTGCCGATGCGGTGAAGAATGAAATTACGGCCCACGCCGTAGCTGCAGCTCAAATAGTGCCGGATGTACAGACAGTATTGGAGATCGGCGGCCAAGATTCCAAAATTATTATCATCCGTAACGGGGTAGCTAGTGATTTTGCCATGAATACGGTTTGTGCAGCTGGAACCGGCTCTTTCTTAGATCAACAGGCGGCACGCTTAGGTATTCCTATTGAAGAATTCGGAGAGTTGGCTCTAAAAGCGGAACATCCGGTCAGAATCGCAGGACGTTGTTCAGTATTTGCCGAATCTGATATGATTCATAAACAGCAGATGGGGCATGGTATGCCGGACATTATAGCCGGGTTATGTGAAGCATTGGTGCGTAACTATTTAAACAATGTAGGGAAAGGAAAAGAGATCTTGGGGCCGGTAGTTTTTCAAGGAGGAGTAGCAGCAAATGCCGGTATGAGACAAGCTTTTAGGAAAGCTGTTAAACAAGACATTGTAGTGCCAAAGCACTTTGGCGTCATGGGGGCAGTTGGAGCTGCCATACTAGCACAGGAGGCAGTTCAGAGGAAGGGTTCAACAAATTTCCGGGGAACATCATTGATAAAACAGGAGTTTGCCACCAGGAGCTTTGATTGTTCAGGCTGTGCAAATTCTTGTGAAGTGGTAGAAATAAACATGAATGATCAGGTTTTGGCACGCTGGGGAGATCGCTGTGGCAAATGGGAAAATTCTTTAACAAATGTCGAAAAAATCGGTTAATTTTATGGACAAAGGCCGTAAATTCTTGTAAAATAGGGTTTAGATTAGGAGAGGAGAGATGAGTAAGATGAGTAATAATGACCAAGTGAAGATTTTTTTGGAGGAAAAGGAACTTCCCAAGCAGTGGTACAATATTCAGGCAGATATGCCTAACCTTCCAAAACCACCGCTAAACCCGGCCACCAAACAACCTGTTGGCCCAGAAGATTTGTCAGCTATTTTCCCGATGGACTTAATTATGCAAGAGGTAACAACCGAAAGATGGGTAGACATTCCAGAAGAAGTTCAGGAACTTTATCGCTTATGGAGACCATCGCCGGTATACCGTGCCAAGAGACTGGAGAAGTTTTTGGATACACCTGCTAAAATATACTATAAATATGAAGGTGTAAGCCCCTCTGGCAGTCATAAACTGAATACGTCCATACCTCAAGCCTATTACAATAAAAAAGCGGGAATTAAGCGGTTATCTACTGAGACCGGTGCTGGTCAGTGGGGGACGGCTCTCAGCCAGGCATGTAGTTTCTTTGGTTTGGAATGTACAGTCTATATGGTGAATATAAGCTTTAAGCAAAAGCCGTATCGTCGTTCCTTTATAGAACTGTTTGGTGCAAATGTAATTGCCAGTCCCAGTGATCACACTGAAGCAGGAAGAAATATCCTGGCAAAAGATTCTGATGCTCTTGGTAGTTTAGGAATTGCTATTAGCGAGGCAGTAGAAGACGCAGTCAGCAGAGAAGATACTAACTACGCGTTGGGAAGCGTATTAAACCACGTAATTTTACACCAGACGGTAATTGGCACAGAAGCCAAGGCCCAGTTAGCTAAAGTAGACCAGTATCCGGATATCGTCATCGGCTGCTGTGGCGGCGGCAGCAATTTTGCCGGATTGAGCTTTCCATTTATCAAAGATAACCTTACAGAAAATAAAAAAGCTAGGGTGATTGCAGTAGAACCTAGTGCTTGTCCTACTCTAACTAAAGGTAAGTTCGCTTATGACTTTGGTGATACTGCTAAATTGACGCCCATGACTATGATGTATACTTTAGGGCATGATTTTGTACCAGCAGGTATCCATGCCGGTGGTTTGCGTTACCACGGAGATTCTGCCTTAGTTAGCCAGTTATACCATGATGGTCTGATAGAAGCAATAGCTTATGGTCAAAACGATACTTTCGCATCGGCTATTAAATTTGCTAAAGCAGAAGGTATAGTACCTGCACCGGAGGCCTCTCATGCAGTGCACGGAGCAATCGTCGAGGCACTGAAGTGTAAAGAATCCGGCGAAGCTAAAACTATTCTCTTCGGCCTCAGCGGACACGGCCATTTCGACCTGACAGCATATGATGCATACTTAGGCGGCCAGCTGGAAAACATCGAATACTCCGATGACGCTGCCCAAGCCAGCCTTGCCTGCCTCCCCAAATTCAAGTGAGTTGGGTTATGATGGATAGTAATTTTTCTCTGGTGGAAGCGACATGATTTGGGACATGTTTTATTAAGACTGCTTTTTCCACCATACCCCAGGAAACGGCAATGGTGCTGACGCCGGCGCTGTTTCCTGCTTGAATATCTAAAGGACTGTCTCCTATGTAAACAGCTTGGCCCGGTTCCACTTTAAGTGTGTCTAAAGCTTTTATTACCGGTTCGGGATGTGGTTTATGATTTTTCACATCATCTGCCGTAATGATAGGTGAAAACCATTGTTCTAAGTTTAAAAATTCAACTGTCATTTCTGTCCCTATTCTACTTTTAGAGGTGACAATGCCCAACTTGTAATGTGCTTTCAATTTATGAAGCATGTCTTCTGTACCTGGAAACAAGTGAATATACTCATCATGCTCCTGGCGATAGAAATGCTGGTAGCGATCAAAAAACTCTTGTTCTTTGTGCTCGCCGGCAAATCTCCTACCGATCTCCCGCAATGGAAGACTAACCAAGTGTGAAATGTTTGTCTCCTCCCACGAAAGTCCCATATCTGCAAAGACTTTTTTATAGGTTCGCCTAATCAAAGGCAGTGAGTTTGTAAGAGTCCCGTCTAAATCAAATAAAACTGTTGTAATCATTTAATCATCCCTTTGTTTTGATTGATGGCAGATAATATCTTTTAAGGCCGCTTCGACAGTTGGAAAAAGAAATTCATAGCCTGCAGCTATAATCGTTTTAGGGAAAACTCTTTGGCTGTTAACCAATAAGTCTGCCTGCTCACCCAGGGCTAATCGTAGTACAGGGGTGGGAACAGGAAACCAAGAAGGTCTTTTCATTACCTTTCCCAGAATCCCAGAAAAATCTCGCATCTTTATTGGTTCTGGTCCGGCGGCATTAACCGGGCCGGTAATACCTTTTTTTATTACATGCATAAAAATCTTAACCAGGTCGCTGATATGAATCCAGGACAGCCATTGCTGACCAGTGCCCACAGGGCCGCCGCAGTAAAACTTAAAAGGCAGCATCATTTTTTTCAAGGCATCGGCATCCTTTGACAGAACAACCCCTGTGCGAATGGCAGCAACCCCCACGCCCAATTCTTCTGCCTTGTATGCTTCATATTCCCATGCTTTACAGACGGTGGCTAAAAAATCATCACCGGCGGGATACTGTTCGTCAATTTTTTTATTTCCTTGGGGTCCGTAATAGCCTATGGCTGAAGCGTTTACCAGCATCTTTGGTTTAATTGCACCTTTTCTGATGGCAGTCACAATCGCTTTTGTAGTATTTATTCTGCTATTAAATATCAGTTGTTTCTTCTTAGTAGTCCAGCGGCCTGTGCCAATTGATTCCCCGGCTAGGTTTATGACGCAGTCAATGGCTCCCAAAGAATTATCGTTTAGGGTATTCCAGTCTAGAACAGTTGCATCTTTTAAGGCCTTTTTGGCTTTTTGAGGGTTGCGACTCAAAACTGTAATGCTATGACCGGATGCCAGTAATTCCCGGCACAGTTCTCTGCCAATAAGTCCTGTTGCTCCAGTAATTAAAATTTCCATCGTTACCACCTCAAACTTTCCTACTTATATTATACTTCTAGTTATATTGGGGTTTCACCTGTTAATTTAGCCATATATCGGGTGACAAAAGCAGAAACCTTAGTTACAATATTGAGAACCGTTAGCAAAACTCTTAGCAACTTGTTGCTCTAGAGTTTTGGATATG
>JADQBR010000017.1 GCA_016278515.1 Bacillota bacterium
GAAGAACGAAATCGCTATCGCGATGGCTTTAAACCCCTAAACCCTAACCCCCAAGTAAATAATTTTTAGCAAAAAAAAAGAAAAGTATGCCCTTTTTATGGTATTGTTAAGTTACCAGCAAAAACAACCCAGAAAGGAGCATACTTTTCGCTTATGATTATACCATGCCAAGAGACAGAGATACAAACAACTTTTCATAAAAATCTCCATTCCATAGCTCGGGCTCCACCGACCTTCTGATAGAGCGTAGCTTGAAAAACTATTCAACTATCAGGAGGTAATTATGATGAATAACTATGAACAGGAAATTGAGCTCTACTTCGAACTTAAGAATACACCTGTATCTTCTAGAGAATCGTACCTAAGAAGGATCCAGGCATTTATTAATTTCATAGAAACCCATCGTCACAAATCCATAGAAGAACTCACGGACAGCGATATCCAACAATATATCCTGTACCTTAAAAAAGAAAGAAGCCTGTCACCAGGAACCATCAATAACTATATTTCCGGCATCAAATTTTTCTACACTTATGTATTACAGGAAGAATGGAACGCACAAAAGATCCCCCGTATGAGAAGAGTACCTAAGTTCCCAGTAATTCCTTCAAGAGAGGATGTATGGAAACTTTTAAACGCAACCACCAACCTAAAGCATAAAGCCATCTTTTTATTGATTTATGGAAGCGGGCTACGGGTTAGTGAGGTAGCCAGACTTAAAATTTGTGACATCTCAAGTGAAACCATGACCGTTCGGGTAGAATATGCCAAACATAATACAACACGCTATACGATTTTATCGGTTAGAGCACTTAAGGTGCTTCGCAAATACTTCAGGGCATACTTTGGTTCTGCAGATTACAAATCTGATGACTGGTTGTTTCCGGGGCGAGATCAGGATAAGCATCTAAATGTCAAAACCATCAAGAACACTTTTATCAAGGTACGTAACAAACTAAACCTTAGCCAAAATATTTCAGCCCACACGATGAGACACTGCTTTGCAACCCATGCCTTAGAAGATGGGGCAGATTCAGTATATATCAAAGAAATGCTTGGACATAAGCATTTGCAGACGACACTTAGTTATTTGCACATGACCTCAAAAAGCTTAATGGGTGTCAAGAGTCCCCTAGACACCTGTAAGAATAGAAGCAGACCAAAATGAATAACGTACAAGATATTTTTCTTGAATTCTATTCCGAGTATAGGGAAAGTTACATCCCATATACCCAGCAGGCTAAGGTTGCTATGGACATTATGCAATGTAAAACAGCGGATTTAGGTGGACATGTTTATGAATGCACAGACTGTGGACATACTGTAGTGCGCTATAACTCATGTTGCAACCGCCACTGTCCGTTATGCCAAGGTGTTAACAAAGCAGTTTGGGTGGATAAAAGAGCTCAAGATATTTTAAATGCCCCTTACTTTCATATAGTGTTTACTGTACCTAAAGAACTGCAACCTTTGATTTATCAAAATCAAAAACTATTATATGACTTAATGTACAAAGCTACTGCTCAAACCCTAGCGGAACTTGCATGGGATGATAAATATCTTGGTGCCCAGATTGGCTTTTTCTCTCTCTTGCATACCTGGGGACAGGATCTTCACTATCATCCGCATATCCATACTGTATTATTAGCAGGAGGACTCTCAAAGCACAACAAGTGGCGAAACAGCAGCAAAAAGTTCTTTATTCCTGTTAAGGTGCTGTCAAAAAAGTTTCGTGGTAAGTACCTTTATTATTTAAAACAGTACTACAAACAAGGTCTCTTAAAGTTTTACGGCAAAGAGAAAAAATTTCTTAATCCAACTATGTTTAAAGATTTGCTTGATCAGTGCTATGCTAAAAAGTGGTACAGCTACACGAAAAGAACTTTCTCTAATTCTTTGGCTGTCGTTCAGTATTTAGGAAACTACACACACCGGATTGCCATATCTAATAATAGAATTGTTTCCATAGATAAAGATACCGTTACTTTTACCGTAAAGGATAAGAAAAAGAACAATCAGAAAAAAACTGTCACCATGAAAGGTGTAGAGTTTGTTCGACGTTTTTTGATGCACATTCTTCCCAAGGGTTTTGTCAAAATCAGGCACTATGGACTGTTAGCCAACCGCAACAAAAAGACAAAACTTGAACTGAGTAAGAAGCTAACTAATACTGTTGCATACAAATCAAAATTTGAAGGGCTTAAGACTGTTGAGATCTTAAGTATTATTATCGGTAAGGATGTATCGAAATGCCCGGTTTGTAACAAAGGTACACTTATAGTAGTACGTACCTTATACCCAGGAGCATCACCATAAGGCCACCTAACTGAATATTTTAAAAGCCCCTTCAGTGGGGAGGGGGCAGGTGTGCCCAAATGTGCTTAAAATCAAGTTTTTTAGTTTACAGATGCCAAAATTTCTAAGTTTTAATGAAAATCATAGTGCAAAAATGTAAAAAGAAAAGATTGAATCCCCATAGTACCAGCACCCCGCGACTTCATTCTTCTGGGGCAATCAAAAATTTTGCGCACAGCTAACAGATAAGGCTCAACAATCGGCATTTACCCGACAGTTGAGCCTATTTGGTGCGCAAAACTTCCGATTGAACCCTAGGAGAACCGTCC
>JADQBR010000126.1 GCA_016278515.1 Bacillota bacterium
GCAATTCATCTCCTACCTTAGAGGATAGGAGTATTCTTGCTGGGTTTTAGATAAAAGTTGATAGAGGCATTTTTAAGTGATAAAATAGCATGATGAGACTATACGAGAGGGATCTTTGGATTCCTTATTTAATGTTTTAAAGAAAGGGAGCATGTAAGATGCTTAAGTTGTTAAAGAACTTGCTGGATGATAATGCTAAGGCGATAAAGAAACTTAGCAGGGTTGTTGAGCAAATTAATGAACTGGAACCTGCAGTACAAAAATTAAGTGATGAAGATTTGTATGCCAAGACTGACGCATTCCGCCAAAGATATGCTGAGGGGGAAAGCCTGGATGATTTACTGCCCGAAGCTTTTGCCGTGGTGCGGGAAACTTCTGTGAGAGTTCTCGGCATGCGTCACTTTGATGTTCAACTTATGGGTGGTATCGTTTTACATCAAGGGCGTATTGCGGAAATGAAAACCGGTGAGGGGAAGACTCTAGTAGCTACTCTGCCGGTTTATTTAAACGCTCTAACAGGTAAGGGTGTGCATGTAGTGACGGTTAACGATTATCTTGCCACCCGTGACAGTGAGTGGATGGGGCGTGTTTATTCCTTCTTAGGACTCTCGGTAGGGCTTGTTGTGCATGGAATGGACCACGAACAGAAACGCCAGGCTTATGCCAGTGACGTGGTTTATGGGACGAATAACGAGTTCGGTTTTGATTACTTAAGAGATAATATGGCTATGCAGCGAGAACAACTGGTGCAAAGAGAGCTGCATTATGCCATAATTGATGAAGTTGACAGTATTCTGGTTGATGAGGCTCGTACACCTTTAATTATTTCAGGTCAGGCTGATAAGCCCACTGAATTATATTACACGGTAGATAAAATAATTCCCCGGCTTAAGAAGGAAGAACATTATACGGTGGACGAAAAGGCCAATGTGGTGGCTCTTACTGAAGAAGGGGTTAGCCGTGCGGAAGATATGCTGGGAGTAGAGAACTTATATGATGACAAAAATATGCAAATAAGTCATCAGACTAACCAGGCTTTAAAGGCCCATGCACTAATGAAGCGGGATCGAGATTACGTTGTCAAAGATGGGCAGGTAGTCATTGTAGATGAATTTACAGGCCGATTAATGTTTGGAAGGCGTTATAGTGATGGTCTGCATCAGGCTATTGAAGCAAAGGAAGGCGTAAAGATAGAGAGAGAGTCTCAAACCTTGGCCAGTATTACCTTTCAAAATTTCTTTAGAATGTACCATAAATTGGCTGGTATGACTGGTACGGCAGAAACTGAAGAAGCGGAATTCAGAAAGATTTATGGCCTGGACGTAGTGGTTGTGCCTACAAATAAACCTATGATTAGGCAGGATATGGACGACATGGTCTATCGTTCCATAGAAGGTAAGTATAACGCAGTAATAGAAGAGATTATCGAGAGCAATGCAAAAGGCCAACCGGTATTGGTGGGGACCATTTCCATTGAGGTATCTGAATATCTCAGTAAGCTGTTAAAAAAGCAAGGTGTTCCTCATAATGTGCTGAATGCAAAGTATCATGAGCAGGAAGCGGAAATAGTAGCACAAGCAGGTCGTTACGGTTCGGTGACACTTGCTACTAACATGGCCGGTAGAGGAACGGATATTATTCTCGGTGGTAATTCTGAGTTCTTAGCAAAGAAAGGTGCCCCTGAGGAGATAGATGATAAAGAACTGGAGACTTTGATAAAAGAGAAAGAAAAACAGGCCCACCAAGAGAGAGAAAAGGTAGTTGCTGCAGGCGGGCTCCATATTGTTGGTACTGAACGGCATGAGAGTAGGCGAATAGACAATCAGCTGCGCGGCCGTGCTGGCCGGCAAGGGGACCCGGGTTCTACACGTTTTTACGTATCCCTCGAAGATGATCTGATGCGTTTGTTTGGATCGGAGAACATTTCTGGTTTGCTGGACAAATTGGGTATGGATGATACAACTCCAATAGACCATCCTTTAATATCTCGCTCCATAGAATCCGCTCAGAAAAAAGTAGAAGGTAGAAACTTTGATATTCGTAAGCAGGTTTTGGAGTATGACGATGTTATGAATCAGCAAAGAGAAGTTATCTATGACCAGCGTAGAAATGTCTTGATGGGTGAAAGTTTAAAAGAAAATGTTATAGATATGATAGAAACGGTGGTGGATAGTGTTGTTGATATGTATTCCGCGGAGAGTGAGTTTCCTGAAAACTGGGATCTCAAGAGTATGCTTGATTATGTGGAACAACTATTCCTTCCCCATCATGACTTGGCTGTTGATCAGTTAAAGAACATGGAAAAAGAAGAGATAAGGGAACTATTTAAAGAACAAGCCCTGGTTTTTTATCAGGCTAAAGAGGATGAGCTAAGTTCAGAAACTATGCGTGAACTAGAGCGTATGGTCATCTTAAAGGTCGTGGATAGCAAATGGATGGATAATCTTGATGGTATGGATCAATTGCGCCAGGGCATTGGACTACGTGCTTATGGTCAGCAGGACCCCCTGATTGCTTATAAAAAAGAAGGCTACGATATGTTTAATAACATGATCGCTAGCATTCAGGAAGATGTTGTGCGTTATGTATATCAGGTGAAAGTGGTTGAACAGCCCAATGCAGAGTATAAAAATGTTAGTGAAAATAAATATGAAGAAGATAAGCAGAGACAACCGATACGTAATGAGAGTAAAGTTGGCCGCAATGACCCATGCCCCTGCGGCAGTGGTAAAAAGTATAAGAAATGCTGCGGTAAAAACTAAGGGAGGGAAGACGGTGCTAGCTGATTTAAAAAATGAACTGAAGAAAGTTACCGACCGCCTTGACGAATTGAGGGTTTCTCTTTGACATTAGAGGCAAGGAAGAAGAGTTACCTCAATATGAAAAAGAAATGTCAAAACCAAATTTTTGGGACAATAATGAGAAGGCCCAAAAGTTGACTCAGCAGGTAGCGGGTATTAAAGAACAGCTGCTACAATTCAACAACCTTTCTGAAAAAGCGGAAGAGGTTGAAGTGCTATTGGAGTTAATAGAGGAAGAAGAAAGTCTGGAAAAAGAAGCGGAGACTGTTTTTAAATCGTTAAAAGAAGAGTTGGATCAAGTTGAAATGTCCGTTCTTTTGGCAGGGCCTTACGATAAAAATAATGCTATTTTATCCGTGCATCCGGGGGCCGGCGGAACTGAATCCCAAGATTGGGCCGAGATGCTTTTTAGGCTCTATCAGCGTTGGGCTGAGCGAAGTGGCTATAAGGTAGAGATATTGGATCTGTTAACGGATGATGAGGCCGGAATTAAGAGTGTCACCTTTTTTGTGAAAGGTTTGAACGCATTTGGTTACTTGCGGGCAGAGAAGGGCGTGCATCGGCTTGTGCGTATTTCTCCTTTTGACACATCCGGACGTCGTCATACTTCCTTCGCTTCGGTTGACGTAATACCTGAAATAGACCAGGATGACCAGGTGGAAATAGACGAGGGCGATTTAAAAATTGACACGTACCGTGCCGGCGGAGCAGGCGGCCAGCACGTTAATAAAACTGATTCAGCAGTACGAATTACCCACCTGCCAACTGGTACTGTTGTACAGTGTCAAAATCAACGTTCCCAGCACAGCAACCGCCTGGTTGCCTTAAAACTTCTTAAAGCTAAGCTGTTTGAGCTGAAGTTACGTGAGCAGGAGGCGGAGATGGATGCTTTGAGAGGAGAGCAAAAAGAAATCGCATGGGGGAGCCAAATCCGTTCCTATATTCTTCATCCTTACTCATTGGTGAAGGACCATCGTACCAATGTGGAAGTTGGCAATGTTGATGCGGTTATGGATGGTAAGATAGAGCCATTCATCTATGCTTTTTTACAGCAGCAGGCGCGTTAGACTGGGGAGGAAAATGTATGAAGATGTTAGGGCGTTTGTTTGTAGTATTACTAATAGTTCTGGCGTTAACGCAATTTGCATTACCTAAAGCAGCGGAACAAGGCTTGGAACAAGCTTTAAAGACGTCTTATCCTGATATTAATACTGTAAATGTTGACTTAGAGGTCTTTCCGGCGTTGAAATTGTTGGCTGGAAAGGCTGATAAACTTAGCATTGATGTGGAAAATTATCCAATAGGGAAGCTGACCGCTGAGACGTTTACTGCCCAATTGTCAGAAGCCAATTTAGATATGGCTAAGCTGCTATTTGATAAAAAAGTGCACTTAAACGCAGTTGAGAAGACAGTGTCTCTTGTGCTGACAGAGAATATGCTTAACCAATATATTGAAAGCAATATGGGGAATTCGATATTGGCTCAGCCCCATCTTAGCATTGGTGATAACAGCATTAAACTTCAAGGGGTTATTACGGTGGTTGGCCAGGAAATAAATGCCGTTGTTCAAGGAAGCCTGGCGCTAGACAAAGGGCAGTTATGGTTTAAGCCTAACAAGGTTGTAATTAACGGTATGGAGTATGCGCCAACTATTCAAAAAAGGTTATTAAGTCGAATTGGATTTAAAATACCTATCAATAACATGCCTCTTGAAATTCAATTTAATAAGGTTAGGCAGACGCCGGGAAAACTTTTATTGGAGACAAAGACATCTTAAACAATTTGTATACCATACCCACTCTGGAGGGATAAATAACTACAGAAGCCTGATAGAGGCTGTTCAAAAAGTCCATCCCAGGTAAGTAGTCGGCGGACTTTTTGGACACGGCACTTACAGGGGGTGTTTTAGATGGTTTATAGAATTACGTCTGACTGTGTTGCCTGTGGGGGTTGTAGCGTGGTTTGTCCAATGGATGCCATTGATGATGGATTTTATCCAAAGCCTAGCAATCACAATTTGGATTCCGACCGATTCGTGGAACTTGAGCATTATAGTATTAACTATAATTGCGACCAATGTGGTCAATGTCAGGAGGTCTGTCCTACCGGTGCGATAGTTTACGATTAGATCGGCAGGGACCGGCCTTTTTCAATATGGCAGTTCTAAACAACAAATGGGGTTGCAATAAATTTTGCTGATTTGCAGGAATAAAGTCGAAAAATAAAGAAAAATGTTTTGAGGCCGGGGTTGGATTCCTTATGAAGTGGAAGAGTATCATTAATTTAATTGGCATTGCCATTGGCAGCTTGGTGACGGCTGGGGGTTTGGTATTCTTTCTTATTCCCAACAAAATCGCTGCCGGCGGCGTTAGTGGATTATCGACGGTAATATATTACCTTACTGGCCTACCAGTGGGTTTCACCATGTTAGTAATTAACATCCCGTTGTTTTTAACTAGCCTGCGAAAGCTGGGTCTAAAATTTGGCATGAAAACTCTCTTCGGTACCATCATGTTATCAGTCTTTACGGATGGACTGACGCCGATTGTCACTCCTTTGACTCATGACCCGTTACTTGCTTCAATTTACGGAGGGGTGGTTGCCGGTACCGGTTTAGGGATTGTCTTTCGTTTTGGCGGGACCACCGGCGGAACAGACTTGGCCGCTCAATTGATACATAAATATCTAAAAGTAAGTATTGGACAAAGCTTACTGTTAATAGATGCTATGGTAATTGTTTTGGCCGCAGTTGCTTTTGATGTGGAATTGGCATTGTACGCACTAATTGGACTGTTTGCAACCACGAAAATGATTGACCTGATTCAGGAAGGAGTAGGGTATGCTAAGGCGGCGTTCATCATTTCAGACCACCCAGACCTACTGGGTCAAGCGATTATCAATAAGTTAGATAGAGGAGCTACGGCACTTCACGGCCAAGGCGTTTATTCCGGAAACGAGAAGGATGTGTTGTTAGTAGTGCTGAGCAGGTCGGAGGTAGCACGTATTAAAGATATTGTTCATGGCATCGACCCTCGAGCTTTTGTTATTGTCACCAATGTGCACGAAGTTTTAGGGGAGGGGTTTAAGGACATATCACAATGATTAATGAAGATTAATTTAGATATTATAAAACTTTAGGTTAGACTGGAGGTCATTAAATGAGCAATTATGAATTTTTGGAAAAGAAGGCTAAAACTTTAAGAAAGTACATAGTGGAGATGATTACTGAAGCAGGATCGGGGCATCCTGGGGGATCATTATCAGCGGCTGATATCGTATCGGTTCTCTATTTTAAGGAAATGCGGTTAGATCCTCAGCAGCCGAAATGGCCGGACAGAGATCGATTTGTCCTTTCTAAAGGTCATGCAGCACCGGTGCTTTATGCCGCTTTGGCTGAAAAAGGTTTTTTCCCGGTTGAGCAGCTAAAAACTCTGCGAAAGCTAAACAGCCCTCTGCAGGGGCATCCGGACGTAAAACATGTACCAGGCGTAGAAATGTCTACGGGTTCATTAGGCCAGGGATTGTCTGCAGCCAATGGCATGGCCTTGGCAGGCAAACTTGATAAAGCTAGTTGGCGGGTGCATGTACTGCTCGGTGACGGGGAAATTCAAGAAGGCCAAATATGGGAAGCTGCTATGGCAGCGGCTCATTATAAGCTGGACAATCTGGTAGCTTTCTTGGACCATAATGGTCTGCAAATAGACGGGGCAGTATCAAACATAATGTCAGTAGAACCGGTTGCAGATAAGTGGCGGGCCTTCGGCTGGCATGTTATTGAAATTGACGGCCATAACTACCAACAAATAATTGCTGCGTTAGATGAAGCTAAAGGTGTTAAAGGCAAGCCTACCATGATAATAGCCGAGACAGTTAAAGGAAAAGGCGTCTCTTTTATGGAGAATGAAGTGGGCTGGCATGGTAATGCGCCTAAGCCTGAGGAACTTGATCAGGCATTATCGGAATTAGAATAGGAGGGTTGGTTATGACTGAAAAAATAGCAACTAGGGAAGCTTATGGCAAGGCAATAGTTGAATTGGGTAATAATAACAAAGATGTCGTTGTCTTGGATGCAGATTTGTCGAAGTCAACCAAAACTGCACTCTTTGCGAAAGAATTTCCGGAACGATTCTTTGATATGGGAATAGCCGAACAGAATATGATTGGCACGGCAGCAGGACTTTCCTTGGGCGGAAAAATACCTTTTGCCAGTTCGTTTGCCATATTTGCAACAGGGAGGGCGTTCGAACAGGTGCGCAACTCGGTATGTTACCCAAACCTTAATGTAAAAATCGCTGCAACTCATGCTGGGGTTACGGTTGGAGAAGATGGAGGATCACATCAGTCTATTGAAGACATTGCTATTATGCGTGTTCTGCCAAACATGACCGTCATAGTGCCTGCGGATGCAGTAGAGGCGGCCCAGGCTGTTCATGCTGCTGCACAACTTAAGGGGCCATGTTACATAAGGCTTGGACGCTCAAAAGTACCTGTGATTCATAACGATCAATACCAATTTGAGATAGGCAAAGCACATATAGCCCGGAAGGGTGAGGATGTTACCATTATTGCCTGTGGTCTGATGGTTGCGGAAGCACTAAAGGCTGCAGAGGGGCTTGCGCAAGAAGGAATTGAAGCAATGGTAATAAATGCTGCGACTGTAAAACCCTTGGATGAAGAAACTATTTTAGAGTCTGTAAAACAGACGGGTGCAGTTGTTACTGCTGAAGAACACAGCATTATTGGAGGTTTAGGAAGCGCAGTGACTGAACTGCTGGCAGAACATTACCCGGTACCTGTGAAGCGGGTAGGTGTGACCGATAAGTTTGGTGAGTCCGGCAGCCCGGAAGAGCTTTTGCAGCACTTTGGATTGACTGCTGAAGGGATTACGGCAGCTGCAAAAGAAGTTATCAAACGGAAGAAATAGATTAATTGCCTCTTATCTAACAACTGGATAATTTTTTGCAAAGGAATTTGCTCTGTATTGTCGAAACAACTCTGTATTGAGTTGTTTTTTTTATACTATCAGAAAATATAACTGCTGATTAGCATAAATGCAACTAAGGCTTTCGCCAGCGTCTAAAGACTTGGCGTAAGCCAAGTTTTATTAATTTATTTATCGACATTATTTGTTTCAAATTTTCTAATTAAATAATTAGCAAAGGAACTGATTCATCATGATAAGAATGTATAACGCAAGCAAAGATTATGCCAATGGAGTAAAGGCATTGATAGATGTTAGTGTCCAGATTGAAAAAGGAGAATTTGTCTTTTTAGTGGGTCCCAGCGGTGCCGGTAAATCTACTTTTATTAGACTGTTATTCAGGGAAGAGCTTCCTTCTGACGGACAGGTAATTATTGCCGGTAAAAGCATTGTCCGTTTAAGGTCTTCCAAAGTTGCTGTGCTCCGCAGGAACATCGGAGTAGTTTTCCAGAATTTTCGTCTACTTTCAGATCGCACGGCTTTTGAAAATGTAGCATTTGCTCTAAGAGTGCTCCAGTTTTCTCAGAAAGATATTAATCAACGCGTACCGGAAATATTGAGGCAAGTAGGCTTGTCTGCGAGGGCAGGCAGCTACCCCCATCAATTATCCGGTGGTGAGCAGCAGCGGGTCGCCATTGCCAGAGCCATTGTCAATAATCCCAAAATTTTAATTGCCGATGAACCAACCGGCAACTTAGACCCGGATACTTCTTGGGAGATTATGCACCTGCTTTACGAGATAAATAAGAGAGGTACTACCTTAATCATTGCAACTCATGATAAAAAGATAGTGGATACAATGAAACGGAGGGTCATCGGTTTAGAAAGAGGTCGTTTAGTACGGGATGATCAACAGGGGGTATATGGGCTATGATGAAATTGACTACCATCCGTTTTTTAGTCGGACAAGCCCTGTCATCAATTAAGAGAAATGGGATGATGAGCCTTGCCTCCATAGGGACGGTGGCCATTTCCATGTTTGTGCTGGGCACATTTTTGCTGTTGGCTCTCAATGCTAATTTAGTTGCTGACGCTATTGAAACTAATGTAGAGATTGCAGTTTTGGTGCATCCGGATGCCTCTAAGGAAACGATTGACAGTACTTATAATGATATTTCCAGTCTAAACGGTGTTATGGCTGTTACTCATGTTGGAAAGGACGAGGCGCTGGCAGGCCTGGAGAAACAGTTCGGAGAAGGACATGACCTGCTTCGGTCGTTAGGTGGGGTTAATCCATTGCCCGATAGTTTTATAGTAAAGGTGGAGAACCCGCGTTTGGTCAGTAAGGTGGCTGATGTGATAGGCGGCTTCAGCAGTGTAGATAAGGTGCGGTATGGGAAAGGTATGATAGAAAAGCTGTTTTCCGTATTGGATTGGGTACGCTGGTTAGGGGCGGGAATTGCTGTGCTGCTTTCTCTGGCGGCAGTATTTTTAATTGCAATAACCGTACGGATAACTGTCTTTGCCAGGGGTGACGAAATAACCATCATGAAATATGTCGGCGCAACTAATTGGTTTATCCGTTTGCCATTTTTCTTAGAAGGTTTAATTCTTGGCACTTTGGGCTCTTTACTGGCAGCGACGGCTATTTACTTCTCTTATAGTAAACTAGTGAGTTATGTTATTTTAACCGTCAATTTTATTCCTTTGATTACTGATAAAGAATTCATATTGCAACTATTGCTTTATCTGCTGGTTGGCGGTGCCGTGCTGGGTTCAATAGGTAGTGCAGTTTCTGTAAGGAAATTTCTTAAGGTCTAAACTTGTTTTTCCCTTAATATTTTAGTACTATTAAACATATATAAAATGGAGAAGGATTTTGAAACGTAACTAGAGGGAAGCAGGTGTACTATGGCAAAAAGAGTTCTGCCGGGTTTTTTGTCGGCTCTTTTAATTATTGTTATTTTAGTAACTGGGATTTTTGGATTTGCAGTATTGACGGATTTTATGCACCTAGGGCGGCTGCTGAAAGTAGTCAGTTATATTGAGACTCAATCAATAAATCCTGTGTCTATCGCAGAGTTAGTTGATGGTGCGATGAAAGGGATGGTTGAAAGCCTGGATGATCCATACTCTGCCTATATGAAGCCCAAAGCCTACGAAGAGTTAACCGCCCACATCAAAGGGACATATGGCGGCGTTGGTTTATTAATTACCATTAAGGAAGAACAGCTGATGGTACTGTCTCCTTTTAAAGGGACACCTGCTCATAAAGCTGGTATCGCAGCGGGAGACATCATTACCAAGATTGACGGTAAAAATACTAAGAGAATGGATTTGGATGAAGCAGCTACTTTGATGAAAGGGGAACCGGGCACCGAAGTAGTGCTGACAGTTAGCCGAGAGGATGTTCCGGATAAAGACTATTCCATTGTCCGTGAGGATGTTAATATACCGACTGTTACCGGGGAAATGCTAGAGTTAGAAGGCAACAAAGATATTGGTTATATAAATATTACAATGTTTAGCGACACTACCGGACATGATTTGGAAAAAGTTATTGCTGATTTAAAGGATGAAGGTGTAAAGTCAATTGTGCTGGATTTACGCAATAATCCCGGTGGAGCATTGACAGCTGCTGTTCACGTATCTGACCTTCTGATACCGGAAGGACCTATTGTTCATATTAAGGGAAGAGAAGGTTCGGAAACCTACACAGCGGATAACGAGTATCTAGGTCTGCCAATGGTGGTATTAGTCAATAAAGGCAGTGCTAGTGCTTCAGAAATTGTAGCCGGCGCCATCAAAGATACTGAATCCGGTACCATTTTAGGGGAAACGACATTTGGTAAGGGATTGGTACAGACTGTATTTAGCTTAGGGCGTGGTGCAGCTGTAAAACTTACCACTGCAAAGTATCTGACACCCGATGAAAACGATATTAATGAAAAAGGGATAGTGCCTGACGTCGTAGTAGAAATGGATCCTGAAATAGAGCAAAAAGCAGTGCTTACTGCGCCAAACATGGAAATAGACAAACAGTTACAAAAGGCGGTTGAGATCATAGAGAAAGAAATAAAATAAAAGTTGGCCAGGCTGTGGGAGTTTCCCATGGCCTTTTATTTCACGGTGGATATAGATCTAATTCAAGGTGCTATCATTATTGTAAGGAAGTGACATTTGGGAATGAGTGGATTCTTTCAAGTGATACCTATGGTTTTCCAAGCCTTTATTAAGATGCTTATTAACCCAATATTTTGGATTGTAGTATTCTTCATCAGCTTCCAATACAAACGCTTTTCTAAGATTAAAAAAGACTTATTTGGCGTCAAAAGTGAGCCTATCTGGCAGAATACCCTGTTGGCCACTGCCCACGGGATTATTGGGGGTTTGGTCGGCAGTTTTTTAATGATATTAGTAGGTATTTCCCTTTCTAACATCGGCATTGGCTTTCTCTGGGTGCTGTCGCTGTCGCTGATGTTTATACACCCAAGGTTTATTTGCTTTGCCTATTCCGGCGGAATAATAGCGCTAAGTTCATTGATTTTGGGTTGGCCCAATGTGGATGTACCGCATTTAATTGGGTTAGTTGCTATCCTGCATATGGTGGAAGGCCTTTTGATTTTGATTGGCGGGCATTTAGGTGCTATGCCTATCTATACGAAGGACCGGCAGGGCCGGGTAGTGGGGGGATTTAACCTACAAAAATTTTGGCCTATTCCTATAGTAGGTATGCTGTTGATGCAGTTGCCTTCTAACGGGCTGGTTCAGGGAACAGTTTCTATGCCTGAATGGTGGCCTATTATCAAACCGGCCATGAGTAACTTGGACAATGCATTTTACCTGATACTGCCCGTTGTGGCAGCGCTGGGTTACGGCGATTTGGCAATAACCTCTACACCCAAAGAGAAAAGCAAAAAATCGGCCTTTTTTTTAACTGCCTATAGTTTTATCTTATTATCCCTGGCAGTGGCGGCTTCTTACTATTCAGTATTAGCAATAGCAGCGGCTTTGTTTAGTGCTTTCGGACATGAGTGGGTAATAAAAATAGGCCGCCGGATGGAAATGAAGGGAGAATCTATCTATGTTGCTCCCGACGAAGGAATTATGATTTTAGACGTTATGCGGGGAACCGCTGCATCAAAAATAAGCTTGATGAGTGGAGATATAATTAAAAGAATTAATAATATGAACGTAGACAGCAGTTATGATCTCGGTTTAGCAATGGAGCATGCTACTGTAGATATATTTGAGATTGAATGCGTTACCCGTCAAGGAAAATATCGTAGGGTAACCATGAAAAAACCCCATGGTGAACCTTTTGGCATTATTCCTGTTCCTGAGTCTTACGATCGTCCCCAAGTGGAGGAAAGCCGAGGCGGGGCTTTAACAAGGTTATTTAGAAGGTTCAGGAAATAGTCTCTGAGGAGAGAATGTGTTATAATAATATGTTAAAGAGGATGCAGAGGCATGCTAAATGTAACAGAAGCAGGTGATATGGATGGCTGGGTTTCAATTGAAATCAAGTTACAAACCGACCGGTGACCAGCCTAAGGCGATTTCGCAAATAGAAGCAGAAATTCGCAAAGGGTCTAAGCACACAACTTTATTAGGTGTTACCGGTTCGGGCAAGACTTTTACCATGGCTAATGTAATTGAAAAAGTCCAAAGGCCTACTTTGGTAATTGCTCATAATAAAACCTTAGCGGCACAGCTTTGCAGCGAGTTCAAAGAGTTTTTCCCCGATAATTCAGTGGAGTATTTCGTTAGTTACTATGATTACTATCAACCAGAAGCTTATGTACCTCAATCAGATACTTATATTGAAAAGGATGCATCAATAAATGAGGAAATTGATAAATTAAGGCATTCGGCTACTGCGGCAATGTTTGAGAGGAAAGATGTCATTATTGTGGCCAGTGTATCTTGTATCTACGGCTTAGGTTCCCCGGAAGACTATCAATATTTAATGTTGTCGCTGAGAGAGGGCCAACAGTTTGACCGAGATGCCATTCTTCGCAAGCTGGTAGATATTCAATATGAACGTAACGATATAGATTTTCACCGTAGTACTTTTCGGGTGCGGGGAGATGTGATAGAGATTTTCCCGGCATCCCATGCCAAGGAAGCTATTAGAGTGGAAATGTTTGGCGATGAAATAGAGCAGATATTGGAGATAGATACTCTGACGGGAGAGGTGCTTGGTAGGCTTAAACACATATCCATTTTTCCCGCCAGTCATTATGTAACGGAAGAAGAAAAATTAAAAAAAGCGATAGGAACCATTGAGAAGGAATTGGAGGAACAACTGAAATATCTTAGGGGTCGGGACAAACTACTGGAAGCACAGCGTTTGGAGCAGCGCACTCATTATGATTTGGAGATGATGCGGGAGATGGGTTTCTGTCAGGGGATTGAAAACTATTCCAGGCATCTTACAGGACGAGCCCCGGGTGAACCACCTTTTACTTTGATAGATTATTTCCCAAAAGACTTTCTGCTAATGGTAGACGAGTCCCATGCGACAATTCCGCAAATAGGCGGTATGTATGCGGGGGACCGTTCACGAAAAAACACTCTGGTAGAACATGGCTTCCGCCTTCCGTCAGCTATGGATAATCGGCCGTTTACGTTTAAGGAATTTGAAAACAAAGTAGGGCAGGCGGTCTATGTATCAGCTACACCGGGCCCATATGAGATTGAACATAGCCAAACAATTGTTGAGCAGATTATTCGTCCTACGGGTTTGGTAGACCCTCTGATTGACATACGTCCTGTGGAGGGCCAGATTGATGACCTGCTGCACGAGATAAGACTGCGTGCGGAGAAACAGCAGCGAATACTGGTTACGACCCTCACTAAAAGGATGGCTGAAGATTTAACTGATTATTTTAAAGAGATGGGGGTGCGGGTGAGCTATCTACATTCCGAGGTTGTTACCTTGGAAAGAATGCAGATTATCCGAGACCTGCGGTTGGGTAAATTTGACGTGTTAGTGGGAATTAACCTGTTAAGAGAAGGTCTGGACCTGCCGGAAGTATCATTGGTTGCTATATTGGATGCTGATAAAGAAGGTTTTCTGCGTTCTGAACGCTCCCTGATACAGACCATGGGACGAGCGGCCCGTAACTTGGATGGACAGGTTATAATGTATGCTGATCGGGTTACTGATTCCATGCGGAAGGCTATAGATGAAACCAATAGGCGGCGGGATATTCAAACTGCTTATAATAAAGAACACGATATTACACCGGCAAGCATAAAGAAGGCTGTTCACAATGTAATAGAGGCAACTTATGCGGCCGAAAATCAAGCGGACTACATTCCTGATAAGGATATAGCAAGTATGACCAAACGCGAGGTAGATAGCATGATTAAGGATTTAGAAAGAGAAATGAAGACTGCCGCCAAGCAGTTGGAGTTTGAGAAGGCTGCCCAGCTTCGGGATTTAGTTATCGAACTACGGGGCAAGGTAAAGGGACTAAAAAAACAGTAGGACTAATATTAATCAGTCAGCGAAGTTAAGCGATTGCGATATTATGTCTTCTGTATTCTAAAGATAATTACGGAGGAAGCAGCAATGAAATATTTAACTATTAAAGGTGCCCGTGAGCATAATCTAAAAAATATAGATATATCCATACCGAGGGACAAGCTGGTAGTGTTTACCGGGCTCAGTGGTTCCGGGAAATCATCATTGGCTTTTGATACTATTTATGCCGAAGGACAAAGGCGCTATGTAGAATCATTATCTGCTTATGCGCGTCAATTTTTAGGGCAGATGGAGAAGCCGGATGTTGACTATATTGAGGGATTGTCTCCGGCAATTTCCATAGACCAAAAGACCACCAGCCATAATCCCAGGTCTACTGTTGGTACTGTGACGGAAATATATGATTACCTGCGGTTATTATTTGCCCGGGTAGGACAGCCCTATTGTCCCAGCTGCCAAAAACCTATCACTCAGCAGACTGTAACGCAGATGGTAGACCAATTAGTACTCTATCCGGAACGCACCAAAATGCAGATTCTTGCGCCGATTGTTCGGGGGCGTAAGGGAGAGCATAAACAGCTACTTCAGAACATTGCCAAGGAAGGTTTTGTGCGTGTCAGGGTAAATGGAGAAGTATATGATATAACGGATGAGATTAATCTCAATAAAAATAAAAAGCATGCCATAGAAGTTGTAGTTGACCGGATAATGATTAAGGAAGGAATCGAGAGTCGTTTAGCAGATTCCATTGAAACAGCGCTTTCCCTTGCCCAGGGTATAGTGGTTGTAGATGTAATAGACGAAAAAGAACTTACATTTAGTGAACACTTTGCTTGTATTGACTGCGGCATTAACTTTGAAGAGCTGACGCCTCGAACATTTTCTTTTAACAGTCCTTACGGTGCGTGCAGCGAGTGCAGCGGGTTGGGCGTTAAGATGGAAGTGGATATGGAGTTAGTAATACCTGATGACAGCCTCAGTTTAAACCAGGGTGCGGTGGCCCCGTGGAGTAAAAAGACTCAAGGGTATTACTCCCAGCTGCTAGCTGCTGCTGCGGAACATTATAATATTGATATGGACGTACCGGTTAAAGACCTTCCCAAAGAAGAGCTGGCTAAAATTTTATGGGGCAGTGGGGGAGAAAACATGTCATTCAGATACACTAACAGGTTTAATAAGAGAAGGATATACGAGACTACTTTTGAGGGCGTAATACCAAATCTGGAGCGCCGTTATAGAGAGGCCCAGTCGGATAATTCCCGCACTGATATTGAGAATTACTTGACTGCTCAAGAATGCCCCAAGTGTAGGGGTGCCAGATTACGGAAGGAAGCCTTGGCAGTTAGGATAGGCGGTAGCAATATTGATGAAGTTACCCAACTATCCATTATAGACGCTAAAGACTTTTTTAAGAACTTGGATTTAACAGAGAGACAGCAGATGATAGCCAGACAGATACTAAAGGAAATTAATGAACGATTGGGCTTCTTAGTTAGTGTCGGTTTGGATTACCTTAGCCTCAACAGGACTGCGGGGACACTATCCGGCGGAGAGGCCCAACGCATCCGTTTGGCTACTCAAATAGGCTCCAGTTTGGTTGGTGTGTTATATATTTTGGACGAACCAAGCATCGGATTGCACCAACGGGACAATGCCAGGCTGATAGATACCTTAAAAAGACTGCGGGATCTGGGTAATACTCTGATAGTTGTTGAGCACGACGAGGAAACTATGCGTGCGGCGGATTATGTTGTTGACATTGGCCCAGGTGCCGGTGAACACGGTGGAGAGGTGGTTGCTGCCGGGCCGTTGAAGGACATAATAAACTGTAAACGGTCCATTACTGGTCAATATCTCAGCGGCGAGAAGCAAATTCCTGTGCCTTTGATACGCCGCCCCGGTAATGGCAAGCGCTTAACAATTAAAGGGGCTAGGGAACATAATCTCCAGGATATTGATGTTACCTTTCCCTTGGGTATATTCAACTGTGTAACCGGAGTGTCGGGGTCTGGCAAAAGTACGTTGATTAACGAAATTCTTTATAAAACTTTAGCCCATAAACTGCATCGGGCTAAAGGAAAGCCGGGTGAATGCGAGGAAATCGGCGGTATAGAAAACCTGGATAAGGTGATAGAAATTGACCAGTCGCCTATCGGGAGAACTCCTCGGTCTAACCCTGCCACCTATACAGGCGTGTTTGATAGTATTAGAGAATTGTTCTCCCAAACTACCGAGGCTAAAATGCGCGGTTACAAGCCCGGACGCTTTAGTTTTAATGTTAAGGGCGGGCGCTGTGAGGCATGCCGCGGCGACGGAATAATAAAGATTGAAATGCATTTTCTGCCTGATGTCTATGTACCGTGCGAGGTCTGTAAAGGTGCCCGCTATAACAGAGAAACATTGGAGGTAAAATATAAGGGGAAAAACATCTCTGACGTGTTAAACATGACAATGGTTCAGGCGGTGGACTTTTTCCAAAACATTCCTAAAATTTATCGTAAATTAAAGACTTTGCAGGATGTGGGGCTAGGTTATATTAAGCTGGGGCAGCCGGCCACAACTTTGTCAGGCGGGGAGGCCCAACGTGTTAAGTTGGCTACGGAACTGAGTCGGCGCAGCAATGGTAAGACGCTTTATATCTTAGATGAACCGACTACCGGATTGCATACTGCAGACATTCATAAACTATTAAAGGTGCTGGGTCGCCTTACTGATGCAGGTGATACTGTACTGGTTATCGAGCATAATTTGGATGTCATAAAGACTGCTGATTATCTAATTGACTTAGGCCCTGAAGGGGGAATAAAGGGCGGGCGGATAATTGCTGCCGGCACTCCTGAGGAAGTGGTGAATGTGCCGGGTTCCTATACGGGGCAGTATCTTCGTCCAATTTTGGAGCGTGATAAGGTTGAGGTTGAACTTACAGAAAAAACTCAAGCATCTACCGGCTAAACCCGGCGTATACCTGATGAAGGATGAGCAGGAGCAAATAATTTATGTTGGTAAGGCTCGAGCGCTCAGTTCCCGGGTGCGCTCTTATTTTCATAGCAAAAAACACCAAAGTGTCAAGGTACAGGCCTTGGTTGAGAAAATTGATGATTTTGAATACATTGTAACGGACACTGAAGTAGAAGCGCTTATTCTTGAATGTAACCTAATAAAAAGACACCGGCCAAAGTATAATATTAGTTTAAAGGATGACAAGCAGTATCCTTATCTGAAAATAACTGTCAAGGATCAGTTTCCCAGGGTGATTGTTACCCGCAATGTTGTTAAGGATAAATCTAAGTATTTCGGGCCTTACACCCAGGTAGGGGCTCTAAGGGAAACGTTAAGGTTATTGCAGAAGCTCTTTCCGGTGCGCAGCTGTAAGCAGTCGGAGGTTGACAAAAGAACCAGACCTTGTTTAAATGCGCATATTAAACGCTGTTTAGCTCCATGCAGCGGGCAAATATCACCGCAACAATATGGGGAAGTTATTGAAGAAGTTGTGATGTTTCTCGAAGGGAAACAGGAAAGCTTGCTTAAACGCATGGCAGAAAGAATGACAAAGGCCGCTGAACAATTGGAGTTTGAAAAAGCAGCCGAACTAAGGGATCAGATTCAAGCGGTTGAAAAAGTCATTGCTAAGCAGAAAATTGTTTCAGCAGGGCAGGAAGACCAGGACATTATTGCTTTTGCCAGAGGATATAATGAAGCTTGCGTGCAGGTATTTTTTGTGCGCCAGGGTAAACTGTTGGGCAGGGACCATTTTTTTCTTAAAGTTAACGAGTATATGGACCGCAGCAGTATTATGACCGCCTTTGTCAAGCAGTACTACAGCAGGGCTGAGCAGCTGCCCCGGGAGATATTGCTGCAGGAACCAATAACCGAGGAGGAACTTATAGAACAATGGCTTTCTGATAAGCGGGGCAGCAAGGTATATTTGAGAGTGCCTCAACGGGGAGAAAAGTTAAAATTGGTAGAGATGGTTGCTCGCAATGCTCTAATGCTGCTGCAGGAAGAGGAGTTATCTAGGCGCAAAAAGGAAATGGCCGGCAAACAAGCGCTGCTTGAATTGCAGAAACAGCTAAACATGGAAAAATTACCGGGGCGCATAGAATGCTATGACATTTCTAATATTCAAGGTACTAATTCCGTGGGTTCTATGGTGGTTTTTATTAATGGAGAGTCTAGAACCGACCTTTATCGCAGGTTTAAGATCAAAACGGTAGTAGGTCCGGATGACTTCGCTTCAATGGCAGAAGTATTCACCCGCCGTTTTAAAAGGGCTGTTTCGGAGGAAGGCTCTGGTTTTGAAAATCTACCGGATTTAGTGGTTATAGATGGTGGGAAAGGGCAGTTGAGTGCTGCACGCAAAGTGATGCATCAACAGCAAGTAGCCCATATCCCAACGTTTGGCTTAGCTAAGGAAGAAGAGCTTTTGTTTCAGGAAGGCAGGGATGACGCCATACGCCTGCCTAAAGACAGCGAAGCGCTGTATTTGCTGCAGCGTATTAGAGACGAAGCGCATAGGTTTGCCGTTACCTACCATAGAAATTTGCGCAGCAAGCAATCAATTAAATCTCTACTGGATGAGGTACCGGGTATAGGACCAAAAAGGAAGCAGGCACTACTGAAACATTTCGGCTCCGTTAAGAAAATTGTTGAGGCAACGGTTGAGGAACTCAGTGATGTAGATGGTATGAACCGGAAAGCGGCTCTGCAGGTTAGAGAGTATCTAGGACGGAGTTAGCCTGAGCAGCAGGCTATAGCTGACCTTGCAAATGTACTTTTAAGGAAGAGGGGTGTACATATGAAGATAAAACTGGTGGCCATTGACTTGGACGGGACGTTACTGGGGGATGATTTAAAAATCTCTCCTAGAGCCAAAGAGGCCATTAGGCGGGCTATGGAGGAAGGGGTGCAGGTAACGTTGGCTACCGGTAGAATGTATCGGTCTGCGCTGCCTTATGCAAAAGAACTGGGCGTCCAAGTCCCTTTAATTACTTATCAAGGGGGGTTGGTAAAACTAAGCAGTACCGACCAGGTGCTTTACCATAAGGAATTGTCCCTGAATTATGCCCAAGAGGTTATTGAAATGGCCCGGAAATTCGGTTTTCAAATTAATGCTTATCTGGATGATGAGCTGTTTGTGGAAGAAGACACCCATCTAAGTCGTGACTATGGTAGAAAAACCGGAGTAAAAATTCATCTAGTCGAAGACCTGCTTGAATTTCTGCGAAATGACCCTGTTAAGGTTTTACTGATTGGTGCTGAAGAGCAGTTAGATATTATGCAGGAGCAATGTCGAAATCATTTCAACAATAGAGTTTACATAACTAAATCAAAGCATCACTTTTTGGAATTTACTCATCCGGAAGCGACTAAAGGCCATGGTTTAAGAGCAGTTGCTCAATGGATGAATGTTACCACCGATGAGATTATGGGTATTGGTGACAGCTATAACGACTTGGAAATGTTTCGTTCCGTGGGTTTAAGTATCGTAATGGGAAATGCTAGAGATGAAGTAAAAGCAGCAGCGGATTATATTACCGGCTCTTGTAATGATGATGGAGTAGCAGAGGCATTAGAACGGTTTGTTTTGGAGGGTATTAAATGAACTTTACGGCAGACATGCATATGCATACCCAATACAGTGACGGTCGTGGTACAATGAAGGAAATGATGGCCGCTGGCATAGATAAAGGATTGGATAAGATTGCAATTACAGATCATGGGCCTAATAATATCGGAGTTGGTGTAAAATCAGCTAATCAACTCTTGGATATTAAAAAAGAGGCCCTAAATATATCGGCCGGACAAGGTATCGAGGTGCTAGTTGGTGTTGAAGCCGACGTTATCGGTACTGATGGTGAAATAGATGTACCTCAGTCAATCTATCAGCAGTTGGATTTATTACTAGTAGGCCTGCATCCCCATGTGGTACCGGTGGATGTGGAAGATGGTCTGAACTTTATTTTGCCCAATAAGTTCTTTGGGCTTTCTCCCGGCGTTAGGAAGCGGGTCATCCGTAATAATACCAATGCAATAATTAAAGTTTTAAACAAGCATAGAGTGGATATTCTGACCCATCCGGGCTTGAATATGCCCATAGATTATGAAGCTGTTGCAAAGGCATGTGTGGAAAAAGGTACTCTTTATGAGATAAACACTGGTCATAATGATCAACATTTTCAAACAGTATCTATAATCAATAGGGTTGCTCGCAGTAATGTTAATTTTATCGTCAATAGCGATGCTCATTACCCTGAAACGGTGGGGGAGTTGGAAAGCGGGTGGGTTTTGCTAAAAATGGCGGGTGTTAGTCCTGAACGTGTGGTAAACGTTAGGCATTAAACTACAAGGGGGTATTGACCTTGAAGCTGGTTATTGTAACTGGATTGTCCGGTGCTGGGAAGACTCAGGCGATACGGGCCCTGGAAGACTTAGGCTACTTTTGTGTGGATAATATGCCGCCTAATTTGATCTCCAGGTTTGCGGAACTGTTTAATGAAGCGGATGATGACGTGCAAAAGATTGCCCTGGTAATGGATGTCAGAGGTGGTAGGTTTTTCGATAGAGTCTTTGAGGCTTTGAATTATCTAGACGCACAGGATTATAATTATGAACTGCTGTTTCTTGAAGCAACCGATGAGGTCTTGATAAAACGATTCAAAGAAACTCGCCGCGGTCATCCCATGTCTCCCTTCGGCCGTATCCCCGAGGGCATTATCAAGGAGAGAAAACGGTTGGAAGATTTAAGGGGAATTGCCAGCAAGATTGTAGACACCTCCGATTTGAACGTGCATCAGTTAAAGGAGCAGATTACCAATCTCTTTGGAGACACAAAAGACTATAAGCTGATGGTAAATGTCATGTCTTTTGGTTTTAAGTATGGGATACCCCTGGATGCTGATTTGGTAATGGACGTCAGGTTTTTGCCCAACCCTCACTATGTCGATCATCTGAGAAATTTTTCGGGGCATGATGAGAAGGTGAAAGAATATGTCTTAAATTCACCGGTCACAGACGAATTTCTTTTCAAATATTATGATATGATAAAGTTTTTACTTCCCTATTATGTTTATGAAGGGAAAAGCCATTTGGTACTAGCCATCGGCTGCACTGGCGGGAGACATAGGTCCGTGGCCTTAGCAAATGAAATGGCACAGCGGATAGAAGGAAATCAGAATTATAGAGTAAATGTTAACCACAGGGATATTTTGAGAACTACAGGAGCTCTAAAATGAAACGGGTTCTAAAACTGCTTTACCCCGGTTTAGGTCTTAAACGATGGATACTAGTGATTCTGCTGGGATTAGCATTCTTTATTTTTGGTACTGCCGTATTGTTAAATACAAAAATTATCGGCTACCTAATGATTTTGGCACAAAACACCTCACAGATATTCTTTAACCGCCCTTTTTCCTGGCTAACTGCTGTTGTTTTTATGGCCGGTGGGGTGGTATTAGTCATAGTTGGCAGCAGGCGATTTTTACAATCTATCCTATTTGGATACATGCCCGGCCACCCCAATAGGGTACTGGAAATACTATACCAACAGCGACGCCTTAAGCAAGGGCCTAAGATAGTTGCTATTGGGGGAGGGACCGGACTTTCGGTGCTTCTAAGAGGTTTAAAGCAATATACCAGCAACCTAACGGCGGTAGTAACGGTAACGGATGATGGCGGTAGTTCAGGAAGACTTCGGGGCGAATTGGGAATATTGCCGCCGGGGGATGCCCGAAACTGCCTGGTCGCTTTAGCGGATACGGAAATACTAATGGAGGAATTGTTTGATTACCGTTTTACAAAAGGTGATTTGAAAGGGCATAGCTTAGGCAACCTGTTACTTGCCGCCATGACAGACATCGTCGGCGATTTTGAAAAGGCAATACAGGAAGTCAGCCGTGTACTGGCCATTCGCGGTCAAGTTTATCCGTCGACACTAAGCCACGTTACGTTAAGAGCACATATGGCGGATGATTCCTGGGTGGACGGAGAAACGGATATTGTGATGCATGAAGCAGGAATAAAGAGATTGTTTCTTAATCCGCGTCGAGTAGTGGCGGTGCCGCGGGTCTTAAAGGTTATTGAAGAGGCAGATGCTGTCATAATAGGACCAGGTAGTCTCTATACCAGCATTATTCCTAACCTGCTGGTCAAAGGTATCGCCCAGGCTATTCACCAGACCAAAGCACCGGTATTTTACGTCTGTAATATTATGACCCAGCAGGGTGAAACAGATAAGTTTACTGTTGCAGACCATCTTAAAATAATTAACATGTATACGGAAGTTCCAATTATTGATTATGTAGTTGCTAATTCGCAAGAAATATCGACCAGGGCTGCTAGCAGGTACCGTAAACAAGGTGCACATCTCGTTAAGTTGGATGAAGAGGTATTAAGAGAAATGGGAGTGTCATTAGTATCTGATGATTTGTTGGATGAAACTAACCTGGTAAGACACCACTCGGATAAGCTTGCCCGCACTTTAATAAAGGAAATTTTTAGGGCTAATAACATAGTCGATAGATTTAAGTTAATTAATGCCATCTTAGGCCAAGCGGTCTTCGGCAATAAGTAATATTTTTTGGTTAATGGAGGTTTATATGTCCTTTTCTCAGAAATGTAAAAATGAGTTGGCAAGGAAGATGCCTGACAATCAATGCTGTCAATTAGCAGAATTAAGTGCCTTGATACGCTTAGACGGAACAATTATTTTAGGTTTTAACCAGAGTCTTGGCTTAAGAATAGACACCGAGAATGCGGCAGTAGCAAGAAAGGTCATAAAACTTATCAAAACGCTGTTTAACCTTAATAGCGATGCTTTAGTGCAGCGGAGACGAAGGCTTCGTAAAAACAATGTTTACGGAATTGAAATAAGGAACAAAGTTGGGGTAAAAAACTTGCTGCAAAAAACGGGGGTCGGCATGTTTGTGCCCGCGAAAGAAGAAAGTTGGCAGAAAGAATATTTAAAAAAAGCCTGCTGTCAAAAGGCTTATCTGCGCGGGGTGTTTTTAGGGGGCGGTTCAATAAGCAATCCCCAAAGTGGTTCGTATCATCTGGAGATGGTTATGCATGACCCGGGCATCGTTCCGCATTTATGTGGGCTAATGGCCAAGTTTGGGTTGGATGCGCGTCAGATCACTCGAAAGAAAGCGGAAGTTATTTATTTAAAAGAAGCGGATCAAATAGTTCAGTTTTTAAACATTACCGGTGCTCATACGGCATTGTTAAATTTTGAAAGCGTACGTATTTATAAAGATATCCGGAATAATGTCAATCGTTTGGTGAATTTCGAAACGGCTAATCTAAGTAAGAGTGTTGAAGCTTCCATGCGGCAGATAGAGGCTATCCAATTGATCGCGGGGCGAATAGGTCTGGAAAGATTGAGTTTTGCTCTTAAGGAACTGGCTCGCGCCCGTCTGGAGCATCCTGACGTTAGCCTAAAAGAACTGGGGGAACTGTTGGAACCGCCGGTGAGCAAGTCAGCTATAAACCATCGTATGCGTCGCCTTGAACAATTTGCAGAGAGATTAAGGCAACCTTAAATGAAGAATGCCTGGTATTAAGTTATGGCATCTCGCTTAAGAAGACAGGGAGCTGAAAGGGGTGTGTCTTGGAATGAGGAGACTTAAACACTATCCTGTGGAGGATAAAAACTCATTACAGTACTGGCCGCAAGTAGTAGGCAGGTTTAAAGCCTCAAAAAACTTTTTCATCATTCAGCTGTGCCGCTATTCTCCGTCTATGAGATTAAAAGCTTGGCTGTTTAAACACTTGTTGGGTGTCAAGGTTGGTAAAAATGTATCAATTGGTTTAATGGCTATGATAGATGTTTTTTATCCCGAGTTAATAACCATGGGAGATGAAGTAATTTTGGGTTATAACAGTACTATTCTCTGTCATGAATTTTTACGCTTCGAGTATCGGTTAGGGCCGGTAAACATTGGCGATGATGTGGTTATTTGTGCCAACAGTACTATTTTAGCGGGAGTGAATATTGGGACCGGTGCTGTAGTTGCAGCGGGTGCGGTGGTAGATAAGGACGTACCGCCATATACAATGGTTGGCGGTGTTCCGGCACGGACCATTAAAAAACTAGATGCGGAGGAACTAAAGAAAAATGTTTTTAAGATTATTTGAGGTGTTTAAGCGGCCTTTTGAGCGTTGGTTTCTCATTACGCTAGTAGTAGTTAATTTTTTTGGTTCTATATATGGTTACTATTGGTATAGATATCAGCTAGCCGATAATTCACTGAATTTTTGGCCTATCATTCCTGATAGTCCCCGCTCTACTACTTTTTTAATGATTTCTCTTTTGATTTTCCTGATAGGCAGCAAGAAGACATGGCAGAGGACGGCTTGGTTCCAGGCTTTGGCTTATACAGGAGTAATTAAATATGGTATCTGGGCCGTATCAATGATTACCCAGTCCTGGATAATGGGTGATCCAGTCAATCCTACGGATGTTATGTTGTGGTTTTCCCATCTGGGAATGGCTTTACAGGGTGTAGTCTTTTTACGTCATTTAAAGATAAACTATGGTGCTATCTTTGTTCCTGCGGTTTGGATGGTATTTAATGATTATATGGATTATGTTTATGATTTTCATCCGTATTTGTTCAGCAGTGGACAGGTGCCCTTTGCAATGCTCACCGCAGTAGGCCTTACTTTGATATTGTTAATCGTTTTACTTATGCTAAAAAAGAACCTCTGCCTTAAGTATTAAATAAGAGGGCCTTGAAACTGAATAAGGTTTGAATCCAACATATCCCTGGTCTATATAAAAGGCCAGGGAATAAATATTTACCAATATAGCATAGCAGGAAAAGAGTGATGCCGAGTTGAATACAATGGTATAAGAAGATTGAATTGTTCGAAATATGCTAAATCTTGCTAAGATTTTCGAACAACCTACAGGGAGTGGGCGCTATGCGCATGGGTTATGATTTAACCCTGCAACAAACTCAAAAACTAGTTATAACTCCGGAGTTGCGGCAGGCAATTAATATACTGCAATACTCTGCAATTGAGTTATCCGAGTATTTGGAGGAAGCCGTGCTTGAAAATCCTGTGCTGGAACTGAAAGAGGAAGCCCCGGAGGAAGTGGCTGCTGCTGATTCTGAAAAGGAAAAAGAAAAGGAAAAGGAAAAGGAAAAGGAAAAGGAAGAACAGTTTGATGTGGACTGGCAGGAGTATTTCCAAGATGGCAGTGATTTAGGATATATAAGGAATTACAGAGAGAAAAAAGAAGAGATAGCTTATGAACAGTTTGTTACCCAATCTCCTAGTCTACATGACCATTTGGATGTGCAACTGCAGTTAATGGTAACAAACGAACGTCAAAGAATAATTGGGGAATTTTTAATCGGTAATATTGATGAGAATGGCTATTTGTGTGTTGAAGTGGAGGAAGCTGCAAGGCAGCTGGATGTATCGGCTCATGAGGTAACACAAGTACTAGAAATTGTTCAATCTCTGGATCCAACCGGAATTGGTGCTCGTGATTTGGTTGAATGTTTGTTGTTGCAGCTGAAGATGAAGGAAGAAGACAATCTGGTGGCTGAGAAGATAATTCGTTTCCATATTGACGATTTAGCTGCGGGACGTATCAGTAAAATTGCGCAAAAACTTCATATGGAATCCCGGCAGATTCAAGAAGCAGGGGATATAATTAGAAGTCTAGACCCCAAACCAGGGAGTAAATTCAGCGATGGACAATCGGTGAAATATATAGTTCCTGATGTGGTAATTGAAAGAGTGGAAGGTGAGTATATAGTCTTGGTTAAGGATGCTAATGGGCCGAGATTATTTATAAACCCTACCTATAAAAAAATATTGAGCGGCGATAAACAATTTGATGCAAAAACTAAGGAATTTATTCAAGCAAAGCTACATGCGGCCAGTTGGATTATTCGCAGTATAGAGCAACGCAGATTGACTCTATACAGAGTAGTGCGGACCATAGTGGATTTGCAGCAGGGTTTTTTTAACAAAGGGGTAAAGCATTTAAGACCGCTTAACCTTAAGGAAGTTGCAGATATTTTAGAGATTCACGAGTCCACAGTCAGCCGTGCAACGGCAAATAAATATGTGCAAACTCCATTAGGTGTATTCCCACTAAAGTTCTTTTTTGCCTCGGGGGTAAATAATGCAGGAGGACTATCAACCTCTTCTGAAAGCATTAAGAAAATGCTAAAGGAAATGCTGGAAAAAGAGGAAAAACAAAAGCCTTTATCCGACCAGAAAATTACTGGGATATTAAATGCCGGGGGTATCAAAATTTCACGGCGCACAGTAGCAAAATACCGTGGGGAGTTGAATATTCCTTCAGCCAATAGAAGAAGACGCTACTAATTTCATAATCGCCAGAAGCGGCTGCAGCCTTTAATTATTGGGCCCAGCCGTTTTTTTAATGTATAGGAAATTATGGGTTGTGGATAATTTTCTATACATGGGGG
>JADQBR010000074.1 GCA_016278515.1 Bacillota bacterium
AAAAAAATAATTATTGGTGATTACTCCTTGGAAACTACTCTGTAAAAAATCGGGAATTGATGTTTATCGAGTGTTACGGGCTCTAACTCGTTAAGTTTACGGCATAATTTTTCCACCGCTCTCTGATACTTGGGTAGGTCCATACTATAAATAGTGACTTGGAGGGTACCATCGACTAACCGAAGGTGGGCACCCCGCTCGATGATCATCTGAAGGATCTGCCGGATATCTTTGGGATCATCGTAACACCCGGCAAAGACATCTAATAGCATTTCATTTAGGTTGTAAGTCGCTATCTTGATATTGTCCAAAAGGTATTTCCGTTCTAGGTTAAGGGCTACTCTTTCTTGCCCCGGCCTGGCTTCTTGATAGAGGATATGCGTGGGCTCGACATCCTTTTTTGCAATTAGGGTTTTAATTTCTTCTTCCAGCCCTTCCTTTTGCTCGATTAGTTTTTGGTAGCTTTTCAGGCTTTGGTAATGGCTTAAGGGTTTATCGTTGGTCCGAGAGTTAAGAAACTTGTCAGCAATCAGTTGTTGGTTTTGCTGGAGTTTTTTCTTCAGACTACTGATTTTGGTATTGAACTCCCTAATCCTTGGATTCTTAACCATGGGCTGTTCCGCCAGTTCATGAACCCCATAAGCAGGATTAGAGTCTATATGGTAGCCCTGTTTGGCAGCTTTAAAGAAGTTCTCTTGTTTCCACCGGTTAATTAGGTCATGGATGATCTGGGTCGTGGTAAGAGGGTCAAAACCCGGGTGGGTTTCTGCTGTAAATTTAAAGGCATTGGTCACTAGTGTAGAATGATCTTCTTCACCCGGAGCAAAGAAACTGATGGCTTCCGCCTCATACTTCTCTTGGCCTATCCGGATATTGCGTCGATAAGCATGATATTTAATTTGTGGTTCTTCCCCTTCTTTCACGCTTTCATCATAAACGACGTGAGTAAAGAGTTCATGAGAGATCGGCTGATCCCTCTTACGCCAAGTAATATAAATGACTCCCATCTGATCCAGTGTTTGAAAGAGCTTGGAGTCATAACCCCCTCGATCAAAGACGACGATGAGGGGGGACTGGGTTCCGTTTTCCGCCATCAATTCCTGTGCGTCTTTGACCATGTCGGGAATGATGTCAGTAAATTGGACCGCGGCAGAGGTAAGGCGGAAAAAGATCGGCCTGCCTTTGAGGTCATTGGCAAAATAATGGTGATTTCCTTTCAAGGCCAGGCGCCGGGTGGTAAAATACCCTTTAGCAATTTGGGACTTACCGTAGTAAGGAACAAAGTGCCCATCCAAGTAGAGAATACCGAGTTGAACAATATCCAGCTTCACATACTGCCGGGCTAGTTTCGTGGCGACAGTTCCCGATGTCTCTAAGGCGGTAACCCCCTCCAAGAAGCGCCGAAGGGTCTTTACGACGGGTGCCTTCATAGCCCCAATCAACTGTCCGAAAGCCTTCCGGTCCGCTAACTTAAAGGCTTCTATAGAAGGAAAACGAAAGACAATCAGATAAACCAGCGTCAAAAACATTTGGGCTAGGTTATATAATCGCTCAGGGTTCAACAGTTCCTGGAGGTTACTTGCCACTGTTCTAACCTTATCGACTTAACGCGTCCTTTTGAGCTAACACGGACTGTTCAAGAATGGGGATCAGATTCAGTTTCTGCAGGAAGGGGTTTAAGATTAGGGCAGCGCCGTAACGGCTATCCATTCCTTTGGCCAAGCGGCTGATTAAAGCCTCTTCTGCCTGATCAGAACATGAGTGAATCGGCGGTTCATCGTCTTCGGTCTCCATGGGCAAAGCAAAAGCACCATCATTTACCGTAACAACGGGCGAAATAATCTCCTCTTCAATACTTAGTTGTACGGATCCTGGCTTATTTTGTCGTTGCAACTGCCGGTAGGCCGATAAGGCCCGGCCAACACTAGCCCGGTGAATGGTCACCTGAAACTTTTCTTCTATCCTATTGGCAATCGCTTGCTGGGTCAGTCCAGGTTCCACGGCAGCCAGTTCTCCGATGAAGTCCCTGATGGGGGGAGTGATCTTCCAAGGGGTGGTAGGGCCCTTAGGACCCGGTATTTTCCGAATAAGCCCTTCCAAACTATTTTCATCGTAGGCTTGTAGATACCGATTGATCGTATTGAAATGACACCCAAATGCTTGGGCTAATTTCCGTTGAGATACCACCTGTGATCGAGCTAGGTTCACAATGGCATACCGCTCAGAAATCTCATCGCTCACCGGATATTGAGTAAACAACGCATAGTTAACGTAGATACTGCGGACTTCGTTAACTGTTTCTATCCAAACGGCTCGGTTAATCTTAATAATCTCTGGACGTTCCGTGATATCTAATAAAACATCTGCCATAGCGAGACCCTCCCTTGACTTAACATTATTATACCATCAAGAGGGCCATTTGTCATTATATAAAAGGAAAATATCACCATTAATTCTTGCGCTTACCCTTGGCATCACTGAATCTCCGGTTTCCGCCAGTGGAGGGGGTTCCGAGGTTCTAGGGAGGGCGAGGTCAACCCGTAATGCTATATCATGTCCAGAGTTCTG
>JADQBR010000071.1 GCA_016278515.1 Bacillota bacterium
GCAGGGCATGATCTCTTTGCTTTTTTACTACAAAATACACACTTTGCCATTTGTTAATTCCTCTTTCATTTCAAAGTTATTGTAAAATTAAGTGCCAGGTAAGTGCTCCTTCTGCCTGCTAATCATATAATGGCACTAACTTGCCACTGTTTTGAAAAAAGTTAAGTTCCTGCATTTTTTTATGCTGAATTTCTCCTTTTTTACTTCTCGCCCTTTAAATACTTCTTCATGACTTTGTCAAAATTAGAGATGTATTCTCTATCCTGCTTTATCTTTAACTTTTCATACCCTCATTTTGAGCTGTTTCCATTATGGAAACAGTTGAATCTTTTTCAAGTGCTTTAAATTAGCTGCTTTTTGAACATCAAACAACTCTCCACTCCAATACAAATGCTCCCCGTTTCTCGCTAATTCTCAATATTAAATATCCATCTCATTCAGCAGATCCCGCAGCTTCTTCAGCTCTTCCACTGACAGGGTAACCCCTTTACCCATTTTGGCATGTTCCGGTGCCCAGTCACGCAGGTCGTACTTGGGATCCCGGTCATTCCAGCTGATTAAGTTCAATTCCTTTGACCAACCTTTAGATGACTCTGATATGATACCAATCGTCTCTTTGATTTCGTATTTAACTTCTGCCATTAAAATCGTCTCCTTTATTTATTACAGGATTATTTTTTTGCTCTGAAGACATCATCAAAGCGATTTGCTTTCACCTGCATAGAATTATTTCTGCCACCACCGATAGAAGCACGGTAATACCTCTCATTCTTCATGCGGCTGATAGTCAATGAAGTTTTATCAAGACTTAAAATTTCTTTTATCTGCTCTGTATCTAAGACTGCTATTTCACTGTCTGAAAGCCCCGCCTCACCACATACTAATGCCATAGTAAGGTTGTAATCGTCTTGTATGTAACCTTTAATTTCACATAACTCATTTCCGGCGAATACAAACTGCCAACTACAGTAATCTTGTTTTTTAGTATTCTGTTTATGAGCTCGATATTTAATAAACATTCTACAGTCCCCACTGTTAGTGGTTAAGTCATAAACCTGCCTGTCATCACTGCATCAACCTCTATGATGCTATCCTCTACATCGTCATCCAGTTGCAGCATGTTAGAATACTCATCCAGCTTATTTTGTGTTTCATCTATTTTCTTCATCATTTCCTGCAATTCCGTCATTTTATCATAATCTCTTTGGTCAAAAGCAGTGGTAACAGCACCTTTAATACTCTCGACACTGCCACCTATGTATTGATTGAGCAGCTCTATGCACTCTTGTATCTCCAATGCATCCTTTGGAAATCATTGCGTAGAAACTCGATTAATTTCTCCACCTACAAGTCCTCCCTTGCACCCTCATTCTGGCACATCAGCTTAGTCTGTTCCATCACTATACCCACTGCTTTTGCCGTCTTATCTGGTGGGTACCCGTATTTCTTTAACAGCCGCTTGATGGTCATTTTCATTTTTGCCTGCACACTTTCACGGATGGCCCAATCAACACTAATATTATTTTTGATTGACGTTGTCAGGTCTTTCGCTATCTGAACCAGGATTTCATCACCCATAACTTCTCGCGCTGATTCATTTTCGGCCAGAGCGTCATAGAAAGCTAATTCATCCGGAGTAAGGCCGGTACTTTCGCCGCGCTTTTCCGCCTCAGTTATCTTCTTAGCAAGCTCAATTAGTTCCATGATAACCTGAGTGGTTTCAATGGCCCTGTTCTGATACTTCCTGATGGATGCCTCTAACAGTTCGGAGAATTTTTTAGACTGCACAAGATTCCGTCTTGAAAAGGTCTTTATATTGCCTTTAAGGAGTCGGTTTAGCAGTTCCACTGCCAGGTTCTTCTGTTTCATCCCTTTTACTTCTTCAAGGAACTCATCGGACAGGATGGCAATATTGGGTTTTGATAGACCCACTGAACCCAAAATATCAACTACTTCATTGGAGGAGATTGCTTTAGATAGCAATTGATTGAGTTCGCTGTCAAGCTGAGAAGTGGTTTTCTTCTTACCATCATTGCTAATCATTTTAACAAGGCTTGCTTTCACTGCTTTATGGAAACCAACTTCAAGATTGAGACTTTCTGCAATATCAGTGGTAGCACACAAAGAATATGCTCTAGACATTTCGGTAACAAGCTTGATATAATCATTCTTTCTTTCCTCACGAAGTCCAATAATGTAATCCATAGTTTCCACAATGGCCCGCATTTTCTCACTTGATTTTCCTATGAAGAATTTACTGTAATCATGACCATGTAGAAGTTCTTTGATCAGGTCATGTTTCTCTAATAAAATTTGCGATGCCACGTCTGTATCCACACCGGTGGTCTTCTTATCATTTTCCGTATATTGGGAAAGAGCTTCTTTCAATTTTTCAGCAATACCGATATAATCAACAACAAGTCCGCCCTGCTTATCTTTAAATACTCGATTAACCCTTGCAATGGCCTGCATCAAGTTATGACCGTTCATGGGTTTATCGATATACATGGTATGCATACTTGGCACATCAAATCCGGTAAGCCACATATCACGCACAATCACA
>JADQBR010000044.1 GCA_016278515.1 Bacillota bacterium
CCGCTGTTCAGTTTTCAAAGACCTCTTGAAGCGACAACCACTATCTTATCATATTCTTTAACTGTTTGCAACTGGCTTTTTCTGCCATTTGCTTGCTTCCTTGCCGTTTGCTTTCTTCTGCAACAGCAAGAATTATGATACCATAGATCCTTATTTTTTGCAACTGGTAAAAGGAACCTAATTTAAAAAGGCAGACTAGTCGTCTGCCTTACCATTATTCCTTATCCTTAGGCCGCATAGTCGGGAAGAGAATAACATCCCGGATAGATGGTGCGTCGGTCAGTAGCATTACCAGTCTATCAATCCCAACACCTAATCCCCCTGCGGGCGGCATTCCAATCTCCAAAGCATTGACATAGTCTTCATCCATCATATGAGCTTCACTGTCGCCTGCTTCCCTATCAGCAACCTGACCCAAAAACCGTTCCTTTTGATCGATAGGATCATTAAGCTCTGAAAAAGCATTAGCCAGTTCCCGACAATAAATGAATGCTTCAAAACGATAGGTGAAGTTAGGATCATCTTTTTTCTTTTTTGCTAACGGAGAAACCTCAATAGGGTAATCCATAATAAAAGTAGGCTGCATCAAATGTGGTTCAACATAAACTTCAAATACTTCATTGATTACCTTACCTCTTGCGGTTCCTTTGTCCACCTGCAAGTCTAATTTGTCAATCAAGGCATCTACTTCTTCTTGTTTTGTCACAATGTCAAAATCAATTTCCGCATATTCTTTGATAGCATCCACCATTGTTATCCGATTCCATGGAGGTGCTAAGTTGATTTCTTCTCCTTGATATGTAATGGTCTGTGTACCCAGAGTTTCCTGGGCCACATAGCTAATCATTTGCTCGGTCAAACCCATCATATCATGATAGTCAGAGTATGCCTGATACAATTCCAACATGGTAAACTCAGGGTTATGTTTTGTAGAAATGCCTTCATTTCGAAATACCCTGCCTATTTCGTAGACCTGTTCCATTCCACCTACCAGCAATCTTTTTAGATGGAGTTCTAACGCAATACGCATATATAAATCAATATCAAGAGCATTATGATGAGTAGTAAAAGGCCTTGCAGTTGCTCCACCGGCTATGGTATGCATAGTCGGGGTCTCAACTTCCAAAAAACCCTTAGTATCAAGAAACTGGCGCATGGCCTTAATGATTTTACTTCTTTTAACAAACACTTGACGAACTTCGGGGTTTACAATTAGATCTATATACCGCTTGCGGTACCGTAAATCAACATCTTTTAATCCGTGCCACTTTTCAGGCAGTGGCTGAAGTGATTTACTCAACATCTTTAAATTACTGACATTAATAGTGACTTCTCCTCTGCGAGTCTTAAAAACACTACCCTCAATTCCTACAAGGTCACCTATATCTAATATATTGAAGATAGAATACATATCTTCTCCCACATCATCTTGCCTGATATAGAACTGAATACGGCCAGAAATATCTTGAACATGAGCAAAACTAGCCTTGCCATGCTCCCTTTTGGACATAACCCTGCCGGCAAGCGCGACCGACTTGTCCTGAAATTGTTCAAAGTTATTTAAAATTTCATCAGCATATTGAGCTCGCTCAAATTTTTGTCCAAAAGGATCTATTCCCTTACTTTTTAATTCGTCAATCTTTTCATGTCTAATCTGCATCAATTCATTCAGATCTTCCAAAACAATCCCTCCAGAAATAAGTTACTTATTAATTTCTAAAATTTTATATTGAATAATCCCAGCTGGAACATCTACATCTACAACCGCACCTACTGTTTTCCCTAAAATAGCTTTACCTACAGGAGATTCATTTGAAATTCTATCTTCTGAAGGGTCAGCTTCTAAAGAACTAACAATACTATATTTTAAATCTTCGCCAGTCTCTAAGTCCTTAATCTTTACTTTGGACCCCAAAGAGACCTGATTTGTTAATACGTCTTTATCATCAATAACCCGTGCGTTGCGTAGTTTTTTCTCTAAAGTAATAACTCTTCCTTCTAAAAAAGCCTGTTCGTTTTTTGCATCTTCATATTCGGAGTTCTCACTGATGTCTCCAAAATCTAACGCCTGCTTGATTCTTCCTGCAACTTCCCGCCTTTTAACAGATTTTAAATAATCTAGTTCATCCTCCAGTTTCTTTAACCCCTGCGCCGTTAAAATCAGCTCTTCAATCATGCTTGTCGCTCCCTCTCTGTTAAATGTTAAGTCATTATCTCAATATATGTTACTCTTCACTTTTTATACTGTTAGAAATTAGCTGTAACCAAGCAGTATTAAACAAGCACCGGCTAGCGACAGATGCTTTTAGTCAGTGCTCATTACTTTTAAACTAAAATTAGGATGCTCACTTTTCGAACACCCGCCTCAGACTTTATTTTTTGCTTTATACGGTATTATATAAAGGCTACTAAATTTTGTCAAGCAATTATATTAACCCGCATATTTCTCTTGTACCTGTTTCCGTATCTTTTCTATCTCCTTTTCATCCACGGCTCTTTCAAAAGAACGAAATCCAGCTAATTTAAACCCGTGCTTATTTGCCAGCTTTGTAATCTCATCTACCTGCGCTAAAGTAAGGTCTCGCCCAAGTGTAAAAGATTCGTATCTTTCTTCAAGAGCTAAAATCATAGTTTCAGCCATGCAAGCCAATGCCAAGCCTGCCGGATAGCCAAAATTAAAATTAAAATTGACATTGCCGGGTACCTCCACTACGCCTCCTTCAATAACTAAAACATCGTCTCTTTCCATTGCCACATGTTTAGAAACGTCTCGCGGCCTAGCAACGTCACATACAACAGCCCCTGGTTTTAAATCATCCGGGTAGATAACAGCGTCTACAGAAGATGTAACTGCAACAATTACATCAGCCTCTTTTAGTGCTTGCCGATACTCAGTAGTTGTTCTAACTGACAATCCGGTCTGATAAAAAATACGGTGAGCCAAGCGCTCCAATTTTCCTTTGTCCCTAGCTGCCAATGTTATGTACTTATAATCCCTTGCTAAAATTTGAGCACACACTGCACCAATTGAACCGGTAGCACCTAAAATTAATACTTCTGTGTTCTCAAAACCCTTGCCCATTAACTGAGCGGCTTTTTTTGTTGCTTCACATGCAACAGAAATAGTGTAACTGTTCCCGGTGGTTACTGCAATATTTAAGTTGTCGGCCACAGTAACTCCTGCATCACCAATTACCGAAGTCATTGCTCCTAAACCAAGTATGCGTGCGCCTTTTTTTTCTGCAAGTTTTCCCGCAGCAATAATTTTATTTAAAACAAACTCTTCCGGATATTCAACCATCTGTTCACTGACCAAGGGACACCCGACAAAGCAGCCATCAATACTGTTATATTCCGAAGCGACACCATCAACATCAGACACATATAACGGATGAAGCATTTTTGTTATTTGATAAAGAACCTTTTTGGGCATTTTCCCCAGCAAAGGAAATTTTCTAGCAAAATCATTAATATCTAATGGGTGAATCATAAACGCAAACTTACTCAAAACTAAATCCCTCCTATACTAGAACTATGACAGATACTCAATGCGCGGTTTAAATCCTATTTGGGTTAGTAATTCGTCGTATTCATGGGGTGTTATTTTCTTCTGTCCTTTTTTACTCAGGGCCATAAGTGCCGCTTCCATTACATTTGTACCAAAAGATCTCCCATTTAATTCAGGTGTAGTAGTAACAAGAAGTTTTACCCCCCGCCGCGACAGGTCAGTTATGTCTGAGGCAGTAACTGTATTGGTAATAACTATTTTGTTCTCAACCCTTTCCGGTAGATGCTTTTTTATATAATGAAAATCTCCGGCAATTATATCGGCCTCGTCATAATATTGGGCGTAGGATTCCTTGGCGGATGTTTGCTCCTGTTTTACACCTGTTGGATAAAGGTACTTAAAAGGAAGCAGGCAGACCACCGGTGCAAGAATCCGCACAGTTCTTTCCAGCGCTTTTAGCGAATGTAATCTCAACGGTATGCCTAGTGTAAATATTAAGTCGCCAAATACCATTTGGCCCCCGGCTTCGTTTATAGCCTGTGCCATACCGAATCTGTCTGCACCTGATACCAGCAAAGTTTTTTTATCTTTGAAGGAAATGCCCGCTGAATTATTTAAATAGTTTATCACTCTTCGTTCCAATGTATTCTTCAGCCCGCTGCCATCCACGATTGGTGTTTCCCGGGCAGCCATTGCCATTTTTTTTGCATCTCTAATAACATATCGCTTGCTGCCTGCGAAAACGTATAAATCAGCACCGCCTAAGCCAAAAGCGTCTACTTTTCCATCATATTGTTTTATTAATTCTATTGCCCTGGCCATATCGCCATCGGTACCCTGTCTTTCAATAATAAAGTCTTCCCCTAAAATCGTTGTTTCAACCCGATGATTTCTTTTTGAAGAGCCTAGACTTATGCTAATAACTTTTTTCACTTGCAGTCTCCTCCTTCAAACTGTTTATTAGGTCGCTGATCTGTTCCGGTGATACGTATATATCTTCCTCAATTGGCGATTTACCTAACTCCACTCCAACAACTTCTTGGCCAAGTACAGTCGAAAGTAAATTAATACGATAATTAGAACCTAATACAACTACTAAGTCAAAATCCTTGAGCTGTGTAATTAACTCCATAATATAATTAAAAAGTTCTAAACCGTTCTGGTTAATAAACCCCCATCGTTCTTTTTCTGTAAACAAAAGACAAAAATCCACCCCTTGTTTTTTTAGCAATTCCTCAATTTCAATTTTGTTTTTTACAGGAAAACCGATAACGGCAATGCGGTGCCCTTTACGTATCTCACCAATTCCCTCCAAACGGGAAACAAAGGTTCTTTCTAAACCAAGTCGTTTGGCAGTTCCAGCTTGAGACCCACCCGCTGCCCTTAGTTCGAGTACCTGCTCAATAATACGGATAATCTTTTTCTGGCTGATTATTTTGTCGCCAATGCGGACAATATCCATCTCAATCCCCGCCTTCCATCATCACATGTAGATAGATAAATTAATGTGCACAGTTTTGTACACCTTAGATTTTAACAAACTTTCTTTAACAATACAAGTAAAAAGCCCACCCCGATGAGGTGAGCAGCAAACGATCCAAGTTTATTGTAAGGAAGCCAAGTAGTCTTCTAAAAGCCCTTGTAAACTGTCTACAGTCTCTTGCCGATAAACTTTTTGCCTAAGCTGTGCTGCATTTCGTAAACCTTTCAAATACCACGCGATATGTTTTCGCATCTCTTTAACGGCAATTTCTTCTCCCTTGTAATTAACCATCATGTGCATATGTCTGATAGCCATAGAGACCTTTTCCTTAGGTAAAGGTGGTGGTATAACAATGTTCTTACAGAGTAAAGCAGATGTCCGCCCAAATAGCCATGGATTTCCCAAAGCGCCTCTGCCAATCATCACTCCATCACAATCAGTTTCTTGAAGCATTCTTTCAGCATCTTTCGGCTCTCTAATGTCACCATTACCAACAATAGGAATATTTGTCTTGGCTTTTACCTTAGCAATAATGTCCCAAGAAGCTTCGCCAGAATAAAATTGCTCCCTGGTTCGGCCATGGACAGCAATCATATCTGCTCCGGCATGTTCCATTGCCAGTGCAAATTCCGGTGCGTTTACACTGGCATCATCCCAACCGGCACGGATTTTCACGGTTACTGGAATTGCAACTGCCTTTTTCACTGATGATACTATTCTGGCAGCTAACCCAGGTTGTTTCATTAGTGCTGATCCTTCACCATTTTTAACAATTTTTGGTGTAGGGCATCCCATGTTTATATCTACTAAGTCAGCACCTAGCTCTGCTGCAATCACAGCGGCTTCAGCGATTGTTTCCGAGTCGGACCCAAATAGTTGAACAGAAATAGGAGGTTGCTCGCCAGTAATGTCCAGTAACCTAAGGGTACGTTTATTATTGTATATTAATGCTTTCGCACTAACCATCTCGGTAACTACTAAACCGCATCCGGCTTCTTTAATCAGTTTTCGAAAGGTCTTGTCCGTAACACCTGCCATGGGTGCTGCTACAACCGGGTTCATTGTTAATATTTCTCTTGTTGTAGACCATAAGCGCTTTTGCCCCTGCTGCATAATAACTTGTCACCCCAAAATCCTATTTGTTCTTTTCATAAATTAACCGCAGTCCTTCTAGTGTCAAAAATTCATCAACCTTATCTATGGTTTCTGAATGAGAACCAATAAATTTTGCTAATCCACCCGTAGCTATGACAGACGCCTTTTTACTAATTTCTTGCTGCATCCTATTTACTATTCCATCCACTTGACCTACAAACCCGAACAAAATCCCCGATTGCAAGCTGTTCACAGTATTCTTACCCACTATACCAGGGGGCGCAACCAACTCCACTCTCGGTAACTTAGCAGCCCTTTGAAAGAGGGCTTCCATGGATATGCCTATACCTGGTGCAATAGCCCCACCTAAGTAGTCTCCTTGATCCGAGATTAAATCAAAGGTTGTTGCTGTGCCAAAATCTACGACAATAGCTGGCCCTCCATACACTTCGTACGCGGCTACCGCGTTGACAATCCGATCTGCTCCCACTTCTTTGGGATTATCAAACCTTAAACCGATACCGGTTTTTATGCCCGGGCCCACTGTCAGCGCCTTTAAGCCTAAGTATTGTTCTGCCATTTGAAAAAGGGCGAGGTTAAGCTCCGGCACCACCGAGGAAATAGCCACCGCATCTATATCTTTAAAAGATACATCCCTAAAGCCAAAGAGACTATTTAGTAAAATCCCAAGTTCATCGCCGGTACGCCGACGATCGGTTGAGACCCGCCAGTGGTCTTTAAGTTTCTTATTAGAATAGGTTCCCACCAATATGTTAGTATTTCCCACGTCGAATGTTAATAGCATCGTTTGCCTCCTAAAAAGGTTTTTCTCCAAACTCATTATGCTTTTTCGCTCTTTTTAGAAATATTCCTTTTTATTTTACCCCTTTATTTTCTTTTCCAACAGCAAAAAGACGCAAAGCACCTGCCCCGCGTCCCGTACACTTTAATTAAGTTTCTTGAACAATGTATCCACTGGCTATCAATGCTTTGCGAACTGAATGGCTTACCCCGGCTGCCAGAAACAGCTTTACGGCATCAAAAGGTAAAAACCACCCCACGCCAAAGATCAGTGCCTGAGTTAAGTTCAATTTCATTACATAAGCTAACTGCACTGTTCCACATAAATAAATAATTAACATCCCCGCCACCATAGCCAGTAAAGTATTTGCATAACTACTTTTCCCATCTTTGTTCTCCATTAAGCGCCCTATAACATAAGCCGCAATGACATAGCTCCACAGATATCCCCCTGTGGGTCCAAAAATAACCATCAAACCGGCTTTTCCTTGAGCAAACACCGGCACACCGATAATCCCTAGCAAATTATATATCCCCATTGAAATACTCCCAAGTTTAGCACCTAGAATCCCGGCTGCCAAACTAACGGCAAAAACCTGCATTGTAATAGGTACTGGCGAGACAGGTATTGGTATCGAAATCTGAGCCATCACCGCCGTAATGGCCGCAAACATTGCCACCAAAATCATCGATCGAGTCTTCATCTAAAAATCCCCTCTCCGTATTTTTTCGTTAACTATATTTTAATATACAGTTAACAATCCTGGCAAAAAAATTATGTTCTAAGAGTAATTTCTCCCGCATAGTAAGCCTGTTCTTCCCCTTTGACTGATTTAATAACTAGCTGCCCTTCCTCACCTAGCCTAACTGCTGTGCCCGCAACACGCTGACCGGGCGAAGACAGAACAACCTTCTTGCCAAGGGTGATATTAAATTGCTCCCATTGTTCTTTTATTGGGGTAAAGCCTTGTTCTAGAAACAGTAGATAATTGCTCTCAATGCTAGCAAGAATCTCAGCTAACAGTTTTTTGCGGCTAATCTTACTGCCAACTAGTTGTTCCAGCGATATAGCCTTGCAACTAACTTCATCATGAAACTCTATGTTTTTAACATTTATTCCAAAACCAATAACTACATATTCTACACTATCCAGTTCAGCACGCATTTCTGTTAATAGTCCACAAACTTTTTTTCCTTGGACTAGTAAGTCGTTTGGCCATTTAATTCCAGAAGTTATTCCACACTGATTTCTAATGCCTTGGGCCACCGCCACAGCACCTAAGAGGGTCAGTTTAGAAGCATGTTGCGGCATAATACTTGGCCGCAACAGCACAGAGCACCAAATCCCAGCGCCGTTTGGAGAAAACCATTTACGGCCAAGTCTGCCTTTACCTGCTAACTGCTCCTCACAAACCACGATAGTGCCTTCAGGCGAACCATTATCTGCCAACTGTTTAATTACATCATTGGTGGAAGTAATTTCTTTGTAATGATGGATCTTATTACCTATGATTTTCGTTTTTAATAAAGGCTTAATTTCTTGTTGATAGAGCATGTCTGGTACTGCTATTAACTTATAACCGCATCTAGGAATAGATTCAATTTGATACCCTTCTTCTTTCAATACTCTAATGTGCTTCCAGATTGTCGTACGACTAACTTGAAATTGACGGCTTAATTCCTCTCCGGAAACAAACCCCTCTTTTTTGTGCTCTTTTAATATTGTTAGTATGGACTCCTTCATAACCGCCACCTCATTGTTAACCTCATTTTACCATTGGTTGACGTAACCGACAAGTCTTTTTCGACACGCAAACCATATTCCTTCCCTGTTGTTTGCTTTTTTACCCTTTTTATTTGGACAGGATTATTCTGTTTTCCTATAAACTTCCTGCAGCATCTTGTCTATTTCATTCTTCTCGTTTACCAAGGCGACTTTTGGCAAAAAATTACTTGCTTCATTTTCATCCATAATTGCATATGAAATTATAATTATTAGGTCACCGGGCTGAACCAACCTGGCCGCTGCCCCATTGACACATATTACCCCACTGTCCCTGGGCCCCGATATAACATAAGTTTCAAAGCGTGAACCATTATTGTTATCTACTACCTGAACTTTTTCATTTGGCAGGATACCTACAGCATCCATTAAATTTTGGTCAATTGTAATACTACCAACATAATTGAGGTCGGCCTCGGTGACAGTGGCCCGGTGAATCTTTGATTTCATCATAGTCAATTGCATAGCTTACACCTCCACTAATATATTATCAATCAATCGCGTAGATCCCGCTCTTACTGCTCCCGCTATTATAATCTTTCCCTTTAGTATATCAGGAGCGGATAAATCTTCGGCTTGTACTGCTTCAAAATAATCTACTTCTAATCCTGGTTGGTTTAATAAAAAATCCTTGACTCGGCCTATCAGCTCACTTCTGTTCAATAAGCCGCCTTGAATAAGATCTTCGCCGAGACAAAGTGCTCTATATAAACCCAAGGCCTGTTCCCGTTCCTTATGGGATAAATATATATTCCTTGAGCTTTTCGCAAGACCGTCTTCCTCCCGTATAATTGGCATCCCTATTATTTCTATGGGCAGATTTAAGTCCCGAACGAAACTTTTTATAACGACCAATTGTTGAGCGTCTTTTTGCCCAAAATATGCCTTTTCCGGTTGTATAATGTTAAACAATTTTGTCACCACAGTGGCAACGCCTTGGAAATGACCAGGTCTGGATGAGCCGCACATTTTGTCTGTTAAAGTGCGGCCCAGCACCACAGCAGTATTAAAGCTTTCCTGATACATTTCCTTAACTGACGGCTGGAAAATATAGTCTACACCATTTGATTGGGCTAATTCCGCATCCCTCAATTCATCCCTAGGATATTGCTCAAAATCTTCTCCTTGTCCAAATTGAGTGGGGTTTACAAACAAACTTACCACCACAATATCACATTCCTGCCTTGCCTGCTTCATTAAGGATAAATGGCCTTCATGAAAGAAACCCATAGTGGGCACTAATCCAATGCTTTTGTTTTTGAACTTGGCCAGTTCCTCACGGGTTTCTGTAATTGTTTTTAGTATTCTCATCACTCGTCCCCTTCCAGCACGTCATAAATCATTTGAGCGTTTCTTTGATCTAAACTTTCCTTTGCTAATGCCAAAGGCACTGCTTTCTTCGTCAATTCCCGATATGCATCATAGCTGTCCGGGAGATACTTCTTTAATGCTACGACATGGTCTTTTATAGTACTTATATCTCCCCGGGCTACCGGCCCGGTCAGAGCTTGGGGGATATCTAACTGTCGAATGTTCTGCAGTGTACCTTCAACCAGAGGAAGAATAGAATCGTAAAATTTTTCTTGGGGCATCCCCGCTTCTGTCATCATTTGCCTGCTTAAATCTAATAAGACGACTAAATAATTCGATGCCATAACGGCAGCAGCGTGATACAAGACCTTATTCTGGCCTTCAATATAGAAATACTGGCCGTCTAGAGCTTCAACAAGCCCTCTACCCAATAATCTCTCCTTCTCTCCGCCTTCAATGCTGAAAACCGACCCCGGTATTGCCCTAATTGCTTTCTCAACCGAGGCACATGCCTGTAAGGGATGTATGGAAATCACATCTGCCCCTAGTTCTTTAACCGGGTTAAGCACTGTCAAATCCAAGGACCCGCTACAGTGAATAATGCTATGTCTTGAATTTACTGCTTTCTGCTTTGCCAGATCCCGTGCAACTTCTAATATCGAGTCATCATTGGTTGTAATGAACACGATATCAACAGCTGAACATAAACTCAACATACTTTGGTGATACTCTGTACCCACCAGCTTAGCACTAGCTTGAGCCCGGTCCAGTGAACGATTGTAGTAACCGCCTATAGAATATCCTTTATCTTTTAATAGGATGCCCAGAGCAGTCCCAATCACTCCGGCCCCAATAAATCCTACTTTCATCAACATTCCCTCCTCAATCGGAGCAGGACGCAAATAAAAAACCTCCCGGACAGACATCCAGAAGGTAATATTCTTATTCCCCTCCGTCTCGGTCCATTACGGTTCCAAGCGGCTATATCATTTAAACATTTGCTTACTTCTAAATCTATATTACAGTGCAGTACGGATTAACCGTTACCACCTGCGCCTACATCATAACATCGATAGTGCCGAAAAACAAGACCTGCTGTTTAGAATTGTTTAACTCAGCTAAAAGACTGCTGATCTTTTCTCCATTTGGAAAGCTAAACGACGGGTCAATATCAGACAAGGGCATTAGCACAAAGGCACGTTGGTGTGCTCTCGGGTGGGGAATTGTTAAGGACGGGCCAGTTAATTCTATCTGGCCATATGCTATAATATCCAAATCAATTGTCCTAGGCCCCCATCTGATATCCCGTTTCCTATCTAAATCATGTTCTATCTTCTGCAGGATTTGCAACAAGACTTCTGGGCTTAATGAAGTATCCAACTGAACCACTGCATTAAGAAACCAATTTTGATCGGTTTTTCCTACGGGTGCAGTTTCATAAAGTCGTGAAACCTTTACAATCCGAATATCCTCTTGTTCATTAATCAGTGCCATAGCCTGTTTGAGATACTTTTGTCTTTCACCCATATTAGAGCCTAAGCTAATATATGTCTTTACCATTAGTCTTTCCCTCGTTCTATCTCCACACCAAAAGTGTCGAATTTGCCGTCTATAGGTGCCTGAGGTTTTAAGATAACCACCCTTATTTTGCCCACAGGGTAATTTGCCAAAATTCGGTCGGCTACATTTTCCGCTACCGCTTCAATTAAGTCGTACCGCTCTATTTCTACCGTAGCCTTAACGTCTTGATAAACTTTACCGTAATCGATTGTTTTTTGCAAATCATCCTGTTTACCCGCAGGTGCTGTATCTATATATAAATCAATATCAACCAGAAACCTTTGCCCATTAACTTTTTCACTGGGTAAGCATCCATGGTAACCGTAAAATTCTAGACCCCGCATAAATATTTTATCCATATTAACGCCTCACCATGGCATCAGTCATTTTAACGACCCTAGCCATTTCTTTTACATCGTGTACCCTGACAATGTCAACACCTTTGGCAATTCCTAAGGTTAGGGTAGCAGCAGTTCCTTCCAAGCGCTCAGTAACTGGTAACTGTAACGTATTACCTATTAAAGATTTCCGTGAAGTGCCCAGTAATATGGTTTTACCAAGGGATACTAATTCATCTAAGCTGTTCATAACCTCTAAACTTTGATCGGTATCCTTACCAAACCCTATTCCGGGATCTATTATTATGTTTTCAGGTGCAACCCCGGCTTTTTCGGCTATATCAATACTTTCTGCCAGGGCACCTATCAAATCTCCCATCAATTCCTGATAGTCAGTTCCATTCTGGTTATGCATCAATATTACCGGCACATCTGGATACTGGGCGCAAACGTTCGCTATTTCTGTATCCTTTTTAAAACCCCAAACATCATTAATTATCTGTACTCCTAGTTCCAATGCTTCTTTGGCCACTTGGCTTTTGTACGTATCCACAGAAATCGGTATAGGTATCTCTTTTATTAGTTTTTTCAATACAGGCTTCAGCCGGGCAATTTCTTCAACTGCATCAACAGGTACCGACTGAGGTCTGGTAGATTCTGCCCCAATGTCCAAAATATCGGCACCGTCTTCTATCAGCTGGTAAGCATGCCTAACCGCCTTATCTACTTGGTTAAAACTCCCTCCGTCAGAAAACGAATCAGGAGTAAGGTTTAAAATGCCCATCACTAATGTACGTTCACCCATAATCAATGATTTATCCCGACATCTTAATTCCCTGGGAGCCCGGTATTCCTTATTGGAAAGTGCCACCTTAATGTCTTCCGCCATTTGCGGTAATCCGAAGGGCTGCATGCGTAATTTGTGGACTACTTGTTCATATTGCTTCAAAGTACCTATAAGCAAAACGTCTGTCTTCTCCACCGAATTATTAATTACACCCCTGTTCAAAGCAGCGTCCCCGCCTGTAGCCAACATTTCTTGTTTTATGATACTTGCTGCAGGAACTGATATCTCATAGAGTTTTAGTGCCCGAAGAATCCCCTTTGGCGCCATTAATTTCATTCCCCGCAGGTCGCTGCCCACACTCTGGATGTGTTCTTTTGCCTCTTTATTGTTATTAATTGTTATTATCCTCACTCTTGCGTTCATGCCAACACCTCTCGTTTAAAAGCCGTAAACCGTCAATATAATGGCAGCTTTTTTAAGACTTTATATTTATAGCATTTGTCAATAGCCTCGCATTTATAGCAGGGTCTTGCCAGCTTATCTGCCTTGTACAATAATTTTGCCAACAAAGTCTCTGCTCCTTCACCTTTCCGGTGAGCCGCTATTGCCCTAACTATTTCGTCAATCTCATGGGCTTTAAACTCTAGTTCGTCCAAAAATTGCATTGCCAATTTACTGCTGCTAATTGCATGGTCATACCCATAATCATATTCCTGCCAACGTCCAATGTCATGAAGCAAGGCCGTTATATAGAGTATTTCTTTATTTAGAAAGCCATCCTGGGGGCAGCCTTGTTCTAACCACAGTATGTAACTTATCCGGGCCACATCCATAAAATGCTGCAGCTCATGGCTGCAGAATTCCCGTTTGGCTTCTCTATCCTCTATTTTTACCACATATTCCAGAAACCTGGCATCTTCCAGCAGACGTTTAACCCTTTTCATGGCGAAGCTCCCTTAATACCTAAAGTTAAATACTTGGACCCGGACTTAATCAATATTATCTAGTTTAGTTTGACATATTTCTATTTTTTCCTTCCTAGATAATCACATCTTTCAGCTGTCCGGTAATATGTAAAGTAAAACAGGGAGTTAACTTACACTCCCTGTTTTACTCTTGCCAATTAGAAGAGACCCGAAACCTTTCCAGTCTTGGTATCTACATCAATTCTTCTGTACGCCGGATCTGAACCGGTACCCGGCATCAAGGTGATGTTCCCTGCCATCGGGCAGAGGAACTTGGCGCCCCCATAAACAAGGATGTCGCGAATTGGCAATCTCCATCCTTTAGGCACACCCTTTAGTGTTGGGTCATGAGTCAGACTTAGATGTGTCTTAACCATCATCGTCTGGAAGTCCTTGTACTTAGGATCTGCTTCAAACTTTTTGGCTTTTTCTTCAGCCAGAGGTGACCAATCAACACCATCAGCACCGTAAACTTCTTTAGCAATTGTCTCAACACGCTGACGCAGAGGCATTTCTAAAGGATATAACGGCTTATACTCATTAGGTTCCTCGCAAGCATCGATAACCACATCAGCTAACTCTAAGGCACCATCACCGCCCTTGAGCCAATGCTCGGAAACTGCAACTCGAGTTTCGGTCTTTTCAACCATCTTACGCACAAGAGCGACCTCTTCCTCAGTATCGGTATAGAAGCTGTTGATACAAACAACCGGTGTAATACCTGATTTTTTAACAAGATTAATCATGTGTTCTAAATTGCCGAAACCTTTTTCCACTAATTCAAGATTTTGAGTAGTGTATTCTTCAGGAATAGGACGACCCGGAACTACCTTTGATCCTCCGCCGTGCATCTTTAAGGCACGAACCGTAGCGACAATCACGGAAACATGAGGCTTCAATCCACTCAGACGACATTTAACGTTCCAGAATTTCTCGAAACCGATATCAGCAGCAAAACCACTTTCGGTTACATGGTAGTCAAACATTTTAAGACCTACCCTATCACCAATAATTGAAGATTGGCCAATTGCAATATTAGCAAACGGTCCTGCATGCACCATAACAGGCTGCCCTTCTACTGTAGCACATAAGGTTGGGTTAATTGTATTACGCATCCAAGCGGTCATTGCACCGGCAACCTCTAGATCTTCAGTTGTCACAGGGTTACCTTTTTTATCATAGGCAACTATCATGTCGCCAATCCGTTTTCTTAAGTCTTCTAAGTCTTTGGCCACGGCTAAAATCGCCATCAGTTCGGAACTAACAGAGATAGCAAATTTAGACTTCATCATGAAGCCGTCCCTTTGCCCACCGATACCCATGATAATGTTTCGTAAGCCCTGAGCTGCAAAGTCAATCACCCAGCCCATCTCTACGTTAGTTGGATCAACATCGAGACGTTTAAGTCCACGGGAATCCAGGGTTTCATCGTCATAATTGCGCTCATGCTGCATACGTGCATTAAGAGCAACCATTCCCAGGTTATGTGCGTTATTGATATCGTTAATATCACCAGTTAAACCTAAAGAAAACTCAGTCATTGGTATCAGCAACGCATTACCACCACCGGCTGCAGTACCTTTTATGTTCATAGTCGGGCCACCGGAAGGCTGACGCAAGCAGCCGCCTACATTTTTACCTCTTTTTCCTAAACCTTCAATTAGGCCTAGGGAAGTAGTGGATTTTCCTTCTCCCAAAGGAGTAGGAGTGATGGCAGTAACTTCGATAAACTTACCATCCGGCTTATCCCCAAGGCGGTTCATTATGTTAATAAAATCTAACTTAGGAGTTCTACCTGCAGGAATAATTTCGTCTTTCTCTAAACCTAGTTTTTCACGCCATTCTTCCGGCGTCGGTAAATTCTTTTCTGCTTTTTCAGCGATCTGCCAATCTTTCAGTTCTGTTGGATCATATGGCATTATTATCTTCCCCTTTCATTTAATACTATACTTTAATTATTTTGTTTCAAGCTAGAAAGTATACCTGCCCTGACAAACTACCCTCCTTATTAAATATTAAAACACCCCATAATGTCGAGACACTAATAATTTTGTATCACCCGGATGCTTCTCCAAAACAGCAAAAATACACGTTGGTACAATGGGTTATTAAAATATAGCACAAGCCCATGTTACAATTGCACCAACGTCTTAATATTTCTCTTTATTTAGTCTATTTCCTGCCACTTTCTTAAGATTCTTGATACGTTTTCTCAATCTTACTACATTTAAGAAAGTACTTTAGTTCGTTTATTAATAAAGCTTCTGTTAGATTTCCATATAAACAGGTACCTTGAATACTAACCTTATAACGCCTTGTCTCTAGTAATGCATATTCTAATATTTTCCACAACGGTAACTGTTCAGGTTGCCACAGGTAGCAAACTATCTTTGCTCCCTCTCCACCAACCTCACCAGCAAAGGAAGCTACTTCGTCAGAATTAGCTTTCCCCAACTCGTACACAATATGATTAGCTAAGCGCATATCCTGAGAAGTAAGGCATATTACAAATACAACCCCTTCATGTTCTCCCATATTGTCAGCCCCTCCTTGTCTACATAAATATATTAAAATGGTAATAACTTAATGACATAATTTGTCCATTTTAAATATTTTTCTGGAAGAACTCATGCGCGAACTTAAAAAGCAGAGACTTGTCAAGTCTCTGCTTTCTTATAATGCTCCTTTTTCTTTTAAAGCTGAACTCAAGTAACTTAAGAATTCTCCCGCCTTTTCTTGAGGCGGACGGGTTAAATAACTACCAATTACATATAACGCCAATGCCACAATTAAAGCCCACACTCCAGGCCAATGTCCCAAGGGTTTTAATCCACTAAATTGAAGGTATATACTTACTAATCCACCGCCAAGTATGGATATGATCGAGCCTGCTGCTGTGCCTTTTTTCCAGAAAAATGCTCCGAAAATAGTAGGTACAGTAACCAGTAACCCTGCCGAAGATGCAACTGACAGTATAGCGATTAAATCGAACTGCATCCTTGCAAATAACATTGCAAGTAACGCAATGATGGGAATAACAATTTTGCCAAAGTATAACTGCCGTTCCTCTGATTGGCCCTCTTTAAAATTTCCATAGATGTCACGGGAAATAACGGATGATAAAGTTAGTAAGATGGAATCAATTGTCGAAATTGCTGCTGCTGTAATACCTACCATAACTATCAATGCCAGAGCCTTAGGCACTATGGGCAACACCAGTAAAGTTGCTGTTGCTAAATCTGCGTTTGCCAGATTAGGAAGTAATATTTTTGCAGCGAATCCCCAAATAATTGATATCAGCGTATAAATAAAACCAAATATGACAAAACCCATCACTGTAAACCGCATGCTTTTCATAGACTTCGGCACAAATAGCCTTTGACTAACTTGGGGATTAGTGATGCTAAAGAAAAACCACGGTAAACTTAACCCTAGGAAAGTCTTAAATGAAAATAACCCTGGCCCCGGCACCACTAACCACTGGGGATATTCTGTTTCCAAGGTATTAAACATATTCCCGAAACCACCTAAGCCTTTTCCCACTACAACTACCACAACAAGGGTAGCAGCAATTATCATAACCAATGACTGCAGGGAATCTGTCCAAGCCACCGAACGCAATCCCGCCATCCAAGACCACGTAATAGCGAGCAAGGTAGCTATTACTACGCCAGTCATGAAATCAATGCTACCGCCCGACATCCCGGACATAAGATACCCTACACCCATTAATTGCACCGCGCTGTAGGGTATTAAAAACACGCAATAACTAATTGCCACCACAACAGCTAAAACATTGCTGTCATATCTATAGCCTAACATTTCAGCAGGTGTTACAAAATTATACTTTTTCCCCACCAGCCAAAAACGCGGGCCAAAAAACGCCACCAATACTAAACCCGAGAGGTATATGAGTTCGAAACCCATTGCCCCTACGCCGCCCTTATATGTTAACCCAGCCAAACCGACCATCATAAAAGCACTATAAGTGGTAGCACTATAAGTCAACGCACCGACAATACCTCCGACTGAACGGTTTGCCAAAAAGAAATCAGTCATTCCTTGTCCTAACCCTTGCCTAGATACATAAGCAACCCCTGTACCTAAGACGATATAAATAAGTATAGCAATATATATATAAATTGATTCCAAGTTAATCCCTCCAGCTATTTGTGATAAACCCTACAGATATTATGGCAATTACGGCAAAAAGCAACCAAAATAAAAATGCACCATATATTTTAAATGTACTTTGCAAGAATATAAAGGGTACCGTAATAGCACTTATTATTAGAATAACGAAGAACAATGCCCATCTTAGAGCGCGGTCGCTCATTCTTTCCTCACCTCGATTTTGATTTTCGTCTTTAGTATTGTCACAATTGTCCATCTAAACACCCCTTTGTTGTCTATACACATGTCTTTACACCTGACAGTAAAAAAAATACACCTGTCTATGCACCATGTAATATTATTGTATCAGAAATAAACCTTCTAGACAATACCCAAACACTTAATCTTATCCCTGCTCTAAAAGAATGTCTGCATCACGCAATTTTTTCTCAATGAAGTCAAACACTTCATCTTTTTCTGCTTTAATGGTATGCAGATGTACGCCTCCAGTCAATGAAGACAGCAGCGCAGCTTTACCTTCAGATAACTTTTGGCAAAACGCGCTTACATCCGTCCGGGACTTCAACATTAGCGAACCTGAAATTTGACCATATATGGGATGTTCCACTATTACGTCCTCTACTGTTCCACCGCAATCTACAAATATATTCAATTCCTCCTCAGTATTGTTTTCCTTGTGGCAGCACGCAAAGGTGCGTTTCAGAGAAAGACCCGTATCTTGAGCTAACAACATATAACCTTGAGGGGTAGCGATAATCCTATGGCCTTTTGCTCTAAGAATCGCGATATCCTGGACAATTACTTGTCTGCTTACCGAAAGCACTGCTGCCAAATCAGAACCGGTAATTTGCTGCTTATTATTTTTTAATTGATTGATGATAGCTTCTCTTCTGTCTTTTGCTTCCATCAAAAATCACCCATTCTACTTGTTTTCAAGTTTGCTTAAAAACTTATTTAAGTTTATTATAAACCGTTCATGCACACCTTCACCAATTTTACCCTTTTCATCAAAGGCCTCCACAGAGAATAGCAATCTGCGTCCATCCACTTCTTTTAAAACAGTTTTCGCTATGACTGCCATACCAATAGGCGTTGGTGCTAAGTGTTTTATGTTGACCGACATACCAACTGTTGACGAGCCGTCATCCAGCAGCGGTTCAACTGACTTCAACGCAGCATTTTCCATCAAACCGATCATTGCAGGAGTGGCGTAAACGCTTATTTGCCCGCTGCCGTAGGCTTGGGCAGTATTCGCTCCAGTTACTCTGTCTTTAGCCTCACCCGTTATACCCGGGCTGATATCAACCATATTTCACCATCTCCTTTTCAGTGGTTTTAAACTATTAATGAAACTTAGCTTTCGCCATAATGCTTTCGGCTTTAAGCTTATAGTACAAGATAACCCGGGTAAAATAAACCCGGGTTACATTTCTTATTCGTATAACCAACTTTCCAACGTCTTTTCATAGGAGCAGATTTCCTGTTTATTAAAATAAATGGCTATTTCTCTTTCCGCGCTTTTTACAGAATCTGCCCCGTGAATAACATTCCGTCCAATATCCAAGCCAAAGTCACCCCGAATAGTACCGGGTGCAGCTTCCAGAGGGTTTGTTTTACCCATCATCTGCCGCGCTGCGGCCACAACGTCTTTTCCTTCCCACACCATCGCTACTACCGGCCCCGATATGATATATTCGAGCAAACCAGGGAAAAATGGCTTTCCTATATGCTCCTTATAATGTTCCTTCGCCTGTTCTTCGGTAATTCTTAACAACTTCATGCTTGCAAGCCGATACCCCTTGCTTTCAAACTTGTTAATAATTTGACCAACCAAGTTACGCTGTACCCCATCGGGTTTAATCATAACATAAGTACGCTCCATTTCATCTCTCCCCCTATTTGAACCGAAAAGTAATTATTGGCTCCGGACCGGGGCCGCCAATGGGAGCGGTCCCGGCGTTATCTTTTGGTAAATCGTCTGTTTTAATTTCATCCGTTTGTTGGGTGCCGTTCTGCCCCTCCATTTGATTAAGAAGGCTCTCAAATTCCGAAGCTTCCAATGTTTCTTTTTCTATTAGGGTTTTTGCCACCGCATGTAATTTGTCCATATTATCTAATAAAACTTGTTTTGCCTTATTATACCGCTCATCCATAATCCGTCTGGCTTCTTTATCTATGGAGAAAGCTACCGCTTCGCTATAATTACGATCACGCGCAATGTCCCGGCCAAGAAATACCTGTTCCTGTTTTGTGCCAAAGGTCAAGGGGCCTAGTTCATCAGACATACCAAATTCGGTAATCATTTTCCTTATTAGTTCCGTAGCCCGTTCTAAATCATTTTGAGCGCCCGTACTTATTTCTTTCAAAACTAAGGCTTCAGAAACCCGCCCGCCTAACAACATTGCAACCTGATCCATTATCTGAGATTTAGTAGTGAAACGTCTGTCTTCCTTTGGCAACAACAGTGTATAGCCGCCTGCACGGCCACGTGGGATGATCGATACCTTATGTACCTGGTCAGTATTGGTCAAATAATGCCCTACAATGGCATGACCACCTTCATGATAAGCTACTAGTTTTTTCTCATAATCACTCATCATGCGGGATTTCTTCTCGGGCCCCGCTATCACCCTTTCTACTGAATTCTCCAGATCCACCATGGGAATGTTTTTTCGTTCCTTCCGCGCCGCCAACAGTGCCGCTTCATTAAGTAAATTTTCCAGATCGGCGCCTGTGAAACCGGGGGTACGTCTAGCTAAAACCGAAAGATCCGCATCTTCTGCCAACGGTTTCCCTCTTGAATGAACCTTAAGTATCGCCTCACGCCCGACAACATCGGGAGTATCTACCGTAACTTGACGGTCAAAACGCCCAGGACGCAATAATGCAGGATCCAAAATATCTGGCCTGTTGGTTGCAGCAATAATTATAATTCCTTCATTAGTTTCAAAACCATCCATTTCCACTAATAGTTGGTTAAGGGTCTGTTCCCTTTCATCGTGTCCTCCCCCTAACCCTGCGCCACGTTGACGCCCAACAGCGTCAATTTCGTCAATAAACAGTATACATGGGGAATTTTTTTTCGCCTGTTCAAATAAATCCCTAACCCTGGAAGCACCTACGCCTACGAACATTTCAACGAAGTCTGAACCGCTGATTGAAAAGAAAGGAACGCCCGCTTCGCCAGCAACAGCTCGCGCCAGCAGAGTTTTGCCTGTTCCAGGCGGGCCAAACAACAGCACCCCTTTAGGTATTTTTGCCCCCAGCTCACTAAACTTTTTAGGATTTTGCAAGAACTCTACAACTTCTTCCAACTCTTCTTTAACTTCATCGGCACCTGCCACATCCTCGAAGGTAACCTTTTTCTTTTCCTCATTATGTAATTTTGCCTTACTTTTACCAAATTGCATAACTTTGCTTCCGCCGCCCTGAGTCTGCTGCATCATAAAGAAAATCAGACCCACAAGCAGCAAGATTGGCAAGAAAGTTCCTAGCAGACTGGTCCACCAAGGCGGTCCTGGAGCCGGAGTCGTTTCAAAATCAATTCCTTTGTTAAGCATTAATTGAGTTAAGTTCGGATCCTTAGGTGTCTTAGCAGTAAAATCGACACCTTTCTTCGTAGTGCCGCTTATGCGATAAACATCTGTTTCAACTATAATTTCGGCTGTTTCAATATTACCCTGGTCTACTGCTTGGTAAAATTTGCTATAATTCCAAACCTCAGCCTCTTGCTGTTCGGGTGTTGTCCATCTGATAACGGCAACAGCTATCAAAACAATCAGCAAGTAAATAGCTAGGTTCTTAAATATATTTCTCATCAACACCCTCCTCACGGATGACGCGTTCTAATATAATGCGTTATTCTATCACAGTTTTATCCTATTTTCAAATGAAAGAAGTTATGTTTCCCTTCTTAAATTTTGCTGCATACTGACAAACTTTTTTGATCCAGGTGTCAACTTAACCGAATTGTTAATCTCGCATCCGACTACCCAAAGGATAGTTCCGTCACTATCCGCCACCAGCGGCACTGCGTCACGCTGTTCTCTGGGTACTTTTCTATCTATAAAAAAGTCTTTTAGTTTCTTTTCTCCAGGAGCACCTAGAGGGAAAAAACGATCGCCCGGTTTACGATTTCTTATTATTAAAGGAAAGTTAATCTTATCTGCATCTAAAACAACCTGCCGTTGATTATCACAGCACCTATTTGATACAAAGTCAGCTGTAATCATGGAGCCTATCTCGTCGATGTTAACCTTTCCCGGAACTTTCAATTCATACAGGTATCTTACTTCTTTATTCTGTTCTTTATACCGTTTATTATTTGTCTTTTTTAGGATTATTTTATCATAACTTTTTTTTGCTACCAAGCCATCAGACAGTTGGATGTACTTACCCGTTTGGCTCGATTGAACAAATTTCATAAACTTTTCTACATGGCAAAATTCCAATTTGTTCTCTGTTAATTTAAGTACCAGTTTCCTTAACAGCCGCCGTTTTTGTGCCAGATGAAGCTGCTGGAAAATATTAAGATCAATTAATACCCGACTATTGTCAAAACTGCAGACCTGCTCTATAACTTCTTCTGTATTAGCATTGAAATAATCGTTTTCTGCGTGAATTATTTGAGCAGTTTGGACTAATAGATTCATTATCTGCGGGCTATAATTATCCCGCAAAAACGGAAGTAACTCCTTTCTGATTTTGTTGCGACGGTAAATAGTTTTTTCGTTACTAGGATCTTCTCGCCAGTTCAAATTGTTTTCTAAACAATATTGCTTTATGTCGCCGCGTGAAATATTTAAAAACGGCCTTATGTATTTGCCTTGTTTAGGAAGCATACCTCCTAGCCCTTCAGGTCCGCTTCCCCTGAGTAAATTATGTAATACAGTTTCCGCCTGGTCATTTAAGTGGTGACCCAAGGCGATCTTACTGCAGCCATGGGACCTGCATGTTCGTTCTAAAAAGAAATATCGTTCATTTCTTGCAATTTCCTGTGCTGATCCCTTATTCTTATTTAATAAGGATGGGATGCTGATGGAAGCGTACGTCACAGGCAGGTTGAGCCTTATAGCTAGCTCCTCGACAAAAAATGCATCCATAAGGCTTTGTTTACCACGAAACATATGGTCTAAATGCGCTACCAAAAGTTGGATGCCCAGTGTTTCTCTCAACCTGAACAACACTTCCAGCAGCGCAACCGAATCAATGCCTCCTGACACAGCCACTAAGACCTTGTCGCCTTCCTCTACCAAATTATGTTTTTCAATTTCCTGTTTAACCGTACTAATCATAATATTCCCTTTTCCTTACCGAAAAAATCTAGCATGTCTTTATTTCGTCATAAACCTAGGCATTCCTGCCCATATATTTTTATTTTCTACTTCTTTCCATATCTTTCCCCATAGTCTAAAAAAATAAAACACAACCTACAAACCGCGGTTATCCTAGCACGTTTTTGTTTAACAAAATATTTAATAGAGTCAAAAGTCCTGCGTTATATCTCGGAAAGCAGGGTTTTAAATTAGATAATCTTTCTATCCATCCTAGCAATTAACACTGTTAAGTCATCCTTCGCTTCCCCGCCTTGCCTACTTAGGGCCATATCCAATAACAGGTTGGCCACTTCTTGAGGGTCATCAGTTTGTAGTTGCCGAATTGCCGGCACCAACCACTGCTCCCCATCTTCCTCAAGCCCATCTGAAACCATTAACAACAGATCTCCCAACTGCAAACCCTTGCTGAGGCTTTCTATCTCTAAATTTGATAAAATACCGATAGGTAGGTTCCCGGATGTCAACGTCTCCACACGATACCCTCTCTTAATCCAACTCGGCATGGCACCAATCTTAACAAATTCTCCCTCGCCGGAGTACAAATCAATTAGAGTTAAATCCAATGTAGTAAAGGTGTCCTCTAAAGCGCGCATCATCATTATGGAATTAACAGTTTTGACTGCCAATTCTATGTCAAACCCTGCTTCCATTAACTGTTGCAGCAAATTGACAGTAGTAGTGCTTTCCCTTGCAGCTTTGGGACCTACCCCCATACCATCACTAATCAGCAGTGCCATTTTACCATCTTTCAAACTTAAAGTGCTGACAGTATCACCACAGATAACGGTGCCTTGTTTTGGAACTTGTGCGCAGCCAATTTCAATGTGATAGGACCACGCCGGGATTAGACGCAGATAGCAATTCTCAGCACTATTCCGTCCTCTGCAGGGCTGGTTATCCATAGTATATGGCCTACCCATAACTTTACTTATGACAGGCAAGATATCATTGGAACACCAACCCGAGCTACGACAATCGCTTAATTTTAAATTTACTTCTAGGTCTTTCCTGCCACATCTGTAGACGCTAAGTTCTCTAAAAGTTATCCCAGCACGACTTAATTCTCTAGACAAAAGCGCCTCCAGGTCTCCGCGTTTTTCCACCTCTAATGTGAGAGAGTCCACTAAATTCCCCATTATGTTTGCTACCCCGCTCAGTTGCTGTGACAGCAAGTCTTTAGCTTCTCTGAGCCTTTCACGCCAATATCTATCTACCTGAAAAGTTTCCATCAGGAAGTTTACCGCAGTGGCTATTTCGCCCGTTCTTGTACATTGACTTTGGAAGCCGCTGGAGACATCTTTTCGCGTAACTCTACCCTTAGTTTCTGCGACAGAAAACAATCTCAACATACTTTTATATGTACTGTAGAAATCTATTTCCCAACATTTATTGGCTGCAGGACAGCCATGGCAGGCCTTCTGAATCATAAGATTGATTATATTGGCAGCCTTATCCTGATTTGCTTCCTTCTCAACCTCTTGGGCCACCGCTGTTTCAGAAAAGCTTCTGGATAATTCAGTAAAGACCCGACTTAAATCCTCTACTTTTTTGCTACTAATATTAGCAAGCTGTTTGTGCACTAATAAATCCGAACTGCTCCCGAACATTGCTCGAAGCTGGCTCCCCATTTTTTCTGATACAACAATCATTCCTATGCAACTCACAATTATTTCAAGGAATCGCATTATTACCACAGATTGATCTAGCAAATAGACAGAAAAAATTAAGTGTCCTATCAGGTACCCAGCGATTACACCCAGTCTCCCGTAGCCGTTAAAAACTCCCGCCAGTAGACCAGCTAGGGCCGAAACTCCTATTAAAGAAGGAGAGGCAACTTTTGTCATGCTAGGTATTATTCCCATCAGAGTTCCCGCTGCAGCACCAGCGCCTGCACCGCCCCCTAAAGAAACCGCCATAATCAAGAAATTTCCAATGATTCTTTGCAAAGACAAGGAAAATACTACTAAGCCTTCCATTCCACCGATAATACCTACCAATAAAACTATTAGACTTAAGGTTTCTTCGGGAGATAATGACCATATATCCCTATTACCTGCTAATGTACCTAATACCAACTGGTAAGCCATGGCCAACGCGCCTGCAAAGGCAGCTTCAAAAATAATCACTACTCCCTGATAGACAGTCGGTTCAAAGAACAAAGCAAAAATGCCTTTCACTAGTAATATTGTCACAAATACCATCAAAGGAACCATCAATTTACGTTTTTGATATTTGATTGGATAGGCATAACAAATAATAGTAAGGAAAACAAGAACAAAAAAATAAGCCCAAGCATTGACGCCCGATACGGAAGTAACTACACTCAAAACAATCGATAAGAAAACTAAGGGAACGTAGCCCCCCCAAACCGCTATAACCGCAACTAAAAAAGCCGGGCCGAATGGCATTAATTCACCGAGGATTTCCGCCCGCCCCAAAAAAAACGCTGCAACACTCACCAAAACCCCTTCTAAAGTTACAGCCCTGTAAAAAAAGTGCCATACCCTTTTTAGATTTTTAGCGAAAAAGGCAGCAGCAGTTTTTCTTTCTTGGTTACTGTTGGGTCTTTTGTTCTTACCCTCCCTTCTGTAAGGATATATGTCCGTTTGCTCATACATAATATCACCGCCTTACAATCCCATTATAGTACAAGCTAGATGCAATCTTTGTCGGGAAAAGCAGCAGAGTCGGCAGTGATTTGCGACATAAAATGCGCAGAAGGAAAAGCAATATAATATGCAAAAAACCTCGCAAAATTGCGAGGTGTCTGGTGACCCGTAGGGGATTTGAACCCCTGTTACCGGCGTGAAAGGCCGGTGTCTTAGACCCCTTGACCAACGGG
>JADQBR010000036.1 GCA_016278515.1 Bacillota bacterium
AACCCCCATGTATAGAAAATTATCCACAACCCATAATTTCCTATACATTAAAAAAGGATGGTTATAGCCATCCCTTACTCATTCTGGAAAGTGGTAACTTTAGACCTTTTGAAAAGCTGAATAAAGTTCAAGATAAATTTCAGCTCTTCTTCCTTCAGATTACATACTAGCCGGAGCACTGACTGAACGTTTCCATCCATCAATAATTTCCGCAATTCCGGTGAAAAACTGGGAAGCATTTCCTCTAGGCTATCATTATCCAACACAAAATAACATGGAGATACTCCTAAAACATCTGCAACGCTTTCCAATGTTTTTAATGAAGGCTGTACTCTGCCGTTTTCTATTTGGCCGACTAACCCTGCGGATATATTTGCCTTATTTGCTAAGTCCGATTGGGTCAGGCCTTGGTCTTCCCTAATAGAACGCAATTTTAAGCCAATGGTGCTTTCATGACTGAGCATGATGGTGGAAACAGAAATATCCAATGCGTTAGCTATCATTTTGATTGTATTGACTGCTGGGTGAACGCTTTCCCGTTCTATTTCGCTCAGGTAACTTGGAGATATACCCACTTTAACGGCTAAAGCTCCTAGAGTGAGCTCTTTTTCTTCTCTAATCATACGAATTTTGTCACCCATGGAGATCTTCAGTTTATCTCCCCCAATGTCAACCAGCATATTACGAGACACGTTTAACGCGTTTGCAATCTTATCAATTGTTTTTATGGAGGGACGCTTAGCTCCCCTTTCAATCTCACTCAAATATGAAATGGATAAGCCGGCTTTATCTGACAAATCGCTTAGTGTATAATTTCTTTCTTCCCTTAAATTACGAATTTTTTCCCCTAATATCACCATATCAATAGCCCCCAATTATACCCATAGGGTGTATAATGGTCTCATGGTACACCAAAAAACATGGCTTGTCAATAGTCGCCAAGCCTTCATCATCATAGCAAAAAACTACTTAAACAATTTATTGCTCAATACCTGTTCTAATTGAGCAAGTGTGTGGCAGAGATGCATTTGGCTTTGTTCTCGGAAAATGCTAACTGTTTGCTGCTTATTCCACTGTTCTTTTGGCAATGGATTCAACCAAATTATTTTTTTCACCTGTCTTTTAATTTTTTTTAGCTTCTCGGCAGCCTTACCTGCCTGCAAGGTTTTTGTATCACTAATAATTATCATGATGGTATTACCGCCGTAATCAACAGCATGCCGACTCGTTAGTTCCTTTAAAGATGAATTGAAATTGGTACCTTCCCCCCATACTCGGCTATCTTCTTGCATGGTCGAGATAAAACCTTCAACATCTTTAACCGCATTCCTAGATAACTTTATCTGCTCTAAGGTTTCGGAAAATAAAAATATCCGTAGATTTCTAATGGCAGAAACCAAGCCGGCCATAAACAGCATAGTAAAAGTAGAATACTTAGACATGGAGCCAGAAACGTCACATAACAGCATAATGTCCGGTTTTCTGATACGTCTCTCACGATATTTTAAATTGATGGGAATACCGCCATAGCGTAGGTTATGACGTATTGTTCGACGGATATCTACCTGTGAAGCTCTTTTGGATTGTTCATAGCGTCGGGAAATTTTTGTTGCTAGTCTTCTTGATAGTCTGTGAATAATTTGCCGCATTTTGGGCAAATCATTATCACTGATTTTTCCCATATCTTGAAACATCAAGTTTCTTTCCTTGGGATATTTACGCTCAAGCTCCGCCAGTAGCGCATCAAAGGATTCATCTCCAACGCTGTCCAAATCCATACTCTGAAAGTCCTGCAAACTCTGCCATCTGTCTAAATGTCCTTTTACTAAGGATTCCACTATCGGTTTAAATTTTTTGTCTACCTTTTTGCCTTGACTGGTTTGTTTCAAGAATTCTTTCAACCGTTCTTGCTCTTCAAGGGACATTTGATTATAGGCTAGACTCTCGTCTTCTGTTAATTCCAAGCTTGCTTCTTGAAATTGCAGCTCTTCTTGTGTTTTCTCCAATTGTTGGTTCTTTTCATCCAGGCGCTCAAGATACTTTTTGTTAATGTTGTCACGTTCCGTTTCAGACACGAAAAAAGTATCAAATGCTTGGTCAAAAGCCTGAAGCTGATCCTGCTCCTTAACTAATGTTGCCTGCAGCGCAGCCTTAACTTCTCGCCGGTCAGCAATATCGATAAAATCTAGGGCATTAACAGCTTCGATAGTTTCAGCAGAACTGACACGCAAGCCAGTATGACGCAGCAGGCGTACAAAACGCAGCAAGTTAATTTCTATTAAATTATCTTCCTTAGTTTCTTTAGATTTCTGAATGTTGTCGCACATGACCATATAGCCCCTCCGGACCAATTTGATTATTAAAGGTTATTATATCATCCTGATCTTTAAAAATTACAGTTTCTGTGTCCTTAATAGTATCAGGCGTCAACCTATCAGCGTCTAAAGCCATTAACGCTTTAACCCAATCAATAGTCTCGGCAATTGCCGGGGTTTTCTGTAAATCCAGTTCTCGACGGATAAAAGCCATGGCTTGAGCTATTTCATGAGACAACTTTTCCCCAGCTTCCGGTACACGGCTTCTAATAATAGCCAGTTCTTTTTCAATGGATGGATAATCAATGTACAAAAAGATACAGCGTCTTTTCAACCCATCTGACAAAGCTCTTTCTCCATTGCTTGTTAAGACCACAATTGGAATTTGTTTTGCAAAAATTGTCCCCATCTCAGGAATGGAAATTTGGAAATCTGACAACAATTCAAAAAGGAATGCTTCGAATTCTTCATCAGTCTTATCGATTTCATCAATCAGTAAAACCTGCTTTTTATCCGAATTGATAGCCTGTAGTAAAGGCCGTTCTAGAAGGTAATCCCGAGAAAAAAGTTTTTCCTCAGTTATACCGTTGTTCTCCGGGGCTTTGCTCATTTGAATACGCAACAACTGTTTTTGGTAATTCCATTCGTATAATGCTTTGTTCTCATCTAAACCCTCATAACACTGCAGCCGAATCAAATTAGTATTAAAGCATTTGCTTAACACTTTAGCTATTTCAGTTTTACCTACACCAGGTGCTCCGGTAATTAATAAAGGTTTATCTAATCTTAAAGCTAAGAAAATGGTGGTGATTAATTGTCGGTCACAAACGTAACCATGTTTGCCAAATTGTTGCCAAAGAGTATTCTTATCAACCTGCATGCTTCTCACCCTCTCTTTTTCTAAGATTATCCAGTCCTATCCTATTTATTACCGTTCCGAATTTTTCACCAAATTCCCCTTGCACTAAATAAACCTCAAGCAGTTCAGCAATAATCGGCACTAACTCATTTACACCTACCAATGAGTATAATGTTCCTGCCAAATGCGGTCTCCGCCCCAATTTCCCCCCTGCCAATACTCTAAAACCTGAATTAAGTTCTTCAATGGCATTGACTGGACAGGATTTAATACAAAGACCGCAGTTCAAGCACTTATTCCTATCTATATGTGCCGTTTTATCAACTGCTATAGCTTTATCGGGACAACTTTTTACACATTCACCGCAACCTCCACAAAGTTCTTCGTTGACCGCTGCAATTCGCTGTGCCTGCATTCCAATATCTTTTATCTGAGGCTGCGAACAGCTGTTGGGACATCCCGACAGTGAGATGCGCAGCATATGATGATAAAGAATTGGCGATGGCAGCTTGCTCTTAATCTTTTTAATTAAGTTCTGTTCCGATACTAGCTGATTAATTTCCTTTATTACCTGATTGGTGGAAAAGCACCTGTTAGAACAAGTGCGACAATTTTCAAAAATCAATACTTTTTCTGACCCCACAAATATCACTCCTTGGAATCATTATACCCTAGACTCAATCAGATAAATGTGGTAAACCTCACAAACCGCACTGATTTAGAAATCCCGGAGTCTATTTAAACAACTACCGGGATTTCTTTATTGAAGAGTTCCTCAGCGCTAGTCTGACGTTAAAAAAGGTAATCATTAATTAATTCTGCTAGAATCAGACAGATTCCTTTAATTATTGTCAGAATTTTCATTATCATCGAAGCTATCATGTCGGTTTTCACCCAGGTATATTATATGATTTGCAGCATGTCCCGCACTTTTAAAGGTTCGGGTGAATAATACCCTTCCCCGTATTCCACCTTAATCAAACTACCGAGATATCCATTGCGCGACTGTATTCTTTTTAACAAGTGCGGAAGTTCCGTCGGGTTTTGCCCCGGCCATGTCCCAAATTGGGAAACATGAGCCATAATGGCTCGCTGTTTAGTTTGATGAACTTTCGTAATGTCAACCACAAATGATGGTTCCCTAGTATAATGCAAGAAATAATAAAATAGTCTGGCTGGACGATGCGCTGGAATGTCCGAATACCTTTTCCAAAGACCGGAAATAAACATTGCCTGGGTTACTAGCCCACTGGCAGCAATATGATCCGGATGGCGATCGTTATTGTCCGGTGCAATTAGTACTTTTGGCTTAAAGCGCCTTATTACACGAACCACAGGTTCCAAAAACTCTTCACTTACTGTCAGTCTGCTGTCTGGAAGTTTTAAATTAACGCGATCACTGACTCCTAGAATATCTGCCGCATTTTGGGCCTCGACTATTCTTTCTTCCGGAGTACCATTGGAGGCCATCTCCCCCTGAGTGAGGTCAACCAGTACAACTTTTCTACCCAAAGAAACTTCTCTTGCAACTAAGCCCCCTGCACCAATTTCTAGATCATCAGGATGTGCACCAAAGACCATAATGTCGCATGGGTTTTGTTTATTCATACCATTACATCTCCTTTCAGAAATCATTTTAAAGTATATATTTGGTGGAACCATCCGTCAGTAAAATCCACATCCCTAAATATATTCCGCAAGTCTTCACCAAAGTAAAATAATAAAGAATAAAAACTGTATATTTGTTCTTGCGGTTTATTTGACGGTAATAATATTGCCTCTGTCTCCTTAACTCTATTAATGTAGGATTTGTGTTGTTTTCTAACAGTTTGCCAAGCCTTCTTTTTCATATATTCAAGGCGTCCAATGGTCTTGTCTAATTCTCGATTCCCTAACTGTTGATATTTTTTATCCATTAACGTTAAACTGTTAATAAGCTGCTGGTATTGGTTCTTAATCGTCTGCTCAACTATGGTAAAATGCTCTTCAATATGTTTTGGCATTTGCTCCCCCACGTAAGCCCTTAACTTTACCCCAAACCCCTCCGCCAGCCATCGGTCATCTTGAAAAAGCTGTTCAATGACCTCATTTTCTTTCCGACCGACCACAGTTACTTGTGCCCTGGGAAAGATAGGCGGCATGGGTACTCCAGATACCTGATAAATTTCTTTTAACTGCGCTAAGTAGTTAATTTCTCCTGGGCCAGCTACAAAGGCTGCTGTAGGTAGTAAATAATCTTGCAGAACCGGTCGTAAGGAAACCCCGGGACTAAACCTCTCAGGATATCGTTTAGCAAGGTCAATTAGCTGCGGCAGCGTATACTCCCATTTCCCTAAATCGCTGCGTGTAGAAACCTTACCATCATGCAGATAAAGCGGTACCCTATCACCATCTATATAAAAAAACAAATGCATATGTTCCTGCTGTTTCTTTATTGCCGGCTCATAACCTAAACTTCTCATATCCTGAGCGCCATTAGCTGCCGCCGCTTGTAAGTTGACATTATCTGTAATTGTTTGTTCGATTAATGGACCGGCCAGCTGTCTTAGCTGGGGTAACATGGGATCCAACAGAATCAAACCTTCTTTTTCAAACAATTTTAGCATGGCTTTTGCAAACCAGTCACACAATGTTTCGGAGGATGCTGCCAATTCCCGCTGCTGCTCCAACAGTCTTATATTATTCTCTGTTTCCGGTATGACAGCACCCATTTGGGCAATAAGCTGCTCAGGGTTTTCTATTTCAATACAACCAACTGATGGGCGTCCCTGCGGTCTTACTGGCGTAGCCAACGATCGTTGACGCCTTTTGGATGATATTAGGTGAAGGCGGTTAACTTCGGCAAAATCATGATCTTCACTGGCCATCCAGAAAATGGGAACCACCGGTTTTTTGTGCTGTCGCTGTAATTTGTGGCTTAAAGCAACTGCTGTCATAGCTTTGTAGACGGTTAGGGCAGGACCGGTGAGTAAACCTGTCTGTTGCCCGGTAACTACGGCCGTACACCCCGCATTCTCTAAAAGAGAAATATTATCTAAAGTTTTTCTGCCAGCACCCATGCGTCGATTATAGCGGCCCAAGCATTGTGATAAGACGCGTCGATGCTGTTCCGTCTTGCTGACCTTACTGGCATGATCCGCTAGACCCTGTTCATCAGGAAAGCTGGCAAAGCGCTTAAGTAATAATTGTTCTTTCTTTGAATAGTAATCCTGGGCAATAATGTTGCCTGTAAAAGGTTGAGTACGTTTAATTTGCATATCCATAATCGCTCCTCACGTAAAAAAGCGTTAACAGCAAAAACCGGGGGAAGCCCCGGTTTATTTAATGTTTTGCTCTTTATCTTATTCTGACTCTCGACTTTTATTTTCAGTCCCCTGCTTCCTGCTTCCTTGGCATTCTTTACAGTAACCGTAGATTTCCAGTCTGTGAAAAAGGATCTCGACATTATCAACTACTTTTGAATTAAGATCCAATGGTTCCTTAAATGCTATATCGGTTACCTTATCACAATTAATACAAACAAAATGATAATGGTTTTCTGGATTGCCATCAAACCTGCTAAAAGAGCTCCCATAATTAAGCTCCATTATGGCTCCCATTTCTACCAGCAAACGTAAATTACGATAAACGGTACCCAAACTAATCTTTGGCATTTCCTTTCTTGCCTCTTGGTATACCCAATCAGCCGTCGGGTGACATGTAGTGCTTTTAACAATAGCTAATATTAATGTTTTCTGCTTTGTCATGCGATGCTTGGACACCTGTAAAACCCCTTATCAGTAATTGTTATAATTATTATAACTTAATTTAGAGTTCTACGCAAATGTTTTACAATGGTCGAAAGAAAGTCCTCCCTCTTCGCCTCAATTTAATTCAAATTAGAGTCACTTCTGCCATAACCAAACCAATCGGACACGGCATCACCTAAGATCTTTTGAATATCCCCCATCATCCTAGACAACTTGTATTCTGCATTGAGGTACTCATTAATATCTTTATTTAAGGAAAGCATTTGATACATTCTTTCTATGTGTTCCACTTGTTCTTTTGATACTTCCTGTCCCGCCAACTGCGCCATTTGCAGTTCCAGCTGTTGGTTGCGAAAATCTTGCAATAGATTTAAATTATTTTCGTCTTTTTCAACTAGATGTTTTGCTCCGACAAATTCTTCATATTCACTGCTTTCTTCCAGCGCTTTCGCCAAACGATGGGCTAAATCATAAACCTCCATAAAAATACCCCCTAGGTCTAACTTAAAACTATTAAATAATTTTGTTAGTAAATTTAATTACTTGATATAGTTCATGGTATTCTATTTTTGTAAAAAAAGTCCTTCTTTTAAAGGATGTAGCGAGGCTGCAGGGACATATCGAACAATATTCTTGGTCTTGAATAAACTTATTTTTACTGCAGCAAACTAAGTAAAAAGGAGGGATTCTATTAATGCCAATAAAAATTCCATGGATAAAAAATGAGGCTTTTGACCCTAATTATGAATTCGCCGAAAGTTTAGATGCTACAGATGATGAATTAAGCATTTTTCAACCCGAAACCGAGGAATCTTCGAACGATTCCTTTAGTGATCCTCATATAAACCAAGGCAAATCAACATTGTTTTAACCTTTCCGTTAAGGACAAACCTAAGCAATGCCAAATTTTTGGCATTGCTTAGGTTTGTCCTGTAAACAAGGCCTTAAACAGTATGTCTCCGTTTCGCTTAATATCAATGGCAGGTACGCTAATAACCTTATCAACCGTCTCGACCAATTTAACCGCATCGACGTATGCTGGTTCGTAATCCTGAGCTTCAAATCTATACTTAGGGAAAAAAGGATTAACAGTTACAGCTACTAATGGCAACTTTTGAGCCACTAGTAATTTGACACCATAGTTCTCCAACCTTTCAAACAAACGATGAATATTACCGACACCACCGGCTAGTGCCAGCTTAATTGGATCCGCAACGCAGATGTCAAAATTTAACTCATTGGAAATAATGTGCTCCCCTAGTTGTTTCCAAAGTTTCTCTTGAACCACACCGGGAATTTCTAGTCTTTTGGTTTCAGATGTCAGGTGTTCCAGTAGTTCAAATAGTTGCCTATTAGTAAATAATGAAGCAAAACCCATCCTATGTTTCTTTCTAAATCCGTTTTGGACGGTAATTTCAGTTGACAGTCTTTCCTTTAATTGGGGCAGTCCGAATAAATAAGCAATACTATGGGTCTCGTACGCCAGCCTGGTAATATCAGGTGATCGAGCGGCCCCGGTCGCCAAAATGAACCCTTCAGTCTCCACCATGGGAGCTAGCCGGTTTAAAGCCCCATCTACCAGAATTATGTCAAGATCAAGCGTTTTAAGTTCATTTATGATAATCCTAAGATCGCTGCTTTTATTAGGCCCCGCAATTACCACTAATCCTTCTTTTTCCACTCTGCCAATAATAATGTTTCCCAAAGGCGTGCTTATAGGCGTTTCCTTAATTACTTGAATGCGCGCAGTACTTACCGGCAGGCACCGTCTAGCAACGGCCACAGTGGTATTGACGGAGACTGGTATCCTTGGCTTGGGCAGCCCGGTGACGTTATCCAATCTTTCACCATCATACCCAATACTAGTCAAACCGGTTGAGAAACCTTTTTTTTTAAACATATCAAGTAGATAATTTGTTGTAGTAGTTTTACCAGTATTTTTTGCTGTGCCTGCTATGCCAATTACATTATATAGTAAGCCCATGTTAAGTCACCGTATGCTCTACCGTGTCTCTACCCGCTCGGCCGGGATACGCTCCCTCTTCACGTGTTCCTAAATTTCCGTCGTAAAGCGCCTGGACAAAGTCTCCCGTCTGCAACACATCGTCAATTACTTTATCTATTTCTGAAACTAATCGTTCTCCCCATTGTTCAGCTTTACCAGACGGACTGATTCCTGTGGAGCCAAAAAAACGAAAACCTTCCTGGACAGCCTTTAAAGTATCTGTTTTAGAAGGAACCGATATTGGTCCGCCGGAGTATGCTTCGTCTGAAGAGGCGATAGATATTGCATCTACACCCAAGGATGAGGCTAAACACGCGTGCAGACCTGTACTCATGGCAGACTGAACTCTGTCTTCAGTTTGGGTCAGAAAACCAATTGGCGCGCCCGGCCAAATAGGTGCATCAATTATGTTCTTTAAAGCATATATTTTTGCTGCATTGAAATCAACATAGTTTCCCTCCATCTGTTCTCCAACCATCGCTTCCGGTGAGTAGGCGAATAATGGCTGTAAAATAGGCTTACCGCCAAGCATTACGCCTAGTGTACTAACAATAAGCATACCGGCAAATGCCTTATGCGCCGGCACCCCAGCTAATTCTTCATTTGTAACCACATCAAAGGACATCCCGTATTGAATCGCATAACGAATGGCATGGTATCCATCCACCGTTAATCTCTCAGGGTCCGTGCCGGCACCTAAGGAACCGTAACACATATTTATTTTGGTCATATCCGCACCCAGTTTACCTGCTAAGATAACTGTCTCCGGAGTATTTAATCCTCTGTGGGCTCTCACCTGCCAAAGAGTGGAAGGTTCGAGAGCACCATGAATCCTATTCAAATTGGCAGGTGTAATTACTGTTCCATCTTCCTGATGCGTTAAAAAACCGTCAAAGAACCCCTCTGTTCTAGCACCCCAAGAAGGGTCAAAATGCACTACCCCATCTGCACCCCATGCTTCGCTCGCCTTAATATGGCCAATATCCATAAAAGGACATCCGGTACCATACTGATTAAATATTACCGGTCTGCTTTTTACATGCTGAACCTTACTTAACATTATTCGTTCTTTTGTTTCTTGCAAGAATTCTTCTAAGGCTATTACTTCCTCTCTTGTAAAACGTCTAGTTTTAGGATGCAGCTCACCTTTTAAATAATAATTTTTCGGCTGTTCACCACAAAGATGTGGGTATTCCTTATCAAATTCGTCGTTTCCCTTGCGATTACGCCAACGTCCGACATCCCATAGTTCTTCCCGTGCAACGGCCCGTTTGACTCCCGGACTGGTTTTATCTTTTGCCCATTTCCTTATCTGGCCGGCCACTTGTTCTAACTTATTCCCCATGGATTTATTGATAAACTTATAGGAATAACTGCTGGTAATGTCCTGCTTATCCTTTTTAACACCAGTATCTTCTTTGCTAATTTCTCGTCCTTCCACAAATGCTACTGCCTGTTCAACGGTGGTGCCCGGTCCAAATCCGGCGTCAAACCCCAATTCGGCCGCCAGTTCAGGCCTGACAGCCATGCCCCCTATACCGAGAGTTACTTTGTCTCGTAAACCGCTGGCATCAACTAAATCCACAAACCTGGATAATAATTCAGCAACACCATACCCTAAAGTTCTGCTGATTAAGACCGTGCCTGCCTCTTTGTCGATGATTTCTTGAATTATCTCCTCTACAGGTAAGTCAGGAGGTAAAAGATAAGTCTTATGACCCGCCTCTTCCAGTCCCCGCCTAATCATTTTCAGCCCAATATCGTGGACAGGGTCCAATGGGGCCAATAAAACTTTTTTTATTTCAGTCATCCAACTTTACCTCCTTATCCATTTTCAGCCAACCATATTCGTCACCGGATCGATGAATATAAGCTCGAGCTCTAACACGTGCACCAACGCCTAAAAAGTCTAGGTTAACCACATCAATGTCGTTAAACCCCATCTCTTTCATTAATTCTAACGCTAAAGACCTCGCTTCGTCTTCCGTGTCACAAATTAGAAAAGTTTCAACATCTAAGGCATCCATAACGTGATTTAATGCTTTGGTCAAGACCATAGCCTCCTTTAAATACTTTAAATTTTTTCTAAGGTTAGTATCAATCTGACTAGCCATATTTATGTACACAGAGTTATCACATTCTTAGGCTACGTGCATAAGGTGTAGCATCAATAAAATGTTACAATTCATTTTTTGTAACGCTAAATTATTTTCACAAATAAAAAAGGAGTTGACAAAAATTATGCAAGCTCAAAAATTTGTCCAGGACCTTTGCCCTGACTATTATTCAGACCAATGCCCTTGTATAATCACCCAGGTTAATTACTGCCCCGTTTGTTCTTTTTTGGGGAGTTCCCATGATTGCAACGACTGTAACTGGGCCGGGAAATGTATCCAATTGGAGGAGAAATTTAAAGATTTTGGGCCTCCGACTATGGCTTTAAAGGAAGGTAAAATCCAGCATATAAAAAACTTCCTATTGCCTGGGGCAGGCATCTTATTCTTTGGTTACGCCACCAAATCCATGATAAACTCAATATCCATTCTATCGACTATTAACCTAATATCTCACCAACAACCTCATTACTGTTCCATTCCGGGCGTAGTGTTAGATATCTACCATGATATGCAGTTGGTTGTGCTGGGGCTTAACACATTATCAATTAGGGAAAAATATCTCATTCAACAAAATAAAGAAATGTCCGTCCATATTACCAAACAACCGGCTGTGCTGGGGCTTAACAAATTAAATAGAAATGAAAAAACTCTCATTGTATCGTCCAAGTTTGGAAACCTTTTGGCTGAACCAATAGCCCAACAGTTTAATAATGCAGTTATTCAACCGCCCCGCGACTTGGCACCATTAATAAAACAAAGGCTAAGCCAGTGGGCTCAAGAAGATATCTCAACAGATGTTAGCCAAATTGTTAGTTTAGGCAGTCATACCCAACATAAAAAGCTATTGCTCAGCCTTAATACTAAACAGTCTCTGCAAATGTCCTTGCTAAATAACAATTTGTTTCACTAAAAGCTTACAACCTCTTTACCAACAAAAGGTACGAAAAGGAAATATTTATCCTTCTCGTACCTTTTGTTGATAATGAAAATCCTCTATTTTACTGACTGATTAAAGACATTGGTTAAGCCTGCTTGCTCTGCTCGTTGTTTAATTTCATTGATATCCGTGGTGTAAAGATTATTTTCCTTCATTCTATTAAAGTATACTGAACCTGAGAATGTATACTTTTTCGTAATACCTTCTTTTGTTCTCATTTGTTTACCAACATAACTAACGGCATCTCCTACAGCTAAGCTATCGGGGATTGTTAATAAATCTTTTTTGCGAGCATACCGAACTGCGTTATGACCGGCTAATGTTCCAGTACAGATAGCTTCAGTATGTCCTACAAGCAAGCCGGCCTTCTCACCACCGCAAAAAAGATTATCCAACCCTTCCACTTTCAATGAATCATCGCGATAGGATATGGCTAAGTAGCGCATGGAATTACCCATACCGCCTGCATAGGGATCTTCAAACCTGGCGTTCTCAAAACCAGGAATCTGCCTTAGTGTATCTAAAGGATAAAAAGGCGACATCAGTTTTGCATGCCCTGTATCCAAAAGAATAATATTATCATTGAATTCTTTCAATGCATATTGTTGACATGCCTTAGTCTCTAATGCCTTTTCTCCTTTTCTTAAATGCTCGGGAATCGCTATTAAGGCAACTCCAGTCTTGTCCAATTGACTGACTATATCTTCGGACAGGGAGTCCTTATGCAGTTTACAGGAACCGCTCATGGCACCGATGGAACCATCGCCCTTTTGTCCCATAAATTCATCGGCACCAGCTTTAGCAGCCAGGCTAATCCGCGGGCCAAAACTAGGACAACGATAAACACACATGGCGCAACCATTACCATACTTACTACAATTTCCTTGGGGCCCGGCTGTGCCGGTTGTTTCTACAAAAACATCAGCCTCATAAGTCTCTCCATCTTCGGTTGTTACAGACGTTATGCGACTGCCGTCTGTTTCTAACCCTTTAACCCTGGACAAAGTCTTAACATTAATTCCCGCATTTTCAAGTCTTTTCTTTACAGCCGGCTCTATCAAAGCGATATCATAAAGTGTTGCATGTTTATGACCTGGGAACTCAATGTTTTGGTGACGAGCATTATTATCAGTGTCTTCAAAGAGTTCCCCTCCGCCCATTGCCATCATTTCTTCCGTGGCAGTAAAGCGGCCGTTATTACGCATGATACCTCCGACGAGACCGGTTCCCAACAACATATCCGTCCGTTCAAGCAAAGTAACTTCATCTGCACCTGCTTTTTTAGCGGCAAGGCTGGCTCCGGAGCCAGCCCACCCACCGCCAACGACTACGACCTTAACCATCATATTCCTCCTTCTATAGAATGCCTGCGTATTTACTAAGGATTTCGATCAACTTAACTTGGGCCTTGACACCGTATCGCATTACATCTTCTTTTAGCTGTCCATTTTCATCTGTAGTACCTAGATCCGGAGAGATATAGATGTTACCATCATAAGCAACTGTAGGAATTACACCCATCTGCTTCATACCATCCTGAAGCAAGTTAGTCCCCGAATACATATCTTCAATAGAGAATATAGGGATTCCCATTGTACCGTCTTTCCAAGTACCTTCATAGTTGACCTCTACTGCTTTAGAATTGTAGCTCTTGGTAATGCTAATTCCTTCTCTAAGTTTAGGGTCTAATTCTCCAAACTCTTCTTTGACGATTCTTTCCAGATCGTCAACTGGCTTGGTCAGTACTTCAGGATTATCCCTTAGCACTTTTAGGGCCTGAATTTGAGTGAGTAAGGCCTCTTTACCTGGATCAAAGGTAACATAGGCTGCCTTACCATAAGAAGATGGCGTTCCCCATCGATCACCGTGCATACCTAATGCTCTACGAATAGTAACCATGTATTCTTCTTTACCAATTATTAAACCACTGGTAGCAGCACCGGTAGCCTTATCCATAGAGTAAATCATTACATCTGCACCGGTTTTTCTTGGATCGGTTCCAACAAAAGGTAAGCCCCATGCATTATCAACCACATAAGGCAGATCATAGGAATGGGCTAAATCAGCTATAAATTTCTGCAGTAAAGGCGTACCCTCTTCATCTTTTGCACCGTAACCGTAACCCGGTGTCTCATATGCAAGCGAAGTGAAACCAGTTAACATAGACTCATGAATCTCAGCATGGAGAGCCAATTTTTCAATGGACGCTTCCGGATCTACTCCCGTCAACAAAGGCACTGGGTGATGCTTAATTCCATGTACAGCATAATCTGCACCTTCCAATTTAACAATCACAACATCCAAGTTATTTTGGCGTTTACCGTTAAAACCTAGTTCTCCCGGTGTAGAGCCGCGGTCAGCCAAAATATCTTTAAATCTTCCTGGGAATGGCCTGCCGTAACCTCCCTGATGGTGTAAGTGCTTCTCGTAGGGTGCGATATAACGCGCACGATAGTTATCGCCTCGTCCCTGCATCGGCGGCGTAAATAAGGAATCAAAACTTACCCATAGTCCTGCTTCACAAGTGCTGACAGATGCTGCGTCATATTCATCGCCATAAACATCCTTGACCAATTCGCGAATTTGATCCATCAAAGCGGCAAGCGGAATAACCTTCTTTGCTCCCTCTTCACTTGCTTGTAAGATATCATCACGCATTGGTGCAGGGCAACCGGAAATAGCACCAGTCATACCGAATGTTCCACGAATGTCTTTGGGAATCCCTATTTGATCCGCAGCCTTCCTTGCATCAGCATAAATATTAGCTACATTAGCATGCAGATTCTTATACATTTGAAATTTATATTTATTAGCCATCAGAATTTTGCCTCCTTTATTATTTTACCTTTACAATCATTTCTACTTCTACTGCTGCATCTACAGGTAGTTCATTAACACCCACTGCCGCACGAGCATGCTGCCCATGCTCTCCAAATATCTCTCCTAGTAATTCTGAAGCTCCATTAATAACCTTTGGCTGATCATTAAAACCTGAAGCACTACTGACAAAACCGGTTACTTTCACAATCTGCTTAATATTATCCAGGCTTCCTATCTGGCCTTTAATTACCGCCAAGCAGTTCAGTGCACATACCTTTGCTGCTTCGTAGCCCTGCTCTAGAGTCATATCTTTCCCTAATTTCCCCTTGAATTTTAACTCTCCATTGACAAAAGGGATTTGACCGGAGGTATAAACATAATCCTCCACCTTTACTGCAGGCACATAAGCGGCCACAGGTTTTGGAGCTTCCGGCATGGTTAACCCTAATTCCTTTATCTTCGCTTCAAATGACATCCATCTGCCTCCTTTCTCTTGAAATTCCATTGAATTAGTCTATTTCTAACTATCTTCCTAATATATTATCTTCTTTGTGAAATAGATTATGCGCTACCTTTTTGTGCAACGTATTTCCATTCCTAACTCCAAGTCCCGTTCTTTCCCGCTTATCCTTTCTTCGGAAAAAATTACTATGTTTAAGTGATTTGGCATGTGAGTAATATCAAAACCGACAACGGTACCTATTATATTTCCTAATACATAAAGGTCATCACCAACCACCATCACTCCACCTTGGGTTACCTCCAAGAATCCTAAATATGCTATTTTATTTATTTTCTTAGTCGGACCCGCTGCAGGTTCGTCCGTTAGTATCAGTTCATGAATGTCTCCTTTTAGTACGGCCCTAGAAATAGGCGCAATAAGTTGAAGATTTCTCTCCTCCAAACGGCCATCCAGCACCACTACTAATTCTCCTAACATTTCTCGTTTTTTTGTATAGGGATTGCTTTTAAACATTCCTGATTGGTAAGGGTCTGTTGACGTCATATCTACATCTCCCCTCCTTCTTTTAAGTGGTTATTTTAAGTGGTTATTTTAAAAAGTCTCGAACACGCACTAAATATTTTTATAACACTTAGATATAGTATGAAAGATTGTTTCTGACTTTATGTAAAATAGCCGAAAAGAGCTGAAACATTTACTTTCTAAAAAAATGAAAAGCACTCGCTTCAAGCGAGTACCTATTAGTTTTATTATCTTATCACACCTGTTATTATCAACAAAACAAAAAGCAAATAAAAAAATCCTCCTGACATCAGGCTGAATGGTGTCAGATACTTATTCCTGCGTAGCTGTATATAAACAATCAAGGTGGAAGTTAACGCAAATGCTGCACTGACCATAGCCGTAAATGTTAAATTCCAGTCAGTCAATGCAATACCTAAAGCAGGAATAAGAGAACTCTGAAATACCATGGCTCCGGTGATGTTCCCCAATGCCAGTGTATCCTTCCCCTTACTAACCCAAATAATACTATTAAATTTCTCGGGTAATTCCGTAGCTATTGGAGCTATTATTAAGGCCAAAATAAACTGAGGAATCCCTAAAATGCCTGCCAAATGCTCTATGCTGGCTACAAATTCTTCTGCTCCAAGGATAATAAGACCCAAAGCTACCAAGACCTGCAATATAACAATTTTAAGATCCGGGTCCGGACTTTTTCTGCTGAAAAATAATGGACTTAGGTCGTGTTCCTCACCCAAATCGCCTTCTTTTTTAAGGGTTTGCCATACATAATACCCATATGCACCTACCAGAAAAACCACTACCACCAACTTCATTGTATGGCTGGGTAAAAACGCACTCAATACTGCAATAGTGTAGACCATCATAAAAAAGCTTAGGTCCCTAGTCATATTAGAAATATCAACCTTCATTCTTTTAACATTTCTGCGACGTTTCTTAAATATTATTGCCGCCACACCTACCAAGAAGAATGCCAGCGTAGATAACATAAAAGGCGCACCTAAAATTGCTCCGATGCCAATGTCATGCCCTTCATCACCTGGACCCAAAATTGCTATTACGGGAATCATCGTTTCAGGTAAAGCTGTTCCCACGGCCGCCAGAATACTTCCGACAGCCCCTTCGGATAGATTCAGTTTTTTACCTAACCACTCTATACCATTGGTGAAAACCTCGGCTCCCAACAAAATTATACCAAGTCCCAAAAGTAAAAAAGCAATGTCAATCATCTTATTACCCCACTTCTACCCTTTTTGCAATACATAATTTATTGTTTCTAGAGCATGTTTTTTTATACAATGTAATTAAATAGAATAAAAGTCTATGTCACCACGGACCTATTAGTAAAAAATACCCCGGAAAACCGGGGTATTTTAATGCTTTTAGTATTCGTTAGGCATAGTTTTAAGCTGCTCTAGAGAAAAAACTGGCCCATCCAAACAAACATAACAACTGCCTATATTGCAGCGGCCGCATTTTCCAATCCCGCACTTCATACGCATCTCAAGCGTAGTAATAATTTGGTCGTTTGTAAACCCTAGTTTCTCCATAACTGGCAGGGTAAACTTAATTCCGATAGGCGGGCCGCAAATTATCGCAATAGTATTCTCTGGTTTAGGCGCTAATTTCTCAACGAATGGAGGAACAAAATCAACGCTGCCCGTCCATTCATCGTCTCCTCTATCCACAGTGACATCAACACTGCAATTCGGCACCTCATGCCAGTTTTCTAACAAATCCTCCTTGAAAACTAAATCCTGTGGAGAACGAGCGCCATAAACAATCTGCATTTTACCGTAGTCTTCCCGGTTATTTATACAGTGATATATCATGGTACGCACGGGAGCCAAACCAATACCCATCCCGATAAACAACATATCCTTACCTTTACAAAGATCCACCGGAAAACCATTGCCATATGGGCCGCGGACACCCACTTCTTGACCTTCTTCAATCTCATGCAATGCATCCGTCACTATACCCGTCTTCTTCAGACTAAACTCTAAATGATCTTCATCAACGATTCTAACGGAGAACATGGCTTCCCCTATAGACAACAAAGAAAGCATAGCTACCTGTCCCGGCATGGGAGTAAAGGGTCTGCCATTTTCAAACTTAATATGAAAAGTCTTTACGTCGGGAGTCTCATCAATTATTTTTGTAACTATTCCTGTAACAGGAACCAATGGATGCTCTTCCAACTGTTTCTTAGCTGGTTCACTCATTTACAGCCACCTCCCCTAGTTCTTTGATAATTCGGGTGATGTCCATATTAACTGGGCACTTTGCCAAACACCTTCCACAACCGACGCATGCAACCTTATCATATCTTTCAGGGAAATACTGTAATTTGTGTAAGAAGCGGTTCCGTACCCTTTCCTTTTTTGACGGTCTAGGGTTATGGCCACCTGCCATTCTCGTATATTCAGAAAACATACAAGAGTCCCAGCAGCGGAATTGGAAGCCTTCTTCACCAACATTCTTTCTTCTTATATCAAAGCAGTGACAGGTGGGACACAAATACGTGCAAGCACCGCAGCCTATGCACTTGCGACTCAATTCTTCCCAATAAGGATGCTCAAACATCTTGGCCAGCTTTTCTGCCAGTCCCTGTGGTTCTACCTTTATGATACATTCAGCAGTGTCCGGTTTATCTGCTGATCCATCTTCCAATTCAGAAAGACTATCTAACAAAGCCTTTCCCGCGTCTGTTTTTGCATCTAATGCCAATTGTTCGCCTAAATCAAACATGACAATGTCAGCATGTTCTGATTCAGATTTATCTATTCCCATGGAGTCACAAAAACAGGTCGGCTCCGGATCCTTGCAACCTAATGAAATTAAGATTGTGTTATCTCGCTTATTTTTGTAGTAATCATCTTCATAACCCTTCGTTAAAAAGACATCATCCATCATCAAGAAGCTTCTCACATCACAAGGTCGAATTGCGAATATTACCTGCTTTTCGGAACCAGCAGCTACTTCCGCCACTTCAGCCTTCATGCCTTTTGTCGTATAGCGATACATGGTCTCGGTCTGAGGAAATAATAAGTCTTTTGGCGGCAATAATGCATTACTGCTTAAATCCACTTCTTTACCGTCAGTCCACGGTTGGAATTTTATTACGTCATCTTCATTTACGGGAGCAAACACCTGGGCTTCGCCGGATAAACTATTTAACAAATCTTTTAACTTGCTTTTGTCTAGGATCTTCATGGCCACACCTCCTCCTTTACATAAATTCCTCTGGATCGTTTTCGTCATACTTACCAAGAGGAGGTTTATCCTCAAGGTCCATTCCTGCATCGTAGTCACCAAACAAATTATTTATATCTTTAATTATCTTTTTATTCAAACTCATAATGGGTATATCCATAGGGCATACCCGTTCGCACTCGCCGCACTCAATACAACGTCCCGCCACATGCATAGCCCTAGTTAATGCAAAAAATTGATTTTCGGAAGTAACCACTCTCTTACCCAGCCACTCAGGCTCTGCTAAATCAAAACAGCACTCGCGACAGTTGCACGCCGGGCAAACATTACGACATGCAAAGCAGCGAATACATTTATCATATTGACTTTTCCAAAAATCATACTTTTCATCAGATGCCTTTTCCTCCAACTGCAGTACGCTTTCAAAGCGTTTGGTTTCGTCAATTTCAGCAACCACGACTTCGTCGGCCATCAATTCATCAAAAACCATAGGATTGGGGGTAGTGCAATCGGCACATCTTTCAGCCAAAGGTAACTGGTCAACCTGATTCTCTTTGGCTTTTTTCGCGGCTTCAGCATCTTTCATACCTGGACATGGAACTCCTAGAATAACTAATTTATCACGGTTTATCTGCTGGTCCTGTAATAAACGGTTAATGCCTCTGGCGTCACACCCTTTAACAAACAAGGCAATCTTTCCGTCTAAATGCTTATAATCCAACAAATATTTGCTTAGGTTATTTATACAAAATTGATCCCAAACCAACCGATCTGCATCATCGGGATTGGTAATAAACATGGGCGGGGATTGGTACCAAAAAGTACCCTTTTCCCAACCAATAACCAACTTAACCTCTTCCTGTTCCAGCAACTCTTTGGCTTTATTACGCATCTTTTGTACTATATCCATCATACTTCATCCCTCAACTTCCTGTTAGGTCCTAACGGCTTAATTCTTTCTGCCAAGTCGTCAATTGTTTGTTTAAACTTGGTCGCCTCAGAACCGGAAATCCATCTCGCTTGGAAACGCTGGGGATCAATTCCCACAAATTCCAGCATACGCTGCATTAAGAGATAACGTCTGCGAGTGAAATAATTGCCACTAACATAGTGGCAGTCACCAGGGTGTCAGCCGGCTACCAGCACTGCATCCGCACCGCGCTGAAATGCCCGCATAATAAACTGAGGATTAGTTCTCCCAGAGCAAGGAACGCGAATTACCCGTACATTTGGCGGGTACTGCATTCTGTTCAATCCCGCAAGGTCAGCTCCTGCATAAGCACACCAATTGCAGCAAAATGCTACTATTTTCGGAGTCCATTCCTCTGTTTGGGTGGCCTGTGCTGCTTGTTCTACAGACATACTGCATCCACCTCCGCTAAAATTTGTTCATTAGTGAATCCTTGTAAATTAATTGCACCGGAACGACATGCCACAGTACAAGACCCACAGCCCTGACAGAGGCCCTTATTCACTGAAGCAACCTGTCTCTCAATGGTCTTGCCTTGAGCACGTTCTTCGATATTTTTCATTTCAATGGCACCATACGGACAGACCGGCTGACATATTGCACAACCGGAACAGATACTCTCATTAACTGTACTAATCATTGGGTCGGTTGCCAAGTTATCCTTGGAAAACAGACCGCATACCTTTACTGCTGCTGCACTAGCTTGAGCCACAGTATCGGGTATGTCTTTAGGACCTTGACAAGCACCTGCCAAAAATACTCCGGCAGTAAAAGTTTCCACCGGCCGTAGTTTCGGATGGGATTCCTGGAAGAAACCGTCCTTATCCGTTGCAAAGCCTACAGTACTGGCTATTTTTGCTGAACCGATGCTTGGAACCATGGCTGTAGCCAATACCACCATATCAGCTTCCACTTCCACCTGCTTGCCAATTAGAGAATCTTCACCACGCACTATCAATTTTTCACCTTGCTTATAAATCTTAGATACTCTGCCTCTAACGTAAACGGCACCGTCGTCCAGAGCCCGCTGGTAAAATTCTTCGTATGATTTTCCTGGAGTCCGTACATCCATGTAAAATACAATAGCTTCGGAATCCTCTATCTTTTCTTTTACCTGATGCGCATGTTTAGCAGTATACATACAACAGGCCCTTGAGCAATAACTTTTACCTTTGGCTTCATCTCTAGAGCCAACGCATTTAATAAATACAACTGTTTTTGGTTCTGTTCCATCGGACGGCCGCAATATTTTTCCATCGGTCGGACCCGAGGCATTAGACATACGCTCAAAATGCAAACCAGTAATTACATCCGGGTATTTGCCGTAACCGTATTCACCATAGGCCTCTTGCCAACCAAAGAGATCATAGCCGGTGGCCATAACTACAGCACCAAATCTTTCAGTAACCAGCTTATCTTCATCATCATAGTTGATGGCTCCTACAGGACATATCTTTTCACATACCCCACACTTGTCTTCGTTAATTTTGCGACAGCTCTTGTGGTCAATAATAGGTTTATTAGGAACCGCCTGAGCAAAAGGCTTGTAAATAGACTTGCGTTTGCCAAGTCCCAAGTCATATTCACTATTTACCTTCTTAGGGCATTTGGTCTCACAGAGACCACAACCAGTGCATTTATCATAATCAACATATTTGGCTTTTTGACGAATGGTTACGTCAAAGTTACCTATATAACCGTCAACTTTTTCCACTTCAGACCAGGTCATCATTGTAATGTTGGGGTGCTGCGACGCAGCAACCATTTTCGGCGTGCTAATTCAGGCCGAACAGTCTAGAGTAGGGAACACCTTATCTAACATGACCATTTTGCCGCCGATGGTGGACTCTCGCTCTAATAATACCACCTGATGTCCGGAATCAGCGATATCTAACGCCGCCTGCATACCGGCAATCCCTGCGCCGACAACCAAAGCTCTTTTATTGACAGGAACATCTGTTGAATAAAGTGCAACGTTTTTAGAAGCCTTAGCTACAGCCATTCTTACCAATTCGACAGCTTTATCAGTCGCAGCCGCTTTTTCCTTACTATGGACCCAGGCGCATTGTTCACGAATATTGGCTATTTCCAATAGATAAGGATTTATTCCACTACGTTCCAAAGCTTTTTGGAACGTAGGTTCGTGCAACCTGGGGGTACAGGCTGCAACAACTACGCCGTTTAAATTATATTCCTTGATAGCCTTACGGATTTCCTCCTGGCCAGGCTCGGAACACATGAATTTATAATCGGTGGCAAACGCCACATTCGGCATAGCCTTAGCAACCTCCGCTACATGAGCCACGTCAACTGTTGCCGCAATATTTGTCCCACAATGACATACAAATACACCTATTCGTTTCATACTTCATCCCTCCTAGTGGCCGGATGTTTTAATAAATCTTTGCCTTCCAGCAATGGCATGGGGTTTACAAAATGTTTGGTTACTCCCATGTCTTTTGCTGAGTAACCAAATGCCAATCCCATTAGTTCAGTAAAGTAGAAAATAGGAAGATTATATGATTTATTGTTTATTTTTTCGATTTCTTTTTGACGCATATCCAAATTCAACATACACAACGGACAAGCTGTAACAATACATTCTGCCCCGTTGACCTTAGCGTCTGCCAATATGCTGTCTATCATGGGCAGACCAACATCAGACTTGGCAGTTGAATGACCGGCTCCGCAGCATTCAACCTTAAATGACCAATCTACAGCATCAGTGCCAATATTTTTCATTAATTGATCCATACTCTGAGGATCTTCCGGGTCGTCAAACTGTGTAACTGCCGGCGGTCTAACCAATAAACAGCCGTAGTAGGAAGCCGCTTTCAAACCATTTAAAGGACGTACTACCTTTTCCTTTACCATATCGGAACTTATAGCACTGGTCATCACATCCAGCAGCGCTTTTACTTCATTGCTTCCTTGGTAATCCATTTCTATGGCTTTATTTACCTTTTCCTTAGTAGCTACAGAGTGTTTAACAGCCTGTTGTGCTGATTTCAGTCTATTAAAACATGCAGCGCAAGGCACAGCTACGTCCAATTTCTTAGCCTCGGCTATTGCCAAATTACGTGCAGGCAGCGCCAAAGCCAACAAGTGATCGGTATTATGGGCAGCTGATGCACCACAACAATTCCATTCGGGAATTTCCCAAAGTTCAATTCCCAAGTGTTTTGCTACAGCCTTTGCAGAAACATTATATTCGATGCCGGTTGCATTTAAGGAACAACCTGGATAATAGGCAAACTTCATTCGGCGTCACCTCCCATGTTCCTGACATTCTCAAATATTCTTTTAACCGCGCCATTGTCTTGGATTTTCTCTGCTAACAAATGTATTTTTCCTTTTTGCAGCATTTGCGGCCCCATTCCTACATCTTTAAATAATTGACCGCTTTTCAAATTAAAGTTTACTATTAAACTCATTTCATGGACACGTCCATACTTTTCTACTGAAGCCAAGAATAAATCGTTAAATAAATCAATGGTTTTCTCAGGGCGATAGCCCATTTCTTTCGCTTCAATTCTAATCGTTTCCATAACCTTGGCTAAATCAATTTCCTTGGGGCAGCGTGCATAACATGTTTCGCAGCTGGCACATAACCAAATACTGTGACTCTTCAGTGCCTCTTCTTTTAACCCTAACTGCATTAGACGCATTATCTGTCGTGGTGTATAGTCCATTGCGAACGCCACCGGGCACCCGGCAGTACATTTACCACACTGATAACAATCTGTGAAATTCACGCCGCTGAGCGAAGATATTTTATCTCTGAAACCTCGCCCTTGCGATAACGCTGTACTTAGGTTCAAACTCTCCATACTATCCCCCTCTTTACAAAAATAAAATGCACTATTCAGCACAAGCTGAAACATAACCTGTCCCAAATAGGCCTAAAAACCCATATTGAATTATAGTTCGTGACAGGGTGTTAAACTCCTGCAAGATCCTCTAAAAATTCTTATCCTATGCTCAACCTCAACCTAAACTCAAAAAAGACTATGACATCCCTGTCGTCTTCTATCAAAATTATTGTATTCGTTAATACCTTAGATAGAACCTAAAACATTTTAAGGGTAATGAAAATAACTTCTTTTTCTAACACACATAACATAATAATCTATGGAGAAAATATGGGAGATAAACTTATGGGAAAACTATATCTTGCGCCGATTGGCCTGCTTCTATTTTTATATGGCATGCACATTTTACGAACCGGGCTGTCGTCTATGTGGAATCATAAAACCAAAAATGTTTTGCGAAAATTGATAGATACTCCATGGAAAGGATTAATAGCTGGAGCTATAGCCACAATAATTCTGCAATCCAGCAGTGCAGTTACCGTTATCACTATTGGGCTGATTGACAGCGGTTTTATTCCGTGGCCCTTAGGGCTGGGGATTGTACTGGGGACGAATATTGGTACTTGTGCCACCGCACAGCTATTATCTTTTAGTGTTAACCAATACTGGTTTCATTTCTTTATTTTGGGAACCGTAATAAGATTACTAAACAAGGACATAAAATTTGGGAAGGTATTTATGGGCTTAGGAATATTGTTAGGAGCCATGGAGTTGATTGTTTGGTCCGGCGCAGTAATTAATCAAGCCCAGTGGTTTGAATATCCAATGTCTTTCACAAATTCTTTAATAGCAAGCACATTTATCACTGCCATAATGCAGAGCAGCAGTGCTTTCTTAGTTATGGTAATGTCATTAAGTTCTGTCGGAGCCTTAGAATTGAGGGAAGCGCTGCCCCTAATTCTGGGGGCTAATCTAGGAACGTGCGTCACCGCTTTAATTGCGTCCATAGGAGGCAGCCCCGGTGCTAAAAAGATTGCCTACAGTCACATATTGTTAAATTTTATTGGAATAATTGCATTTCTACCTATATTGCCAGGCTTTATTATCATCATAGAAGCTACCTCCGTCTCACTGCCCAGGCAGATAGCGAATGCTCATACTATCTATAACATTATTTGTTCATTGGCTGCATTACCTGGTGTGAAGTTTATGGCAGGTTTGTTAAGAAGGCTTCCACCAATTGACAAAAAAAACACATTAATATAAGCTAAAATTTGAGGTGAAAAAAGTGAATAAAAAATATTTTGCAGTCATTGTCGGCGCTGGTCCAGCCGGTTCTTATTTAGCCTATAAGTTAGCCCGAAATAACATGCCTGTAGCCCTTATTGACAAGAAAATATTTCCGAGATACAAAACATGCGGCGGCGGTATCTCCGCCAAAGCCACAAAACTGCTGCTTGATGCAGAAATAGATTTTTCCAATTTAGTCCAGGACCGAATAAAAAAAGTGATTTTTACAAAAAACTGTCTTGGCCCTGTTCCGGTGACCTTTGAGCAACCGATTATTGAAATGGTTATGCGCGATGAATTCGATGATCATCTCAGGCAACACGCTGTATCCGCAGGAGCAGATTTTTACCCTGAAAGTACATTTCTGCAACAGGAAAATACAAAAGATGGGTTATTAATTAAAACTTCTGGTAAAGCAATCAGTACAATTTATTTAGTAGGTGCAGACGGAGCAAATAGTCAAGTTGCGAAATCCATGGGACAACCTGTCAAAAGAAGGAAAGGCTTTGCTGTGGAATGCGAACTAGAATCAACCAGACAGGCTCAATATAAGGGAACAGTTATATTAGACCATGGACATATTGACGAAGGGTATGGCTGGGTCTTTCCAAAGAAAAACCATCTTTCAGTCGGTATAGGTTCTTTTTCTCCCAAACAAAAGAACTATAGACAGCACCTGGAAAGGTTTTTAACTAGTCTTAATTTGCCTCATGAAAAGAAACTTACCAGAGGGCATCTCATACCCACTCCTTCCCAAAAAAAAGTCTTCTTACATAAGGATTACGCTTTGCTGGTGGGAGATGCCGCTGGTTTAGTCGATCCCATGACAGGAGAAGGTGTTTACTACGCTTTAAAAAGTGCCGAATTAGCTGCCGAAGCGCTAATGAAAAATAAATTATCATCTTACTCCGATTCGGTAAATTCCTTACTGATGCCTGAACTTAGGCAGGCCAAAAGAGTTGCCAAGATTCTCTACACCGCACCCGCTGCAGTACATAGTTTAATTCAAAAGAATCACAATTTAGCTAAAAACCTCGCAGAAGTAGTGTACGGTGGCGAATCATATCGTAACCTATTTAAAGGCCTCGCCACCCAAATAGTCAAGATACCTTGGTCAAATATTTCACCTGACTAACTTGACGTCAGTTCCGGCATTTCGACACGAGGATGTCAAACGCCAACTAAATCATGGCATCTGCAGTGCAATTCTAGAGTTCAGAGGAAGTTGAATCTCCGACTGACTTAAGAACTTGCAATAAATTGGGGTCCGTTCGGACCCCAATGGTTTATTTTAAAGCTTTCCAGAGGAAAGCTGTTTTTGCTTTTTGATAATTTTAACGGAAAGCTATTTTTTATATTTTTGTAATTTATTTGTCATTATTAATATGAGCAGCATTTTTAACGATTACACTGTCAAATTAGTGCTAAAACTAACAAAATGTGTTTAATCAGAAAAACTTTTGTTGTTATAAAATTTCAGTTTGTAACAAATAATAAAAAAGAACTTTAAAAAGGAGGTTTTTTACGAATGTCCAAAGTTTTAGCTGTATTCAGTGATCGTAAAAGAGCTGAAGATTGCGTCAACGCATTAAGAGATGCGGGTTTTGACCGCGAAATATCTGTACTCAGTAAAGAAGAAAAGCAAGATAATCAAGGCGGTCAGGGTACGATGAAAGAGGATACAGGCGGAGTCGCCGGCGGCGTTACCTCAGGAGGTATGCTTGGAGGCATAGCAGGTTTAGCCTTAGGCGCCGGTGCCATCGCAGTTCCTGGTTTAGGACCCCTTATTGCTGCTGGCCCCATAGCCGGTCTATTATCCGGTGCTGCTACAGGCGGCGTGGCTGGCGGTTTGGTAGACTGGGGAATTCCAGAAGCTGAAGGTAAACAGCTAGAAGAAGATGTTAAACAAGGGAAAATTCTAGTTGCGATTGATGCCACTGATAAAAAGAAAGACGAAGCTATTAATTTATTACGCCAGTTCGAAGGCGAAAACATCAAAGTTCATTAAATTTATAAAGTCAGGGTTTCTAACCCTGACTTTACTATTTCAGATCAATATTCTGTGTGGGTAGGTATAAATATTTGCCCCATTTTTTCTGAGGTAGCCGACTATGGTTACATTTAGCTCTTGTGCCAATTCTACGGCTAGAGAAGTGGGCCCAGTACCGGACGCTATAATCGGGATTCCGGCTTTGGCTACTTTTAACAAGATCTCTGAAGAAAGTCGCCCGGTAGTAACAAAAAACTTTTTGCACGAGGTTATACCCTCAGAATAATACCAGCCGAGCACTTTGTCAGCAGCGTTATGGCGGCCAATATCTTCACGCACCACAAGTAGTTTCCCTTCAGAAAAAATTCCGCAGGCGTGGACACTCCCTGTTTGGGCGTAGAGTTCCGAAGCTTTTTGCAGCTTAAATTTGGCTCTTACAATATTCTCTAAAGAAATTTTATCCTGAGACTCCACCTTAAGTGTCTTTTTGTCCATTAGGTGATAAAAGCTGGTTCCACCGCCACAGCCTGAGGTAAGGTAACGTTTGCCTAGAGTCTCTAATGCCATCTTATTAACACTGTCAGTATTTATGTTGACTGTTCCACATTTTTCGTCAACATTAATATCAGTTATTTCCACTGCTTTTGAGAGTAGCCCTTCGCCTATTAGGTAGCCAGTTGCTAATTCTTTCAAATGAGTAGGCGTACACAAAAATGTTACAATTTCCCGCTGATTAACGCTTACCGTAACAGGAAATTCTTGGGGAACAAATTTTTTTTCAATCTTTACTTCTCCGGTTGTTTCCACTTTGGTTACATTAATTGCTTGCTTCATTAGTTTGGTATCTATCTCCTTTAATGTTTCTATAGCACTCTTCGCCAATCGAAGCGGAAATTCCTTGTAGGATTCAGGCTAAATTAACTTGTGACCCGTTTTTGCCCACTGCGTGGTTTAGTCTTGGATTGTTTTTTATTATCTTCTTTGGCTGCTTTAACACTCTCTCTCAATGCTTCCATAAGATCAACCACTTTCGGCTCTTTATGTCTTTTCGGTACGGATATCTCTTCTTTATCGATTTTTGCTTTTATCAATTCCATTAAGGCTTCTCGATAATTACTAGCATACTTTTCAGGATCAAATGCTGCAGAAAGGTTTTTAACCAAACTAATAGCCATTTTTACCTCATTATCATGTATTTGAATATCCTCTATTTTAGGCAATTCGCTGGATGAACGAATTTCATTGGGGAAGTACATAGTATGCATCACTATAGTGTCTTTATCATAAACCCTTAATGCAGCCAGACTTTCTTTAGAACGGAGGAAAACTTTGGCCACAGCAATCTTCCCTGTTTCCTTTAGCGCAGTCAACAGTAATTGGTATGCTTTTTGGCCAAAGTTTTCCGGTGCTAAGAAATACGTTTTGACAAAAAATATTGGATCTATTTCCTGTAAATCTACGAAATCAATAATATCTATGGTTTTTAATGTATTCAATGGCAATTGTTCAAAATCTTCATCCTCAAGTATTACATATTTGTTTTTTTCATATTCATAACCCCGCACAATTTCATCAGCGCCTATTTCTCTATCACAAACGGGACATACTTTTTCGTATTTAATCGGAGTCTTGCATTCAGAGTGGAGATAGTTAAACTTAACACTTTTATTTTCTGTCGCAGCAAACATTTTTATAGGAATATTTACCAACCCAAATGACACGGCACCTTTCCACATGGTTCTCATTGTTCATTCACTCCTTGATAAAATGTCATTTATACTAATTTGTAGCTATTCTTCTAAACATTTTACAACATGGAACTACTGACATTGCACATACTAGTATTGTATCTGATGTAGGAGTATTCAATTCAAAAGGAGGTTTTTTTCGTGGCTAGAAACGGCAGCATTATGTCTGACGGACTCAAATATGAGTTAGCCAAGGAAATGGGTGTAGACGGTATTGTCGCTAATGAAGGGTGGGGAGGCGTACCGTCTAAACAATGTGGTATGTTAGTAAAAATGGCCATAGAAAAAGCGGAACAGGCTATGGCCCAAAACTTTGTAAAGTAAATACCCTACACAAGATACCCCGAGGCATTTTGCCTCGGATTTTTTCTGTTTATTGCTGATGGCCATTTCAAGCAAATTTATTTTTCTATCCTAAATTTTTCTTTAGAGTAATATTTTTTTAATTTTGGCACAAACTACTTTCCGAGGGAGGTTTGAAAAAAAATGAACAAAAAACTCTTCTTGGTTGGATCAGTCCTAACTATTGTTTTACTAGCAACTCTATTTTATTCCACTGCAACCGAAGCCGAGTATCGCAAAACATTATACTACGGCTCCTCCGGGCAAGACGTAAGAGTCGTCCAAGAAAAATTAAGAAACTGGGGATACTATACTGGAGCAATTGACGGATATTATGCGGCAAAAACCTTTCAAGCAGTTCGTCAGTTTCAAACTAAGAATGGGTTAAGAGTGGATGGCATTGTTGGGGAAGAAACATGGGGAGCACTTGGAGAACCTGTAAAACCTGTCACGTACCAGGCAAATTCAGGGGGTGCTAGCGGACAAAATGTCTATCTTTTGTCACAGATAATAAGTGCTGAGGCTAAAGGAGAACCCTTTGAAGGCATGGTAGCAGTAGGTGCAGTTATCTTAAACAGGATTCAGAGTGCCTCTTTTCCAAACAGCCTAGCCGGTGTAATTTATCAGCCTTTGGCATTTGAACCAGTTGCAAACGGAAGCATCTACAATCCGCCGATAAGTGGTGCAGTTAGAGCGGCCAACTTGGCTCTCAGTGGTTGGGATCCGTCTTACGGTTGCTTATATTTCTGGAACCCTGCCACGGCTACAAGCAAATGGGTTTGGCAGCGTTCAATAGTTAGACGTCTTGGCAAACATGTTTTCGCACGATAGGAGGCATATTTATGCGTAACCGAATATTAACTGTTTTAGCTGGGCTATTAATTGTAGGATCTGTTTTTTGGGGCTATCAACAGAATACCCAACGCCAGCGCTTGGACAATCTTTTAAATTCACGATACCAACAAGCATTTTTCAATCTCATGGAACATGTAGAACAGAGTCAAGTCCTATTAGCTAAATCTATGGTAACGAATTCAGCTCAGCAGCGAACAGCCCTGCTCAGTGACATCTGGTACGAAGCAAACGTCGCTCAAGAAAACTTAAACCAACTTCCAGTTGCCCAGCCTATTTTGGGTCAGACTGCAAAATTTTTAACACAAGTTGGCGACTACAGTCTTTCAGTTTTAAAACAAAACGAACAGGGTAAGGCTTTAGACGATAACCAGTTAGACCAAATAACATCATTGCATAATCGCATGTTAGACTTAACGAGAAAACTTCAAAAAATTAGAGCTGATGTTGTAGATGGAAAATTAACTTGGACTGAAATCAAAAAAAGCAGTCAGGGCAATTTGCCCGAAGGAAAGGTTCCTGAGGGCGAAAATTCATTTAGGGCAATCGACCAGGAATTAATGCAAGATCAACCAGTGCTAATATACGACGGACCTTTTTCTGACCACTTAGAGCTTATGCAGCCTAAAGGTTTAGATGGAAAAGACATAACAGAGGAAGAAGCACAAGACGTAGTCCGTCAATTTATAGACGTACCGGATGATGGTCAGAACTGGCGATCAATGGTGAAAAAGGATAGTAATCCGGGAGGCAAAATTCCAGCCTATGCAGTTCAAATGGAAAACGATCATTCTCAAGTAATAGCTGATGTTAGTAAAAAAGGCGGCAAAATTGTCTGGCTTACTATTAATAGATCTATTGGCAAACCAAAACTAAAACCGGAAACTGCCAGGGTGAAAGCTATTGATTTCTTGAAGAATAAAGGATTTGAAAATGCAAAACCATCTTTTATGAAAATTAATCAGAGAACCGTTACAGTAGTCCTTGTGCCACAACAAAAAGATATTTTGATTTATCCAGATCAAGTAAAAGTGGAAGTCGCCTTGGATAACGGTCAAGTAGTAGGTTATGAAGCGTTAGGTTTTATTATGGCCAATCACGATAGAGAGTTTCCAGCGATTAAGGTTACTAAGGAAGAAGCTCAAAAAAAATTAAATGACCAACTGGAAATTAACCGTAGTAAATTAGCTCTAATCCCCTTAAGGCCAGGCACCGAAGTGCTCACCTGGGAATTTAGAGGTACTTACAAAGGCGATACCTTCTTTACGTATATTAACGTTGAAAACGGTAACGAAGAACAAATTTTCCAGGTTATCACAAATGATAACGGGGAACTAGCACTTTAATTCTTTTGAGACCTAAATAAAAAACTAGCTCCAGTACGGGGCTAGTTTTAGCCTTTTTTTAAATTCTCCAGTCTTTCCCTTGGGCTGACTATATGTGTCAGACGCACTCCAAAGTTTTCATTTATGACCACAACTTCTCCCTGCGCAATTAACGTGCCGTTAACTAATATCTCCACTGGCTCATTAGCCAATTTCTCAAGTTCGACAATAGCACCAGGCATCATTTTTAACACTTCTTTTATTGGTTTTCTCGTTTTACCCAGCACTACGGAAACACGTAACGGAACATCCAAAATCAAATCAAGGTTCCGCGGTTGGTCACTGCCATAGCTGTACTCGCCACTACCGTCATGGCTGTGCTGAGCTGTTCCCTGGGCCTCTTCTTGCTGCTGAGGTTTCTGCTGGGGTGGTGCCGGTTGTACATCTTCAGGCACTGTTGTTGGTTGTACTTCTTCCGCTACAGTATCTCCCATTAACATGCGCACCTGCTGGTGTGCAATATCCAATGGGATAACCTGCATTATCTCACTGTTAATGAGGTCACCTATTTCCAAGGCAAAGGAAACAACTACCAGTGGTTGATCCCCTTCATATTTAAATGGATTACCCGTTTCTTCTGACAAGTCAACAGGTGTGATTTCCGGAGGTGTAATAACTACACTTTTATTAAACATGGTGGACATGGAAGTAGCGGCGGAACCCATCATTTGATTCATGGCTTCTGCAACTGCACTGGTATGAAATTCAGACAGCTCTACATTAGCGTTGGTTCCGTCCCCACCCATCATTAAATCAGCGATAATTGCCGCATCTTTAGCGTAAATTACTAAAACATTAGAACCCTGTACCCCATCAGTGAATTTAATTTCTATTAATAAATACGGTTTACTAAAGGTATCACTCAACTCCTGGGTACTGCTTAATGAAACCTTAGGAGTCGTAATGTTTACCTTTTGATTAAGTAGTTGAGACAGAGTAGTAGCTGCTGAACCCATAGAAATATTACCAATTTCGCCCAGTGCGTCCTTGTCGGAATCATCTAAGGCAACACCGTCGGCGGCTGTTTCTGCCTCAACCTGCTGCGCGTCTTCCTGCTCTGTATCGTCCGACTGGCTTAACAATGCATCTATTTCCTCCTGAGATAGGAATGAATCATTCATCGGCAACAGCCCCTTCTTTTTCAATTGCAGTGACTTGAGCCGCTATATTAGCACCTTTCAAACCTGGTTGAGCCTTCATCTTTAGACGACCTTCCACCAAAATATCTATATCAGATGAAATGGTTTTGTCTAATACTAAGCAGTCTCCTCGCTGTAATTGAAGAAAATCTCTTACTGTTATATTAGTCTCACCACATAAAGCAGTAATTTCCACCGGCACTTTGCTAATGTATCGGTTTATCAATTTGTCTAAGTTTTCGTTTTTCCGGTGTTCTGTGCTAGAGAACCAGTAGTGGGTTGTTAACTTAGATATAATAGCTTCAAGCGTAATATATGGCAAACATAAATTGACATAACCTGTAGTACCAGCAACGGCACTGGTAAGTGTAACTAAAGCCACAGTTTCATTTGGAGATATAATCTGATTGAACTGAGGATTAGTCTCCACGGATTCAATTTTAGGACTAAATTCAAAAATGTCAGCCCATGCCAACTTCAGGTTTTCTAAAATTTTAAAATTAAGTCTTTCCAGCACAGTTAACTCTATTTCAGTAAGTTCTTCCCCTACTTTCTCTTCAAGCATGGTACCGCTTCCACCAAACAACAAATCTATCGTAGGCAAAAAGAATGCCGGGTTTGTTTCAAATATAGCAGTGCCATTGAGCGGCTCCATGGAAAATATAGTCATCAAAGTCGGTGAAGGAACAGACATAATAAAATCTTCATAAGTCAATTGATCAACAGACGCTATTTTTACCTGAACACTAGTACGCAGGTATCCCGATAAGAAGTTTGACAGCAGCCTGGCAAAATTATCATGCAGCATGTGTAATGTTCTCAGCTGATCCTTAGAAAATTTATTGGGACGCCTAAAGTCATAGCGGCGAACTTTCTCCTGTGTAGACTCGCTTTTAATTTTTTCAGCATCTATTTCTCCTGTAGATACTGCATTTAACAGCAAATCTATTTCAGATTGGGAAAGAACTTCATCCACGCTGCCACCTGCTTTCTAAGCTAAATAATAGGAGTAACTACAATAATTGCAAAAATATTTACCTCATGCGCCTAAAGCCTTGCTTAATGCCTGCAGCACTCTATCCTGTTGGAAAGGCTTGACGATAAAATCTCTTGCACCTGCTTGAATCGCTTCCATTACCATGCCCTGCTGCCCCATGGCACTGCACATAATTACGTTTGCAGCGGAATCAAACTCTTTGATTGCTCTAACTGCATTAATTCCGTCCATCTCCGGCATAGTAATATCCATAGTAACTACATCCGGTTGATGTTCTTTATACAAGTCTACTGCAACTACTCCGTTCGGTGCTTCTGCTACAACCTCATAACCGTTTTTCGATAAAATATCTTTAATCATCATACGCATAAATGCCGCATCATCAACTATCAATACCCTTTTGCCCATTATACAATCTCCCCTTTCAATTACCTATATCTCCAGACCCAAGGCCTTAAGAATTTTTTCCAAAGACTCCAACGTGGGCACCAGGAAGAAATGGCCACTCAAGGAATCTCCTTCAGCAAAGAACTCTGTTTCTATAATTAGTGCTTTATCAGCCCAGTGACCGCCTTCAAGCATCGCACCACTTAGTACGGCAGCCAGCATATCGAAAGCTAATGCAGGAATAGACTGATTGAGGCTTAATCGGGTAAACTGAGTGAAAGCCGTCAGAAAATTTCCTGTGAGAATATTACCGATTTCCTGCAGTGCGGAATGCACCATCTCCTGATTCTCGGCAGTTATTTCACCGACTAGCAGCTTAACCAACCGATAAGCACTTTCCTCCGAAAGTAAAAAGAATATACTGCCTTCAACATCACCATTTATCTGAAAATAGGTACAAGCAACCGTATCTTCCTCATCACCCACCAACTTTAACATATCCTGAAACGGCAGTACGCCTGACTTGGGTACAGACATGTTGATGGTGCAGTTTAACATCTGCGCCAAAGCACCGGCTGCGTTCCCCGCTCCAATGTTCCCTATTTCCTGCAGTGCACTTAGATGAATAGCCTGTAGGTTATCCCAATTAGTACTCATACAGCATCAACCCCTTTATTGTTATTCTGATCTAAAAACTATACCTTTTGACTATTTAGCTTTTCTATAAAACCAAGGTAAGTATTTCTCAAAACCCAATTCTTGGTAATTAATGATGTTTTCAGTGGCCCCTATAAACAACATACCGCCTGGGGCTAGAGACTTGTTAAATTTTGAGTATAATTCCATCTGTGCCTCACGGGTAAAATATATAGTTACATTACGACATACAATTAAATGATAACCTCCTTCATATCTTCCGGTAAGTAAATCATGTTTTCTGAAAGACACTAAGTCTTTGGCTGAATTTTTTAATTGGTAGTTCCCATTTATTTCTTCAAAATAATTTCTTTTGCGGTGATCTGAAACATTTTTAATAATATTGGCCGGATAACGCCCTTGCTTGGCTAGAGCCAATATTTTGTCATCCATATCAGTGGCGTGAATAGTGTGTTTGCCGCCACTTAGTTCTTTAAGGAGCATAGCTGTTGAATACGGCTCTGCCCCATTGGAACAAGCTGCACTCCAGATTTTCAAACTTCCATACTGTTCTATTAAATACGGAATGATCTTTCCCTCTAAGGTTTTAAAAATATCAGGATTCCGGAAAAATTCCGATACATTGATGGTAACCTTGTCCATAAACTGAGCCCATCGTTCCGGGTCATTTTCCAACGCGCTGAAGTAGCTGGCATAATCTGAGAAACCTTGATACTGCATTAAACTTTCAATACGTCTTTTGAGTTGTCTTTCTTTATAGCCATTTAAATTAATATTAAATTTGTGATTTATTTTTTCCTTAAACTGATTAAAGTCCATGGTTCCTCCTAATTACTTAGTTATTGTAATTCCTTTAATGTTCTACCAATACTTCGTATAAATACTTTGCCCGTATCCGTATCCAGTATCATGGTACGTCCAAAATTTCCGCCGACTTCTTCGGCCAAGAGTGTAATACCCTGTTCCTTTAAAACCTCTTTAACCTTTTTAATATTGCGCTCTCCAATGTTAAGAGTAGTTCTTTTCTTGTCTGCAAATGAAAACATCTGTGCACCGCCCGCTATTCTTGCCTGCAAACAGGAATAACTAGCCCCCATCTTTTTCAGCTCTGTAATCAAAATGGGCACGGCCAAATCCGCAAACTTAAAAGAATTAGTAATAGTACTAAATTGAGTACTGTCCGGCAACATTATGTGGGCCAGACCGCCTATCTTAAACTTGGTGTCAAAAATAGCTATACCTACGCAAGAACCTAAACCCAAGGTAATAATTTTCTTTGGACTGTTTGCAGTTTTAAGGTCTGCTATCCCAACTTTTATTTCTTGATCATAGTCAAACTTTTTCACCTATTTAGTCCTCCAATTGAATTAAATCTTCCATATGTAGTAATATTTCCGTTCTCAGCATTATACCTTATTAAGATGAGGTTCGAAAAACCGCCAAATAATAAGCCGTTATCAATTGCTTGTTACTTGGCCCTTTTCCGAATACGCAACTTTAAAGAAGGTCTTCAAGCCACCCAAACATTATGCTAGGAGTTGTTATCTATGTTTTGCGCCGGCTGCCATCTTAAATTACCGAATAACTTGCGTTTTTGTCCCAACTGCGGACAACTGGCCAGCCAACCTATGCCCAATTTTTCCGTTTCCTGGCCTACCTTATATAACCGTGGTTGCGAAAGTTTTAAAAAAGAAAATAATATAAAAGCCAAAGCTTACTTTAGCCAGGTGTTAGAGCTTAACTCGTCTCACCAACTATCATGGTATAATTTAGGCACCATTTTTCTAAAAGAAAATGACATATCTCAGGCCTTAATACATCTAGCTATGTCTAAACAGTTAAATGCTTATCATATACCCACGCAACTAAACCTAGCAGCCTGTTACATTAAACAGAATAAGCTTATGTTAGCAATAACAGAATTAAGAAACATCTTGAAAATAGAACCTGATAACTCTCAAGCGCTTAGTGCTTTGGCTACGTTAAAAAAGCGAAAGAAAGCTTAAAAAAGATCGTTTAAAACGTAGTTATCTACGAATATTGTTGGCAATACTCCACATTTGGTCCGCCGTAGTTACAGTCTTAGAACTGATCTGATATGCCCGTTGCGCCATTAATACATTTGCCATTTCTTCAGCGATGTTGACATTTGAAGATTCCAAAAAACCCTGCCATATTTTACCCGGGGCATGTTCTCCTGGTTGAAAAGCTTTTGCATCACCACTCTCCTTGGTTACTTGAAAAAGATTGCCTCCTAGTGCATTTAAGCCATCAGGATTTGGTATTTCGTGCAAATCTATTTCGCCTATCTGTTCTTTTTCTCCATCATTTTTGACCGCATTTATTATTCCGTCCTGGGAAATATCTATTTTTTTTGTTCCTGCTGGGATTTTTGTGTTAGGAATAAACTCCAATCCACTGCCACTAATTACCTGTCCTTCCTTATCCAATGCAAATGCGCCTACTCGACTATAGACCGTTTGCCCGTCCTTGGTCTTTAGCGCAAAGAAACCCTTACCCTCAATAGCCATGTCCAGCTCTCTTTCAGTTCTGATTAATTCACCTTGTCCAAAATCTTTACTAACTGCGTTAACCTTTACACCTGTACCAAACTCTGTCTTAGAGGCTTCATTAACCGGCAGCCCTAATTTACTCTTTTCCTGATACAGCAAATCCGCAAAATGAACAGTTCTTTTCTTATAACCGTGAGTATTTATATTATTAAGATTTGTTGAAATGGTGTCTAGGTTTTGCATTTGAGCATTCATCCCTGATGCTCCGATCCAAAGATTTTTAATCATTTAGCAATCCCCCTTAGCGTAAGCTTCCTATTTCTTTCGCACTCATTTCCATCACCCTATCGTACGCTTGAATAACTTTTTGATTGGACTCATAGGTTCGCACTACATTCAACATGTTAACCATCTCTTTCACCAAATTCACATTAGACTTTTCCAGTGATTTCTGCAAAACAGAAATTGAAGCATTAGTTGTTTCTCTTGTATTGTCCGAGGACTTAAATAGTGCATTACCTTCTTTAATCAAGGTTTCCGGATTTTCAAAAGCCCGGATATCTAACTTATCTACCATTTGGCCGTCAATTGAAATCTTACCATATTCATCCAAAGTAATATCCTCAGATGACAATTTAATTCTACCGTTGTTACCCATTGCGTAAAAACCCATTTCGTTCACCAGGTAACCCTCTTGATTACGCTTAAAATGTCCATTTCTAGAGTAACGCATTCCGTTTGGAGTCTCCAAGCTAAAATATCCGTCTCCCGCCAAAGCCATATCCAACGGTTGTCCGGTTCTTTCTACAATTCCAGGGTCATGTGCCGTTATAACTTGGTCAACCATACTACCGCTTGGCAAGCCGCCAATTAACTGCTTTTGACCATTTCCTATCTGCCATAAAAGAGTTTCCGGAAAACTTTTTAGCAGTGCCTCGTCCCTCTTATATCCGGGAGTGTTCGCGTTGTTTAAGTTGTTCGATATCGTTTCCTGCCTCATTTCCTGCGTTACCATACCCGTAGCCGCAGTATATAACCCTCGAAGCATACTTTATACCCCCTTTAAAAATAGTTGGTCAGTTGGTCAGTTGGTCAGTATAATTGTATGTTGTAAATCTTGTGTTCTGTGCTTTGTGCTTTGTGTCTTGCTTCTTGCTTCTTGCTTCTTGCCTCCTGCCTCCTGCTTCCTGCTTCCTGAACCATCATCTTGTAATAATATCAATAATTTCATCCACATTGGCCTTGATGGGAACTTCGTATTGCCCGGCTAATATTCTGTTGCTCAATTGCTGTGCCTTGGCCACAGTTAAAAATTGCTGGGAATTAGCTACTCCTGCTTCCTTAAGTATCTCTGTTACACGAGACAATGGCGTGCCAGGCGGTATATTAACTGTCACAGCATCTATTAAGTCCTTCTTGTTGTCCATACCAGGTCTTTCCATCTGGGAACCGTCAATGTCTTTTGTATCTATATCTATATCTGTTGTTGGGGGTTTTTCAGCAAACTGTACTACCTCATCCCGAAAAACCATACCTAATTGGCGTGCATTCGCAATAATTTCTTCTTCTGAATTCTTAGGTTGGGAACCTGCCAAGACTATTAACCCGGATAGTGTTAACCCTATCCCCACACCTAAAAGTATTTGACTATATTCTTTCATCCAACGCTCTGCTTTCTGAGAGAGAGAATTAATTCTATTTCCCCCTTTCCGCGATTATGCTCCCTGGCAATTTGTGTTACGTTTTTACCTCTATCATAGTCTTTATATATTTCATTAAACATAGATAACTGGTTAGACATGGGATCTGGTACTTGGTTAGGTACTTGGTTAGGTACTTGGTTGGATACTTTGTGCAAAACCGCGGCAAAAGAATTATCTCCGAGGACATCACTGTCATGCCCGTTGTCTCGCATCTGCTCAACGAGTCTAGTTATGTTGTCACTCATGAGTTTTACCTGTTGCTGTAATTGGTAGTTACTCCCGTTTTCAGGCCGTTTGTTCAAACTGTGTTGTAACCTTTTCCGCTCGTCATTAACTACCTTCATCCGTTGTTCCAACTCAAAAATCATATCATCTTTTTCGGATCTTTGTTTTATGACCTGGGGTATCGTTAATCCAATAACAAGCAGGCCACCTAAAATAAATACCCAACCCATCTTATTCATCCCCTATCATCAAAATGCGAAGCCTCATTAAGGCTCGAGAATGGAGTTGTGAAACTCTCGACTCGCTTACTCCCATAACTTCACCAATTTCTCTTAGGGTAAGTTCTTCAAAATAATACAAGGATAACAAGGTCTGCTCTTTTTCAAGCAATTTACCCAAATTGTCCGTCAGCCTTTTTTTTGTGTCGTCAGCCAGTAACACCTGTTCCGGTGTCAGGCCGGTATCCCGTACTGTATCTATTAACTCTATGTTTCTGTCCTCCAGCAAAAGTAGTTCACCTAAATGGCTTACAGACAGGTAGTTTACCTCATTTATAATTTCGTGCACCTGATTTTCATCCATATTTAACGCGTTGGCGATTTCCTTGACTGTCACTTCCCTTTGATACTTTTGCTCTAACTCCTTTACTACGCCCTGAACTCGGCTTAACTTGTCCATAGTCGACCGAGGAGCCCAACTTAAGCGGCGCAGTTCATCAATTATTGCACCACGGACTCTACTATAGGCATAAGTCTCAAATTTTAAGCCCCTCGAATTATCAAATTTATCCACAGCATCCATCAACCCGATAATACCATAGCCAATCAAGTCTTCTTCATCAATTCCCGTAGGCAATCGCAATTTTAACCTGCCTACTATTATCCTTACCAGAGGCAAATGCTGCTCCAACAACTGGTTTCGTGTAACTTCATCCCCTCTAACATATGGGTCTGCCGATTTTCCACGAGATGCTTGATTCATAACTCTCTCTCCTAGTCGCGTGCCATACGACGACGTTCTATCAATTTCTTAAATACAAAGCTAATGATAGTATCTTGGTCACGGGAATCTATATCGATAAAAGCTGCACCTGTAGTCCAACGTTTTCTCCCGTTTTGTTGAAATCCACTCACCCTCTTAATGACACTAAGAATTGAAAAATTCTTGTCTTTCTTATTCCTGCCAGCCAAGTCCAAGTTTATCATAACTAAACTGCCGGATTCCAGATGCTCCCTATTAATAAATTGAAGCCCGCCACCGCTAATATCACGCGTTATGGCACGTTTTTTCTTATCGTCAATGATTAATTTATTATCCTCGTTCTTTGTCACTTTCTGATAACTGATTTCCAATGCAATATCCAATCGGACATGTTGACGCAGTTGAATTCGTTTAGCTTCCTGGGGAATAACCAGTTTATATAAAGGCACACTTTCATCCAGCACCCGACCGACCACAGTACTCTCAAAGACAATTCGCCCGCCGTCAAATATATAGGAAACCTCAACCTGGTCACCCTGCTGTAGTATCAATCTCTCATGACCCTTGGTAGGCAATTGAATGGTAAAGATATTATTATCCACACTTTTAACCATACTTTTAAATATATCATCTTCGTTCAATCGTGCTATCTCTATTTTTTTGTTTACAAATAAGCTCATCTCAATGGTCAAAAAAATCCCCACTTTCAGCGTAGCTAACTAATCGATGCAACAAAGGGATATTATATTAATTAAACAGCCGCATCAATCTATTGACAAAACCATCCATTCCTTTCCCTTGGTTAACTCTATACCCCATTATTTTTTGGGCTATTTGGTTGATGTCGTTGGTAGCTTTAGCTTTCGGGTAAAGTTGAGCAAAAGGCTGCTGTTTTCGCACCGCCTTGCCCACCGATAAATCCTGTGAAATATATCCCAACTGCTTAACCTTTATTTGTAGAAATTTATTTGCTACAGTCTGTATTTTATTAACGGTTTGGCTCGCTTCAGTAGAATGAGCCACCATATTAACTATTAAACTAACTTCATCATGCAGTTTAAACTTTGACAATATCTTTATCAATCCATAGGCATCGGTAATCGAAGTAGGCTCCGGCGTCAACACCACACAGACCTCATCCGCTGCTGAAATAAAAGCCAACACATTTCGAGAAATCCCGGCCCCAGTATCAATGATGAGAAAGTCAACATCACTTTCAAAAGTACGCAGAGCAGAAATCAATCGTTCTCTCTGATAATAGTCCAAGTTGGCCAGTTCTTGAATACCCGAACCACCCGGCAGTACTTTTAGATCGTAGGGACCTGTCAAAATTATGTCGTCCAAAAGCTTTTCCCCACGCAGTACATCATAAAGAGTAAACTTAGGAACCAAGCCCATTAAGACGTCAATATTTGCCAATCCTAAATCGGCGTCTAATATCATAACGCGCTTGCCGGTTTTAGCCAGGCTAAGGGCCAAATTAACCACCACGTTAGTCTTACCCACGCCCCCTTTACCGCTAGTCACGGCAAGAATGCGTAAACCATTTCCTTGATTATCTGCTTTCTTGATAATCTTACTATTTGTTATTTCTCTTAATCTATATGCCTGGTCATGCATCGTGAGCAGCTCCCAAAATCAATTTTGCCAGCTTCTCCGGAGTAGCCTCTTCAATATCGTCCGGAACATTCTGCCCATTGGTTATGTATCTTACGGGAACATCAGTTTTTGAAACTACATCAACAATGGGTCCAAGGATTTCCGTTTCGTCAACTTTGGTAAATATTAAACTATCATAACCCACTATTTTAAAATCTTCTACAATTTTCAACAAATCCCTGCCCCTAGTAGTACTACTCAATACTAAACAAGTTTCACCAACTTCTATTTGTTCAAGAAAACCTTTTAACTCACGGATCTGAGCACTATTTTTTGATGGTCGCCCGGCAGTATCAATGAGAATTAGGTCCTTATCTTGGTGTTTATCAACAATATGTTTTAATTCCTTAGGAGTCATCACCACGTCAATGGGAATACCCATTATTTCGCCATACGTTCTCAATTGTTCTACGGCTCCTATTCTATATGTATCAATAGTGACCAGAGCCACTTTCTTATTCAAATACAAACTGAATTGCGCTGCCAGTTTTGCCATGGTTGTCGTCTTACCTACACCTGTAGGTCCAATAAATGTGATAATCTTACTATCTTTTGAGCAATCTTTTTCCAATATAGTAATCATATTTTCAGTTAGCTGGCCATAGATCTGCTGCTGAGAAACTTCTTGTCCCGGGTCCCCAACATCCTGAAATAACTGGCTTACAACTTCGTTACTGATTTCCATTTGCAATAATAGTTCCCGCCAACGTCCTAGTGTCTGAGGCTGGGGTTCCTGGTAAGATGAGTTGGTAAGTTTATTAAGCAGTTTCTTCATCTCTGCTACTTCCCGTTCCAAACCTCCCGAATGTTCATCTTTCACATCCTCAGTCGGTTTCTCCTGTCGGGTTTCATCTACTGCAGCAGTTACTTCCAATTTTTTCGGTGAAAATAGCCCTATTAAGCCGTTTTCACGTACCTTTTTGCTGCTGATTATTACTGCATCCGGTCCCAGGTCTTGACGAATGATGGTAAATGCATCCTGCATATCTCGTACTACATATCGTTTAATCTTCACCTATATTCACCATGCCAACGGCCTCCACATCCAAATTGGGAGTTAGTTCGTTTACGGACAATACAGCCAAATTAGGAAGAAACCTTTCGGTTAAACGTTTGAAAGCCAAACGTGCCCGGGCACTGCAAAGTACTGTTGGCTGATTATCCCCAAAATTAACCCTTTGTATGTTCTCTGATAAATTATCAAAAATTATTTGAGTAATATTAGGGTCCAGAACCGGATATGATCCTTCCTGAGTTTGTTGCAGCGACCCTACTAACTTTTCTTCTACTTGCGGGTGCAGCGTTAAAACATTAAGTGTGCCGCTAGGCGCAAAAATGCGAGAAATAGTCCTTGCCATTGACTGCCGCACAATCTCGGTTAAATAATCACTATCCTTACTGCGGACGGCATGGTCGGCCAAACATTCCAGTATTCCTACCATGTCCCGTATTGGCACTTGTTCTTTTAACAAATTCTGCAATACTTTTTGTATTTCACCGTTAGACATAAGATCAGGCACCAAGTCCTCAATTAATGCAGGATTACTTTCCTTAACCAGGTCTAACAGTTCCTTCACTTCCTGTCTACCCAACAATTCATAAGCATGGGATTTAATAAATTCAGTTAGGTGCGTAATAAGTACTGTTTCGGCATCAACCACCGTAAAACCTCTTATTTCGGCATCTTCTTTAGTCTCTTCCTTTATCCACCATGCGGGCAGCCCGAAGGTCGGTTCCGTTGTAGCACTACCCGGCAAATCGAACTCTTCTTCGCTGGGATTCATAGCTAAATAATGATTGGGTATGATCTCCCCTTTTGCCACTTCATTACTGCGAATTTTAAATATATATTGGTTTGGCCCCAACTGCAGATTATCTCTGATACGAATTGGTCTAACGTAAACTCCTAATTCCGTGGCACATTGTCTTCTTACCGCAGCTAAACGATCCAGCAAATCACCGCCTTGGCCTTCATCAGTTAAAGGAATTAACTGATAACCAATTTCAACCTCCAACGGGTCCACTTGTAATAAAGATAAGACATCCTCCGGTTGTCTGGAGCTTTTTCTGGCCTCCTGCAGTTCCTGTTCTTGCTCCAAAGCAGCTTTATCTTTGTTTTCGTTAATTAATAAGTAGGCAGCATAGCCGGACGCACCAGACAAAATAAGAAACGGCAGGGAAGGCAAACCCGGAATTAAAGCCAATATCAATAACAGTACCGCAGTCATAGCTATTACCTTCGGAAAGCTGGTAAATTGTCTGGCCAAGTCCTTACCAAAACTCTGGCCTGCACCGACTCTTGTCACCAAGATACCCGTAGCAGTAGAAACCAGCAGAGCAGGCAGTTGTGACACCAAACCGTCTCCAACAGTCAGCAGTGTGTATGTCTGCAAAGATTCAATAAATGGCATATCTAACTGCCAAACACCAATCACAAAACCACCCAATATATTTACTACTGCTATAACAATACCGGCAATGGCATCCCCTTTTACAAATTTACTAGCACCATCCATGGCTCCAAAGAAGTCTGCCTCCTGCTGCAGTTTCTTGCGCCTGTCCTTGGCTTCCTGCTCCGTGATTAAACCTGAATTCAAATCCGCATCAATACTCATTTGTTTTCCAGGCATTGCATCTAGTGTGAATCTTGCTGCCACTTCTGCAACTCGACCGGCACCATTAGTGATAACAACAAATTGAATAACAGTTATGATAATAAAAATTATAAGTCCAACAACATAATTTCCGCCTACCACAAAATCGCCAAAGGCCTGAATTACATCGCCGGCCCGTGCATTTAGTAAAATTAATTTGGTAGAGCTAATATTCAGTGATAATCGGAATAAGGTTATCACCAACAATAATGAAGGGAAGACGGAAAACTGCAGCGGTTCCGTTGTAAATAGGGTAGTTAATAAAATGATGGCACTGATAGTCAAACTGATAGCCAGCAAAATATCCAACATGCCTGGTGGAACCGGCACAACAATGATAAGAACCACTGCAATTACCAAGGCAGCAATAAATATATCACTATTTTTCGATATTTGTTTTAAAGTCCAGTTTAACCTGCTGGATTCTGTTGCCATAAGCAAGCCCCTTTGTTATTCGTTAAAATCTTTTACCAAGACGGTAGAGCATCGCCAGTATTTCTGCTACAGCCTGATACATCTCTTCCGGAATTTCTTCACCAATCTCCACGTTGTCATGCAGCAGCCATGCAATAGGTTTGTTCTCAACTACCGGGATATCATGTTCTTTCGCCACTTCAATAATTTTTTGGGCTATATAATCTGCGCCTTTTGCCACTACCATAGGCGCCACTAATTCTTCCGGATTATATTTTACTGCAATAGCCAAGTGGGTGGGGTTAGTAATAATAACTGTACTTTCAGGGACTTCCTGCATCATTCGTCCCATTGCAAACTCTCTTTGCTTTTCTTTTAACTTTGATTTAATTTGAGGGTCACCCTCAGTTTGTTTATATTCTTCCTTCACTTCCTGTTTACTCATTTTCAGTCTTTCATTGTGCTCATAGCGCTGAAAAAGATAATCTAAGATTGCTATGCCGGCAAAAATTCCTACTGCGCCTAAAGCAACACGAAATATTACGGAAGAAGCAATTTGGAAAGTGCCGAAGACGTTAGTCTGCATTATCATCAATAAATCTTCGAACCTGCTAGCTACCAAAACATAAGCAACTACACCAACTACAACAGTTTTAATAATCGCTTTGACTAACTCTACTAAGGCTTTTTTAGAAACAATTTTTTTAAAACCCTGGGCAGGATTGATGTTGGACAATTTAGGCTTAATGGCTTCCGGCGCAAATAAAAATCCTACTTGAGCCAAATTACTGATAAGCCCTGCCATGGCAGCGAACAGCAGTAACGGTGCTATTAGTTTGGCAAATTCATATAATACCTCTTGAACCAGCACCGAAAAATTCTCTTGACTTAATTCCCAATTCATCCGATTACTTAAAAAAAAGCGAAGGACATTGTTGGCCCCTTCCAAGTAATACTGCCGCAGCATAAAAAGAGTTAGCAGTATCACCAATAGTCCAAATGCAGCATTAATGTCACTACTTTTGGCAACTTGCCCCTTCTGACGAGCCTCGCGTTTTCGTTTAGGGGTTGCATCTTCAGTTTTCTCCTGGTTGAATAACTGTAAGTCCATAACTCGGGTTATTCTAATTTCTGCAACCTTCATACCAAGCTCTCCATAATTAATATCAGGTCTTTTTCCATCTGAACCAGCAGGTCACTTATAACCCCTGCCAGCATTGGTAATACTAAGGCCACTACCAGCATGCCCAATCCGGCTTTAATTGGAAAACCTAGAATAAATACGTTAAGTTGGGGGACTGTTCTTGCGACCAAACCCAGGGAAATATCACTAATCAACAGTACCGCCAACACCGGTGCCGCAATTTTAAAAGCGACGTCAAACATGCTTACGAAAAGACTTACCAACTGTTGAGCAAGATCGCCACCAAATGAACCAGCCCCTAGCGGAACTAATTGAAAGCTTTTTACTATAGCTAAAATTAGAGCATGATGTCCATTGAAAACAAAAAATAAAAGAATGGCAAAAGTATATATAACATTTCCCATTAGCGTTACCTGTGTACCACTTTGAGGGTCTAAAACCCTGGCCATGGCAAAGCCCATCTGCAGGTCAATCAATTCTCCCCCAATTCTCACCGCCTGTAAAACCAAGTTAGTTGTAAAGCCCAGCAATATACCCGTCATCACTTCCTTGCCAACCAACAGCATAAAAACTAACATGCTATTAACCGATTCCAGTTGCGGCACGAAGGGTATTGTTAAAAAGGTTAACAATACTGCAAAGCCAACCTTGGTCAGGACCGGAATTCCTTTTATCGAAAAAAACGGCGCTGTGACTGTAAAAGCAGATATCCGTACTAACACCAAAAAAGCAGCAGACAATTGCGGAAAATCCAACATGACAGCACCCCTAACGGATTATGGAGCTAAGGTTTCCAAAAAGGTTTTGAGTAAATCCTATTAACAGGTTTAACATCCATGACCCAAAAACTAATATTGCCAGCATTACCGCCACAATTTTTGGTACAAAGGTCAGTGTCTGTTCCTGTATTTGTGTTGTTGCCTGTAGTATGGCAATAACCAATCCTACTACTAAGCCGATCCCCAGGATAGGAGCAGCAATTAATAATGCCGTGGTTAGTGCCTCTCTTGCCAGATGGATAACGTATTCTTGGGACAATGAACTACCTCCATACTTCAGAAACTTTCTACCAGACCTTTTACGACTAAATACCATCCGTCCACCATTACAAATAACATCAGTTTAAACGGCAAGGAAATCATCACCGGTGGAAGCATAAACATTCCCATAGACATCAAAGTGCTGGCTACTACCATATCGATAATCAAAAATGGAATGAATATAATGAAACCCATTTGAAAGGCAGTCTTTAATTCACTAATAACAAATGCTGGAATTAGAGTAGACAGCGCAACATCATCCATGGTTGCCGGCCGATCCTGTTTAGCTATATTGATAAATAAGGCCAAGTCCTTTTCGCGTGTTTGGGCCAGCATGAATTCTCTCAACGGAGCTGCTGCTGCATCAACTGCTTGATCTTGACTGATTTCCTCAGCTACGTAGGGGTCGATAGCATTGATTTTAATGTCCTGATAGACAGGCATCATAGTGAAAAACGTTAAAAACAATGCCAACCCAATTACTACTTGATTAGGCGGAGTTTGCTGCGTAGCCAACGCATTACGTACAAACGACAGCACCACAACTATGCGAGTAAATGAGGTCATCATAATCAAGATGGCAGGCACCAACGCTAAAATAGTCAGCAAAACCAGCAAACGCACACTATCCACCACTTGGCCCGGGTTATCACTTTGCGAAACGTCAATATTTATATCGGGGATAGGCACCGGTGCTGCGACTGAAGGTGTCGCGCAGCCTATAACTATTAATAATATGACTAATATCACTAAAAACCACTTAGTTCTCATCTTTGTCACCTTCATTTGGGTCGTAGCCTTTAAAAAACCTGGCTTTCCATTGTTGCAGACTTGGCACAATTCTGTCGCCAACCATGTGTTCCATTTCCGGGTAATCGTTAAATTTTTCCAACAGTTTAATGCCTTTTTCACCAACTGATAACAAGAGATAATTGTCCTTTACTTTTACTACTGCAAGATAGTTCTTGTTACCCAATGCTATTTGATCCACAACCTTTAATGTGCCTGAAGACGTAAAACCCTTCTTGCCAAAACCATATTTAAGGACAAAATAAATAAGCAGCAGTACCAAGGGTAGAGAAACCATTAGCCTCAATACCGCCGAACCAAGATCCCCCATAATTAGTCCTCCGTACTGCCTATAGCATTAATTCGAACTCCCAACACCTCATTAATGACAACTATTTCGCCGGAAGCAAAAAACTCGTCATTAATATTTATATCTACATGCTCGCCTGCCAAACGATTAACCGGCAGTACACTATCCTTATCCAATTCCAGTATTTCACGTACAGTTCTTGGAGTTTCTCCCAGTTCAACAGCGAGCTCTACGATCACATTCCCCAAAAATTTAATATCATGTTCTTTGTCCGTTTTGTTTGCCTCTTTCAAAGGAAGAAACTTGGCTTTTTTCACAACTTCTATATCATTACTAGATCCTTCAAGCATAGACTGTATTTCCTTTTCTGACATGTTCAAACCAATCGTCCTCCTTACATATCGGAATCAATGAACTTTAAAGAAACCTACCGGCAATTACTGGATAATGAAATCGTTAAAATAGATGCCCCTTATTTCTCCTTCGGTTAATATTTTATTAATTGCCGTTCTGATTTCAGTTCTTAATGCATCGGTCTCTTCTAAAGTATCCAGATCTGACACCGATTTACCACGCAGAATATTTATCACCATATCTCTCACCCGATGACGCTTCTCCTCTATTTCTGGTCGTAAGTCCTTGCTGCCGTATTCAAGAGTCACTTCTACTCTCAGAAACCGTCTATAATCCATATCCACGAGGTTCACAGTGAATGTCTGCATCTGAAATTTAAAGATGTCCTTAGGCACTTCCTTTTGAGTGCCCTGGCTATCTTTAAAAAACATAATATATGTAGTAGTTGCAGCTCCTGCTACTATTAACAATATAAGAGAAATAATTAATATTTTTTTAAAACCGCTTTTTTTATGCGGCGTTTCTGCAGTTTGTGTTGGTTGTTGCTGAGCCAATTATCTTTCCCCACCTTATTGAAGATTTTGCGAATTAATCACAATGACCACACGTCTATTTGTAGCCCGTCCTTCCACGGTTTTATTGGAAACCACCGGGCGATATTCCCCGTACCCTACGGCTACCATTCGCTTGGGATCGAGATGATGTTCTCTGGTAAAAAAACGCACTACCCTGGCAGACCGCGCTGCCGACAATTCCCAATTTGAAGGAAACTCAACGGTGTTTATCGGTCTATCATCGGTATGACCTTCCACACTAATTTGATTAGGTATTTTTGCAAATAAATCTCCAAGCTGAGCCAACATATCTTTGGCACCCGATTTTAAATCAGCCTTTCCCGAATCAAAAAGCACCTTCTCCTTTATAGTCAAAGCAACTCCTCGTTCCTCGTACTTAACTGAAATCGAAGCTTCTAAACCGTTATTTTCCAAAAAAGCTTCAATAACAGTATAAACTTCCATTAGTTTGGCATTGTCACTTACTTGACCCATTTGTTCATTTATTACTTTTGTTTGATCCTTGTTATCATCAACATTTTCCATGGGGCTGGGGCCGTTGTTTAATATTCCTGCTCCTTGAAAAGAAACAACAAAAGCTTTGAATTTCAATACATCCAATGAAGAAAAAGAATAAAGCAAAACAAAAAATACTAAAAGCAATGTCATCAAATCTGAATAAGTAACCATCCATGCAGGGGCACCTTTTTTTTGTTTTTTATCCTGCGGCATCGAACTCCGCCCCCCCTCCCGGAGACTCCTCTTCTTCCTGGTCTCTGTTTGAAGGTGGAACAAATATGTTTAGTTTTTCTTCCAGAATACGCGGGTTAAGTCCAGACTGTATCCCCAGTATCCCTTCCAACATAATACGTTTTTCCAATACTTCATCTTCTGTTTTCAGAGCCAATTTACCAGCCATGGGCGCAAAAATTAGATTTGCCATTAATGAGCCGTAAAAAGTTGTTAGTAAAGCGACGGCCATAGCAGGCCCTAATGCACTGGGGTCATCCAATTTAGCCAACATTTGAATTAGGCCGATCAATGTGCCTATCATTCCAAACGCCGGAGCAAGCTCGGCCCATGATTCAAATACTCGCTGTCCAATATCATGCCGTTGTTCCATATTATTTATATTGTTTTCCATAATATCTCTTATCAGGTCGGGTTCCAATCCGTCTACCATTAGTTGAACGCTTTTTGCAAAGAATGGATCACTATCATCTTGAATCTCATCCTCCAGCGCCAACAACCCTTCTCTTCTTGCTCTTTTAGCCAGTTCCGTAAATTGATCCACAATTGCTGTAGGGTTAGATGGCTGCTCTGTAAAAACCTGTCTTACTGTAGAAAAAACCCTTTTTAATTGGGCAATGTTATAATTAACCGCTAAAGCTGCCATAGAACCAAAAATAGTGATTAAAATTCCTTGAATATTAATAAAAAGTCCAACGCTTCCACCAATAAATATGGCCGCGCCAATTACCCCAAACCCTGAAACTATTCCAATAATAGTCATTGAATCTAAACGCATACGTTTCACCCCTGTGCTGTAACCTTTTCCGCGTCAAATTTCACTCTAAGTAATTTACGGTAATAAGGGGCGATATTATCCACCCCTTATTACCATAAACATAAGACTTAAATTATCGTTTTAAGTTAACCAATTCCTGTAGAATCTCATCAGACGTAGATATGGTCCGAGAGTTAGCCTGGAATCCTCTTTGGGTAATAACCATATCAGTAAATTCTTCCGCTAAGTCCACATTGGACATCTCTAAAGCATTGGCAACGATAGTGCCCCTACCGACAGTTTCTGGAGCGTCAATTTGAGGATCTCCGGAGTTACCGGTAGATCGGTACAAGCTGTTACCGATCTTATTTAAACCACCCATGTTGGCAAATGTGGCTAACGTAATCTGTCCCAGCACCTTGCGGTAACCGCCTGCGAATTCACCTATAATAGTGCCATCCTTTTCTACATTAATGTTTGATATGGTACTGGCAGGGTTACCATCCTGATTCCTGGCCACAACAGAAAAGGCTCCTTCAAACTGAGTCAAACCTTCAAAATCCGGGCTAACAGTTACCCTATCAGCATCCGAACCAATGGGGTCAAAGCTAAAGGATTTTGTTAATTTCCCCGTGCTGGCAAGATTGGTTTTCCGAGTAGCTTCTTCATCAATTTTACCGTAAACATCAAACAGTATTGAACCAGTTCTAGGATTTGTGGCCGCCGCTGAACCACCAATCATATTAGTTACTGGGGTAGGGTCCGCTAACGCAGCAGCATATGAACTATCTGCTAGGGAAGCATCCACCAACGTCGCTGTTTCGGGATCCCCATTAAGAGCACTAACTACATCACTTAAGGTTGCTCCCGGGGCCAAGCTAACCGTAATGTTGGTGCCATCTGCAGATGCTGTTGTGGCTGTGGCCGTTGATAAATTCTGCAGTTTAATACTTATCTCGTTTCCTGCAACACCCTGGAAGTCAGCTGTTATGTCCAACCCCTCAAGAAAACCACCGACAAATTGAGTTTCTGCTACTTCTCCTGCTAGGTAATCTGAATAAGCAGAGTTTACCTTCGCCTCTACATCCGCAGATAAATTAGTATTGATTACGTCAACCACGTCTTGAAGTGTGCTTGTCACCTGTCCATTTGCGTCTGTGGCCAGCGTTACAGTTACTTTGTCGTTGCTATTAATAGACGCGGCAAGTGTTTGACCAGCTGCTCCGTTACCGTCATCAATGACAATAGAATAATCATTACCATCTAAACCTGAGTTGGCTGCACTAATAGTAATGGCTGCTGACTCAACGCCACCTTTCAAAGTAACCGATGGCTCTGCGGAGGCAGGGTCAGTAGAAGTTGCCGTACTGGCAACTTTTGCCCCAATCAACGAGGATGCCGGGCTGAAGTTAATGCTGTCCGCTACTTCCTGGTATGACTTAAGATTGGTGCCATTTTTTCCAATTGTTACTGTTATTTTATCCCCTACTACTTCAACGGTAGTAGGTGCGTCATCTTCTGCTGCTTCCAAGAATTCAACAGAAATGTTGTTTCCATCCGTTCCGCCTACATTAGCGGTGATAATCATATCGCCGCCCATCATGCTGCCTGATGCCTTAGTGGCCGGAATGTCCAATGTAGTTCTAGCTTTACCCATGTAGGCCGTGGTAGCCTCCGGTTCAAAAACGTTCGCCTGAGCAGCTTCTATTGCAAATTGTTTAGCATCTTGTGACAAAGAGGAAAAGTTTGGAAAATATTCATTTATATAACCTTGAATTAGCGAATCATCCTCAGCTAAACTTACTGAATACTGCCATTCATTATCCGCTGTTTTAGTGTAAGTAGTGTTTATCATATGACTCTGACCCTGGGAATCATATACTTGTTTTGCTACTATTGTAGATGTTCCAATTTCTGCCTTAGAATTTAAGTTATTCACAAAAGTTATCTCTTTGGTAGGTTCCGGTTCCAAACCGGAATCCCCGGGGATAACTATATCTCCAACTGTTTGAGTTAATGTTCCTAGATCATCCACGGTATAACCTTGAACTCTCAAACCTGTTTGGTTAACTAAGGTGCCGGTGGCATCAAATTCAAAAGCACCCAAACGGCTGAATACAAATTCTCCTTGTGAATCTTTGAGACTATAGAACCCGTCACCGGATATAGCCATATCAGTATCCCTTTCCGTCGGCTGAATACTACCGGGACTAAAGATGGTATTAGTGGAGCCTATAGCCACACCTAACCCCACCTGGGTGGGGTTAATCCCCCCTTGTTCATCCGTTGGTCTAGAAGCGTTTCTTAAAGTTTGACTAAACAGATCCAGGAAAGTGACGCGACTTTTCTTATACCCAAATGTATTGACGTTAGCAACGTTATTCCCAATAATATCCATGCGTACCTGGTGTGCTTTTAATCCGGAAACTCCGGAATACAATGAACGTAACATTAATATCGACCTCCAAATTTTAAATTAGGTAATTAGTTGTTGTCAGTCGGACAACAACTTTGGGCTTCCTCATAGAGGTCCAGCCCGTTAAACAATTACTGCACTGTCAATATTGGTAAAGACATTTTCTTTTAAGCTCTGTCCGTCTACTGCGGTTACTACCGTCTTGTTGGGGACACTGACTATAAACGCCAAATCGTTCATCAGTACCAAAGATTCCCGGGCACCTTTTTCGCCGGCCCTTTGAACAGCTTGGTTAAGCTTTTCCACCTGCTGCGGTTCTAAGGTAATGTTACGACTAGACAAACGCTGTTGGGCATGCTTAGAAAATTTAACTTCCGTAGAAGTTTCAACGGTCTGTTGGAGTACTGCATCAAAGGACGGGCCCGCAATCGGCTGTTTATCTTTAGGTTGTTGGTTCTGTTTCCCCGGTTGTACCGGTGCTATCGGCTGTTGTAGATTGATTTTGTTGGTCAACTGTGTCACCTCCGGATCCGTCTTCAACTTCTTCTATTAAAGAAGCCTCCTTAATGTTTCGCCAATTTAAGCTGGCATCACCCACCATTAAGATAGGGTCGCCACCGTTCATTTTAACGCCAGTAACTTTCCCTGTGATTTCCTCATCGGAACTGTCAATACCGGTCACATCTTTACCCAAGAGAGTTAATACTCCCAGCACCTGCCAACCTGCGTTATTCTGCTGCTGCTCCAAAAAGCCCGTAAACTTTTCATCGTATTTGGCAAAATTAGCATTAAACTGCGAAAACTCAGTTCCAAAACCGGAGAAACTTTCGTTTAGGCTTTCTATACCTTCATTTGTATTTTGCGCCTGCTCCAAAGCGTTAAACTGAGCTAGCTGTGCAATAAATTCAGTGTCCTTTAAAGGTTCCATCGGATCCTGATACTTTAATTGTGTTACCAATAGACTCAAAAAATCATCTTTCCCCAGCGTGTCCCGCGACTCTTCTTTTGTGATATTAGTCGTTCCGGCCTGATTACTTGCATTTTTAGTGCCTTGAATTTCCATGTTCTCACCTCCTTCTATGCTAAATAGTCGACCAGTTGATTTGTGCTTCTTTGAACGTCCTCAGCCTGACCATCAATCACTTCACCAGAGGAATTTCGCTCACCATAATTCCACTGTTTTCCTTTATTAAACCGCTGTTGCTGCTGCTGAAACTGGAAAAGTTGAGATTGTTGTTGGTTGCCGTCATCCTGTACAGTAACGTTCATTTGTCCTACTTTAATACCTTGTGCCTGAAGCGTTTCTTTTAGTATGGGGAGATACTCCTTGATCATCTCCTGCACCTTATGACTCTCTACCGCTATCTTGGCAACAATGCCGGCATCAGTATGTTCAACTTTTAAGGATAACTGTCCTAAGTGCTGCGGTTTCAGTTTAATTTGAATTTCTTGTTTGCCTTCAGTAGATAGAACTTGGGTTTTCCCAACTATCTGCTTGAAGATCGACTCTCCCATTTCCTGGCTGCGCGTTTGATTAAAGACCTTAGAAAAATCTGTGCCGGAGTTTCCTTTTTGGTGTACACTGGCAAGAGTCATTTCCTTGCCTGTAGCCAACTGTTTAGTATTTTCTTCTTGGTCCTTAGAGAAATTAGCGTTATCGTTTCCGGCATCCTTTGATAATGTTGCCTTTTGGGCGCTTAGTAAATTGTCGCTAGGCAACTTAGTGGATGTCAATTGCACCCTTGGATAGTCCGCCTTTTCCGGCATAAAATTTGAAATAAGATTCTTTATTTTATCGGTATCAACAGATAGTTCCTTTAGCTGCCCATCAGTATGCATCACTATATCTTTGACCAATCTTGTGATTTCTTGTGACTTTACATTTAGCCCCTGGTTTAGCCGATTTACCACTTGCAGATACTGCTTTTTCTGATCTTTGCTCAACCCTAAGGTTTCTAATGCGTCTCTCAACTCCTGCGGTAGCTGCCGGCTTTCCTCGTTCCCTTTACCATCTGCTAGAATGCTTTGCTGATTTTGTGCTTGCAGCAAGTCGTTTTTAGCAAGACTTTGCACACTATGATTGGTGCCTTCGCTGTTGTTAATCAGTTTTAGTATGGCGTTTTCTGCTGAGCTTGATAGCTGTCGAGGTTCCGTCAACGGATTCTTCCCTGTAGTATCCCTGTCCTCGGCCGTTTGTTTAACCAAAGCTTCCACTAATTTAACGATCTGCCTATTTGGTATTAATTCCTGCCGTTCCCCATTGGTACTAAGGATTTGTAATAATCGGCTGACAGCTTGGTCACTTTCACCTTGACTTAACTGCTGACTAACTTGCCTTAAAGCATTATCAGGCATATGCTCGTTGTTCTGCGAAGATAATTGTGTTGGGCCCAAACCTTGTAGGTTATCAGCTATCTGAGTTAATACCAGACTGAAAGCTCCTAAGATGTTCTTCGCCTTCCCATCATCCTGTTGGGCTTGAATTTTACCCAACTGCTGCAGTAATTGTATTAGGTCGGCTTTAACGGATTGATAGGTGCTGCCTTGAACTTCATTCTTGCCTTCTGCAAGATTCGAAACAGGTTGTTGAACATCAGTTCCTCGTAATTGCTGAAGCAACTGCACTAGCTCAGGTTGCAATTTTTTGCCGGATACCTCACCAGGTTGACTTGTCAGCTTATCCGACGAACCCAGCAGCATTGTTAATAATTCTGCAATATCCTGCCCTTCCGGATTGTCCACAGAGGAAGTAGTTGTTTCAGAAGTATCTTCCATGCCCCCGGCCTGTCCAAACTGTTGATTATTGTTCGACTGCTCGCTAGATGACTGTCCCAACTGTTTAAGCATCTGGGTTAGTGTCGTCCTTAATTGTGCTTCGGCATGGCCTTGTCCTTGCTGCTGATTAACAACCTTAGTCATCAAGTCCTGCACTATTCCGACTAAACCCAAGTCACTCTTTAAGGTTTGCACTAATTCCTGGATAGGCAAATTGGGATCTTTTGGCTGAAAAGCATCTGTCTGACCCAGTTTATAATCAGTAATCTCTGTCTCACCAAGAGCTTTTCCTGCCTCATTAAACAACCGTGCCAGTTTCCATGCTTTTTCTCCTAGCTCACCGGTTTCAGCTTGCCCTTCGAGCTGTCTTACAGCAGCCTCGGTAGTTAATTCCTTAGCAATTAGAGTAAAAGTCAAACTTGCATTTTGTTGCTGATCTGGCATCTCACTTAACTGCTGAAATAATTGTGCTAATGCAGTTACAGGCGGGTCCCCAGTAGTCCCTTTTCCTTCCACCTGATTCACAGCAGTCTTAATGGTCATTTCCTTCATCATCTGAGTCGAAATTAACCTTGCATTTTGCTGCTCGCCTGGCATCTCACTTGACTGCTGAAATAATTGTGCTAATGCAGTTATAGGCGGGGCCCCAGTACTTTGTCCTTCTGCCTGATTTGGCGTCTTGGTTGCCAGGGCTTGTAGTGCAGCGATTAAATCAGCAAAGCTCTCAGTCTCTGTTCCTTGGCCTTGCCCCCCATAAGAGCCCGACATTTGCATTGAAGCACCTGCGGCATTTCCTGCCTGCCCTAACATCAGGTTTACATTCACTTGTTCACCCCCTTTCCATAATAACCCTTCATCTATCAACTCTCTTTCTTACGAAAGAAGCAGTTGCCACTTCATCCAGCAGTTTTTGCTGCTTTGAATTAAACTCATAGACATACCTTTCCTGTTGGCGCTCTTTTAACTTATCCAACACCTGGCGTTCCTGCATAGCAGATACCAATTCAACCCGCTTTTCCTTAACCATATTTTCCGCGCTAGATAACCTTTGGGCTTGAGAAACTATCTGCTGCTCCAACACATTAAGGTAATGATGAGTATGTACTAGGCTGTTTAAGTCAATTGGTCCGTTTAATGGCTGTTGAACGGCTTGTTTCTCCTCTTTGTACTGTGTAAGCAAGGTTTTTGCATGGTGTTGGCCACGAAACGCTTCCCCTAACTGCTGTTTTTTTTCCTCTTCCAGCGCTTGCTTGTAGTCTAGTACCTTTTGTAATTTAAAACTAAACATTATAAAGCCACCTCTTTAAACCATTGCATTTTGTAGCTGTTTCAGAACTTCCTCCATGGAAAGACTTTCGTCAATGTTCTGCCTCAAGAATTTGTTTATTCTATCATGATATTTTATAGCCTCATCAATTTTAGGATTGGAACCTCTTTCGTAAGCACCGATACTAATTAAATCCTCGGCTTCTTTATAGGTGGCCAGCAGGCCTTTCAACCGCCCTGCCAACTGTTGGTGCTGTTTGTCTGTAATCTCCAACATCAACCTACTGATGCTTTCAAGTACATCTACAGCGGGAAAATGATTCTTGGCTGCCAGCCTCCTAGATAATACAATATGTCCATCTAAGATACCGCGAACAGCGTCAGCAACTGGTTCGTTCATGTCATCTGCATCAACCAACACTGTATAGAGCCCGGTTATTGATCCTTGAGCAGAGTTGCCAGCCCGTTCGAGTAACCGTGGAAGCATGGCAAATACTGACGGGGTGTATCCCCGAGTAGCCGGCGGTTCCCCGATTGCCAGCCCGACTTCTCGTTGGGCCATGGCAAAACGGGTAACGGAATCCATCATGAACATTACCTTTTTACCTTGATCCCGGAAATATTCTGCAATAGAGGTGGCCACCATAGCCCCTCTAATTCTTATTAATGCAGGCTGGTCGGAAGTAACAACAATTACCACCGAGCGTTTTAAACCATCACTTCCCAAGTCTTTTTCCAAAAACTCCAGAACTTCTCTGCCCCTTTCTCCTATTAGAGCAATAACATTAATATCAGCACTACTTTTTCGGGCAATCATTCCCATTAATGTACTTTTACCTACACCACTACCGGCAAAGATACCAATTCTCTGTCCCAAACCACATGTTAATAGCCCGTCAAGAACCTTAACGCCAGTTATTAATTGTTCTGTAATGCGCTTTCTTGTTAGCGGATTTGGAGGATCATTGTCTACCGGATATGATTGTGCATTTTTACTGTAAGCAAGTTCTGCACCATCCATGACATTCCCTAATCCATCCAGCACCTGCCCCAGCATTTGAGGTCCTACTGCCACCTCTAATGGATGACCTGTAGGTATTACTAAGCACCCAGGTCCAATACCGCCAAGTTTGCCTAAGGGCATCAACAGCGTCACGCCATCGCGGAAACCTACTACTTCGGCTCGGACTATGCCGTTTCCGGGTGGGTAAATGTTACAAACCTCACCGATGGATACATCAATACCCTGAACCTCTACGGTAAGTCCTACCACTCTAGTAACTTTACCGCGAGTTTGCATAAAGTCTATGCTGTTTACTTGTTGGGAAAAGCTCTCCCAAGGAATATTAACTGTCAACTTTTTTCCTTCCTAACAATGCTTTTTTTACTCTATCCAATTGCCCATCAATAGTGGCCTCAATCTGTCCCTGCTCAGTATCCACCAAACAACCACCAGGCGTAATATGTTGATCTACAATAATCCTGAGAGTTACGTTTCCGGGCAGTTCCTGAAGAAGCAGTTCCTTATTGGATCGCAGTACTTCTGCATCCTTGGGGTTAGCATGTATTAAATAATTCTTACCACCCTTGACTTTCTGAAGCGCTTCTTGCGCGATTATCTTTATCTGCTGAGGTGACAGCTCAAGCTGTACCTGAATTAGTTTAGTCGTAATCTCTACTGCCAGGTCTATAATTTTAGGTTCAGTTTCTGCTACAGTCTCTTTAAGCAAACCTCTTGCCTGGTCTAATACTTCTTGAGCCTGCAATCGCAATTTGTCTGCTTCCTTTTTTCCGACAGTCAATCCCTCATTATATCCTTGTTGAAAGCCGGTCTCTTGAGCCTCAGTCGCTATTTTATCTCTATCTGCCTTAGCTTGCTCAACTATTTCTTCAGCTTCCAGCCGAGCTTTTTCTTTTAATGTTTCTAATTCGGGCTCCACTTGTTCTTTTGTCCTGAAAGAGTCCTCTGACTGCTCTTCCGTTTCAAATTGCTCCCTTAAAACAATTTCCTTCCCTTCATCATAAACATCTGAACCTCTGAATATTTTAGACAACTATCGAGTCCTCCCCGCCACGGGATATAATAATTTCGCCACTTTCCTCAAGCTGTCGGATTGCTGCAACCACCCGCTGTTGAGCCTCTTCTACATCGCGCAACCGTACCGGCCCCATAAATTCGATGTCCTCTTGCAGCATTTCTCCCGCTCTTTTAGATAGATTTTTAAAGATTCGGGCAGTAACTTCGTCACTGGCACCTTTCAGCGCCAAGGGAAGATCCTTCATGTCTATTTCCTGCATAATTCTGCGAATAGAGGCATCGTCCAAGGTGATAATATCTTCAAATACAAACAGCCTCTTGCGCACTTCCTCCGCCAACTCAATATCTTCTTCCTCCAAGTCCTCCAAGATTACTTTTTCTGTGCTTCTATCTACACGGTTAAGAATCTCAACCAAGGCATTAACGCCACCGGCCTCAGCAAACTCTGACTGTACTACGGAGGAAAGTTTTTTCTCAAGCACACCCTCAATCTCCCGAATGACTTCCGGCGGGGTACGTTCCATTACCGCAATACGTCTAGCGATGTCGCTGCGTCTTTCTTCCGGCAAACTGTTTAGAACTACAGAAGCTTGATCAGGATCAATGTAAGCTAAGATCAATGCAATAGTCTGTGGATGTTCGTGTTCTATAAAACTCATTAACTGTTTTGGGTCCGTTTTTCTTATCATGGAAAAAGGTCGGGTCTTGGTATGAGCTACTAATCTCTTAATAATTTCGCTGGCCTTCTGGGGTCCTACTGATTTGTCCAAGATTTCTCTGGCGTATTTGATACCGCCATGCATCAGATATTCCCTTGCATTATGCAGTCCGGAAAAATCCTCCATAACCTGAACCTGGGTCGCCTGATCCACCTTACCCATATTTGCTATTTCAAAAGTGATTTGTTCTATTTCCTCACCTGATAGCTGTTTTAGTACTTTTGAAGATAGCTCCGGCCCCAAAGATATCATAAAAATAGCTGCTTTTTTTGCACCGGTATATCGCATTCCCTGCCGCAATTAACCCACCCCTTGATTCTAAGATTACATAAAGCTTAGGGTTCTTCATATAAGTACCTTCCAGGAAAATCCTACTTCTCACTTAGCCATGTTTTTACCAACTGTGCCGCATTTTCCGGGTTTTCATCTACAAGACGACGTACGTCCTTTTTCTTCTTCTCTCGTTTTTCTCTTTCCAGGCGTTTTTTAGGGTCTTCGCGCGATTGGTCTTCTTCAATGTGCATGGTGCTAACGTCCTGAATAGGTACCACATCTTCAATTGTTGCATCTAACTGACCGGAAGAACGTCTCCTGCGAAATCCAATTAAAATCAAGATGAATGCCAATACTAACCCTAATGCAGTTAGACCGGCATATATATACCTCTCTGTCGTCTGCTCCTGTAATTGTTGAACAGCCTGCTGTTCCATAGCGTTTTCGGCTTCAGTCACAAAACTCTTATCAAAGGCCATACTCATCACAGTTAGTTGATCTCCTCTATCCGGATAATAACCGATAGCAGCAGTAACCAGATCCTGTATCTGTGTAACTTGTTGACCAGTCAACGGCCCGTCAACCGTAACGGCAGTAGATAACCTTTCAACCCTTCCCGGTGCATAGACAACCGTTTCCTGTTCCTGGTCTATTTCATATTGCCTGGTAATATTTTCACTAGACTGGCTGTTGCTTTCGCCCGCCTGATCCAGGCCCGGGTATGTATTCATATTGGAATCTGTTCCAACAGTTCCCCCGGCGGTGCTGCCGTTAGTCGAGGTATCCTCTCTTATTATCTGCTCGTTTTTTACCACACCATCCTGACCGTAATCTATGCGGGTCACCTGACGTTCATCAAAATTCAAATCGGCACTAATCATGGTAACCACTTTCCCCGGACCAAAAATGCGCTCCAACATGCGCTGAACTCTATCTTCTAGATTCTTTTCAAATTCGCGTTGTAATCCCTGCTGTCTCACACGATTCTGGGCCAGTGACGAACTATCATTCGAACCAACTTGGTCAGAAAGAACATTCCCTTCCATGTCAATAACATTAACGTTCTCTGGCTTAAGGTTTTCAACACTGTTGGTCAGGAGCATCACAATTCCCCTCACCTGATTTGGTCCCAAGCTGGCCATAGGGTTTAACTTTATCACTACCGAGGCAGAAGACTCAGACGCATTATCTATAAAGACACTTGCTTCGGGAATAACTAGGTGAACTCTAGCCTGTTCAACTTCTTCCATAGCTACGATGGTCCGGCGCAATTCTTCCTGCAGCGCACGCTGATAATTAAGGCGGCGTTCAAAGTCAGTCATGCCTAAGCGAGTTTGATCAAATAGTTCAAAACCAGTACCGCCGCTGGGTACAATCCCTGTGCCGGCCAGCTGTAATCGCAGTTCGTACACCTTATTCTCCGGCACCAGCACACTAGTGCCTTGGGCTCCCAACTGATATTCGACGCCCAATTCTTTCAACTGTTCTACAACTGCCGAAGCATCTTTGGCTTCTAATTTCGTAAACAACGGTTTGAAATTTGATTGATTAGTCCACCGAGAGAGCATAGTAACAGAAATAATAACTGCAACGCCCATAATGATTGCTGCGGATTTTTTTGTAGTTGATAGTGACGACCATTTTTCTAGTATCTGTTGCAAAAAATTATTCAAGCCCATCCACTCCCTTCAGCAGGTTCATAAATCATATCTGCATGCGGGATATTTCCTTATATGCCTCTATGACTTTATTGCGTATTTCCATTGTTAACTGCAATGCCAAATCCGCTTTTTCAGTAGCAAGCATAACCTGGTGTAAATCCTGTATGTCTCCTGTGAAAAACTGATTGGTAATTTTATCCGCTTCCAGTTGAAGATCGTTTACTTCGTCTAGTGCCTTTTTGATTTCGTCAGCGAAGTTAGCCCCTGAGGCTTGTTTGTCATTCTTGTTACTTTCCAATTGTGTCGGAAGTTGTGGAATTGTTTTTGTTAAATCAATTTTCATAAGTTATCCCCTAACCTCTACCAATGGTAAGAGCCTTTATTGCCATTGTTTTGCTAGCGTTAAGTACGGTTACGTTCGCTTCATATGCTCTTGTGGTAGAAATCAAATCTACCATTTCGTTAACAACATTAATGTTAGGCATTGCCACATAGCCATCTTTGTTTGCATCAGGATGACTGGGGTCATAAATCATTTTTGGTGGTGTCTTGGCTTCTTCAACAGCAGCTACTTTGACACCATTTCCCACAGTTTGACCGTTAATTTTCCGCTCCAGTTCTTCCTGAAATATGGCCACTTTTTTCTTGTAGGGGCCGCCTTCTTCAGTACGAGTAGTATTGATATTAGCAATATTGCTAGAGATAAGATCCATCCGTAGTCTTTCAGCAGTTAGACTGCTGGCGCTAATGGCCATAGACTGAAATAGTTTCATGGTTATCTCCTCCCTTCACTAATAACGTAACGCAACATACCAAGTTTTTTGTTTAACTGCTGCACCGCTGTATTGTAATTAATGGAATTCATAGCCAGATTCACCATCTCTTGATCCATGTCCACATTATTACCATCCAGCCGCATGGTGGTGGAATTATCCTTATTTATCTGAGGCTCAATTTTTTGTATGGAATTTAGGTTTATCCTGTTATTTGTCTCCAAAGTCTTACGCAGTTCCTCTTCAAAAGTGACGTAAGAACGTTTGAAGCCGGGTGTGTTAATGTTTGCTAGATTATTACTGATTACCCTTTGTCTCGTTGAAGCCGTATCCAAAGCTTTCGTCAACAACTGACTGGTAAAATCACTAAACATATTCTGCACCTTATCACCTCCCAAAATCTGGGCGCTCATACACATACTGAGCCTAACTCCTTTAAATAGACACTATTCTCCTTATTTGGATTGTTTCAACAAGAACCGTGTAATTCCTTCATCTTCCAATCTTTTTTTTCACCAAAAATCTTGAATTCGGGGACGGTTCTCAATGTTGAATTTCCAAGAGCAGAATTTAGTAGTTTAGAGTAAAAATGTTAAGCAAAGACCGGTAAATAAGATCGTCGAGATATGAAAACCGGAATATAGATATAGGAGACATTAGCAGAGGAGATTCATCCCGGCTGTAATCAAAGGTTAAACTTGGTAATTTACGCCGGTGATAGTTTGTTTGGGGGCGGGGATTAGATCCAGAACAGTGTTGATTAAGCCGACATTGACGACAAGTTGTTCAATTGAATAACCAACAACGGACAAACCGTTCCGTAGTGTATCAGATTCCTTTTCAAGCAGCTCTCTACTATTTTCGCCGTTACAGATAATGTTCACTTTTAAGCTGCTGTCATTATAGTTAATCTTAAACCACACATCGCCTAGAGCATTAGACGCAACTTTAAGCACCAATGTACAGTTATCTGGATTAAGCTTGCTGTTTTTTGATCCGTCCGCAATCAAATATAAATGGTGTTTATCAAATGGCCATCCGTAAAGATTATAACCAGACAACATTTGATTTTCCTGCCGGTTTAAAAATTTAAAAAATTGGGCTTCTTCTTTTTGGGACATCTGGCCTTTTAACATCTTCAATAATTGTATAAGCTCCTTCATATCTTCATAGGACCGCACATCTATTCCCACACTTTTCAACCAAGCAGCCAGCATCAGCATGTCACTTGAAAAGCCTTCCATCTTTGTTAAGTTACTGAGCAGTTTAATCATCTCCGGGTCAATGGGCAACTTAAACCGCAACAGCTGCTGAACCATCAGCTCCAGTTCCTTGGAAGGCTGCAGTCCCAAACGCGAAAGCAAAACGGCTTCCGGTTTTACCAGTCCTTCCTCGCTAACAACCCGAAGCTTAATTATATTATCCGTAATCCCTTCCACCAAAAGTCTAAGTAATTGTCCCTGCTGCAAAGGAACCTGACTTTCCGCTTTAAGTACGGCGGTGCCTAATTTAAGCACAACCTTATTTCCGTGCACATCAGCAACCTGTCCCTTAACCACTTGTCCTTTGCTAAGAGAAAGTTTTTGCTGTAAGTTATTTAGATTTTGGGTAGATATATTAATGCCACTGGTTCTCATCATTCATTACCCCTTACTGTATTTCTTATCCAACTGCCAAACAAAGGTTAGCACTTGTGCCACTGCCTGGTACAATTCCTCCGGAATCTCCGTACCTACTTCCAATGAAGTCAATACCTCTACCAGAGCATCATCCTCATGCAAAGGCACTCCTGATGCCTCAGCCATTTCAATGATTTTTTCCGCCGTTTCCCCTTTACCTGAAGCAACGACCATCGGAGCTTTTCCTTCATCCATCTCGTATTTTAAAGCCGCAGCTAATCTTACAGATTTCTTCACAAAAATTTCCCCCATTAGCAAGTTATATCATCTTTCGACAATTAATCCCAAATACCTGTAATATCTATAGTCAGAACTATAGCATTTCCCTACAATCAAAAACCGCCTCTTCCCCACATAAAAAAATTCACGCTAGAACTGAATGTTCTAACGTGAATTTGATATTTTGTAGGCGCCAAATATCGGGAACCCATAATTACCGGAGGTTCCTCAAATTGTAATTAATCAATACCGGGCTGTTTATCTGGAAATGTTATGCATTATTCTTTTCGTTTAAAAACTTAGCAAGTTTTGTATCCACTTTTTTGATATGGTTTATGAGCCAGTCCACTACCACACGGTTAGCCGTGATGACAATGTCCGAATGGACGCCTTCTCTGTTGATTCTGTCCACCAAATCTGTAAAGTTCGTCTTAAATATCTCGTGCTGTTCCTTATGTTTTTCATATCCCAAATAATTGTACTGCGACATATATTTCTCTTCTGTGCCAAAATGTTTCTCTACGTAATCACTTAAGAAGTCCAGAATTTCAATGATCTTACTTTTACCCTCTTCTTGGCGGCATGCCCCTAGAAAAGAATTTATTCCCTTGAATAACTCCTTGTGCTGATCATCGATTTCATCGTTGCCCACCGACAGGGCACTTGACCACTGAATGAGACCGGCATTTTCCGAATTGTCCAGTTTAAAGCCGCTAACGTTTTCCACTAGTTCGCCAGCAAGTTCACTAAGATATTTTGATGAAGAGTTAATTTTCACTGTTTCTTCGGCCTGCTGGTCAGTGGAAGCTGCTACTTCCTCGGCACTGGCGGCAAACTCCTCACTGATAGAAACAATATCCTGCACGGCATTGTTTACCTCATCACTGTGAACCTTCATTTCAGACGTACTTTGAGCGACTTCAGTGATACGCTGAAAAAGTCCCCCTACAACGTTATTTATTTCCTCAAAAATCTTACCGGTTTCCCCGATGATATCGGAACCTTTTGTTACTTCAGCGGTGCTTTCCGTCATGAATTTTTTGGACTCGGCTACATCATGCTGTATTTCTTTAATCAACCCTGCTATTTGCTTGGTTGATTCCGAGGATTCTTCAGCCAGTTTTCTAACTTCTTCTGCCACCACCGCAAAACCCCTACCCTGTTCACCGGCTCGTGCAGCCTCGATTGCTGCGTTAAGTGCCAGCAGATTGGTCTGCTCAGCAATAGCGTTAATCATCCCTACTATTTTTTCCACTTCGGCAGACTTGTTGTTCAATGCGTCCACAGTTTGTGAAGTTCTGTCAGTTCTGGATTTGATGCTGTCCATCTGCTCCACGGAGCGGGAGACATATTCCGTACCCCGGGAAATGTGGCTCATTACGTTATCAGCCGAATTAGTCACTTCTTCAGATTTTCCTGTTACCAGTTCTATCAACTGTTGTAGCTTATCCATACTATCACCTGTTTCATTGATGCGAGAAGTCTGCTCCTGGGCCCCTGCCGCTATCTGTTGAGCGGCCTCGCCCACCTGCTGAGCATTTTGTTCCAGATTCCTGCCCGAAACAACAAATTCCTTACTGGTAGCCTCAACAATAAAGGAAGTATCTTTAAAATTCCCTATACTTTTCTTCAAGTTTTCTAGCAATTTATTGGCGGATACTACCAATTCCCTAACTTCCCCCTCCGAAGATACCGCGATTTTTTCCATAGTCAGGTCACTCTGCGCCATGGCCTCAATATCTCTCCGAAGACTACTGAGCGGAGAAATAATCCGTCGCAACAGCATCCATACCAGTATCAGAGCAAATCCCAGCGTGAGAATGATACCTGTAATAGCAATTGACGTAACTGCTACGGTATTTACCGCCATAGTACCTCCCAACAAGCTGTTAAGCCAAATAATGCCCGCAAAACCGGCAACTGCCAGCAGCGCCATAACAACTATCAAAATAAGGATCTTTAATTTAGTATTCAAAAATACTCCCCCCTGGCAATTATTAATTGGAAACAATTACTATTACTATGATAACTGCTTTTATTCGACAGTAGATCACAAAATACCTTTTCAAAACCAAAATAATCTCTCAGGACAGGTTCATTTCTCCGATATTGTCAATAATGAACCCGCATTTCCCCTTCCGGCTGCTAGCCACAAAAAGAAAAAAGCCTGACTACGAAAGTCAGACCTCAACTTATAAAATTAAGAACGCACCTTAAATATTCATCATACATTTCCACTGCTTCTGAAATACTGTTATATATTAAGCCATCATCAATTTGCTCATACTCATGGACAATAATATTTCTTTGCCCGGTTGAAGGTGCTATTTTTTTAGCAAATTCCAAAGGGAACATCCCCAAATTTGCTGCTTGCATAAAAGAGTCAAAACTATCTCTCGGCGGCGCATTCCCTTCATCTACTACCGCATGCGAGTTTATATCTACCGCCACATCCACTATTAATTGAATTAAACGTTCAACAACTCTGCGATACTGAAAATCTTCACAATATTTTTCCCAAGATAAATCCTGAAATACCTTTAGCTCCCCGAGATATTGTTTGAGCTTATTCAGCTTTCTTTCCACTATTTCCTTATTAACCATAGACTCCCTCCACTAATTGCTCCTAAGATATTCCCGCCCTAATTGACGAAACAACCTGGCATCCTCATGCTGCCTAACCGCTAAAGAAGCAAATTCGGCAAAACAACCGGAATATTTTTCGAAAACGGGCTTTCCGGTCCGTGCAATCTGAAACTTTAAAAAAGGCGACGCCTTATTTAAAAGCACTAAGTCAACTAAAGAGGTTTCAAAAAAAGAACAAATATCTTTAATCAAGGCACCTTTAATCTTACCCGCTGCAAGCCTGTCATGCGTGTAATGATTCTTGTCCATTAAAAAAGCCAAATCATAATCACTATTGGCCCGGGCCATACCCTTAACGCGAGAACCAAAGAATACGGCTAAATTAATATTATTATTATTGCAAAACTGTCTAAACGATTCACTATTCAGTTTGTCCTCAATATCTGTAGGCAAAATAGTCATGACGTATGCCCCTTATAAAAATTTATTAATAACCTTATTATAACATAATTTCCCAGGAAATAATATTAGACCATGTGCCTATAATATGACGTGCGCCAACAAAAAATTCAAATCGGGAACCGGCCCCGGCTTAAATTCGAATAACCTCTATTTGCTTTTATAATTTCTGCGGAGCCAGGCACCTGTTCTCCCTTTTCCAGGAATTTATGATATAATGCTTTTAAAGACACTTTTGGAGGTGATAAATCATGCGCATGGTTAGCATCACTGAAATCAGGCGAAATGCGAAAGCCGTATTATCAGATTTAGCTAAAACAAAAAAACCTATTGCCATTTTACAAAGGTCTAAACCTATTGCTTATCTTGTGGATGCGGAAAGCTTTAAAAAATTGCATTTTGAAAGCAATCTTACAGAAACTCGGACAAAAAGTCTCGAAAAAATACTCCAATTGAATAAGCAAGTTAACCACAAAACAACAAATAGAAATTCTGTAGAGTTAATTAGAGAGTTAAGAGAAGGAAACAGCCGCCATGAGTAAATATATTTGTATTGATTCTTCCGTATTTGTAAAGTTATTTTTTGAAGAAGATGATAGCAATAAAGCTAAAGATTTAATAAGAAGAGTCATCAAAGATAACCAAATTATTGCCTTACCCAGTTTTGCGTGGGCAGAAATCGGAAGTATTTTCAGAAAAAAGGTCAGGAGTGAGCAGGTCAGTATTGAGGTTGTCGAAGAAATGTGGCAAGTTTTTAGCAATTTTCCCGGCATTGAATATGTTAAGGAAAATTTAATAATGGATCTAGCATGGGATATTAGTTGTTCTTTTGATTTGCCAACCCTTTATGATGCCGCATTTTTGGCGGTAGCAGAAGAAATCACAAATAAAACTATGGAAGTTTGTGAATTCTGGACAGCAGATGAAAGATTAGTTAATTCCTTAAGAGACAAGAAAGACTACGTTTTCTGCCTATCTTTATACTCCGGATAAATATAACTTTACTATCAGCGCAAATTCTGCATGTTTCCGCTACCTATTACCGTCCTTCAAAATTAGGTTTACGCTTTTCCAGAAAAGCCTTTCATCTCCTTTCATATATTGTCGAATTTCCGCGGGGCCCGGCATCAGCTCTCCCCTAGCTCTCCCCTAAATTAACTCATCTTTCTCGTAGTCTCTATCTGCTCGCTTACCTAACAATTCCCAATAATAAAATGGTTCTTTTCCCCCACCTGGACGTTTTACAGTTAAGTTACTCTTCGTCAATATTTCGCCTTTTTTTATGTTTTGGGCCGCTACTATAGATTTTCTAGCGATTGCTCTATTTTTTAGTTCAGAGGGCATAACCCTTTTTACTGAAGAACCTAACGCAATCTCTATTCTCCGTATTGATTCCACCATTGCTTTTAATTCAACTGGTTCTAACGAAGCCCGGTGGTCAGGTCCCGGTAAATTTCTATCTAAAGTAAAGTGTTTCTCAATAACCACAGCCCCCATTGCTACTGCGGCAATGGGAATATCTATACCTGTTGTGTGGTCTGAGTAACCTACAGGTAATTCGAAAGCAACTTTCATCGCGTCCATGGTTCTAAGATTGACTTCTGAAACTGGTGCAGGATATTCTGTCGTACAGTGTAGTAAAATCACCTTTGCTTTTAGGGCCTGTAACCCCTGCTCAGAACAAAACACTTGCTGGAAAGCATGAAATGAAGGTTTTTTATTGCTTTGAACATAACCAAAGGCAATTATATTTAATGCCATTTCTATCTCACCCATACTACTCATGCCTGTTGATAGTATTATGGGTTTACCTGTTCTTGCTGCTTTTAGCAGTAAAGGCCCATTAGTTATTTCACCCGAAGGTATTTTTAAATTATTCACCTTAATATCGTTAACTAAGAAATCAATGCTTTCTTCGTCAAACGGTGTAGATAGAAATTCTATTCCTTTTTTTTGACAATACTTTAACAACTCTCTGAAAGCAACCTCGCTAAGCTCTAATTTCTTTAGCATATCATATTGACTTTCATTTTCGTCAGTAGTTATTGTTTGATATTTGGCTTTTGCAGCGTCCCTGCTAACAATTTGCTCAGCCCTAAATGTCTGGAATTTGACAGCATCCGCTTCAGCTTCGACAGCCTTATCAATCAATTTTAAAGCCATGTCTAATGAACCATTGTGATTAACGCCCGCTTCTGCAATTATAAATACTTTATCTCTGTGGCTCATTTTAGTACGTCACCTCAAAGAAGTGTTTCTTTAATAACTCATTAGGATCGGAAATTTCCTTTATTTTTTGAAGAATTTTAGCAGATGCGTTACCGTCGCCATAAGGATTAACCGTATTTGAGCAGTCTTTTACAAATGCCGAGTGAATAGCGTCAAGAATTGCCTTTGCTTTTGACGGACAATCAATGATTGATGAAGCTTTTATTCTTCCTTTTTGTCGGTCTCCTATGTTTACGGTCGGTTTTTTTAGAGAAGGCACTTCGTATAATCCACTTGATGAATTTCCAACTAATGCATCAACTTGTGCAATCGTACTCAAATATTTTAACTGTCCTAAAGAGGTAAATACTTTTGCATTCAAATGCTGATTTACAAATTCATCAACCATAAATGCAAGTTCTCTTCCTTCTGTATCCGAATTAGGTTTAGTAAAAATTAAACCTACATCCGTTCCCAAGGCACCTAAAGCAATTAATAACTCATTAAACTGCTTTGATGATTTTGTTTCAAGGGTCACTGGATGAAAAGTAATTAGCAAATTTTGTGTCCTAAACACAAAATCTAATTCCTGCTCCAAAACCTGCTTTGAAAGCAGATTTGTTTTTTTTATATAATCAATACCCGGGCTGCCTACATTAAAAACATATTTGGGATTTTCACCCAGCTGGCAAATTCTTTTTGCTGCCTTCTCATTTGTTGTAAAATGGACATGAGACATTTTGGTTACACTATGGCGTATAGCTTCATCAAAAGCACCTTCTGTGGTATCGCCTCCACCAATGTGTGCAATAGGAAGTTTTGCTACCAACGCTGCCTGCGCTGCAGCAAGTATTTCATAACGATCACCCAATAGTACAATAATGTCCGGTTTCAATCTTTCAAAGACCTCTGCAAAACCGATAGTAGCTAACCCTATTGACTTAGCAATTCCAACGGGCGTATCACTTGATAAAAGCATTTCAATCCTCTCATCAATATGAAATCCGTCTTTTTCTATAACTTGGTAAGTAAGACCAAATTCAGGGGATAAATGCATTCCTGTTACAATAATTTGCAGTTCTAATTCCTTATCTTGTTGGATTTCTTTCATTAGCCAGTAAAGCAACCCATATTCAGCCCTTGTTCCCGTAACTACACATATTTTCCTTTTACTCATGCCGACTCACCCTTTATGGTATTAAAAATGGACTACTAGGAATGTTGATAACTTTTGCCTCAATATCTTTTGCAACACTTAGATCCATCCTCGGACACGACTGAAACATTGGCAGTCTATGCATTAATGTCCATGTTGGTCGAGTCATAATGCCTTTACTGTTAGTTATCTCAAGCAAATCATCTCGTTGCCTACTGTTTTCTAACGAAATTGCATTCAACCAATAGTTGCTTTTCGCAAAATCAGGTTCTAGAAAAAAAGAAATTCCAGATATGTCAGTAAACGCCTTTTGATATTTCTTCGAAAGAGTACGCTTTTTTTCTACAAATTGTGGCAATTGTTCTAATTGAGCACAACCAAGGGCAGCATTAATATTGGGTAAACGATAGTTATAACCGACCATGTCGTGAAAATAGCTCCACTTGTGAGGCGCCTTCGCCGTAGTCGTTATATGTTTTACCAAACGGCCGAGCGCTTCATCATTCGTAATGATAGCCCCGCCACCACCTGTCGTAATGGTCTTATTCCCATTAAAACTCAACGTTGAAAGTTTTCCCCAATTACCAACGTGTTTACCTTTATAGTAAGATCCCAAAGCTTCTGCTGCATCTTCAATCATTTCAAGCTTATATCTACTGGATATTTCCTCTAAAGTGTCCAGATCTACGGGATGCCCAAATGTATGCATAGGAACAACCGCTTTTATTCTACGCCCTGTCTTCTTATTGTAGCATCCATCAAGTCGGATTTGACTTATTTCACGCAAATACATTTCGAGCTTACCGGGGTCTATCCCCAGGGTATTTTTTTCACTATCTATAAAATGTGGAACAGCACCACAATACATAACGGCATTTGCTATCGCCACAAATGTTAAATCCGGCACTAATACTTCATCGTTCTGTTCAACGCCAACAAGACTTAATGCAATATGCAATGCAGCTGTTCCATTAACTACGGCCACTGCCCTCTTCGCACCAGTAAATTCTGTTAGGGCATTTTCAAACTTATCAACAAATTTCCCAACTGAAGAAACCCATCCAGTATCTAAACACTCTTTAACGTAACTCCACTCATTTCCACCGAAGAAGGGTTCATGAAGACCAATATAATTTTCATCCTGCGGCAAACAACTTTTTATCGCATCTAAGACTGCACTAATATTAACCGTACTCATATGTTATACACATCCGCCTTATAACGCTTTAAATTATCTGGGCTACTAAACCAAGCAGCTGTTTCCTTTAAGCCCTTTTTAAATCCTTCTCTATTCGCATACAGGGGTTCCCAATCTAAGATTTTAGTTGCTTTTGAATTATCTGCCCAAAGTCGTTCTACTTCACTTTTCTTTGGCCTAAATCTTTGTTCATCCGTCTCTACTTCAATTTCCACACCCATAGCTTCTGCAATTAATCTTGCTGTATCACCTATGGAAATTTCATAATTACTACCAATATTAATTACTTCACCAACCGATTTATCTGATTGAGAAATAGCAATAAAACCTTGAACAGTATCCTTTATGTAATTAAAGTCCCTAGTCGGCGATAATGCCCCAAGTTTTATACATCTTTTTCCACTAGCAATCTGGGTAATTATTGTTGGTATAACTGCTCTTGCAGATTGCCTTGGCCCATAGGTATTAAATGGTCTAATTATTGCCACCGGTGTATTAAACGAATTATAAAATGACATAGCAATTTGGTCAGCCCCTATTTTAGAAGCAGAATAAGGAGACTGACCCTGAAGAGGATGATCTTCTGTAATGGGTACAAACTGGGCTGTTCCATAAACCTCGCTAGTGGATGTATGAACTACTTTTTCAACCCCTACTTTTCTAGCCGCTTGCACAACATTTAATGTCCCTTTTATATTAGTATCAATATATGTGTCGGGTGAATGGTATGAATAAGGTATAGCTATTAAAGAGGCCAAATGCAAAACCATATTACAACCCTTCATCGCTTCTTTCACCCCATGCGGGTCACGAATGTCTCCAGCAAATACTTCAATATTGTTTTTGATCTCTTCAGGGGACGCGTCTAACCATCCCCAAGAATTAAATGAATTATATAAAACAAAAGCACGAACATCATGTCCCTGTCTTACTAATTCTTCAGTCAAATGAGACCCGATAAACCCGTCAGCGCCCGTTACAAGTATTTTCATAAATAATCCTCCAAGCAAAAAGATAACTGAACCCTTTTTGTAAACGTCAACTTTGTCTAAAACCTCTAAAACTAGCATTCTTTTCTATGTAAAGCCTCCTAGCAGCTTCAAAGCTATTAGTTAATTGAACTTTATAATAGCTTTCAATAAGAGTTTTATTTGCCTCAAATAAACATTGATGAAATTCATTATCCTCTAAATCAGTAAGGTTAACAGCTAATAAATCGGAATTTATATGTTTGTGTTCGTAAAAGTCCTCACAATCTTTTAATAGACCCTTTTCAATTGCATAATAGTAAAGAGGCGATCCGGGATAGGGCGTAACTGGTCTAATAGTCCTCATTTGAGAATGGTCGTCATACTTCAGAAGAAAATCAACTCCCTTTTTTAGAGATTCAGCTGTTTCCCCGATATTTCCAAAAATTATGTTCAGCCCAGGGCTTATACCGGACGCCAATGTATTCTCCACACCTTTAATGATTTGTTTAACCGTTAGTGCCTTGTTCATTGTTTTAAGTGCTTTTTCATCTAATGATTCAATGCCATAGTTTATAAATACGCACCCGGCTTTTTTCATTAATTTTAATACTTCTGGTTTGGCATAATTCAGCCTTCCATTGCAATCCCACTTCACATCCAGTTTAGCTTTGATAAACTCCTCACATAGTTCAACTGTTCTCTTAGTAGAACTCATAAGAAGTTCATCAGAAAAAGCAATGTACGATATATCATAATCTTTCTTAAGAATTTGTATTTCTTCTATAATACTTTCAGTAGACCTAGGCCGAAAACCTTCATCCATTCTAAAGCAAAAATTACAATTAAAAGTACATCCTCTTCCTGATAACACTGGCATACAACGCTCATTATTATTAATATGTGGCATTCTCAATAAAGAATAATGATTGATCGGAAATAAATCCCATGCAGGTAAAGGAATTTCATCAATAATCTTTATTAAAGGCTGAGAGTGGGTTTTTATACATTTTCCTTTTTCGCTAAACGCTATCCCTTTTACTAAAGCTAACGATTCCTTCTTTTCCAGTGCATTTATGATTTCTATTATCGTTCGCTCTCCTTCTCCGATAGCTATAGCATCTGCCCCTGTCTTATGTAAGAAGTAAGCAGGTTCTGGTGCTGCTAAATGGCCTCCTAAGATGTAAAAAGGTCTTCTTACAGATGCATTAATTGCTTGAGAAATCTTTAATACTTTTTTATACTGATAATACCCGCCAACCGCACTTAAACCAACTATATCAAAGTCGTTATTGTTTAAGAAATGTAGTAAATGTTGTTCTGACCAATGATATATATCTTGATTATAAACGACTACATCATGTCCTGCCTCTCTACAAACAGAAGCAATATACGCAAGCCCTTGGGGAAACCAAGAAATAAAAGAATTATTGTCGTATGCTATTAATAAAATTTTCATTTTAGCACCTCACAAAGTTGAACTAGAAATATTAAATTCTAGAGTTTCTTTCTGTTAGTATCATCTCAGCCAATCTCCAGTCAAATTCAGTATCAATATCTATTGACCGTTCCTGAGGCATAACATACGCATAAGTAAGAGGGCCATACCATGAGTCCCGGTTTTTTATGAAGTCCCAATCGGCAAGATAAATCGCACCATTTAACCGATAAAAAGCCGGTAGTTCCTGCCTGTTCGCACCCACAATTTCGGGCCGTAAAAAACCTCCCATATTCCTGTCTTTAGGTAAAGTATTGCTCCACCATGGATGATGATCAACTTCGCATACTGATACAACAGCCTGAGCTTTAGTCCTAATCATTAAATCACATGCCTCTCTGAGATCAATAGGAGAACGTAAAGGACTTGTCGGCTGAAGAACCATCACCAAATCATGTTTCAACCCTCTTTTTTCAAACCATGCTAAAGCATAATGTATAACATCAATTCCCTTAGCATTATCAGTTGCCAATTCAGCAGGACGAATAAATGGGACATAAGCACCAGCCCGTTCAGCCTCGTAGCCAATTTGCTTTCCATCAGTAGAAACAGCTATATAATCCACTATTTTGCTCTCTTTAGCTGCTTTTATGGTATGTTCTATTAAGGGTTTACCAGCCAATTTCCTGATATTTTTACCTGGAACTCCTTTTGAACCAGCTCTGGCAGGTATTAAACCTAAAACTTTTTTATTATTAATCAATTAATCCACCAACTATTTAAAATTATTCTTTCAATTTATCCTGAGTAACCAAACTGCCGCAGTGTTTGCCGATATTCTTCCCACTGACCTACATCAAACCATTTTCCATGATGCGGATATACACCGACTTGCATATTATTATTCTTCGCTCGAATCAATAGTTCGGTCATATCTAAAAACTGGCCTTCTTCCACAAGTGCCAAAACTTCTGGCTCCAAGATATAAAGCCCCGTATTAACAAGAAAATGAAAACTCGGCTTTTCATCAATAGTTTGCAACTCCTGTTCCTCTGTCCGTAAAACACCATAAGGTATTACAAAATTCCTTAAAGCTCCAACAACAGTGAGCACATTGCCCTTTTCCCTGTGATATTCCAGTAAATGTTCATATTCTGCCTCTACAATAATATCACAGTTCGTAACGAGGAAAGTTTCTGAAATTGTTCCCTTCAATAGGGATAAGGAACCGGCCGTCCCCAAGGCTTGGGTTTCTTTAATAAAATTCACATCGTATTCACGACCATTGTTCTCTTGGAAATATAACTTGACTATCTCTCCTTTATAGCCCAAAGAAAGGGTGAAATTTGAAAATCCGCGCTCATAAAACTTATCCATGATTACCTCTATCATAGGCTTGTCTCCCAGAGGTATCATAGGCTTTGGTAATATTTTCGTAAACGGATCAAGCCGGGTGCCTTTCCCCCCTGCCATAATAACTACTTTTTCTCTCCGACTGTGCAAACGAGAACTAAACAAGTCTGTCCATAAAATAATATCTTTCACTTTCCGTTTTCCATCAAGAAGAGGGATATGCCTAATATTTTTAGTCAGCATTATTACGCGTGCTTCTTCAAGGGAACAATCTAGAGAAAGGTATTTTGGAGAAGTTTGCATAATTTCCCCCAATGGCAAGTCTAAAGCGGTGCGTCGCAAGAGTCCCCTACGGATATCTCCATCAGTGATAATGCCTTGTAATCTTCTAGAATCATCGACAACCAATATTACCTGCATGGCAGCATCATTCATCCGAGGCAAAACCGCTTCCAGAGTCATATCCGGACTCGCCAAAATTTTTTCTAACTCTTCTTGATGCCAGCTCATTTAACCCTCTCCCTTATAGTTAAAAAAATGTATAGGATAATCATGGCAGCCTATTAAATAGGCTTTGCGGGGTTACCCACTACAACTGTGGCAGGTTTCACATCATTGATTACCACTGAACCTGCACCAATAGTAGCCCCTTCCCCAATTGTTAAACCCTGAATAATACAAGCACCTGTACCAACAAATGCTTCTCTTTTAATCGTTACATTCCCACATAAAATTGCACCAGGCCCGATTTGTGCTCCTTCTTCCAGAATACAATCGTGTTCTATTATTGCACCGGTATTTACTAAAACATTTTCTCCTAGTTTCGTACCGCTATTTATAACAGCAGCTGCCATTACCAATGTACCGGCTCCTAGTTGGACATCACTTGCAACCACGGAACTTGGATGAGCTAATTCTGGGAAAGAATAACCTATCTCCTTAATCTTTTGATAGGTTTTCGTCCTAATAATATTAGAAATGCCTCCTAGACCCATAAACGCTTTACTTATTCCTTTTTCGTATATTGTAGTTAATATCTCATCATTGCCCAAATAAGGAACTCCGATATACTTTAAACAGCTATGTGGGTCAGGATCTGTATAACCAGATACCTGATATTGCTTGTGAGCACACACTAGATTAGCAACCATTTTAGCATGTCCACCGCCACCTATAATTACTACCGATAATAATTTCATAAATACCATCACCTAATTCCACGGTAAATTTTGGCTAACCCTTGAACTCACCATCAATCGGGGGATGAATTTCACCTGGTACATTTGACTTCATAAAGTGCTTAACATCTTGCAATATTGGGTTAGTTATTTGTAGGTCCTTCATGCATACTTCAAGGAATTTACCAAATTCGTTAATTACTACAGGTGCTTTCTTTACCAAATCTTTTTCAAACCTAACGGAACTAATATTTTTCCCTAATAGTTCATATTGCACCCTATTCATTGGTGCTAATAATACTTTATAGAAATCATTATTCTTCATTTGTTTGAAAGCTTTATCCAATTTCTTAAAGCCTTTTTCCAACTTAAAAGACTCTTTTTGTTTCATTACTAGTTCGTGTAATTTTCTTAGTATTTGATATATATTGTTAATAACTATAACTAGTTCGTTAAGTTGGGCCTCCAACTGTAACAACTTCTTAGAAACATGTTGGAGGTCATAACTGTTTGCTTTCTCAAGTTTAAACCAGTCTGAATCCACAACTTCTTTAATATTTAATTGGTCTTTAACGACTTTCTTTAATTCTATAAAGCTTGTACCAGCAATTTTCGCTCCACCCTTGCTAGTGTTAATAATATTTGCTCCTTTAGTGTTGCTGTATGCTTGAATATACTGTTCCATTTGTCTTCTAGCCTTAACAAACCCTTCGGTTGTGTAAGTTTTATTACCGTAAACATCTTCTACTTTAAAATATTTGTCTTTATTGGAGTCCGTTATTTCCAATCTCTGCTCATGGTAAGATATGCCGCCAGCATAGAATTTATCGTTTCTTATAGCTAGGTTTTGTCCAACAAGAATTACTGGGTTAAATCCTAGCTGTAAAAGCATATTGATGGTTAAGACCGCAATTGAGGGTGCATCATCAACTTTTTTTACTTCTTTACCCAAGAGGTAAGGAGTAACTGTATCCTGACTGGTTACCATATGCAACTTTTCTCCTGGATATTTTCGCAGCGCTTCAAACCCGATACTACTCCCAAAAATTAAAGGGATAGATGTGATTTTTTTAGCTGCGATTTTTTCAAAGACAAGCTGATTTTTGACTGATGGGTCATAAGAACAAGCAGCATGAGGATAAGTATCATGTTCTATTAAAGTATTAATAGCTGAGCCTACTGAAAATATGTAAGCCAAGTTATTTTCTTTAATATAACGAATATTTTCAATTTCTTCGTCCAAAGATGGACCTGCAGCCACTAAAAGTGCTGGCTTTCCATTAAATTTTGTTCTATCAATATCATGAAGTATATTGGGAGTTGACACCACTTCTTTAAAGTTGATTAAACTATTTAAAACCCATCTTTTCTGATATCCAAGATTAGTATGTAAAGAGCTTCTTTTATTCCTTACAGCTTGAAGAAAATGGTCTGAAAACCTCTGATATGCCTCAGCAAAAATTCTCTCATAACTTGGCAACACCACAAACAACACTTCTCCGTTAACAGATGATAAAAAATTATCGGCAAAGCTGCCAACACCCGCTGGGTCCATTTCAATATAGATGTTTTTCAATTTTTCCAAGGGCATTTTCGATAATGATTCTGTAGTTAGATATTTATAAAAGACAACAGGATTGGGCTCATAAATTGAAAAGCTCTTTAAAGAAAATCTTTTCGCAAACTCTTCTACATGGTATCCAAAACCTAGCCCGTAAAAGAATACATGTTGATATTTATCTATTTCTGCTTCGCCATATTGGCTAACAAAACGTTCCGCTTCCTTTTTGGGGTCATATTTGCTGTGTATGAAGATTTCTCCACCCGCTTTTCTAACCAGTAGCGTGTGTTTACCAGACTTAGCCTTGGTTACATCTATAGTTTCATTCTTTGCCAATTCTTCCTCAACTTTACTCAAGGACTGCCATATACCCGGATAGTGTTTTCGTAAGATATTGATATTGTCTACAAGTTGCATTGATATAACCTCTTTAAGTAAATTTTTTGGAACCCCTAAAATTAAATATTTAGCTGTCCAATAATTCAAGATTAGCGGATATAATATCATTAAGTATATTAAGTTGCTCAGCCAACTCGTATTCAAGGATATCACTCACTGCTACTAGATCTCCAGACTCCAAAGCGTCAACTAAGCCTAACAAAGTTTCTTTCATTTTATCTATTAAGGTTTTTAAATCTCCTTCACTTCTCGGTAAATATTGATTGTTCTGGTAAAGGTGAGAGCAAACACTCGACACCCATTCTAACCCTTCAATTACTTGTTTCCATAATCCCTTGTCAACTTCCTTGCCTAAATTTATACTTGAAGAAATATCGTGAATAGCAAAAGTCAGTTTTGGAAGATATTCACTGACCGTTTTAATAGTGCCGTAAATTAACTCAGCTTTACTTTCCGTAACGATTTCTATCACGTCGATGTTATTTTGTTCAATATTTATATCAACTGCTTCTAAATGTTGATCCACTTCAATGCCATTAATGAAAAAGTGTTTAATCACACGATCACTATCTATAGTTCCAGACAGGTATTTGTCAACCACTTTCAGAATAATTTCTTTACCAACATCTTTTTCAACAACTTCACCATCTAATAATACCTGCATTCTTTTCACCTCAAACAATAACTTTTAACTACTAATAGATAAAGTTCGCAAAGAACATCATTTTTTCCTTTTTTTCTACTTAAATCCGTCATATTTCTCCATGGATTTTATAATATTAGTTAAGAAAAATCCGAGAATAGAAACTCCCGGATTTTTTTGATACTTACTTTATCTGAGCAGTTGCAATACTTGCTGCGGCTGCTGGTTGGCTTGCGCCAACATCGAAGTAGCCGCCTGGCTAATGATGTTGTTCTTAGTGAAATTCATCATTTCTTTAGCCATGTCAACGTCGCGGATACGAGACTCGGCGCCTGTTAAGTTTTCCGCAGAAGTTCCTAGGTTGTTGATCGTATGCTCAAGTCTATTTTGAACAGCACCAAGCTTGGAACGTTCAGCAGAAACGGTGTCTATTGCCGTGTTTATTGTAGCAATAGCAGCATTTGCTTTATCTTGACTTGAAATATCTATACCACCTGTAGTAGTAGCGTCAGTTGTTACCCCCGAGGTAAACGAGGCGGCAACATTGCCGGAGCCGGATGCTGCCACGTTCAAAGATTTAGCATCCATAGCACTAATAGACAGTTCCATATTTTGGTCTTTATTAGCACCTATATGGAAAATTGCCTTACCAAGTTCACCCGATGCAATACCACCATTTAACAACGTCTGAGTGTTGAATTCCGTGTTATTGGATATTCTTGTCATTTCCTTTGCTAACTCATCAACCTCTTTTTGAAGTTCCGCACGGTCATCAGCGGTGTTTGTATCAGATGCAGATTGTACAGCTAGCTCACGCATACGCTGCAGAATACTATGAGTTTCATTTAAAGCACCTTCAGCAGTCTGAAGCATAGAAATGCCATCCTGAGCGTTTCTAGTCGCCTGCTCCAAACCTCTAATCTGGCCTCTCATCTTCTCACTGATTGCCAAACCTGCAGCATCGTCACCAGCACGGTTAATTCGTAATCCGGATGACAACTTCTCCAAAGATTTGCTTGTTGCATTGTTGACACTACCCAACTGACGATAAGTGTTTAACGCCGCGATATTATGATTAATAATCATTTAAGTAAAACCTCCCTGTTTTTTTATTAGGCGACCTCCATGTCGCCTATTATTATGATAACTTTCCCGGGGCCCCGTGGAAAATGTTATCGGCTTACATTATATATATCGGCAGATTCCTTTAGGACTTTAGGCCCAAAGTGAATTTTTTTGTAGTTTTTTGTGGAAAATAAAACAACCGGGATTAAACCCCTGTTGCGCTCTTGTTTCAGTATTCTATGTTTTACCCGCTCGCACTAACCGACTGCTGGGGCTGGGCACTGTAATTCTTTGTGCTTCTACTCTGTTTTATCATCTGTACCCATGTATCGCGTAATTCTTTCACCATTTCCAATACGCCTTCTGCTATTTCTTTATTTTTCTTTAAATTGGCCTGCATCAATTGATGATACATATATTCATAAAGGACAAAGAACTGCTGGGCCATGTCGCCGGCTTCCCAATTGATGCCGGACATTAGTTCTGCTACAATGTCTTGGGCACGCACCAGACCATTATTGGCCTCTTCTATGTTCTGTTCTTCAATTCCCTTGATACCTTTGGTGATAAACTTAACAGCACCATCATAAAGCATCAGGACTAACTTCTCTTGGGATAAGGTCTGGACTTGGTTTTTTTGATATGCACCATACGGGTTATTCACGTTATCCCTCCTATCTCTGCATTTTAAATAGATATGTCCAAGATGATTCCTCTAGAATCCTCATGCCGTCTTACTAGTTGCATTACTTTATGAGGGGAAACTTCTTTAATTACTTTTTTGGTTTTATTATCTATTATCTGTATTTTAAACATTTCGTCCTTCACTATCAGCTTAAAGCGAATAGGTGCAGCTTCCTCTTCAAAAAGTTCATTTAGCTCTTCTATTAGTTCTTCCAGATTTTGTTCACTATACTGCTCTTGATACTCCTGACCCTGCTTCTTGTATTTATCTTCTGCAACTTTGGGCTTTTCCGAATCGTGAACAATTTGTTTGGTAGTTCTCTCTTTGATACGCTGCATAGTCAAGGGATCTATTCCCGGTATTTTTAACACCTAGCTCCCCCCTATTTACTTTTTTTATCTAACAGTACACCTTCAATTGATGCGTGTTTACCTCTGTATAGGGAGTGCGTCTTCCTCCTGGTACCGGTACTTTTGATCTTTGCTGCAATTTCCTCTTTGTTTTGCTGCATAATTATTTTATTCTTATTGTCCAGTTCAATAGCTTCTGATAAAATATTTTGTATTTCTTTAGTTACTTCTTCCAGCTCTGTTTCTTCTTTATTTAAATCTGCATCAAAATCTGCATCAAATAAATTAACCTGCTCAATAATGGTTTGTTTTTCATTAAAAATATTAAACAAATGTTCATATTCTTTTGCTTCTATAAGCTGTGATTGTTCAATAGTCAGTTCTAGAAACTCTTTAAGGAGTTTTTTTTTCGGCTCTAATTTATTTTTTGTCATAAGTCACCTTACTGTCCACCAAACTGCTGGGAAAGCCAGGCACTTTGAGAATTCATGCGGTTTATTGCCTCTTCCATGCGGGTGAACTGCCTCCAGTAGCGGTCTTCCACATTAGTCAAGCGGTCTTCCCATGCGTTGATTTCGTCACCCATATTTCTTAACCTTTTGCCAATATAGCTGTTATCCACCAGACTAAAGCTGGATTCTCTTCCTGCCTTAGCAGTTATCAGTTCACTACTGTGAATCACAGCATCATATAACTTTACGGCTACCCCTTTTTCACTATCAACATCACTGTTATTTGTAAATAAGTCCATAATTCCTTGGGAGTCTTTGTTTAAAGCCTCTTTTAAATCAGCTTCGTCAATATGCAGTTTGCCGTTTTCGTACCAATTCTGGGTGGATATTCCTATCTCATCTAAAGACCCATAAGTACCGCTGATGTTTTCCACAATTCCTGACATAGCCATACGGAAATCACTGACTATATCTCTTACTATTGAATCATTTTTCAAAAGCCCGCTGCGGGCCTTTTCTTCCCATATCTCTATTTGGTTATCGGTCATGTCTTCCTTTTGTTCGTCCGTTAGCGGTTTATAATCCCGGTATCTTTTCTCTTGGGTCTTATCAGCAATTAGCTCTAAAGTTTCATTATAGGTCTCAACGAAACTCTTGATCTTATCATAGACGGCGTCCGTATCACTCTTAACCGTAACCGTAGTTGTGCCGCTGTCTTTTAAATCCAGGTTAAGGCCATTAATAGTTGCCATATTAGTGGAGGAAGATAGACCAACAGCATCACCAAAATCATACGAAGCATCGGTTCCATTATAAGTTGTTCCCGTATCTAAGTTAAGCTTTAACATACTACTATTACTTAATCCGGTGGATAATAAATTAGCACTATCTGCGGATACCGTAATTTCCTGCGAACTACCTGTAGACTCCGTGTTAAGGAAGAACCGGTTTTGATCAGCATCATAGCTGGCTTTCACACCGATATCAGCCTCGTTTATTTTACCAACTAAGGTATTGATATTATCCTGATCAATATCAAATGTAAAATCCGTCCCGTTTAAGGTAAGAGTAATATCTTCTGTAGAAGCGATGCCCCGCGCATCAAACTCTGTCTTGAATTGATCATACAAAGTCTTAGTGCTGTCGCCATTAGCTTCATCAGCTAATTCAGTCGCACTTGCTTTGGACACCCCAGAAGCCAGGTTGTTAACTGTAATGGAATATGTTCCCTCAGTTGCACTGCCCGTAGCAGATACGTCTAAGACAGTCTCATCAGAGGTCGAAGCCGACTTAGTCTGATATGTCCCCTGGAGCTTCATATCAAAGACAGCATCTCTTAACTTAAACACCTGCTGATTGATGTCGCGGTAATCCTCCTGCTGCCACTCTAGCAGCTGTTTATCCTGCTGCAGCTTGTCCAGAGGCATTCTTTCCGCACGCATTAAGTCCTTTACCATTGATTCAATGTCCATACCTGATGCTAGACCACCCACACGCAGGGCCATAAGTTTCCCCTCCTCCGGTTAAACCTTCTCGTCAACTAAAATTCCTGCCAGTTTCCACATTTTCGCCACGGCATCCAATACTCTTTCCGGTGGTATTTCTCGAATTATCTCTCCGGTTTCGGAGTCTTTTACTTTAACCATAATTTCTTTTGTTTCCTCATGGATGGAAAATTCAAAATTAGTCATGTGTATTTCTAACGCTTTATTAGCTGATTCTATGGCACTAATAATTTGGTCTTCACTAAATTGTTTCTTTTCTGCTTCAGGTTTCTGTTCTTTATCATTTTTGACTTCCTTAGGTCTGTCTACCCTTTGCACCCGATTATTAGTGCTATCAAAAGGCTCACGCACAATCTTCGGAATTGCTTCTGCCGGTATCTTCATGACACTAGCCCCCTTATTCCTCCCCCTCAGAAGGTTTTAATAAAGAAAAATCGATATCTATGTCAAGGTTCACGGCTGTACGGTTTTCTTGTTTCACTGCTTCTACTATCTCTTCCCGGAAAATGGTAATATTCTTTGGCGCATCCACACCCAGCTTAACCTTATTTCCCTCAATACCTATTACCTTAATTATAATTCCGTCGCCAATGATAATTCCTTGATCAACTTTCCTTGTCAGTATCAGCATGTCTATCCCCCGCTGCTTACAGCTTTTTTAGTATCTTGGGGAAACAAGGGATGCTTAATGTCTAACTTGGGGTCTTCTAATATTATCTGCTTGGCTCTTTTTTCTCGCCAGTTTATAATCAATGGACCGACTAAATTGGTGGTGGCAGTTTTGAACCCACTATTAGGTACTGACACAATAGTGTAGACTAAAACATCAACCTGTTTATCTATATGTAATTCTTTTAATAACTTATCATCTAGTGCTAAAGAATAATCGCCTGTCACTAAAAAAGGATCTACTAATAAAAAGGATAAGTCCGGATCTACTGTTGACTGCAGCCATTTAAAGGCAGGGTTTTCGGAAATATCCACCAGGATAAATTCAGTTAATTTTTCAAAACCCAGCAAGCCGCCTGTAAATGACAGTATGTTTTTTTCTTCTATTGGAATTTTTCCAAAGCGTTTAGTTGTAAGTTCCATCTTATTGCCACCTTGTAAGTGTATATAGTTGGTCAGGAGGTCAGGAGGTTAGGAGTTCAAAACCTTTCCAACTTTCCAACTGACTAACTTTCTACTATCTTTTACTAATTCAAGAAATTAATCAGTGTCGGCTGAATCGTCCGGGCTACTGCACCCAAAGCTGTTTGATAAACATTTTCCTCAGTTTTTAATTTCATGACCATTTCTGCCACATCCACATCCTGAAAGCCAGATAACAATTGCGTTGTATTTATTTTCGCTTCTTCCCAGCGGCCTTTGGTTAATTCCATTCGGTGGGAGCGCGCCCCCATTTTTGCTCTTAAGGCCAATATTTTATCTAAAGCGCCGTCAACTTTTCCTAGAATAGCGCCGCCGACTGCAGCCTGGTCGCCAGTCTCCAATGCTACCTTCAGGTCATTAAGCACTCCTTCGCCTACGTTGCTGCCATCAAATATACCGCTGTCAATGAAGGCCTCTTGACCGGTTACATTAATAGCCAGATTGACACCGGGAGAAACTTCTCGGGTCATCTGCCCATTGTCGCCTCTATATGCCTCACCTTGTTCAAAAGGCTTATCGCCTATAGTCTTGAATCCGGCAAATATGTAGCGTCCCCCATAAGTGGTATTGCCGATGGAAACAACATGATCCATCAGCTGCTCCACCTCTGCTGAAATAGCCTCTAGAGAATCCTCGGGCATGGTGCCGTTGGCACCTTTCACAGCTAATTCCCTGGCTCGCTGCAAGACGGAGGTAAGATTATTTAATGCCGTATCGGTATAATCCAACCACGATACATTATCTTCCACATTTTTTTGGTATTGTTCAATGTCATTTAAGGAACGGGTTAAGTCCATGGATCTGGCTGTGAGGACAGGGTCATCCGACGGCCTGACAATCATTTTGCCGGCACTGAGTTTTTCCTGTATCTCACTTAACCGCCGCATATTTTCTTGCAAACTGGTAATTGAGTCCATTTTTATCATTTTGGTGGTGATACGCATGATTTCTTCACCTCTTATGGTTTGGGGGTAGCTAGTTTACCCAACATTATTTAATAGTGTCTCCAGCATCTGGTCAATGGTTGCGGAAATTTTAGCTGCGGCTGAATAGGAGTGTTGGAATTGAACCATATTAGCCATCTCTTCGTCCAAGTTAACCCCCGCTGCACTTTCCTGCCGTCTGACCACTTGATCAAGCATCGCCCGGCTATTATCAACCATGTGATTAGCCTGTTGGGTCTTCACCCCTAAGCGGGCAATGCCATCGGTATAAAAACTATTAAAAGTAGCGGTATAATCGCCATTATTATCCGGATGAGTTAATGGCAGGTCTTTTAGAGCCACTATCTCTGCCACATTGGAATTATCTCCAGGGCTATCGGTCTGCCCAGCGGCAGCTATTTTATTAGGGTCACCCATTATATCATCACTAACTTTAAATGCCGCGGCCGGCATACTGCTGGCGCTTAAATCTGCGAAGAATTTATAGCCGGTGCTGTTATCTAAGCCATAGCCGGCTTCGTGGAGTTTATTAACCTCTTCAGTCAATCTCAAGGCTAGTTGATCCAAATTAGCAAGATAATCGTCTTTAATCTCTTGACTAACGTCCAACAAAGCTTTAATCCTTCCACCGTTTAATTCTACTTGTGGGCCAGTTGTCCATTTAACAATTGGATCATTATTGTTCACTACTAATTCCAATTTATTAGTTGTACTGCCGGCAACCAACGGCCTGCCGCCTAGAAACACATCCATCATACCGTCTGCAGTACCAAAGGCTTTAATATCAGCTATTTCTGCCAAATCCTTCAGCAATAAATCACGCTTGTCCATTAAGTCATTAGGCGGTTGGTTCCTTAACATGCCCGCGTTAATTTGCTCATTAAGCTGACCTATTCGATCGCTGATAGTATTAACCTGACTAACGGTTGTATCTAAGGTGCGATTTATATCCGTACGCAGCGCTATCAGGTCGCTATATGTTGAATTAACAGAATCTGCTAGAGAAGCAGCATTTTCTGTCAGACTAACTCTCACTGCAGAGCTTTCAGGGTTCTTGCTAACTTCCTGCCAACTATTCCAAAAATTATTCAAAAGACTGGCAATGCCTTTTTCCGACGGTTCCATGTAGGTCACTTCTACCTGCTGCAGCACATCCTGTTTTGACTGCCAATACCCGGATTTGGAATTAATGGAACGTATCTGCATATCCAAGAAATCATCACGAATGCGTCTCACTTTTTCCACTTCTACACCGGTTCCCATTTTGAGGCCGCCAATTTCAATCACATCACTAGACACAAGAACAGCCTGTTGGCGTGAATAACCCTCAGTATTGGCGTTTGCAACGTTGTGCCCAGTTACTTGCATGGCCTGTTGAGATGCTTGCAATCCTTTTAACGCTGTGTATAAACCGGAGAACATAGTCATAATGTCACCGCCTAAACAGATTTATCTATAGTCGAAGTATTAGCCGCTGTTTTAACCATACCACTGTTTTGGTAAGTGGTCTCATTCTGCGGTATAAACGCCGATAACATCTTATTTACATAAACTAAAGATTGTTTTATCAGCATCCGGTTGGTTTCATTAAGTTCCTGTAATTCCAGATAATTAGTCTTTAAGGTATCTGCTATTTTAATTAAAGCCTCATTTTGAAAACTAGAGGATTTAATTAACTGTCTTAACGACACATTTTTGTCTAGGGATAGCTGTTCCGCCATATCCTCCTGCAAGGTTAGTCGTTCTCTTTCAGTCTCAACCAAACGCACCCCAACCTGTTCCTGCTCATGCACTACTTCGGTCAGGAGTTGAATGTCATTTTTCGTAAGTGCCTCTGATTCCTTTTCGCCTAGCAAAAGAAGCTGTTGGATAATATTATTTTGTTTGTTCAATAGGTCCTGAAGTCGAAGAAACATTTTATCCATCTAAAAATCACCTGTCCTTTTTGCTGCTACTTCCCGAAGCATGCTGTCTGCTAATTTATCTAAAGGAACTTTATAAGTTCCCTCTTCAACGCTTTTCTTTAGCTCCGAAACCTTCTCCTGGCGAACATCCGGTATTTTTCCAGCCTGTTCCACCAATTTCTGCATGTCCTTGGCTGTTTGAGAAATTTCCACCCTGTCCGTATCGGCTTGCTTCGCCTTGCTGGCTTTTGGGTTATTAACTTTTATCTGCTGGTATGCATTGGCCATTTTCGCCTGTAAATTTTTATCTATTTTCATGATTTCACCCCCGGAAGGAAAAGTTCAGAATCTAACTCATTTTTGCTCTTATTATAGTTATCGGCATTAGTTTAGTAAACTTTAGGGTTATTTTTGAACTATGCGAGAAATTTCATCAGCAATTTTATCCAGGGGTACTACACTATCCACAACGCCAGCCTCATAGGCAGAACGAGGCATGCCGTAAACTACACAGCTTTGTTTGTCCTGACCAATGACCAAGCCCTGCTTTTCTTTAATTAGACTTAACCCATGGGTGCCGTCACTACCCATCCCGGTCATTATGACGCCCAGGGTGGAAGATCCGCAAACCTCGGCCGCCGACATCATAGCAACGTCTACCGATGGTTTGAACAACGTCTTATAATCTACCTGTTCTTTTAACAAGATTGAAAGATGGTCCCTGCTTCGTGTTACCAGCAGTTGTTTTCCGGCTGGAGCGACGTAAGCCCATTGCGGCTTCAAACGATCGCCCGCCTCCGCTTCCTTAACAGACAACTCGCTGCTGTTATGAAGGCGTTGAGCCAAGGGACCGGTAAATCCCACCGGCATATGCTGAATTACAATAACCGGGACCGGGAGATTCCCAGGAAGCTTTGGCAGCACCTGCTGCAGTGCTGACGGCCCGCCGGTAGATGTCCCGATGATTACTAAAGAAATAGGGCCCTGTTTGGAAAAGGCACTTTTATGGCGCTTAGGCGGTATGCTGGGTTCAACTTCCCTGCTTACCGAGGCAGTCGCCACTGTCTTAACTTTTTCTGTTAAGACGGGTGCCAATTCTTCCACACCGGACCCTACTGTAGGTTTGGTAACGAAATCCACTGCCCCCGCTTCTAATGCTCTAATAGTAGTATCTGCACCTTCCAAGGTCAGACTGCTGAGCATTATTACCGGAACAGGTCTGGTACTCATTATTCGTTTTACGGCAGCCAATCCGTCCAATACAGGCATCTCTACGTCCATGGTGACCACATCGGGTTTAAGCCGTTCGATCTTATGTAGTGCATCTTCACCATTGCGGGCAAACCCGATTACCTCGATTTCCGCATCCTGATCCAATATATTGGTTATAATACGCCTCATTAAAGCCGAGTCGTCTACCACCAAGACTCTAATTGGCCTGCTCATAACCACTCCTCACTTCCGTTTTCGCGACTAAACCTCTTACATCCAGTATCAAAGCCACACGGCCATCACCCATGATTGTCGCACCGGCTAAACCAGATATCTGACCCAAGTAATCGCCTAAGGGCTTTATTACTATTTCCTGTTCACCCATAAGAGAATCTACAACGAATCCTACACGTTTGTCAGAAATCCCGGCCACTACTACAGGCAGTTTAGTCCGCTTGTCCTCATCCGACTGCCAACCCAAAACCTTGCTTAAGCTAAAGAGTGGCAGCACATTACCGCGAACCACGGTAACTTCATGACTATGCATAGTTTTAATTCTATCAATTTCCACATGTAATATTTCCACCACGTTAACCAACGGAATGGCTAACACATTCTCCCGAACCTTAACCAACAAGGACCTGTTAATTGCAAGGGTTAACGGCAGTTTAATGGTAAAAGTAGTTCCTCTATCCACCTTACTGTCAATATCAATGATACCGTTAATTTTTTCTATATGAGTCCGCACAATATCCATACCTACACCGCGCCCGGACACATCACTTATTTTTTTAGCCATGGAAAAACCGGGGTAAAAAATTAAGTTGATTGCTTCTTTTTGAGACATGCGAGATGCAGCATCTTGGGATATCAGTCCCTTTTTCACAGCCTTTTCACGCAGCTTAGCTGTATTTATTCCCCGTCCATCATCACTGACCGTAATGACAATCTGATTCTCTTCATGAAATGCATTAAGTTTAACCAAACCTTTGGCCGGTTTGCCTTTTTCCAAACGTTCCTCAGCAGAAGTTTCAATTCCATGATCCAGTGAGTTTCTTAGCAAGTGAATTAAAGGATCACCGATCTCCTCAATAACAGTACGATCAAGTTCTGTCTCTTCACCCTCTACAACAAATTCTATATCTTTACCGGCTTTTTTAGCTAAATCACGAACCATGCGCGGGAAACGTTTGAAAACCTGTTCAATTGGCAGCATGCGAGCCTTCATAATTTCTTCCTGCAATTCACTGGTAACGCGGCCAACATGGACAGTAATTTCCTCCATATCTTCTACCAAATCGTCCGTCCCCAGTTTACCACGCACGGAATCACCTACATCCGTTAAGCGGGTACGGTCAATAACTAATTCACCTACTAAATTCATGAGATTTTCTAATCGCTCCACATCAACGCGCACAGTTTGACTGATTTGTTTTTTCGGGACCTTCGCGCCCGACTGCGGCATAGAATCTGGCTTGTCTGCATCTTTCTTTACTGGGTTTTGATAATCTTCTACAGACTGCACAGGACCTTTTATGCCAGCTGGTTTTTCTCCATCTAGGAATACCTGGCTTACCTTAACATCAGCTATTTCGGAAATAGACTTAACAATGTTCAAAATTTTATCAGTATCTTCTTCCGTCACTAGATATATTTCAAAGGATCTGTCAAATTTTTCATCTTCAATTTCTTCGGTGGTGGGAACAGTTTTAATAATTTCCCCGTAGTCTTCCAAGTTGTTAAATACCAGGTATGCACGCACAGATTTCATTTGACAGTCCAGGTTAAGTTCCACAATAATACGGTAAACGTAATAGCCTTTAATGTCTGCAGATTGAATAAGGTTTTTCTCTACTTCGGTAAGATCCATTTCAGCAGCCTTAATTGCCGACTCTACATTTTCTTCCGATGGTGCCACTTCTTCCGGCTCTTCGGATTTCTCTTCATCAATTTCCGCAGCCTGATCCTCTGATTGTTCCGTAGAGGCCTTCAGTTTACCTGCTAATTTGCTAATTTCAATTGCTAGGTCATTGCCGTTAGCAGTGATTTCCTGTTTCATTTCCTCTAGAGTATCTAGGCATTCCAGCAGTATATCAACCAACCCTTGGCTGATAGAAACCTCTCCCTGCCGCAGTTTATCTAAAACGTTTTCCATATCATGAGTCAGCTCTGCCATATTAGTGAAGCCCATAGAGGCAGAAGCACCTTTTAGCGTGTGAGCCGCACGAAATATTCTATTCAACAGGTCCGGATCTTCTCCGCTTTGTTCCAGTTTAATAAAACCATCATCCATTATCTCCAGTTGTTCCTCTGCTTCATCCATAAAAACATTAAGGTACTGGGACATATCAAAAGAGCTCATCTAATATCCCTCCCGCTTTTAACTCCGGAACTTAAATATAGCACTATAGTTTACTCCTGTGTTGCAGCTACTTCTTGAAAGCTCTCCTGCTGCAGTTGCTTTTTCTCTTCTTTTTCCAGCACTTTACTTAATTCCAATAGAATAATCAACTGATCGTCCATCTTGCCTACACCACGCAAATAGGCTGCATCCACACCGGAGATAACTGCCGGCGGCGGCTCAATGTTGTTAGCAGGCAAACGCAGCACTTCTGATACGGAATCAACTATCATACCAACTGTTACCCCGCCTACCTCCACTACAATTATCCGGGAAGATTGAGTTTGTTCAGCCACTCCTAATCCGAACCTTTTCCTTAAATCGATGACTGGAATTATCCGTCCCCGCAGGTTAATGACACCTTCTACAAATTCCGGTGTCCTGGGAATATCAGTAATATCCTGCATACGAATGATTTCATGCACGGTTGCAATTTCTACACCATAAGTTTCTCCTGCCAGTTCAAAGACCACCAATTGTTCTTCAGAAACAGTTTGCTTTTCCGCTTGCATATTTTTAACCCCTTTCAAAAGTTGTTGAGAGGATGTCCAAAAGACGTCGGTTCTCACTTTCAGCTACTTGGAACATTATTGAATAGGTAATTTCGCCAATTTAAACGTTATTTCAATAAGTTTCAACATAAATCCTCTTTTTACCAACCTTTTTTAATGGAGTTTTCAGCAAAAAATAGAGCCCTAAAAAAGGCTCTTCATAGGTGTTCGAAAAGAACTATTGGATTTTTATTTGACTAAGCCCGTAGTTCGATAAATCAAAAAAGAAACCCGAAGGTCTCTTTAATGTGCTTTATCTAACGGCCAAAGCTCCTGCTGCGTCTGCTGTAATTATTGTAAAAACTTTTTCTCTTCTTTCTTTTTTGGAAAAACCTAACTAATATCCTTAAGATAAAAAGACCTGCCATAACCCATGTAAACCGCACCCACCAATCCAGCCAGGTAGTAGGTTCAGAAACAGCTTTATCAGCCTTTACCGCCACTCTGCCAATTTCCTCTTCACCTAGTATAAATGCCACATAACCCAAATTCTCATTTTTTTCTATCGGAACGGCTGTCTTTTCCAGCACTAATTTCCGCTGGGGTAAATCAGCATTTCCACCACCGATCAGATAAGAAAAATCGGCTTGTGTTACCAACTTAACTACTTCTGAATGTTCAGCACTTCCAATAGATAGATCGGCAATTTGTTCACCTTCGGCAACCAATGATACATTGCTAAAATTATCAAAACCATAATCCAATAACTTTTCAGCATCTTCCCAAAGTGCCTGTTTAGTCGGGCTGCCAAAAATAACTGCAATATAATTTTCTCCGTCTCGCTTCGCAGATGCAGCCAAGTTCCAATCGGAAACAGAAGTATAGCCGTTCTTGATGCCGGTGGCTCCCGGATAAATGCTTAACAGTGAATTAAAGTTAGTGAGGTTGCCATTCCAGTCTATACCGCGCCATGGTCTGCTCTTGGTAGCCGCAATCTCTCTAAATTTAGCATTTTTCATAGCTTCTCGGGCAATCATGGCCATATCATAGGCGGTACTATAATGATCATCAGCGGTTAAACCGTTGGGGGTGCTAAAGTGGGTATCTTTAAGCCCCGATGTTTTAACTCGTTCATTCATAAGTTTTGCAAACCCTTCTGTCGAACCGCCAATATGTTCAGCAACTGCCACTGCTGCATCATTTGCCGAATGCAGCATCATTACGTAAAGCAGGTTTTCTAAAGTTTGTTTTTCTCCTTTTCTTAACCATATTACGGTTCCTTCAACATCAACAGCATTTTCGGATACTGTAACTATGTCGTTTAAATTACCCTTTTCAAGCGCTAAAAGAACACTTAAAGCTTTAGTTGTACTAGCCGGTGCCCACTGTTTATGAGCATCCTTCTCGTATAAGACCCTGCCGCTCTGAACATCTATTAACACAGCAGTCTGCCCTTTGATACCGGGTTCCGATGCCGCCCATACACTACTGGTATGTATCAAAAGAATGGCGATAGCCAATAAGATGATAGTAATTTTTCTGATTATGATCATAACCGCCCCCTCAAGACAAAACTCACACTAAATTATATCATATTAAGGCTAGGCATCACATGCCATTTATCGACAATTTTGTTGACTATGCATGTATATATGTAAATTATTTATCAGGGCTGGTGGCCCATGCCTGGAGCCAATTGCCAGTAATATTTTCTTCTACAACTGCATCCACTCTGATACCTAGTTCCACTGCTGCACTTGCTGCTGTTGTTCCCAAACAGGTGACAACTACATCATTAAAGAGATTTGACAGTTCCTCTTGGGTAAAACCATGGACAAAATGTCTTACAGACATGGCATCAGCCAACACCATGCCATATATTTTGTTTTGCTGCAGCCGCTCCCTTAGTTGGCCGCAATTATTGGGATTGGTTACGGTTTGATAGACTGTCAATACCTCAACTTGAACACCTGCTATCTTTAAATCGGCTATTAAAGGATTATGGGCTGAACTATTCCCAGGAATGACAACCCGTTTCCCTACTAATCCATGCTCATGCATCCCGTTCACCAAGTCAGCTGATGCCTGCTTACTAAATACTAAATCCGCCTGAACACCATACCCTTTTAATATTTCTGCTATGGTTCCGTCTACTGCGGCAATCTTTAACCCAGCCAAACTTCTTACGTCCTTTCCCATGTCCATCAGTCCTTGACAGAAATATCTCACTTCATAATGACCGGTAAACAGCAGCCACTCCCCATCCACTATTCGCTCTAAGACCCTTTCCATGTGTGATAAAGGCGCAGCAGCAGTTTCAAATGTTGAATGAATCACCGGCTCCCCGCCAAGTTCTTCTATTATATCTGCAAGATCATCACCATATTCCCTCTGCTGTACTAATAGAATTCGTCTGCCAAACAAAGGTTTCTGTTCCACCCATTTAAGACGCTGCCGAAGATCGACGGTTTCACCGACAACTACTACCGAAGGGTGTTTAATTTGTTCTTGGACCACTATTTCAGCAATTGTTCTTACTGTGCCCTGGACTGTCTTTTGTTCAGGCGTCGTTCCCCACTGGACAACTGCCACCGGTGTTTCCGGATTCATTCCTTCTGCCACTAACCGAGCAGTTATTTTAGGCAAATTCCTTAACCCCATCATAAAAACTAAGGTACGCATTTCCGGCAGCTGAGCCCACGGGATTTTGGAACACTCTTTTAAAGGGTCTTCATTGCCGGTAACAATGGTCAGAGATGAGTTCTTTTTTCTATGTGTTAAGGGAATACCGGCATAAGCAGGTACAGCAATGGAAGCAGTGACGCCCGGTACAATTTCAAAAGATATTCCGGCAGCAAAAAGGGCCTCTGCTTCTTCCCCGCCTCGGCCAAAGATAAAAGGGTCTCCACCCTTTAGGCGAGTAACTACCAAACCCTTATTGGCATGTTCCACCAATGTTTGGTTAATCTCCTCCTGGTTTAACACATGCTTTCCAGGTGCCTTACCCGCATAAATCATCTTACACTCGGCACCGGCATGACTAAGCAGACGTCTGCTTACCAAGCGGTCATAAACAATAACATCCGCCTTTTGGATAGACTTCAATCCTTTAATCGTAATTAATCCTGCGTCCCCCGGGCCAGCCCCTACTAAGTATACTTTCCCTCTCCCAGACAAAATCCTACCCCCCCATTTCTTCCCCTTTATTTATTACTATAGATGTCAGTTGGTCAGTTGGTCAGTTGGTCAGTATTTCCTTTCCAACTTTCCAACTTTCTGCTTTCCAACTTCTTCAGTATTCGATGCCTCTACGGCTGTCAGTACCTTCTTCAAATGGATGCTTTACAGCAGAAACCTCCGTGACATAGTGACACCTTTCGATAATGCTGTTGGGCATAGATCTTCCCGTTAGAATTATTTCTACCCCATTAGGTCTGCTATCCAAAAGACTAATTAACGCTGTTTCAGCAATTAAGTTTCGGTTCAAGGAATTTCCTATTTCATCCAGAACAATAATCTTATATTTCTGCGACTGAGTAAGTTCTCCTGCTAGTTCCATGGCTAAAACCGCATACTTATTGTCAGGGTTACGATTTTCTCGAAAACAAGTGCCGCATTTTTGACATTTCATAAATCCTTCTTTAATCATGGCACTATGGGGGCAGGTCCAGCCAAACTTATATAAGTCCACTTGATCCATAAAGCGGCTCAAAGAATATATCTCCCCCGAATACATATTCCCTTTCATAAACTGTATAATAGCAGCGTTAGCACCATGACCGACGGCCCTGATGACGGCTCCTAAAGCTGCAGTTGTCTTTCCCTTGCCTTTACCCACATAAGCTTGAATCAATCCGTATTCCGCCACCAGTTACACCCTCCCATCCTTATATTCTAGACAGCGCTTAATAAAATTGGCTGCTTGAGTTTCATGTCCCAAAAAATTCAGATGTAAATATGAAGCCAATAGATTGTCCGCTGCATACCCGTCTAGACGCCCGTCAGTATCCCTGCCGCCGTAAAATTTAAAGGCGTTGGCCGGCTGCCGGGGATGTGACTTAGAGTAATGAAACTCATGGCCTTTGAGCAATTCACCTTTACAGCACAATAGGTTATCAGCGAGAGCTGCAGCTTCTATGTACCCCATGCCCACAAGCCGCTTATGCATGGTAGATGTACCAGGAATCAAACCGACCATGGAATAGGTTATTTCATCCAAGCCGGTTATGAAATCTGTCAGATACATATAGCCGCCGCATTCTGCATAGATGGGCATGCCGGAATGATGGGCCTTTCTTAAAGAACGTAACATATCGGTATTGTCTGACAGCTCTTTTAGATAACTCTCCGGAAAGCCGCCGCCGATTATGATGCCGTCCGCTTGAGAAGGTAAATCGTTATCATGCAGAGGACTAAAATACAATAGTTCTGCTCCATGTCCCCGGAGAATATCCAAACCATCTTGATAGTAAAAATTAAAGGCTTCATCCTTGGCCACTGCTATTGTTACCTTTGAACAGGTGGTCTCTTTATTTGTTTGAATTACATGAAAGGGTGGGGCAGCCTTTGCTTGTTCTAATAGTGTAGAAACCTTAACCGAATTGCTTATCATTTTACCTAATGATGCTATGCTTTCATTGGCCCGCATATTCTCTGCAGCCGGCAGCAGCCCTAAATGCCGTTCAGGGGTGCTAATGGTGTCATTCTTTGACACTGCTCCCAGCACCGGAATTTTACAATGATGCTCTATGGCTTCCGTTACCAATTTTCGGTGTCCTTCACTACCTACCCTATTCAAGATCACTCCAGCAAATTTTAATTGAGGCCAAAAAGTTTGATAGCCTTTTACTAAAGCGGCTGCACTTTGACCCATGGATCGAACATCTATTACAAGAACAATTGGCGCAGCAAGCAGTTGAGCAATTTCAGCCGTGGAGCCGGTTCCGTTTTTCCGATCACCGTCAAATAGGCCCATTACTCCTTCAATAACACAGATATCCGCCTGCCTGCCTGCTGATTGAAAGGATTGTTTTACCTTATCTTTACCCAACATCCAGCTATCTAAATTGCGCGAAGGCTGTTCGGTTGCCAAAAAATGATAACCCGGGTCTATATAGTCAGGTCCAACTTTAAATCCTTGTGTTTTTAGCCCCTGTTCCGTTAAAGCAGCCATTATCCCCACTGATATAGTGGTTTTCCCAACCCCGCTATGTGTCCCCGCTATTACTATACGAGGAATATTCATATCTACCACCTTCTATCTTTTATTACAAATAGTCCTGAAATAATGACCATGTTTCTAACCCTTGCTCCCACTTGTCGCACCAAGGTTATAAAGCAGCGCATTAACTGCTGCTACTGCAATAGCACTACCGCCGCGAGTGCCCCTAATTGTTAAATAGGGAATACCCGATTGTTCCAACTCTTCTTTAGATTCTTTGGCTCCCACAAACCCAACCGGTGTGCCAATGATTATGTCGGGAGCGTACCCAATAGATGCAAGTTCCAGCAAGGCAAATAATGCAGTAGGTGCATTACCAACAGCAACCATATTATTATTAATCAATTCTTTCGACTGGTGAACGGCAGTTATCGCTCGGGTATACCCGGTTCGTTTCGCCTCTGATATAACAAGCGGGTCAGCTATACGACATATAACCTGACCACCCAGTTCAGACAATTTGGGCTGATTGATGCCGGCTTTGATCATATTAACGTCGGTAAAAATATTGAAGCCACCCCTCCTGGCTATAAGGATGCGAGCTTTCTCAACGAAATCGCCGGACATGGAAATATATCTTACTATGTCAGGATCTCCGGTGGTATGAATAATACGCCGGTAGATTTGTTCCTCAATTTCTCCTAAATTAAGTCCCGAGGTGTATTGGCTGACGATGCTCATGCTTTCGTCATAGATAGAGACCGGCCTTTTCTCATACTGCATCTATACTACCTCCTGTATTCGGTCCACCAAAATATCAGCGACCCTGCTGTCCGCACCGAGATGGCGGGCTAAGGTAATAGTTACCTGATACTTAGCTTCCAACTGCTTGACTATCCTCGGTATATCCTCTTGCATGTGTATCCCTTGAAAGAGGAATAGGGGAACAATGGTAATCTTATTAACGCCTTTAGCCGCCATGTCACTAACAGCAGTTTCCAGATTAGGCTTTGCATGGCCTAAAAAAGCAGCACCCACTAAATCTAACTTAATTTTACCGGCTACCATTTCTACAACGTCGTATAGAGAATTATTAGCCTCCTCAGCCCTACTACCGTGACCTAATATAATTATTGCCTTCATAATCTTCTCCTCCTTCAATCAATGCAATAACATCCTTAAATGTTGTTGTTTGATTTTCACTAATTGTTTTCGGTCGACTGACAATTACCACGGGTAAGTTTAATGCTAGAGCAGCCTTGATCTTTAAAGTGGTTCCCCCACTTTCACCGCTATCCTTAGTCATTATGATACCTGCGTCAAACTGCCTGAACAGCGCCTTATTTAATTCCTCGGAAGCAACACCGGTGAATGCCACTATTTCATTGATACCTAACTGCTTGCAGGTTTTGATACTGTCTTCTTCCGGCAGCACTCTGGCAATGACTCTCTTTTCTTTCATCAGCCCGGCCTCGCTTAGCCTCACCAACGGTTTGACACCCACTGTTAAAAATACCGTCCCCGCAAGCCGACATGCTGCCTCTGCAGCGCCCTCCCAAGTAGTAACTTCCTGAATTAAAGAATGCTTCGGCAATTTAAGCGGCGGTCTGTCAATCCTAATATATGTTACTTGGGAAGCTTCACACACCCTGGAAGCTAGTCTTGATATTTCTTCTGCAAAAGGGTGACTGGCATCTACCACCGCCGTTATCCGACGGGACCTGAGAAACTTTAATAACGATATCTCGGAAAACCTCTCTATTACTGTCTCCACCGGCAGATGTTTCAGCCGTTGGGCTCCCAGCGGTGTGGTGACGGATATCACAATCTTATATCCTCGCTCAGATAAATACTGGGCCAGCTGCCGTCCTTCAGACGTCCCCCCAATAATGAGAATCACAGTTGATACCCCCGGGGCGTAATAAGCTTGCCATTTTTTACGTATGACTGGCTGTTACCAATAATAACCGTGGTAAACATATCAATTTCACAACCTGTAAAATCTTTCAGGTTGCTGATAATTACTTCTTCCTCACCTCTTTTTGCATTGCGCACAATACCCACCGGCCTATCTTCTTCCATAGTTTCCAGCAATAATCTGCGTACTTCTTCTATATGTTTAGTACGTTGTTTACTCTTAGGATTATAAATGGCTATTACAAAGTCTCCTTGGGCTGCACACTCAACACGCTTTAAAATGGTTGACCAAGGAGTTAGTAAATCACTGAGACTAATACAGACGTAATCATGCATTAAAGGTGCACCGAGCGATGCGGCTGCCGCATTAGCGGCCGAAATACCAGGAACCACTTCAATCGGTATATCCACTTGCCTTTGATGTAGCGTTTGGTACATTACTCCTGCCATACCGTAAACGCCTGGATCGCCGCTGCTAATTAAACTGACTGTTTTTCCTTGCTCCGCCAATTCAAGTACTTTTTCACAGCGTTCCACTTCTCGAGTCATACCTGAAGAAATAACTTCTTGCTCTTTCCCAACAATATGTTCAATTAATGACAGATAGGTCTTATAGCCGATAATTACCTCACTTTGTTTGAGGCATTGTCGGGCACGATCGCACATATAATCCTCATCACCGGGACCTAATCCGACAATATAGATGTGTCCTGGGCCACTGCCACTGTAATCCCCGGAAACTTTTGTTTGGGTATTAAGAGCTGGGGTGTCCCCTCTCCGCTTATGGCTGCCGGTTCGCATACTCCTTCAACTCCAATCTGCTTTTTTACAAAGCCGGACCTAGTTAGTCCATGAGCCTCAATACTTCCGGATAACTCCTTTGGTGAATAAAATTTAATTGGCACCTGCAGATAATCAGCCAGCTCTCTTAATCCAGGTTCATGCTCTTTTACCGTACAGGAAGCGAGCTCCCTGACTGAGTTAAGAGCCAACTGATATTCATCAAAGGTTTGCTGCACGGAAGCCAATAGTTTCTCAAAAGGTACCCCCTGTTTGCACCCTAGACCCACAATAAGGTTCTTGGGCCTGACGAACAAGGACGGTCCGGCGGTAGTTAGTTTCTCTTCTTTATTACTGATTTTAACTACGGGAATGTTATTACTGTGGTCAATGTCTGCCCATTTTTTACAGATGATTGGGTAGTCGCCAAACCACCGTCCTGTCAGATAACTAAGTTCTGTAGTGACCAGTATTGGTTCCCTATTAGCTAAAGCACCATTAACTGTTTTGATTTGTGACACCGGTTCCACCGCCCAGCCGTGAGAGCAGGCAATGGTATCGATGGCGGTTACTCCTTGAACATCTGTTGCCGTAGTAATCACCGGCAAAGCACTCAGTTGTTCTGCTAGTTCAACTGCAATTTGATTGGCACCGCCCAAATGACCCGACAGAGCACTTATGATGAACTGTCCTTTTTCATCAAGTACCAGCACGGCCGGATCTATTCCCTTACCTTTCAGATATGGACCGATAGTTCGCATCACTATACCTAGGGACATTATTAGAAAAATCGCTTCGTACTTAGGTAGAATTTCAGAAAACAATTGGGGTAAAGATCTAAACTCCTTGATGTATGTGGTATCTACACTTTCATCTTTCCGTCCCTCGAAGATATAGATATGGCAGTCGGGAAATTTCTTAGCAACCTCAAGCGCCAACCTGCTTCCGCCGGAGGTAAGTGCTACTGCAGCACATCTCATTTGTTTCCGCTCTCCTTACCCTGACGGTATCCATGGCTAAACTCGGGATGATATAGTTGAGACCGGCCATACTCGCTACCCAAAAAATCTCCCACCAGTATTAGTGCTGTCTTGGTGATATCTGAATCCTTAATTTTCGCAGCAATGTTCTGCAAGGTGCCCGTAACCACTTTTTCTTCCGGCCAAGAGGCTCTTTGGACAACCGCCACCGGTGTATCTTCCGGATATCCCTCTTTTAACTCGGAAACCACATTATCAATCAACTGTACCGATAAGAATAGACAGAGAGTAGCTTTATGCTGGGCCAATGAAGATAATTTTTCCTTTTGCGGTACCGGTGTGCGGCCTTCTATACGGGTCAATATGACAGTTTGACTGACACCAGGTAGTGTATATTCCCGCTTTAGCGCAGCTGCTGCCGCTAAAAACGAACTGACCCCTGGAATGACAGAATAACTGATATCTCGCTCTGCCAAAGCGTCCATCTGTTCTTGCACTGCACCGTAAAGGCATGGGTCTCCCGTATGCACTCTCGCTACTATTTTCCCGTCGCCGACTGCAGTTTCCATCACATTCAGGACTTCTTCCAAAGTCATTTCAGCACTGTTGTAAATCTCAGCATCATCCCGACCATGGTCCAGCACCTGTCTGTTGACTAAGGAACCGGCGTAGATTATTACCTCCGCCTGCCGCAGTGCTTTGACCGCCTTTACCGTTATTAAATCCGGATCTCCCGGCCCTGCTCCAATAAAATAAACCTGCATCTTTAACTTCCTCCTCCCTTGACAATCATTAAAGAAAGGTAATCAATTTTTTGACCTCTCAAAGACTCTAAATCAGTAATTATCCGCTCCTGTTCAGTACCGCAGCGACAGATCAGCACAGCCTTTTTAGTTAAATTTAGCTCTTGCAATACATCCAGCACCGCATCGTAATATCTTGATACTTTCAGTAAAACACAACTGCTGTAACTGGAAAAAGTCAGCCGTAAATGTTGGGCCGTTGCTGCAGTTGGCAGTATCAAGAGGGGTTCATCTCCCTCAACTAAAGGTATGCCAATTTGAGCCGCACCGGCATTGTATGAGGTTATACCGGGTATGAAGCTGACCTCCGCATCGCTTTTTATTTTCCCTAATGACTGTGCCAGATAGGTAGCGGTGCTGTAAGTTAAGGAGTCACCGATAGTTAAAAAGGCGGCATCCCCTGATTGCAAGCTCTCGGTTACCTGTTGGGCAGCTATATCCCAATAGTACATTAATTGTTCTCTCTCACTAATCATCGGCATGTAAAGGTACTCTATTTTGGTTTCTTCGGGGATAAATTGTCGAGCTATTTCATAGGCAACACTACTGTTTTCCTTACGAGACTTAGGGACAAAAATAGTTTCAACCTCTTGTAAAATACGATGGGCTTTTAAAGTCATGAGCTCAGGGTCGCCTGGACCTACACCAATTGCATAAAGTTTAGCCATTTGTCATTCCTCCTTAACACCCCAAATAACGGCTACCGGATTTGCTGCCTGCCAAATATGTTTTCTGCCGACTTTTTTTAAACTGCTGGAATTTATGTTTACGGCTCCAACGCTGTAGTTATTTTGTTCCAATAAAGTAATTATTTCATAAGTGGTTTCCATAGTTACTGCATTTGCAACAATGCGTCCTCCGGGCTCCAGCCTATCATTAAAATAATTAAAAATTGAGGCCAAATTTTCCCCGCTTCCGCCTATGAACACTCTATCAGGAATAGGTAAGGAAATCAGACAGTCAGGAGCAGTACCTTCTACCAGCTTTACGTTACGGCAGCCGAATTTTACTATGTTTTGCTTAATTAATGCTACAGCCGCTGCTTCTTTTTCTACTGCCAAAACTTTACCATCAACAATTAGACGAGCCGCTTCCACCGTAATAGAACCTGTGCCGGCGCCGATATCGTATAGTATGCTATCTGGCTCCAATGCCAGTTTGCTTAGAGAAATAATACGCACTTCTTCTTTTGTCATGGGCACTTCTCCCCGGATAAAATTTTCATCTTTAATACCGGGGGTAACGAATTTATTCATAGGCAATCACCATCACACTATTTTTAGTAGCTTGATATACTTGAGACAAACGGGTTTCAAAGATTTCCTCTGCCGGATCAGTTAAACTATCACAGATAAATACTAACGGGTCGCCCTTAATCTTATCCTTTAAGTAATCTGCCACAACTTTAGGGGTATTTATATTATCCGTTAATACTGCAACGGTTCCGTAATTCTCTATTACCGGCAGTAATTTATTTAAGGGTCTTCCGTGGACGCTGATAAACCGAACGTTTTCCCATGACCGACCAATCCTGGCAAAAGCCACCTGGGTTGAGCTAATACCCGGCATCAGCTCCAAATGTGTGCGGGGAAAGTATTTTTTCAGATAAGATGCCAAGCTGTAAAAGCCAGGATCTCCTGTCACAAGAACCGCTACCCGTTTATCTGTCTGATGCTTCTTTATTTCTCGCACCAAGCCTGGCAGATCTCTATCTATGATGAGTGTTTCCTTTTTTAAATATAAAAAATGTTTCAGGGACCGCTGACTCCCGACAAGTAAATCTGCAGTTTCCGCGGCTTTTTTAGCAGCCGGCGTGATATAATCTTCATGCCCTGGTCCAACTCCAATTATTCTAATTGGGTAAACCAATGCTTTTCACCCCCAATTTTCAATGCATTATTATCCCAACCTACGATTTGTCCTTTCAGTGACAACAAGATGGTTCCGACAGACAATTCGCCATGAACACGCCGTTCGGCCCTCTCAGATGCTTTCTGGGCTAATCGATGCAAGATAAAAAGCAGGTTATTATCTGCAAGAACAGTCAGAGCGGCATCGGTAGTAACACAGTCAGCCAACTGGAATAAAGCTTCCCTGTCAGCTCCGGCCAGCGCAGCTTCAGCAATAATTGTTTCCATCCTTGCATCAGCAATTTTACTGTGGGTATGAAATACTCCGGCAGCAACCTTAACTAGCTTCCCTGCGTAACCAAACAAAATCACCTTCTTAATTCCCAAGTCAACACAATTTTCCAACATATAACCGATAAAATTACTGGTTTGAACCATGGCGGCCGGTGGAACGCCTAATTTTATGGCATTATGTTCACCCCGGCGCCCAGGGGTTAAGATCAGGCTATCCTCCCCTTGAGCCAACGCTACTTTAATCTGTGGCACTAATGAAGTCTTAAATGCCTCTTCCGACATGGGTTCTACAATGCCGCTAGTACCCAAAATAGAAATTCCTCCCACTATGCCCAAGTGTGGATTGAGAGTTTTTTTTGCTAACCTTTCGCCGTCTGGAACGGAAATTTCAATATTGACGCCCTTACCTTCGGGGAGCACCTCCGAAACTGCCTGATAAATCATCTGACGGGGCACTGGATTAATCGCCGGCTCACCCACAGGAATTTCTAAACCGTCTTTAGTCACTAGACCAATGCCTTGACCTGCAGAGAGGTGGATACCGTCTTCTTCAGCCCAAGAAGCTTTAGCAAAAACCTTGGCTCCGTCTGTGATATCGGGATCATCACCAGCATCTTTCACCACACTGCATCTTGCCCAGACACTTCCCATCTGTTGATCGGATAAGGATAGGTTTAAGGTGACTTTTATCGGTGTTTCTATGGAAATGCTGCTAACCATTGCGTTATTAACCAGCATTAAGACTGCACCTTTTGCGGCAGCTGCGGCACAACTGCCCGTAGTATAACCTTTGCGCCAGCGGCGTCTGCTTTTTTTAGTTGAAGTACTATCGTTACTTGATGCCAATTTAGGCTGCTCCTTTCTGGTTAGTTGGTTAGTTGGTCAGTTGGTCAGGGTTTTGGAGGCTGGTTATCCCCCAACAGTTTATACAACTCTCCCTTATTGGCTGGGGGTGCAGCAGATCTATTCAACCACCCCTGCGCCACCAATTTATCATATACTTCCAAAAGCCAGGGTTTTACTAAACTCGCCTCACTTAACAACCGGTTATTTTGAAAAATTTCCTGAGGTGTACCTTGGCCAATTACTTTTCCTTCTTTCATAACAATGACTAAATCAGCCCACGAATATGCAAGATCTACATCATGAGTAGATAAAACAACCGTTTTCCCTTGTCTGTTAATATCTTCTATCAGTTTCACAATCTGCCGATAGCCAGCAGGGTCCAGCCAAGCTGTGGGCTCATCAAAAACGATCAACTTTGGTTTCATTGCCAGCACCCCGGCAATAGCAGCTCTTTTTTTCTCTCCATAACTAAGCAGATGGGTAGGCTTTTTACTTAAATGTTTGACACCTGTTTCTTTCATGGCATCTATTACCCGCGTCTTTACTTCCTCCTCAGACAAACCTAAATTTATTGGGCCAAAAGAAACATCCTGATATACATTGGCTGAAAACAATTGGGTATCTGGGTCTTGAAAAACAACACCTATATTTTTACGCAAGTGTTTCAAAAAAGAATTCTTATATTGTATTTCCTCACCGTTAAATAAAACAGTTCCCCGATGGGGCCTATAAATACCGTTAAAATGAAGAAATAGCGTCGATTTCCCCGCACCGTTCCCGCCTAACAATACGGTCTTTTTACCCTCTTCTATTTTTAACGTTACTCCTTGGAGGGCAGTTGTGCCGTCTTCATACCGAAAATATACATCGTCAGCCTGTAATATGTAATTCAAATGTTTGCCCTCCCACATAGCCCTAAAGATAATAGTGCTGCTTCTATAATTAAAATTAGCATCAAATTTCTATATGACCAAGAATACTTCACACCCAAGAACTTCATATCTCCACTGTAACCTCTAGACAACAAGGCCTGATAACTCGACTGTGACCGCCAATATGCTCGTGAAAAAAGGTTTGCTATCAACACAGCCATTGATCGGTATGAGGTCTTGATTGATGCATAACCCCAGCGTGAACTTTGGGATAAGTGAATTTTCCCAGCGGTATCCAAAAGCAGAAAAATAAAGCGATAAATCAATATCATTAACTCCAAAAAGAGAACCGGCACCTTGAGCTTTCTTAGTGTATTTATAATTTCTGTCATGGGTGTAGTGAGGGCCAAAAAATACAAACAAGACACTGCCCCCAGGGCCTTAAACAACAGTTGTACCGCCTGCCGCAGGCTCTCGGCAGAAATACCTATGTATACTGGACCCCAGGCACCTCCGAATAGATAGTTAAAAGGAGTCAATGAAATGTTAAAAATCACCGCTGCCATGCTAACTAGTAGGAATGTAAAAGGCAAACTTAATAATCTTAAATAAAATACCGCAGACACTCGAGCTAAAAATATTGTAGAAACAGACATCAATAGAAAGACTGTTAATGGAACTAAAACCGTATCAAAGGCTATCCCTATCGCCAAAGTTATGACAGCAAATGCAATTTTTTCAACGGGGTTAACGGCGCTAAGTGAATTATTATACGCGAATTGATCTATTCGAAACATATGTTAAGCTAAGTCCTTTCCCTTTTTCTTGCCAGCCTGGTAGCCCAAATAGTAGCAGATAAAACCGGAACCCAACGCTGCCTGAAGCGAAAATATCAGGCTTTCAATTTCGGCACTGGGCGGTTCCCAAATTGGCGAAAACCATGGCTTTGAATGGGGGGCAATTTCTTTAATAGCATCTACTGCCCTTCCATCAGCACCGTCATAAGGGGCATCTGGATTAAAAACCAACGGCATTATGACAATTATTACAATGATTAACACTAAAAATCCCATTTTCTTATTCATCATTTACCCCCCCCTTACCTAACACCGATAATGCTTGAAGCTCTGTAAGGTTATATTTCATTAAGAAATTTATAACTACCACCGTTAACAGTCCTTCCGCGATAGCCAGTGGGATTTGCGTCACTGCAAATATAGCGGCAAACTTTGCAAATGCTGCAGTAATCCCCCCTGCCTCGTGATAAACTAATGACAGCTGCAGCGAAGTAACCAGATAGGTAACTAAGTTACCTACAGCTGCCGCTAGAAACACCGCAACGTTCCTAGCGCACCCCGCTTTTACCATACCTCTGTGAAGCCCATAGACAATCAATGGGCCCATTATGCCCATAGAGAAAACATTTGCCCCTAAAGTACTAATACCGCCATGGGCCAGCAGCAAAGCTTGAAACAAAAGTACTATCGTACTAATAACCGCCATTGGCGTTGGACCGAACAATATGGCACCTAACCCGACACCGGTAGGATGGGAACTACTACCGGTTACAGAGGGTAATTTTAAGGCGGATAACACAAAGGCAAATGCACCCGCAAATGCCAACAGCATTTTTAGACTGGGCTGCTCCTGAACCTTTTTTTCAATACAACGTAAGCCATGGAAGACAAATGGGATCGCCGCCAAAAACCAGAAAGCGGCCCACTTAATTGGTAAAAATCCTTCCATGATGTGCATGGCATAGGCCGGTTGAGAAAAAGAAAAAGTCAATCCAAGGACAAGCACTGTCAGATAAATTTTTTTAGCCATCGAATTCTCCTTTCAATTCAAAGAAATTAGTTTGGTGCCGAGGCAAACAAAAAAACCTTGCTCATCAGGCAAGGTTAACAGTGCACACACTTCATGTATGCAGTCCCATGCCCCGTAGGATTAATACTTAATCATAGTAATCAGGCAGGTTTCCTGGCTATGGATCATCGCTTACTTGCACCTTCCCAGACTTAGTATCTCAAACACTAATGTCCAGTGGTATAGACAAGAAAGCTACCCATTTACAGTGGCGGGGACCGCGCCGTTCCTACATCACAAGTAGTACGGACTTCCCTATTAAGTCATTTAAACACCCAAATTACTATTAATTTATTAAATTCTTAGTATATTTTATTCTTCTTAATTTATATAATTCCTGCTAAGTATGAAAAGACTTTATTCATATTCGTGTTTATTCTACTAATTCCCCATATAAATGCGGTTTGCGCCCATTAAGGTAGAATGCATTGCCCATGGATTGCTCATCTCCGTATCGCAGAGAATTAATAATTTCAGCATCAAGATCGACAACCAATAATTGTTCCGTTTGTTCAAAGTACTCCTTGACTATGTTGCCTTTTGGATCCAATACTAACAAACCACCACTAAATTGTTGGTAACCATCATTCCCAACCAAATTGCAGGCAGCAACATAAACAGCGTTATCGTAAGCTCTTGCCGGCAGATACTTCAGCCAAATTTTCTTTCTATCTCCGGCTACCACCGGAGAAGCATGGGGAGCAAAAATAATTTCACATCCCCGCAAAGAGAGGATCGTGGCCATTTCCGGAAAATGCATGTCCCAACAGATGCCTACGCCAAGTTTTATATTATTGTAAGTAAAATCTACTATGTTTTCTCCCGGACTAAAAAACTCTAGTTCCTTCTTTCCAAGATGAACTTTTCTAAAAGTGTGAATGGTTCCTTCGGCAGTTGCCAACAGCTGAGTTATATAGGGTTTTGTCCGTCCTGACTTCTCAACCATTCCAGCTAAAATAGTGATGTTATATTTTTTTGCCATTGAAATTAGCGCCCTTGACGTAAGGCCAGGAATTGTTTCAGCAAGCCTAGCTGCATGTCCTGAGCTATAGCCACAAACAGCCAGTTCAGGGAAACAGATAATTTCCGTATTCCTGCTTGCAGCTTTACTTGTAAAATCTGCTATAGTTTCAAGATTCCTGTCTATTGACCCTATTTGTGCATTAATTTGTGCTAACGCTATTCGAACGGGTTGCACGTCCGTCACCTACCAGTTCTTTTCTTTTTTAGATGTTGTTCGAAAAGTCCATGCCAAAAGGCAAAAGCAGCGAATTTCTGCAGTGATGGGCTTTTAAAACACTCATTGTTTACAATTTCTATTTATTTACTTTTTCTAATTTTTAATTATACTACATAATATCTATAGCTTGTACAGAAATATATTTTAAACTGGGCTCCTACAAGGAGCCCAGTTTAGTAATTCATTTTTAGACTAAAAGCCTGCTAACTGTGGTATAGGGAATAATACTCCACTAAGAAGTAGCCATGCTATCAACAGAGTCAACACAAGGTTGAAAGACTGCCCAACAATATACAGCTTCAGAGGCCCCCCGCCTTGCAAGTACTGGGTCATATCTTTAAAGTTAGATTCTAAACCAATGCTGATAAAGGCTAGACAGAAGAACCAGCCCCTAAATCCTTTCGTCAATTTAAGAATACTACCCGTCACATCTGTACCCAGGCTAGGTTCAACTAATACCGAAAATATTACTGAAGCAGCAATAAAACCAAGAATAAACTTGGGGAAACGGTGCCAAATTTCACTGGCGCCAACAGCAGGGTCCCCATCCTTCCTGTCAACCCTGGTAGCAAAGAATACTGCAATGGCAAATGCAATAATACCAATCAAAACGTTCTGGATCATTTTTACCATTGCTGCCACCTGACCAGCCAGCGGACCCATTGCCTCACCTGCAAGGACGACAGCGCCAGTTGCATCAATAGTACCACCCATCCAAGCTCCGCCAAGCATGGGATCCATGCCGACAGCGGAAAGAATCAGCGGCATGAAGACCATCATAATAACAGTGAAAATTAAGGTTAAACCAACGGCAAAGGTAAGGTCCTCTTTCTTCGCCTTGGCGGCGGCGGCTGCTGCAATAGCTGCGGATACCCCGCACACCGAAGTAGCCATAGCTATAACAATTACCATAGGTTTACTAGTCATTTTCAATATTTTCGTACCATAGTTCCACATAAAAATTAATACTATAGGCGTTACCAACCAAGCAATCCCGAGACCATAAAGCCCAAACTTAATTACATTTGAAAAGAGTATTTCAGCTCCTAATAATACCAGTCCCGTTTTAATATAATATTCCGTTCTTACCGCTGGTTTCAGCCATTTAGGCGTCCCGACAGTATTACTAATTAGCAAGCCAATCCCTAATGCCCAGAAAGCATATCCTAAATAATTCTTGATAACATAATGCTTTGAAAAAAGATATGCGAGATTGGCAAGAACAAACACTACTGGAAACGCAACAATATACCCCTTTACATCCTCACGCATTACCGCCATACCAATGACTGTAATTATGCCTACAAATACCAATAGAAATAGCAGCTGGGACCCTAAACCATCAAAAGCACTTATTAGACTTGGATAATCACCTGTCCCCCAACCGTGTGCCTTTACCGCCTTCAAATCAAATGCACCCGAAACCTTACCCATCAAGGCTATGGCCATAATAAAAAATCCTAGCCAGATGGCCCACCAATCTTCTTTTCTGAACAAGTCAGAAAAATTAAATTTATCTGATGTAACTATATTGGACTTTTCCGGAGTTACTAGATTAGACATTAATAATCCCCCCATCATTGTAGTGCAAATTTATTTATTAATCTTTTCCAACCAGAGAAACAAGTAACAGGAAAATACCGACCAACCAACAAATATCACAGTAAATAGAAACAAGTGTTTCGTTCCCATAGGGATACGTGTATCCCCCAGAAAAATGTCCTGGAAGCCATCGACGTCAGTGTAGTAATAATCCCCTGCGCCATACGGTTGACTACTGAGATTAAATGGATCAACAATGATTAAATATATAACTACAATAACCGCACCCAAAAACAGCATCAAGGATATCACTAGAGAGAAATCAATCTGTTTCTTTCCTAAAGTTGCTTTCATTGTCTGCACTCCAAACTATTCCCTAGCTTTTAGATAGTAAATCTTTTTCAAAAACCTTAAACTAAATATATTGCTGTTCTAAAATGTCCCCCCTCCTTTCCGTTATGGCTCGCTTTTGCTGCTTGAGCATTGAAGGGACGGCCTAAAGAATGATCTTAATATCTATATGAACAGCCTGCGCTGTTTCTGTCTAGTGAACTGCTTAGGGCTTTTTCGGGCCGATCAACAACGAACAACTAAATGGCCCTTTTAATAGATATATTGGTAAGTTCCATAACTATTGCTTATAAATCAAGGTAAAAAAATTGCTAAAATAAGCTGCGCTAGCACTACTTCTAAGCTTTAAGAGAATAAATCCCAAGTAAATCGGCATAACAATCTTTGTTTTTATCCCATTGCAGTTGATTGGCAAATGCCTTTTTCTTTCGGTATTGATTTGCAGCCTTTATTAGATTACCGGCCCATCCGCTCCAGGTGGCTGCATGAAAATGAGCATAGGAAGCGAATACTTTTTTGTACAGCAACCCATCTTTCCCGTCGGAAAATCCATGACCGCGTCTGACGCTAAATACATGATTAATATCTTCTTTCCCCATTAAGATGGGTCTAGAATAATGGAACTCGTGACCTCGCAGAGACATTCCTAAAGGGAAATATGGATTGGGCTCACTTACTTCCAATACCATATAACCATGGCCCTGGGGCTTGGCTTCCATTTTAAAATCTATGGGAAACACACCTGCCATTGAGTATCTTTTCCCGTCAACGTAAAGGCTTTTACCTAGGTACACCAGACCACCGCACTCTGCGTAGACAGGCATACCAGCCTCCGCAGCAGCTTTTAGTGACATTCGAAAACTCTGGTTATTGGCCAGTTGTGCTGCATGAGCCTCAGGAAACCCCCCGCCAATATATAGCCCATCTATTTCCGGCAATGCCGGGTCATCTAAGGAATTTAACCATATCAGCTTAGCCCCCGCCCACTCTAGTGCTTCTAAATTATCAGGGTAATAAAAGTGAAAAGCTTTGTCCCTGATTACCCCAATTTTCAGAGAACCCGATCGTTCAATGTTTGCGCAAGAACCTCCATGCACGTTTATCGGAGGCGCATTTGTTGCCAGTTGCTCCAGAGCAATCAAATCAACATACTTTTCTACCATGTCAGCCACAAATTCCAATCTCGGTATGGCTTTGGAGTTTTCTACAGGTGGTATTAAACCAAGATGTCTCTCCTCCAGCAGTCCTTCTCTCACTTTTGGTATAGCCCCCAATACAGACACGCCACAGTAATGCTCAATGCAGTTCCTTATTAAACTTTCCTGCCTGCTGCCCGCCACTCTGTTAAGAATTATCCCGCCTATTGTCAGTTCTGGATCAAAATGGAGCATACCCAGCACTGCCGCCGCAGCACTGCGGGTCATTCTAGTGACATCTAGAACCAATATTACCGGGGCCTGAAGCATTTTAGCCATTTGAGCAGTGCTTCCACTGCCGGTCATGTCCATGCCGTCATAAAGACCCATATTGCCCTCCAAAAGCGACAGATCTCCTTGGGCAGCATAATAGTTGAATCTTTGCCGCACTTGTTGTTCCTGCATTAAGAACATATCTAAGTTACGGCAATCTATGCCCGAAGCCGCAGTAGACCACGCTGAATCGATAAAATCCGGCCCTTTTTTAAAAGGAACAACCTGTTTGCCCTGGCGCTTCCATGCCCCCAATAATCCTAAGGACACTATGCTCTTGCCGGACCGACCATGAGGGGCAGCAATCATAAGACGAGGCAATTTTGTTTCTATGTTTTGTGACATTTTTCACTTTCCTCCCAAAAGAGTGCGCATATAATAACGTTAAGCTAAATAACGTCTATTACTGTTCTTCTTTTTCCAACGGTAGACCAGCGCCTTTCATCTTGTTACCGAATTCCATTTCGTATTCTGCGTATGAATGTACATCTACTGGGTAATTCCATGGATTGATGTGACGTTTAGCCCGGTTGTTATTGGCCAAATTTCTGGTAGGGCTTAGGAAAACACCTCCCATGTGCATTAGCTTGCTAAAGGAAAAATAGATGAACAGTACACTGACTAAAAATAAATGAACATAAAAGACCGCACCGATACCCTCCGGCACCTTTGGACTAAACATTGCCAAACTAACAGCGAATTCCTTAACAGCTCCCAAATCTACCCTAAGAAAATACCGCATAGTTATGCCTGAAAAAGCGATGCCTAGTATCATCAACAGCGGAAAATAATCAGCGGGCAGAGAAATATACCTGAGTTGGGGTATTACTATTCGTCTCAAAAATAGATAAGTTACTGCTAGCACCAATAGAACATCCGTTATATATACAGTTGGAAGACCCAACTGAAGAAAACCGTCTAAACCTTCAGTAAAGCGGACCAAGGCCGGAATAGGCTGGATAAAAAACCGCAGGTGTCTAATAGCGACGACCAGAAAAGACCAGTGAAACAACAGACCAGCCAGCCAGAGCCATTTCTCCCATCCATACGTAAGTTTTGGACCCTTCCGCAATTCTGCTTTTGTATTACGAAATAAGGATCGAAAAAGCAGTATCTCTAATAGCATCCGGCCAATAACACCTGCGGTGTTGGAAGGATTATCCAGCTTATTAGCCTTTAGCCAAGAAAAAGATTTTTGCTGTCCGGCAGTGGTAGGAATTCGGAAGGGCACGGGTGCCTGCGCCCATTTAAAAACCCTCCAACACAAACCCACCAGAAAAACAGCCAGTACCATATATGGTATAACCACCGCCAGTAACGGTTGAAAGAATGATACACCGGCACCGGCTGAAGCCAGTGCCACCAATGACAGTACTATTATCAATGAAGCTTTCAGGCCCATTTTAATCCCCCGTTTCCAAACAAACTATACTGACTCTCTTTTCACTGTGACTGCGACCTTAAAAAGTATAGTAAGTATTAAAAAACCTATTGCCCAGACACCAATACTTATCATCATTTCCGGAATTGTCGGCATATAGGTGGCAACTCTTTCAAAAGAAGTCAGCACAAAACCTCCAGCGATAAAACCTAGGCCTTTCTCCAACCATAACGATACAAATACCGCTATACAGGCCGCTATCAGTGCATTGCTGTTGCTTCGGCTATTACGATTAAGCAAGATAATCAGAGCCCCTACAGCCAACAACGCAGAAAGCCACATATAAGGAATCTGAAATAGATGCTTTAAGCTAAGCATATGTCCCGGCACCTGACTATAGAAACCAGTGAATACCTCAAGCAACACAAAGAACACAGTGATAACCATGGCATAAGTAACAACAGTTACTAGTTTTTGCAATACCTGCTTATCAACTTCAAAGCTACTTACCCGGTTCATAATTAAACAGAGAATGATCAACAGGGCCGGCCCCGCCGCAAAAGCAGAAGCCAGAAAACGAGCCGCCGTAAGTGCTGTGAACCAATAATGTCTCCCCCCCAGTCCTGCATATAGAAAACCGGTTACGGTATGAATACTAACCGCCCAGGGAATAGACATATAAATCAAGGGCTTAACCCATCTGGGAGGAGGCACGTCTTTCCGTTCCGACTCCAACATGTTCCAACCTATTAAGATGTTAAGCAGCAAGTAGCCGCCCAATACCATCATATCCCAAAACATTACCGAGTTTGGTGTGGGATAACGCAATATATTTAAGAGGCGTTGAGGTTGACCCAAGTCAACGATAATAAACAGCATACACATTACAACTGCAGCAACAGCTAGGAATTCACCGAATACGGTTACCCTGCCAAACTCCTTCTGATTATGAAGATAATATGGTATCACTACCATAACCGCTGATGCCGCTACACCCACAAGAAAGGTGAATTGTCCAATATACAGCCCCCAGGACACATCCCGGGTTAATCCGGTGACTGTTAATCCGCTGCGAAACTGCCATAAGTAGCTGCTCATACCAAGGCCTATCAAAACCAGCAGGAAAGTTACCCAGCGCCAATAAGTTTTATCTCCCGATAATGCTTTATGAAGCATATTTAACCACCCTTATACTAAGTAGTAAATGTTTGGCCCAGTTCCCAATCCCGGCCTGCGCCGGATACTGTAACGGGAATTAAGCATCTTCCAAATGTGAGATTTCTCATCATTTAAATCGCCAAAGACCAAAGCATCGTTAACTTCCACACAAGCCGGTTGTTTGCCGGCAGCAAGCCTTTCCGCACAGAAATTGCACTTTTCAACCACGCCCCTTTGTCGCAAAGGATAATCCGGATTCGGTTCCTTAACATAAGGACGTGGGTCCATGAAATTGAAACTTCTGGCGCCAAAGGGGCAAGCCGCCATACAGTACCGGCATCCGATACATCGGTGATAATCCATCATCACAATTCCATCTTCCCTTTTAAAAGTAGCTCCAGTTGGACAGACCCGAACACAAGGTGCATTGTCGCAATGATTGCAAAGCACCGGGAACAGACTGTTTAGAAAAGATTCGTTCAAATAAGGATGTTTCTGGTCGGCAAAGCTTTTTTCGTAAGGTTCCCCCCAGATCCACTTAACCGCTTCCTCCTGCAGCTCGATCTTAGGTACATTATGTACCCTGTGGCATGCAGCGGCTGCTTCTTCTATAACCTTGGGACCCTTTGTCGCCAATGCCTCCATGTCCATCGCTATACCCCACCGGACAGTTCCTTCGGATAATTTATTCTTATCAATTCCCGCAAAGACATTGACAGTTGGAATCAGGGCTAGCCCGGATAGTGTTAATAGGCCGGCACCAATGAATTTTCTGCGATTGACAGTCATAGCTGACTCTCCTTTGGCTCAGAATGGCAATTCCAACAATCAGGCTCCACGTTTAGAGAACTATGGCAGGTATCGCAAAAATCCGCCTTGTTAGTGTGGCATCCAAAACATGTTGCCTCCAAACTAATTTCATAAGTTTTTCCTGCATTATTGATATACGTCCTTCTGCTGTTTCGAACAACCTCGTTCCTCCAATCATCAAGCAACCGCATGTGCGAAGCTCTCATGTAGGATACGGATTCAACACACTCTTTTTCCTCCAGTTGCTCGATTTCAGGCGTCTCCACTTGGTATCCCAGCACAGGAGCCGACTGCCCCAAAGAGTACCAAAGTGGAAATGTAATTAAGATAAGAAAAATGATTAGTCCGGGAATGATTTTACCGGCATCATACATAACCACCAGACTCCTTTAAGTATTTAAGTCCCTTTTCCACAGTTATTCGAAACTCTGCATTCTTAGGTCAAGGGTTCTTTCCTTTTCCCCTCGCATTACCAAGGCATTACCTACTAATTCATGCACTCCGCTTACTGCTACTCCAGGAACCCAATAGTCCATAAGCGAAGGCAAAACAGCCCTATCAATTGCACAAATACAGGAAAGAAGGTTTACCCCGTGTTTATCATGGACATGCCTTACTGCATTAGCCCGCGGCAAGCCTCCAGCCATACGCATTTCCATAAACTCATCAGTATTGAGACCTGAACCGCTGCCACAGCAAAATGTTTCTTCTTTAATAGTGTTCTCAGGCATTTCGAAGAAATTATTGCATACATGGTTGAGAATATAGCGAGGTTCTTCAATAAGTCCCATGGCTCGCGAAACATTACAAGAATCATGAAAAGTTACTCTAAGCTGGTCATTCCGACTGGAATCCAGCTTGATTGCGTTATGTTTTATCAAATCGCTGGTAAATTCGGTGATATGAACCATCTTAGTAGATTTAGCATTTTCAAACCTAGTACCCGTTACTGGAGACACCGGCTGTTCCATAAAACCCGCCGGTCCATTCATAGTATCCATGTATTGGTGGATAACGCGCCACATATGCCCACATTCACCGCCTAAAATCCACTTGGCTCCCAAGCGCTCCGCTTCTGCATACATTTTTGAATTCAACCTCTTCATCATTTCATGGGAGTTGAATAGACCGAAATTGCCTCCCTCTGACGCATATGTGCTTAACGTATAGTCCAGCCCTAATTCATGGAACAGCATCAAGTAACCCATCATCGTATATGTTCCAGGGTCCGCAAATACGTCTCCTGAAGGTGCAATAAACAAAATTTCTGCGCCTTTCCTATTAATTGTCGGTTCAATTTTAATACCCGTAACTTCTTTGATATCATCTACGCAAAAATCAATCATATCAACCAAGGCGTGAGGTTGAATGCCTAAGTGATTACCTGTGCGATAACAATTTGCTGCAGGGGACGTAATCCAATCGATGTTACAACCTATTAAATTGAGCAGCTCCCTGCCTATGATAGTAATTTCTGCTGTATCAATACCATAGGGACAAAATAATGAACAGCGTCTGCATTCGGTGCATTGAAAGAAATAATAAAACCATTCTTTTATAACATCTTCTGTTAGCTCCCTGGCGCCGGCAAATTTGCCTAAAATTTTTCCAGCCATTGTGAAATCTTTACGGTAAACAGATCTTAACAGTTCTGCCCGCAGTACCGGCATGTTTTTTGGATCACCGGTGCCAAGATAGAAATGACATTTATCGGCACAAGCCCCACAGCGCACACAGATATCCATAAAGAGGCGCAATGAACGAAACTTGTGCAGACGTTCTCTCAGTCCTTCAAAAATAATTTCTTTCCAGTTCTCAGGAAGTTTCCAGTCCTCATCACTGGGAGACCACTTCCGAGGATTTGGCAGTCCTAAAGACTTAAGACTGTCAGGTTTGGATGCATAGCACCACGTTCCTGACCTAAACTGTGGTTTCGTATCCATCCAATCTCTTTCTGGCGGATTATATGATATTTTCGCCAATTCCTCCGGTTTAGGAGTTGAGGCCATGCTTAAACACCTGCCCTAAAATCTAATCTATTAGATTGGCCCTCTGAAGCAGCCTGAAGTTGTTCCTCTTAACCTCTTCTACTCGATTTGCATAGATTTTTTCTCGACAATCATGATAAACATCTACAGCAACAAGCAGCAGTCCATCTATCTGACGCTCCAACTGAATTAATTCTTCGCTGCCGAGTACGTCCTTACCAAGCTCTCCAATTAATTCATTCCTAATAATATCCTTTAAACTGAACATAAAAGATAGTCCTTGAGATGGTGCCGTACTTTGCACTACCATTACCCGAATAATATCTTCCAGGGATGCACTCATTTTATCGTCCTCGTCATTATCAAGGAGATGATTATAGATACCCTGCAATCCATCATAAATCTTTGTACCCACCGGATTGGCAAAAGGGTCTTTCTCACTGCTAAAGAAATTGCCCGTTTGCTGTGGGTACATCTGCTTAATTAAAGCGTAAAACCATTTTCTCAACACATCAGCTTCTTTATCTGACAGCAGCGTCTGAATATGCACTGTTTCACATCCTTTGCTCTAACCACCGTAGTTAACAGCTAAAAGTCCGCCTTCCACAAACTTGACTTTGTTAAAACCATGCGCTTGTAAGATAACAGCAGCTTCGTAGCTACGTGTTCCCAATTGGCACAGCGTTAATATTTCCCTGTCCGCAGGTAGTTCGTCAATCCGAGTGCGTAATTGGCCCAAGGGAATGGTCTTAACCCGTTGGTCGTCTACGGGAGTATCTGTTGTTTCCTCTTCCTGGCGCACATCCAAAACCATATAATCCCCGAACGACAGCAACTTATCTGCAAATTCACCAGGCGACATGCCAACCGCCAGACCATTCAGCTTATTACTCAATACATTTGCAGCATGAATTGCTGTATCTATGGGTGAAGCAAAGGCCGGAGCATACCCTAAGTCCAAACCAGAAATTTGTTCTACATTAGCTTTAAAGGTAATAGCTGCAGCCAAGACATCCAGCCTCTTAATCACCTCTCCGGTGCCTAATACTTGAGCTCCTATCAAGGTACCTTCCTCTTTATTAACCACCAGCTTAATAATAGCGTCTGCACTAAGTGGGTAGTAATGGGCCGTATCATGACCAGAGATAAGAGCCGTAACCACTTCGTACCCTTCTTTTAGAGCCTCTGTTTCTGTGAGCCCGGCACGGCCGATATTCAGATCAAGCGCCTTTAAAACCGTAGTCCCTAAGACCCCGGGGAAAGTTTCTCCCATTCCCGCAATATTACTTCCGATAACCCTGCCGTGTTTGTTAGCCGTTGAAGCCAGGGGAACATAAGTCGGTTTTCCGGTAACAATGTGCGTATTCTCTATACAGTCTCCACCGGCAAAGATACTGGTATCCGATGTCCGCAGTTGGCTGTCTACAGCTATAGCACCGGTAGGACCCAAGTAAAGGCCGGCATCCTCTGCTAAATCAACCATCGGTCGCACTCCCACTGCTACCACTGCCGCCTCTGCTGGAAGAGTACATTTTTCTGTTAAAACCTGTTCAAGTTTTTCATGACCTGAAAACCCAGTTAAGGACTGGCCACAAATCACTTTTACCTTATGTCTTTCCAAGTGGCGCTTTACCAAACTTGCCATTTCAGGATCAAAAAGCCCTGACAGAAGCTGTTTTTCCTTTTCCACCACTGTGATGTTTCTCTTGCGACCGTGAAGAGCATCTACTAATTCCAAGCCTATCAACCCTCCACCAACAATCACTATATCCTCTATCTTTTGCCGCATTTGCTTCTGCAGCTTTGCCGCATCTTCGGGATGGTGCATATTGTAGATACCGGGAAGATCATTACCCGGAACCAACAGCTTCACCGGACGTGAACCAGTAGCCAATACTAAATAGTCGTAAGCAACTATGTCCTTTCCTCCATCAACTACTTCTAAAAGCACTTCTTTTTTTTCTCGATCTATTGATACTGCTTTTGTGCGTCCTCGAATAACAACGTCCTTTTCCTGCAAAAAATAATTTGCATCACGAACTATTCCTGCTGATGTTTTGGTCAACCCAGCCAACTCCGGTACCAATCCTCCTAAATAGAGAGGTAAACCGCAGCTACCATAACTAAACCAGCTGTCCTGCTCTATAATCGTAATCTGAGCATCCGGCAGCAGACGCCGGGCCCGTGCTGCAGCCTTGGGCCCGGTAGCCACCCCGCCAATCACAACAATCTTAAGCGACATAATACCACCTACACACAGCCGGTTGGTTTAGGAAGCCCGGCAATCTTACATGCGCCTTTTGCAGGGCCGCTAGGAAACAACTCGTAAATATCTTTTAACGGATACCCTGTATCTTTACACAGCTTACGAACCATTGGAGCAATACCGTATTCAAAATAATAATTCCGCAGATAGTTAACAACTTTCCAGTGATCTTCCGTCAATTCCTCGACCTCTTCAGTTTTTGCCAAGTAAGCAGCAACTGCTTCATTCCACAAGTCAGGTTCAACGATGAAACCGTCCTCATCCACTTCAAATACCTTTCCGTCTATTTCAAAACTCATTAGGCCACCCCCATAGAATATATATACTCAACTTCAATCCTGCTCCTCCGGTTAAGCAATCAATCTAAAGTATTAACTATTCGTTATAGCTTGCAATATCTGCTTTGACAGCTTCTAGAGCCATAGTTATCCCTTCAGCAACCCCTTTTTTATATTCATTGGATTTATAATCCTCCAATTCGTTAACTATGGCTTCATACGCCTGAATAGTCTTCACCAGAGCTTCTTTAAGTAACATTAATCCACACTCCCGATTTTCTCTGCTTCAAAGGTATAGTTAACTACTTTTCTTTTAGTTTCACAAATGATGTGCCTATATAGAGAAATTCAATAATGTCTTCTTTGGCCAATTCGTTAATTACCTTATCTACCTCTCTTTTACGCACGCCAACGGCATTGGCAACCTCCCTGTTCTTTGCCTTATCAACCTTGCTTAGATATTCCAGGACTTTCTCTTTTAGTTCTTCTTGGGAAATTTCAGTCATAATCGTTCCCCCTAACTATTTGGTATATTTGAAATTACTGGTACTCCTAAAGGTGGGCACGGAAAATTTAAAGTCATCAATATGCTTATCTGTAAAGGGCAGCCCAGCAATCTCGAAGAATTTCTCCCAACCAATTCTCTCAATCCATTCGCCATATCTTTCGCCTTTTTTAGCATTCTGAATCCAGACATCTACCAGATTTCGTACTGCCTCTACCAGCTCATCCCATCTGGGTGGGTTGTTGGGTAACCAAGGAATTGCCAACCGCGAAAACGTCGGGCCGGACCGAGAGTTGGAAACTTTACCGCCAACAAATATAGCAAGGCCGTCATTTTCTGGATCCATTATTTTCATAGATGGACAGACTGTATAACAGTTGCCGCAGTACATGCACTTCTCTTCATTGACTATTACACTTTTAGCTTTAGGGTTTGGTCTAATAGCACCCGTTGGACATGAAGCAATAAGGTTAGGTATTTCACAGTTTTTACTAACGCCTTCATCATCAATTCTGGGTACTGTACGATGTATACCTACAAAGGCAATATCAGAGCAGTGTACGGCACCACACATATTAAGACAACAGGCCATGGATATTTTTAGCTTTGCCGGTAAGTCATCAGCTTTGAAATAATCGTAAAGATCATCCATTACTGCCTTGACGGTACCGGATGCATCGGTCGCCGCGCTGTGGCAGTGAACCCAGCCTTGGGTATGGATAATATTGTTCAAGCTGTTGCCGGTACCTCCTATGGGCCAACCTCTTGCTTCCAATTCTCCTATCAAAGCGTTCATTTCATTAGAACTGTCAAGCAAAAACTCAATGTTGTGTCTGGAGGTAAAACGCAGGTGACCGTTACAATACTTATCTGCCAGATCAGCCATTTTGCGCAGGGTATCAATACCAATTAAACGGGGAGAACCCACACGAACTGTATATAGCTCATCACCTGTCTCACTGACATGCTTAAGTACTCCCGGTTTAACTCTCTCAAAGTACTTCCATTTTCCATAATTATCCTTAATAATCTGCGGCAGCATTTGCTCATAATGTGGAGGGCCAATATCGGTTTTTGCCATTGTTTTAACCATTTTTTATCTCCTTTCCTGCAGCTGCTTCCCCTAATGCGTCACCCTCACCCTTTTCTTTAGCCAGCTCTTCAGGCCACCAGAAGAAGTACGGGTTCGCCCTTGGATGTTTAACCATTTGCGGCTGCGGCTTCAACCCTACTTCCTTTAAAAAGGTACGCATGCCTTTTCTATATATAAGTTCACCGATTCTTTCTCTAACCTTGCCGTTTTCATCCCACCATTCCCACATTTTATCTAGGAGGTCTTTCAATTCCACGTAGTCATCCTCTTTTTCCAATTTCATAAAGGGAACAATAACCCATGATAAGAATGCAGACTGAACTAAAGTGGCTTTACCGCCTAGCAGAATGGTCGCACCCCGGTCTTTACCGATTTGGAGGGCTTTGGGCATTTTATTGATACAATGCATACATCTTACGCAGTTCTCATCATCCACATTAAATGTCATCTGTTCTGCATCAAACGTACAAGCATCCGTTGGACATTTATCCACTACCAGTTCTTGGATTTCCAGTCCGTTTGCTGCATAATCTTTTACTGCGTCTTGATCGATCCCAATGACATCACGCCAAGTGCCTATTATTGACATATCTGCTCGGGCAATTGAAGAAACACAATCATTAGCACATCCAGAGATCTTAATCTTAAACTTATAAGGCCACATTGGACGGTGTAATTCATTTTGAAATTGGTTTGTTAGATTATGACAAAGATCCAGTGTGTCAAAGCAAGCGCTGCTGCAGCGAGCAGGACCAACACAGCAGGAAGGGGTTCGTAAATCGGAACCAGATCCTCCTAAATCCCACCCATTGGCCGATAAATCATCAAAGCATGATTGCAGGTGCTCCGTTGGCGCTCCCAGCAGCACGACATCTCCAGTAGCGCCGTGAAAATTAGTGAGCCCGGAACCGTGTTTTTCCCAAACATCCGCTAAAGAACGTAATGCATCAGATGTATAGAACCAACCGGCTGGTTGATTGACACGAAAAGTATGAAATTCTTTAACATTTGGAAATTCTTCGGGCATGTCACAGTATCTACCGATTACACCACCACCGTAACCTCTAACTCCAACTATACCCCCATGCTTCCAGTGAACTACTTTATCATTATAGGATTGTTCAAGGAGATTCAGCGCATCTTCCGCCATTTCACTGGTCTCAGCCTGTTTCTCCATCTGCTTGACAAAGCTTGGCCAGGGGCCCTTCTTCAATTCATCAAGCATCGGTCTCTTCTTATCCGACATGTTTCAGCCACCTCTCCCTCAGTTTTATTCCTTAAGAAACATCATCCTTGTTTCCTGCTACAATTCCTGCAAAGAAACCGCCTGCTGCTCACACAGCTCTACACACGTTTCACAGCCTAAACATTCCGTTAGATCACCCACGACTTCAGCCTTACCGTCGTCGTCCATTGCCAATAACTCCTGCGCACAAGACCCAACACAATCTCCGCATCCCTCGCACTTATCCCTGTCAATGGTAATCATATACACTTAGCTATCCCCTCCTTTCAGCGGACTAGTGCGTTAGCGACCAATTCACTAATACCCGCATACCGCACAGGGAGATTAAAATGATTAATTATGTCCCTGAATTGACCTTTACAGTTTGAGCAGGCCAGTGCAACTACTTGTGCACCATTATCTTTTATCTGCGCAGCTTTGACCTTGCCGTAGTACTCCATACGAAACTTCTTAAAATCACCTTTTTCCATGATGGCAAAACCGCTTCCCCCACCGCAGCAATAGCTCATCTCCCGATTGGGGTACATCTCCCGGAAATCTAAACACGAAGCCTCTAGGATACGCCTTGGTTGTTCGTATAATCCAGATAATCTTCCGTATTTACACGCATCGTGATAGGTGACTGGGTCAGGATTTTTGCTGGGATCCACCTTTATTCTTCCTTGTTTGATCCATTCATCCATTAACTCCAGAATACTTTTAACCTCAAAAGGCCGCTCCTCTTTGGGAATTAAACGTTGAACCAAATATTTCATAGCTTCATAAGCGTGGCCGCATTCCCCTATTACCAGGGTATCTGCCCCTAGCTTTTTAGTGGTTTCAATCTGAGCCTTAATAACCTCAGTAAACTCTACATCACTAAAAAATAATCCATAGTTTACAGCATCATTAACACCAGTATCCGGCGAATTCAAAGTCCAATCCACTCCTGCCGCATTGAACACCTCGGCGGCTCCCATGACGGTTTCACTGAAGGCCATATAATCTCCGGCGTTATGCATTAGCAAAAAATTAGACCCTTCTTTATCCACCGGAATTTCCAATTCATACCCTCGGGTATCTTCTATATCCTCTTCCAAAAACTCAATCATATTTTTAAACGCCGGGGTAGCAGCACCAGTTGCATTGCCCATTTTTAGCTGCAGCTGAGTGCCTTTTTCTTTTAGTTCATCCGGAGCAATTCCAATGGCATCCAGTATTTTGCGTCCCTCTCTTACTAATAAACCATTATCTATAGCTACTGGACAAACGTAGGCGCATCTTCGGCAGACAGTACAACGGTAAAAGCTTTCTGCCAGCTCATTCAGCTTAGCTTCCGTCAGGTCCTCTGCACCAACCAAAAACGGTAAGTGACGTCCGGTAAAAGTAAAGTACCGCTGGTAAATCTTTCGGAGCATATCAGCACGCTGCACCGGATGATAAATCTGCTCCTTTTTTTCCTGATAAACAGGGCAGACCTCTGCACAGGTGCCACATTTCATGCAATTTTCTAAGGATAATAGATAGGGCAAATAAAAGGTCCAATTATCTTGACTACTTAATGAGCTTTCCATTGCCTTTAGAAAACTGGGGACTCTTTCATCCTGGGGCTTTAAAATACGATCAGACAGCACTCGATATTCGTCAAACAATTTATTCATTGAGGTTCACCCCACTTGACCTTGTGATACGTAAAATATTTCGCTGCGAAATGACTCATTCTGCTGAAAGGCATATACAGTATAAAAATCTGCAGTAACAACAGCGGCAAAAAAATAGCAGAATTAATTGCTGTATCAGGGTTAAAACTGGCTAGGCCCCTGATATAATCCTTTAAAACCAAGTATTGGACTGGTATGTTGCTGGTTAAAGTAGTTAACCCAATTGCTGCCAGCATTACTAATTGAATATAATCCTGTGGCGCAGAAATGCTGCGCAATTCTTTGAAAGATAAGCGAACTATTATTAACCCCAAAGCACCTAATGTTAACAAAACTGCGCCGGCAAAACCAAATAATACTGACCGGGGAAGTCCGGCTGTTAACAGAAGTAAGCCAATAAGACCATGATAAATCCCCCAGTGCATTGCTAAAGAAGGCAGCCATATTTTACGGTTGTGTAAAAACAGGCTGTGCAATATGACTACTTCCACAATTAGCTCACCAATTTGTTCAGCATTGCTTTGTGGATATGGGAATAACTCCCAATGAAGATTTCTCGGGCTTTTAGCCCATTTCCTGATTTTCCAATAGAACCCTAGTAAAAAAATAGCAGCTGTCATGTACGGCATTAAATCTGTCACAAAATATTTAACAGCATTCACCTAAGATCACCTTCTTACCATAAATTTATTGTGCTTGTTATCACAATCACAATCCTGCAATTGCTCCATGCGCGTAGGATACAAAAGCACCTTGTAAAAAAAATCTTTCAGGAGCCGTGTTCCGGAACATTTCTCTTCTATTGTGTTATAAATATATGCGAGCTGCTCCAACGTAGTATTTTGAAAAAGAAATATCACCCATAAGTTATAGTTATAAATCCATTTACTCCAACATTAACTACAAAGGAGATTATTCTTATTAAGCTCTTAGGCAGATAATGCCTTTTGCTCCCAAAAATAATTCTTAAGTTTCAATAAAATAAGCAGTCCAGATTCATCTCCGGACTGCCGTCTCTTGGATTTCCATATTTTCTTTTATTTTAATTTTAGTATACCAATTATGCTTGTACATGTGAAATACAAATACAAAATAATTATTATTACCTATGCTTATAAATAATTTGTTTCTATATGCATCCAGTTTTGTTATATAATGTGATTAAGGAGAGATAATCTATGGATACACGATTATTAATATTTAAAACTGTAGCAGACCTACAAAGTTTTTCTCGGGCAGCGGAAGTGCTTCACATTTCCCAACCGGCTATTAGTCATAACATTCAGGCCCTGGAAGAGTATTATGGCTGTACTTTATTCCACCGCAGCACAAGACAGGTGATGCTGTCTAACTGCGGCAAAATCTTATATCAATATGCAAAACAGTTGTTAAATCTTTATGAAACCGCTGCAGAAACGATGCAAGAGATGAATCACGTACCACGTGGCAAACTAAGCCTAGGGGCCAGCCAAACTATAGGTGACTATGTAGTACCTCAGCTTACAGCTTCATATGCTGGGGAATACCCGCAAATACAGATTTTAGCAGAAATAGCCAATACAACTGAAATAATCGCTCGCCTCCATAATCATTCCATTCAAATGGCTTTAGTTGAATTTTATGTAGATGATCCAACTGTAAGGTTAAAACCCTTTATGGACGACAAACTTGTATTAATTACACATCCTTCTCACCCATGGCATAAAGGAAACCATGTTACCCTAGAAAAATTGGTAACACAGCCATTTATCATTCGCGAAGAAGGCTCTGGGACACGCCAGGTGGTTGAAGATAATTTGCTAGCAGCAGGAGTAGCTATTAAAGACTTCCCTCTGCATATTGTGTTAGGCAGCAATCAGGCCGTCAAAGTGGCAGTACAAAGCGGCTTAGGAATTGCTGTTTTATCCAATGCTGCGGTTGAGAGGGAGTGTGAATACGGACTGCTTGCTAGACTCGAAATAGAGGGTCTAAGCATAAAACGCAAATTTTACACTGCCAACCTGAAAGGAGATAAACCCGATCTCCCCACAAGGCTTTTCTTGGACTTATTAAAACAAAAATATAATTACAATGCTTTTATAACAGGCTTTCTTCTTCTATTTTGTTTTTTGTTTTGCTGGAGATTATGATAAAATAGCGTCCTTTTACTGCTTTTGCAGCTCTCTTAAAAAAGACCGGGAAACTTGAAGAAGCTTCCCGGTCTTTAAAATATTATTGAGTTTGAACTGTAGCAGCCTGCTGTTTCCAATATTCCATTTCTTGTTGATACTGTTCAGCTTTCTGCTGCCATGTATCTACATCCTGTTGATACTGGTTTGCCTTCTGTTCCCAACTGACGGAATTTTGGGCGTTCTTTTCGGCCTGCTGTTTCCAGTATTCCATATCTTCCTTATACTGAAGGGCTTGTTCCTGCCAATCGACCGCTTCCGACTGATAGTACTGCACTTGTTGTTTACTCTCAAGTATTTTTTGCTCAAACTGTTGAGCATTTGCTTTCCATGTCTCTGCCTCTTCTTGATACTGACTTGATTGCTCTTCCAAATCACTTATCTGCTGTTCAAGTTCCGTTACATTTTCCGTTGCACTCTCAACTTCTTTTTCATACTTAGAAGCTTTTTTGCGCCAATCATTTAAAATATCATTTAACTCTACCTTATCTGTTACCGTAGCATCCAATCTAGACAGTAACTGATCCAGATCCGCTTGAGTTTGGTCAACCTCATTGGTTTTTTGAGCTATTACCTCTTCTTTGTCGGCCAACTGCTGTTTCAGTTCGTCAGCTTTCTGCATCCAGCCGGCAGCCTCCTCATTAGCGGCTAAAGCCTGCTTTGTCAACTTCAGTCCGCCTGAAAAAGACCATATTACTCCAATTATAATTAATAAAACCCAAATGAGATTCTTTCTATCCAACAACAAGTTCCTCATCAGCAGCAACCCCTTGTTCAGTAAAAAATGTTTTAGTTAATATTTATTCTTCGATTCTCATTATATGGCTGAAAAACCGCTTCTTGCAATACTAAATTATGATCAAAAACGGCTGTAGCCGAATGAAGAAATTTCTTCTTGGTATAGTAACGCAAATCGAAAAAACGTACAACGTGACGGCCTTTTTGTTTCTTTAAATCAATATGAAAGTACGGAGTAAATTCCGCAAATAACTTGCCTAACGGTGTCTGCAAGGCTAGTCGCTCCAATGCATCATTTTGCTTAGCCATCTTCTTAAAAACCTTATAGCTGTAGTTAAAGAAAGGAACTTCTCCCGTAAACATCATGTCTCCGGCATCTACTAAAAAACTCCAAGAGAAATTTTTTGAAAATGCAGGCATAATAACAATTCTTTCATAATTGGGGAATTCTCGACGCAAATAAGACCTTACCTTTAAAGACATTATCCAACGAAATAACAAATAAACAATAATACCACCCCAACCCAACTGCACATGCCCAACATTAATTAGGATGAACAAGATAAATAAAAAAGGGTCAAAGATAGTTAATAAGTTAACCGTAATGTTCCGCTGGGAAAAAGGCGCCAAACATCGTGCTCCGTATGAATTCAGAATATCCAGTAATGTATGCGACATTCCTCCAACAAAACTCCAAATAAAAAGGCTAGATAAAGCTACTGCAGGAAAAAACAAGTGCAACAGCAGCGATATCGCCGCACTAAAGAAGGCTAAACCAAATAATCCATGGCTTGCGCCGCGATGATTTTTTAAATAAACCATATCGCCTTTAAACTGATAAACAATATCCAAATCAGGCGCCATAGCACCCAACATAGCAGCTAAATATATGGGACTGGTCAGGCTTACAGGTTCTCCGCTCAGAGCTGCCACTGCCAGCCCCGCTACTGCATGAGTTAGTGGGTCCATTGCATTCACCCTTTCTAAGAAGAACAGAAATATAATGTCAGAATTCATTAATCAGTATTTGTACCCTATCTTTTTCTGTTTTAAGACAATTTAACATACTACAGTATAACACAATTCAAGGGGTTATCGGACAGGAAATGGTTACCTCGTCTGTTTATGGAAGGGGACTAGACATCGCAACTGGGGCTGATCTAGCCCTTTATGTTGGATCAGCACTTTAAATATTTCCCCCATTCCTTCCGGGAAGGCCAATTTTTTTACCGCTAAAATCTGTTGACGGGCTTCCTGTGGATCTTTTTTGGACATTTCTTCCACCACTTCCATGATCCCTAAATTCAATAAGAATTTGGCTTGAGTCATAAAACCGCTGGTTAAAAGCTGGTTTTTTTCTCCCTGCTTCATTAATGCCGTAAAATTTGCGTGGCTTGTCATGTCCTGCTCCCCTAGATTAACAAACGGATCTTTAACTACTGTATGCTGGTGATAGCAAAGTAGTGTACCGTCAAAACGATGGGGCTGTTCCAACTCCTGTATCAGATATCCGTAATCGATAGTAATTACAATGCCTTTCTTCAGCACCTTGCTGACAGTATCTAGCCACTTTAATGCCCCCAAGTTAACCTCTACTACCTGGCCTTCTTTAGGATACCAGTCAAGCAGCTTAAAGTAATCGTTAAAGTCCTGCGACACATCGCCCCATTGCTGAATTAAGTTACCTTGCTCATCAATACTTATCCATGCCTCTAACCACTGACCCTGATTGAATTTAACAATGTGTACAGGCAAAGCGTCAATTAACTCATTACTCAGGATTACTCCTTCAAAAGGCGACTGTTCCAAAGTCTCGCTGTCTACCCATTTAACCCGCGGGAGATATTCTTTAAGCGCTTCCGCCTGTTTTTTCCTCAATTCCGGACTAATTTCTACTATTTGATAAGTCAATGCTTTAAAACAATCCTGGTGTTCTTTTTCAAGCCAGGTAAAAACATCATGAGCTAGTGCGCCGTCCCCTGCACCAAATTCTGTAACAATAAAGGATGCGGGAGAACTTAATATGTAAAAAACTTCTGCTATTTGCCTGCCCAGCATTGCACCAAACAGCGGCGAGACATGAACGCTAGTGTAAAAATCACCGGCCTTACCCAATTGAGACTGACGGGCAGTATAATAACCATATTCCGGGTGGTATAACGCCAGATTCATGAACTCTTTGAATGTAATGGATCCCCGTTTTTTAATAACTTGTGCCAAATAATCTGCCATGTCAAGTCTCCTTCCCACCATAGCGGATACTAGCAAATAAGTAATGAAACCCTCCTAAAACAGGGCTTCATTGCTTTGGAAATATTATCTAGCCAGAACTTCTAGGTCATTAATCAGATTATCAATTTTATCCCGATGTTTTAACTGGTTCAGCCAGCGCTGGGGCAGGGCATCATATCCGTAATAAAGTCCCGCTAATCCACCAGTTACCGCACCAACCGTGTCAGCATCATCGCCTAGATTTACAGCTTTTACTATGGCTTCCTCCGCAGTGTCAGTGTTATAGAAGCACCATAGAGCACAGAACAATGTATCATAAACGAAGCCCGTGGCGTGAAGTTTTTCATATTGGCAGTGTATCGCTTTGTTCAACGTGCTGACCAACAACACCGTTGGTGAAGGTGCTTCCGCATAAAGATAGGCTGCAAACCAGTCCCATGTCTTCTCCCATGCTTTTTCCTTAGATTCAAGCAATAAGCAATTCGCCAGTACATTATAGAATACACCTGACATTTCCGCAATCATGTCCCAATGGGTCATGCGGCATATTTTTCTGGATTTATTGGCCAGATGGTTCGGTTCACCATGATAAGCAAATGTAATAGGTAACGTTCGCATTAATGCACCGTTTCCCGCTGTTTTCCCTTTTAGAACCTTTGCCGTCTGCTTGGCAGCTTCATCCCAGTCATTTAACTTTAAATAATGTTCTATAGATAGCCTAGTGGTATTTCCCACACTCTTAGGCGTTGACTGATACCATTCCACAAACCTCTCGCCAATGGTTTCTACCGGATTTTCCCTATTAGCTGCAATCCCTTGGCCAACTGCCAGGGTCATTTCCGTATCATCCGTTATGTCACCAGGTTTTAACCCCAATCTGCCTCCCCCAGTAATTTCCCGATGTTCACCGAACTGTTCCTGCACCTGTTGGCGACTAAGAAATTCTAGAGTAGCTCCTAGTGCATCTCCCACAGCGACCCCATATAAACCGCCGGCAATCTTATCCCGTTTCATGATTTACCTCCTTCAATATCTTCAACGCCTGACCGAAATCTATTCCGGCAGCGCAGCGGCATTTGCCGCAGCCACCGCAGCCGTTAATTCCCAAAGCTGCAGCCTGAGCCTGCCTATCCCTGCTATCCCTTGTATCGAGATGAAGTTGAGCCAATCGCACCCAGACAAAGGGTCCAAAAATCTTACTTTCATTACTACCCACTGGACAAAGGGAAGCACAAACTAGGCATTCGTTGCATTTAGCGAAATCAAAGTAACTTTCAGATACCTGTTCTTGTGCTCCAGGCAAGTTATCACTATTTTCTGCCGGAACAACAAATAATTCCAAGTCTTTTTCCAGCGCAAGCAAACAGGAACGGTCAATTACCAAGTCCTTTACTAACGGTAAACTGGGGAGCGGCCCGATAGACATATTATCTGTCAGATCAGTGACACATGCCATTTTCCCAGCTCCATTGACCGAAACCCCGCAAAGGCCACAGTTATTTAAACCACAATCGAATTTAAATACTAAAGAATTATCTTCATTTTCATGAATCCACTGTAAAGCATCCAGCACTTTTTCACACGTCGACGGAATAGAATATGTTTCCGTATATTGTTCACCTGGCAAGCCACGCAAAATATTAATAGTATAATTTTCCAATGTTTTATTTCCTCCCCTGAAACTTTGAGTCTATACCAATCCAACTAACGGCCACCACAGCCAAGCAACTATTGAAATCACAAATAATGCGGCCAAACTAACCCAAAAGCCTGGCTTAATCCAATCTAGCGGATGAAGATATCCCGAATTATATACTATGATATTAGGAAGGGTCTCAATCACTAAAATGAAACCAAACAAACTGGAAATACCAACCACAAAACCATATAACACCGGATTAGCCCCTATTTTAGTAGATATCTCTATTACCACCGGTATTAAAGTAGCTACTACGGTGGTTACATGTCCCACTCCCAAATGATAAACAATTGTCACTAGTGCTACCGCCGCTGCTCCTAACACTGGCACTGCAAATATACCGGATAGCCCATCGATTCTCAGAAATATTGATGCAATATATTTGGCACCACCGGTTTCGTTAAGAACTGTTCCTAAAGATAATGCCGTCCCTAAAAGTAGTACAGTTCCCCAATTAATACGCAGCAGGTCTTCCCATTGGATAAAGCCTATTCCGGGAAATGACATTAATAGCGTAGCGACAATGGCAGGAACAGCCGGGTGCCATCCATGAAGCGGTTCTGACAACCACAATAAAATAGTTATTATCAAGATAAGGCCGCAGCGTCTTTCCTTCCAATCTACGGCTCCCAACTCGTCCAACTTATCTTTAAATATTCGGGGATTGAATTTCTTTATGTCTGTTGGAAAAACCCACAATAAAATCATAATTGTCAGCGGAATGAGTAAAATGCTGATAGGAAACGCATATAATAACCATTTATAATAGCCAAAACTGACACCGGTTAAATTACTAACCATTTCTGCTGTCATAACATTAGCCAGTGCACCGGGCAAAATCCCTGCACCTGTTATGTTAACGCCGAAACACAAGCCAAATAGAAATAGTTTTTTTACGTTGGACGGCCCTTCTTCCGGATCCACACTATCAATTATTGCGATCACGGTTGGAAGCAGCAGTAAAGTACGTACAGCTGTGGCCGGAACCGCAAAGGCTAAAATCTCTAATGCCAGGAAAAGCCCCCATAAGGCTGATGCCGGCGATTTACCAAAACGCGCTAAAATACTCAAGGCCATACGCTTGCCTAGATTGGTAGCATTAACTCCTTGCGCCATCATAAGACCAGCTAATACTAAGAATAGTGAACCGGTAGAAAATCCGCTTAAAGTAACATCAAGCGGAACGGCATTGGAGCCCACCAACAACAGTATTACTAGAATAGCTGTCATGGATAATGGCAGCGGTTTAGTTACCCAAAGCACCGTTCCCAACCCGATAATACCAAAAGCCGCTTTTATGTTCCAAGCAGCAGGCACAAAAATTACGACTATGCCAAAAACAACAAAAGCTCCCAGAAAGCTAATAATGTCTTTTTTTTTGAAAGAAACTCGTGATCCATTGCTTACCTTTGCTCCCAAAATGCACCCTCCATATCTTCGTATTTAATTCAACTATCTGCATGGAAATTCCTGCTTAATACTTCCTGGGTTAATTAGATAGCAAACATAGAGAAAGGCCTCCTGTAAGGCCTTTTAGTTTTCTTAAAGTAATTTTTTCAAATCCTCTTACTACCGATTACTTTTCAGTCTCCTGAAAGCCTTTATAAATAGCTCTACTCAACAGCCGGTCATAATTAGTCCAAATATCCTCCTGACTATCCTGCTGAAGTAAATCAAATACCTGTCTGACCCGACCGCTTAATAAGTCACAGTAAAAAACTGCCATCGCTTCCGGAGTTTGGGGGTATACAGTAGAACCCCACTCCAACTCACCGTGATGAGTAAAAATTATGTGTTTTAAATGGTCTGCTAATGCACTAGGAAAATCAGGCTGCAGTGCAATACGCGCCGCAATCATATCCCAGCCCAAAATGGAATGACCAAACAACCGACCCTCGTCAGTCACCTTTATTGCCGTTTCATAACGGTATTCTTTCAATTTACCTACGTCATGCAAAATAGCCCCGGTAATTATCAAATCTCGATTTAGTTTTGGGTAATGTTTAGCCACCTGTTCCGCATAACTGCAAATCTCCAGACTATGTTCCACTAAGCCGCCGATACAAGCATGATGCACCCTTTTCGCTGCAGGACAGTTTAAATATGCTTGCAGAAACTGTTTTTCACTAAACCATTTAGATAATAACTCCTTCAGATGAGCATTATCAAGTGAAGCTACGACTTTTCGCAATTCCTCTAATAAAATTTCTCGTTCCTTACCGCTAGGCAAGAAATCTTCAGGTCGCCACTTTCCCATTTCTACCTTAGAAATATTCTCCACAGTAATCTGGCAATTACCCCTGTATTCAGAAACCAGACCGGCCACTTTCACTAAGCTTTCTTCAGTTATAGCAGCTGCTGCTTCTTCCGCTCCATCCCATAGCTTTGCGTCAATCTGGCCAGTTTTATCTCCCAGGGTTAAAGACATGAATTTTCCTTTTGACGGGTCCTTAAAAGGAATTAGCTGTTTTTTGGCCAGTGCAAAGACAGATTCCACCTTATCCCCCGGCTTTAATTCATTAATGTACTGTTTCAACTTAGGACTCCTCCCTTAAATAATTAGTGGTTAAAAGTTTCTTGGTGTTCTACAGCATGAGTAAATATTTGATACAGTTCGCCAAATTCCATATCCTCCCTCATAACCGAATCAAAGAGTATGGGATGCAACAGTATTCCTGTTAGCGATTGTAGTCTGTAAATAATACTCATCATTTCACCGGGAACTAAATCAAAATCCAAAAACATTGTATTGTTATCCACCATCAGCGCTTCTATGCCTGTGCATGCTTCAATGGCTTGACATATTAAATGATAAAAGTTTTCTTCAGTCACTAAAAAATCCTCCCCACTGAAAGAAGTTTCATTTTATATTTACTCCCTGGCATAGACCTCTATTCCGTTAATAAAAGTTCTTTCTACTTTTGTACGGTAATGAAAAGGGTCTGAACCATCCCAGATAACAAAATCGGCATCTTTCCCTAAGTCAAGTGAACCAACCCGATTATCAATCCCCAAATGTTTTGCCGGATTTATGGTAATAGCAGCTAAGGCTTTTTCCCAACTCAATCCTTCTCTGACAGCTAATGCACCACAGACGGACAGATATCCGATAGGTACCACCGGGTGGTCCGTTATCAAACAGACCGGTACACCTGCCGTATCTAAAGCAACCACCGTTTGCCAGCTCATATTTGCCAACTCCAGTTTAGAACGGCTGGATAATGTGGGACCCACCGCGCAGGAAACCTTTGCTTTCTGTAATATATCGGGAATTTCATGCCCTTCAGTACAATGTTCTATGGTAATATTTAAATCAAATTCTGCCGCTATTCTTAGTGCAGTAACTATGTCATCAGAACGATGCGCATGAGCCCTAAGCGGCATCTTCTTTTTTAAAACCTCCACTATTGGCTCTAGTTGCAAGTCCCGTTCCTTATCGTCTTTCTTTTGATAGTCATTAGCTTTGGCGAAAGTTTGACGCAATAATGCCGCTGAACCCATTCTAGTGGACGGAAGCCGTTTGTTTCCACCATGTTCTTTTTTGGGATTTTCTCCAAAAGCTATCTTTAGACCTGACGACTTTTCCAGCAGCATTTCTTCAACAACTCTACCATGTGTTTTTACAATCGCTCCTACGCCGCATATTACGTTAGCACTGCCAGGCAGAACCTGAACACAGGTTACCCCTCCCTGAACCGCGTCCTTAAACCCTGGGTCTTTAGGATTAACAGCGTCTATAATTCGCACTTGGGGAGTAACGGGGTCGTTAGCTTCATTAATATCTGCCTCCTGCCAATTAACTCCCTCTTGGGTAGCTCCTAAGTGGCTGTGAGCATCAATTAGCCCCGGAGTGATTATTTTTCCCGATATTTCGATTATACGGGCGCTATTTGGTATATCAACTTGATGCCCTACAGCTATAATTCTACCCTCGTCTACCAGTAAAGTGCCGCTTTTTATTAATGAAGTTCCGGTAAATATACTTCCTCCAGTTATCGCCAGCATTTTGTTTTTGCTCCTTCCAAATTGGATATAATATCTATATGATGAAAACTGAGAATTTTACAATACACTACTGATTCTTGGGCTTTTGTCAAAAATCCTGTTTTTACATCGAATATTTGTCAGAAACATGGTTCAGTCCTATTATATTTGGAAATATTTCCTTTGACCAAGTCCCTAGTTATGGTAAGATTAGATTAATTGACATCTATATTTTTATGAAAGGTTGGAAATTAGCAGTGAATTTACCTACATTACAAATTGGAAAAATCGTAGTGTCACTCCCAATTATTCAGGGTGGCATGGCAATTAGAATATCCAACGGCAACTTAGCTGGGGCAGTTGCCCGCGCTGGCGGAATTGGCGTAATTGCTGGTACTGCATTATCCGAAGAGGAACTAATTAGAGAAATAAATTTGGCTAAAGAAATAAGCCACGGTTCTGGTGCTATCGGCGTCAATGTACTTTTTGCCGCTTCAAATTTCGCAAAACTTATTAAGACGGCAATGAAAGCGGGAGTTGATATGGCTTTTTCCGGTGCCGGCTTCTCCAGAGACATCTTTCAGTGGGGAAAAGAGTTTAATGTGGAAGTGATTAGTTTAGTTTCGTCATCCAGGGTAGCCAAGCTGGCGGAGAGACTTGGTGCGGCAGCAGTGGTTGTTGAAAGTAAAGAAGCAGGTGGTCATTTAGGTACTGATAAGCCGCTAAAAGAAATTTTAGCGGATGTAGTCGGTTCTGTTAAAATTCCAGTAATTGCCGCTGGCGGAATAATGAACGGCAAGGATATAAAGTGGGCCTTGCAGCAAGGAGCCTCAGGAGTACAAATGGGTACACGCTTTGCTGCCAGCGAGGAATCCGGTGCATCAGAGGGTTTTAAGAACGCTTATTTAGCTGCCGATGAAAGTGACTCCATCTTAATTGAAAGCCCTGTCGGTTTGCCAGGTAGAGCTATTAGAACAATTTTCACTGAAAGACTGGCTGCCGGCGACTTGGCAAAGACTCCTTGTGACAACTGCCTCAAAAAATGCAATCACCGCTTCTGTATTAGAATTGCCTTAGAAAGCGCTCAAAAAGGTGTTATGCAAAATGGTCTGGTCTTTGCGGGAGAAAGAGTTAACCAGATTAAGGAGATATTACCTGTTAGTAAAATTATTAATAATCTTCTGATGGAGTATCAGCAAGCATAACAAAACGATCCTGAGCTTAGCTCCAGGAGTGAAAATCGGTATTTTCGTGTAAAAACACAGCAAAACCCCAACCGTTAAAAAACAGTTGGGGTTTTATCCTGTCTGACAATCTATTTTGCTTTCTTTACCCATCCACGCATCTGCATTGCTTCCCCCATTCTCTGCACCGCCAGCATATAAGCAGCCTTCCGCATTGGAACTTGCTTGCGTTGACTAAAATCATAAACCCGGGTGAAAGCATCAGTCATTTTTATCTTCAAACGAGTGTTCACTTGTTCTTCAGACCAATAGAAACTTTCTATATCCTGAACCCATTCAAAATATGATACGACAACCCCGCCTGCATTGGCCAATATATCAGGACAAACAAGTACCCCTTTATCCGTAAGAATTTTATCCGCTTCTGCATTAGTTGGTCCATTTGCTGCTTCGGCAACTATTTTTGCCTTAATATCGGACGCATTATCACCAGTAATTTGGTTCTCTAAGGCAGCCGGGGTTAATACGTCGCAATCCATTGTCAGTAACTGTTCATTGCTAATTTTATCTCCATTAGCATATTCACTTACAGAACCAGTTTTTGCTTTGCAATCCATTAGTTTATCCACCGATAAACCCGCTTCATTGGCAATTCCACCGCTAGAATCACTCACCCCTACTATCTTGGCACCGGCATTTTCCAGTAATTGTGCTGCGTAACTTCCAACATTACCAAATCCTTGCACTGCAACCCGCAAGCCTTTCAAGGAAAGCCCCAGCTTACTACATGCCTCGTTTATTACAAAGAAACAGCCACGGGATGTAGCCTCCAAACGTCCTAAAGAACCGCCGACAATCAGTGGCTTTCCTGTTACAATCCCCCAAGCATTATGGCCTTTGGCCATGCTGTACTCATCGGCCATCCATGCCATCACCTGCGGGTTGGTATAAACATCCGGCGCGGGGATATCCTGCTCAGGGCCGATTATTTTAAGCATCGATCTGACAAAGCCTCGGCTTAGGCGCTCAATTTCATCCTCAGACATATTTTTGGCATCACAGATAATTCCGCCTTTGCCGCCACCATAAGGCACCTGTACAACGGCGCATTTGAGACTCATCCACATGGATAATGCCTTAACCTCATCCATGCATACTTCCGGATGGTACCTAATGCCTCCTTTGAATGGTCCTAATACGTTGCAGTGCTGGGAACGAAATGCAGTGAATGACTGCACTTCCCCATTATCCATAGTGATTGGAATATTAGCAATCAATAAACGCTGCGGCTCCTTTAGATGTTGATATACCGCCTTTGGTAAACCCAATTCATCAACAGACACCTCAATTAATCCTTTGGTTTCTTCTAATATACCCATTATTCCATCTCCTTTACTTTTCAAAATTTTTCATTCTACCTCAGTCAACTGCTCACAATAAAAGAAATATAAGTATTTAGAAACTACAGGAAGGCTAAAAATACCGGTTAGAGCTCTGGCATAGATGTCTAACTGCAGTTTGTACTTATCTTTAACATGTATTATCTTTTCAGAAGATACTGTGTCTGTTTTAAAATCTATTAGTACTAATCCGTTGCTCATTTTTAAACAGCAATCTATAATTCCTTGAACAAGTACTTTCTCCTTAGCCTTGTCTTCTACTAGATCCCGGTAAATCTCCCCAGCCGGCAAACCCAATGTGAAGGGTACTTCTCTCATTACGTCCCCCGGACTGGCTATCAGTTGCCCGCCTAGAGCTGTTTTAAAAAAGTTCACCACCTTTCCAACTGGTATAGCATCTGCAAGTTCCTGGGTTAAAAACTCCTTATCAACCATACTTGCAAGCTGTATCTTTATAGAGTTCTCGGTGATTGGAGCATAAAGATCAACATGCTGCATTAGTAAGTGTATTGCGGTTCCACGTTCAGTGGCACTTATGGTTTCCTTTTGTACAAACCTAGGGCGTTTAAAGGAAGAACCATAAAAACTATTTTCTACCATGTCCTCTTCCGGGTTAAATATTTTTCTTCTTTTTAGTTCGGTGACTGATAACTTGGCTGCTTTGTTAACAACCGGCTGGAAGGGGTATTTCCACGATAACACCGAATTTAGCCTCACGTAATGCTCATTATCATCATTAACTTCTACTTCTAATATGTTACCCAGCTCCCCTGCCTTTATTGTAGATTCGAAGTTAGATTTTTCATTAAGATTTAACAGATCCTGCTGTTCCCAGAAAGTAATACTCCAACTTGAGCAATGCTCTCTTATAAGCAGGTTTCCATATGATGTTTGACTACTCTCCAGCAGTTTATGACCATCAGTATGCCTAACCAGCGCGCCGCATATCCAATCCAAATAGGAATTAGCCGTTAACCGGAAGAAACCAGGTAACACTATGTCCCTGCAACTGCATAAAGACTGAAGCTTTTCACGCCATTGTCTTGCGTTGCGCACAGAACCCACCAGTATTAATTGTTCCTGGGCACGAGTTAGTGCTACATATAAAATACGCATCTCTTCGGATAAACTTTCTTTTTTTAATCTCTGCCGAACAGCCTTCTGAGACAGAGTTGGGTAGCGCAGCCTTGTTTTACTGTCTATTAGTTTTAAGCCAAGACCCGCATGTTGATGAAATAACAAGTCACCTTGAGTATCTTGCAAATTAAACTGTTTCCCTAAATCCATGGCTATTACAATCGGAAACTCCAAACCTTTACTCTTATGAATACTCATAATTCTAACTACATCTTCATTTTCACTCAGCGCACGGGCAGTACCCAAATCACCTTCGCTTTCCTTAAGTTTTTTTACAAAACGCAAAAATCTAAACAGCCCTTGAAATACAAAATGATCAAACTGACAGGCCCGGTCATATAAAGCTATCAGATTGGCATGCCTTTGTCTGCCTTCAGGGAGTCCAACATTAAATTCCAAAAAATTTGTTTGTTTGTAAATGCTCCATATTAACGTACTAAGGGGTTCCCGTCTAGCCATTGTGCGCCAACTACTTAGATGGTGTAAAAAAGAGTCTAATTTAACTTTTAACTGTCCATCGTTTGATTTCTCTCTAGCATCACAGACTGCTTGGTAGAAGTCTGACTGCATATTGACCAAACGTACCTTGGCCAGTTCTTCACCGGTTAGTCCTACCAATGGCGATCGCAGTACTGCCGCCAAAGGAATGTCCTGCTGGGAATTATCAATTACTTCTAACAGTGCAATCATGGTTTCAATTTCAGGTGCACCAAAATAACCACTGAATACGTCAGCAAACGCAGGAATATTCCATTTTTTAAATACCTCTAATATCTTATTGGCCCGAAATTTGGTTGATCTTAACAGTATTACAATGTCTTTATAGGTAATATTACGGTAGCATTGAACATCCCTGTCCCAAACTGTCACAGGGTCCTGATGTTCATCCCCTTCAACCATTTTCCGAATCCTGCTGGCTGCAACAGCTGCTTCCTTTTCCAAGCTTTCTATGTTTTGCCACTCCTCAAGCTCCTGCCCGGACAACTGGTCATCCTCGTCCCGATTTAACAAATGCAGTTCTATTGGCACTTCATCTAAGCAACATCTATCAGAAGCTGTTTCTGACGGGTAAAGGTCTCCATACTGCAAAAATGCTTCACTATAGTCAAGCTCCGTATTTTTTTTATCAAATAGCTGCTGGAAAATGAAGTTAATTCCTTCAATAACATTGCTTCTACTTCGATAGTTAGTATTAAGTTTGATTAATTCCCCGCTTCTCTTTGCAATCTCTTTACTTGTATATTCTTGTTCCTTGCCAATAAAAAGCTCCGGTTCAGCTAAACGAAAGCGGTAAATACTTTGTTTAACATCTCCGACCATAAACATATAACCACCATCTTGTTGACGGGAGATAGTCTCCATGATAGCATTTTGAACCCTATTTGCATCTTGATATTCATCCAGCATTATTTCTTCGTATTGATTACTGACCAACCGAGCAATTTCCGTTGGTTGGTCGTGTTCATCCAACAGTAGTTGCAGGCAAATTTGTTCTAAGTCAGAGAAATCCAACAGCCCCTGTTCTCTTTTCACCTCTTCAAAAGCTGCAGCAAATTCTTTTACTAAAGTTACTATTTTTTCTATACTAGGACGCAGCATAGTTATGTCGCTGATGTGATCCTCCGGCAGACGAGCAAAATACTGATCAACCAATCCCGTTACCTTCTTTTTAGCCTTGTTTCTTAAATCCTGAGCCAATTTTTTGGCGTCATCACATACTTCCGGTACTTTTTTTCGCGGTAAATCCTTGAATGAAAGGACCTGAAAATCGGACCAAAGTTGCTGCCATGAACAATTAAAAATCTTATCTCTTTGGGAAATTAAATATTTAATTTCTTCTACGATAATTTCCTCGTACTGATATGGTCCGCTTGGTGAATTACATGTGCTTTCAGCTTGTCTCAACAGCCAAACAGCTTCATCCAGCGAATTAATTATGTCCTGTTTGATTTCCTTAATCCAAGACAGTGAGTCCAGACTCTGATTATCTGCAGAAAAATTTCCAGCCAAACCTTCCAGCCAAACCCAGGGGCGAGGTTGGCTGCGAGCATAATCATAAAGAGATAGAATTACAGTTCTTAACTTTTCCCCGTTTTTTCCACCGTAGCCGTCTACTAATTGTTGAAACCACTCTTCTCCCTGGGAAAAATTTACCTCAAATATTTCGTCCATTGTTTCCAATCTCATTAGAACAATTTCATTTGTATCGGCCACTCTAAACCCCGGTTCTAAGCCAAGTTCGTAAAAGTATTTCCGGATTAGTTTAAGACAGAATGAATGTATGGTAGAAATGGCCGCTTTATTTAGCAGTGCCAGCTGCTTCCTTAAGAACTGGCTGTCTCTATTTTCGCTCAGCTCTTTTTGCAGTGCTTTTCCAATGCGCTGTCGCATTTCCCCCGCAGCTGCTTCGGTATAAGTAACCATCAAAACCTTTTCCAAATCCAGTGGGTCTTTAGGATCCAGGATTCTTTTAATAATCCTTTCCACCAACACTGCTGTTTTACCTGACCCAGCCGCTGCTGAAACCAAAATATTATTGTTTCTAATTTCTATCGCCTGAAGCTGGTTGCTGTTCCATTTCATTACAATTTATCTCCTCTCAGCGACTGCTTCATTTTATCCCATAAATGAAAATTGCTTACCTCTTCTAAAAACTTGTATTTGCTGCCGTCCAAAGTAACGTCAAATTGACAAACAGGTTTGTATTCGCAATAGCTGCAAGGCGATTGTTTGTTGAAACGATATGGTGAAACGTCAATATTGCCGGAAATAATTTCCTCACCAATTTGTTTTATCTTTTCTTTTGTGAATTGCAGAGCTAAGTCCATCTGTTCTTTAGTAAGCAGTCTATTATGGGAATCCTTACCTAAAGTTCCATCCTTCTTAACATAAACCGGCAGCAAATCGGAATAACCAGACTTGGGAGCACCCATTAATTCAACTACCGGTCCCTCCCGCAATAAAATACCCTGCATTTTGCTTTCCTTCCGCAGCGCACTGTTTATCTGCTCAAGGTTAATTGGCCCGTTACTTTCCACTAGGGGGCGAATAACTGGAAAATAGAAAGCCCCAGCCGTGTCTACTTCTGTCCCTAAAAGCTTAGGGGCAGAATTAACGCTTGCCCAGAGGTATGTTAACAATTGAAGCTGCAGTCCATGATATACTTGCCACCAATTTAATCCCATTCGGCTGCTCTTATAATCAATAACTCTCAAATATGTCTTATCACCGTCTGAAGCGGTGTCTACCCGGTCGATTCTTCCTCGAATTAGCAGCTGCCAGTTCCGGGAAAGAGATATCTCAAGCGGAGCCAGCTGGCTTCCTTCGTCAAAAGGTATTTCTACCCAAAGCGGTGAAAAACTACCGCGTTTGGAGTGTTCAGTAAGGATATTCAATGCGTGAGACAGGGTCTCTTTCGCCTGTTTCAATTGAAACTGCACCTGGGCCGATTGGGCTAAACTGCTCGTACTTAATAATTCTTCAACTTCAACCATAACTTCTTCCATCATTTGCACTTTTAAAGGTTCATCCAATTCTCCCCAGTCTAATCCTTTTTTATTCAGCAAAGAGACAAACTCTGACAGGACCTGATGATAGACCTTACCCAAATTTAGAACATCCAAGGTGAATTCCCGACGCTCTTTCAGTTTTAATACATAGCGGGAGAAGTGGCTAAAGGGACAGCGTGAAAACTGCTCCATTTGCGAAACACTTGTTCTTATGGGGTTGGAATATATTTGGTCAATTATTTGCTCAGGCAACTTCTGCTCAGAAATTGTAAAGTCAAAAGCCTTTAAAAGGTAATGTAATTTTTCTTGGTAATTATCCGCGCCCTTGAAATATTGATGGATTAAACTCCAAATAGAACTTATTGAATTGCCGTCTTGGGCCCTACGCAGTTGACCGATTAATAAGCTCAACAGGTTATCACTATTTTCCACATAATCCCAAATATCTTCGTCTCTTTCAGGATATTGGGCCAGATACTTAACATCTAAATCCGGAAGCAGGTCTTTTAGCCGCTGTATGATACCGGATGCCTTAAGCGCACGGCCTTCATCGTCGGCTACCGGATAGCTTAACCACAAGTATTCACTGGACCTGGTCAAGCTAATATATATAAGATACTGTTCCTGAAATAATTTTTGTTTACTGGTGGGAGCCATCTCCCAGCCCTTTTCCTGCAGGTAATCGCGTTCTTCATCGGAAAACACCTGGTTTTCTGCCTTGTACATAGGAAATATGCCCTCATTGAGGCCTAAAAAAAACAATGCTTTAATGTTGGGATTTCTTGAGCGTTCGATGTTACCGACAATAACTTGGTCCAAACCAGGTGGTACCAGTCCCACTTTAAGTTCTTCCAGACCCGCTTCAAGTATCTTTAGAAATTCCCTTAATGATACTTTTTCCTCACCTAACACATCCACAATCTGATCCAGCAGTTCCACTACCTTATCCCACACCTGACCATGTTCCTGCGCTTTAACTAAACTGCCTTGTTGTTCATCCTGCTCCTGCCATGATTTCAGTTGCTTATTTACTTCGAATTTAGTTATCAACTGCCAGACAGCACGGGAAATATCTATAGCCGGACATTTTTCCATTTCTAATAAAGGCAACAGCGGTTCCAGCGTACCTACCACCCGCCGCCTCAGTGCATCAGCTTTTGCCTGTCTTTGTTCAAAGTTGGCATGCTCCTTATTCTCAAAATCTATGTTCTCTATAAACCGCCAATCCCTTTCTGCGGTCCAAGCATAACCTTTTATCCCATTAGCCAAGCAATAATTTTCCAGCCAATCAACTTCCTCCCTGTCCATTGGCACCAAATCGGTTTTAAGGTATTGAAATACCGCATCATAACGGAAATGGGTAGAAATTATCTCTAGCCCTGAACGAATTAGTTCTACAAGCGGATGATGGGTTATTCCCTGCTTCTGGTCCATGAACACCGGTATGCCGCAGTCACTGAAAATAGTTTTCATTAGATCAATGTAAGGATCTAATGAACGGCACATGACAGACATATCGCGCCACCGGTAACCTTCCTTTCTAGCCAAACTGACTAACTTGCGGGCTACCGCTTCCACTTCCGTTCTACGATTGGAGGCACTAACTAAAGCTATAGATTCAGGCTTCCCTTTTTTCTGCTGTCCAGGCCAAGATGGATACTGATTCTCAATATGTCCCAGGAAGTCATCTTTAAATCGCGGCAGTTTATCCTTATCCATCATCAGCCGATTGACCGGCTGTGCGACTTGATCTGCTAACTGTTTAATTTTATGGTAAGTCTCCCATACTGGGTAAAAGACATCTATTTCAGACAGCTTATCTTCCGCGGCCTCCGAGGGCATACACAGTGCAATATTGACTTCTTCCGCGGTCTGCATGATACTTTTAAGCACTTGATACTCTTTCGGTGTAAAGCCTGAGAACCCATCTATCCAAACCCGCGCTCCTATAACAGCCTTAGACGACGTAAGTTTTTCCGACAACAAATTTAAATAGTCGTCTGGATCGGTATAGCGATTCTTTAGGAATTCCTCTAAATCTCCATATATAATGGATAAGTCATGTAGTTTATGGCCCAGCTGCCTTGTATCTTGATGTTCCTCAAATTCTTGACAGCTTTCCTGCAAATCTTCAGGAGTTATATTATAAAGCTTACACTCCGCTATACTCCTGGCTGCTTCATAATAAAAGTTAACCTTATTTATCACTTTGGGAAATATCTTTAATTGCATTTCCCTCTCTTGAACAATTTTCCTAATTAACATTTGTTTCCCTATATCGGAAATATGGGGTCTGACAATCCCTCCTGTTTCTTGAAACACATGCCAAGCCAAACGTCTAAAGCTTATTACTTGTGCTCGGGAAACGGCCTCAAAACCGAAGGTATCAATTATTTCTTTCTCCAGTTGAAAAGTTGCCTGTTCAGGAACCAAAAAAATTAACGGCCTGCCAATAGGATCTTTATTAAGCTCTGTTTTGATTTCGTCCAAGCAAAATTGCGTTTTGCCAGAACCGGCCCGACCAAGAATAAAATTTACCCCCACTGCAATCCGCTCCTTAGTTACTCTATTATCTACTTTATTCTAGTAATCACACCTGTTTCCTGCCGACATGGCTAAACGAGAACAAACAGGCCGGCATAAGTCATCTGCCGGCCTGTTTGGGATATTGAATTTGGATAGCATCGCGCTCACATACGATGGACTTGTCGAACAACCTATCAGTAGCAGTCCGGGTGTCGGTCTTTAAATACGGGGATAAAGTCTCTTACTTCTGCCACTTTTTCAACGTTTATATCCATTATTATTGTTTCTTCCTCTTCGCCTGCCTCATAAAGTATATCTCCCAAGGGATCAATTACCATTGAATGTCCAGCAAAAATATTTTGGTCATCTTGGCCAACGCGATTAACGGCAATCACATACTGTTGGTTCTCAATGGCTCTGGCAATTAACAAACTGCGCCAATGGTGCAGCCTGACCTTCGGCCATTCGGCAGGTACAACTAGAATTTCAGCACCCTTTAATGCCAATTTTCTTGATAATTCCGGAAAACGCAAATCATAGCAGATAATTAATCCCCAAGTAGTGTCTCTTAGGGAAAAAACATCAGCCCTGCTGCCCCCAGTAATAAATCTATGTTCATTCATCAGCTTAATCAAATGAATTTTGTCGTATATATAGACTAAACTCCCATGGTTATTAATAACCATGGCATGATTATAGAAACGATCACCCACCTTATTACTAATTGATCCACCAATTATATCTACATTTAATCTCCCAGCTAAATCACTAAGAAAACCCGTAGTTGGTTGGCCATCGACGTCAGAAATATTGTCAAGTTTGGTAAGAGCATAACCGGTATTCCACATTTCCGGCAATATTATAACCTCCGCTCCTTTTTTAGCGGCCTCCATCACTTTTACTTCCACTCGCTGCCTATTTTCCTCTGGTTTTCCCAGTGCGATATCTATCTGGATGGCTCCTATTTTCACCAAAACACACTCCTCGTTATAGCGAATACTACTTAAGTTAAAACACCCCAAATAAGGGTGCTTTCTCACTTCAGCCTATTTATCAAATCAACCATATTGCGGCCTATTTGTTTGCACGCCCCTATGGCAAGTTGATCTTCCTCAACGCTTTTCCGAAAACTTACTTGCTTATCCTGATAATCTGCCAGCAATGTTCCGGCAGCACCTGCTGTTAAGATACCAGCATCTTGTTTACGATCGTCTACAACGATTAGGCCTTGGGACTTTAGGTATCTTTCCATAATACTAAGACATATTTCTTGCCCTCCGTTACGCAAGCCTGCAAGGGTAACAGCAGCGCCCACCTTTCCGGCCAACATATTTTCCGTCATATGCATCCAGCGCAGACGATCCATTAAGTTTTTCATTAATGCAGTAACATTATGCCAATAAACAGGGGACCCTAATACTATTCCATCTGCATCCAGCAATTTTTCGGCAACAACACTGGTATCATCCTGAATTGAACACTTTGGGGCTCGCAAGCATTTATTACATGAAGTACAATACTTAATCTCATAATCCGTTAACTCTAATAATTCTGTTGTTCCTCCTTTGGCCTCTACTTCCGCCAAAACTGCCCTGAGCATCTTACTAGTATTTTTACCTCGTCGGTGACTTCCATTAATAGCAACAACCTTCATATTCTTCTCCCTTCCAGCTAAAAGACTTATTTCATCTATTCGACAAGCCAATTGTTAATTCCTAGGTTTTTCGCTTTTTTACCTTAATTATTACATAGACCTTTAGGTTCATTAACAACATCTTCAGGCAGGTTAGGATCTTTTAACGCCTCCGTAGCAAGAAAATCACATCGTTCGTTTTCTTCAATATCCGCATGTCCCTTAACCCAGTTAAAACTAACATCATGTTGTTGAGAAAGGTTCAGTAATCTTTCCCATAAATCGGGATTAAGAGCACGTTCCTTTTTGTTACGCATCCAGCCGTTTGCACGCCACCTTTTTGCCCAGCCTTTGTTAATACTATCTACAATATATTTTGAATCGCTGTAAATAGAAACCTGGCAGGTCTCCTTAAGTGATTCCAAGCCTTTAATGACAGCTATCATTTCCATGCGATTGTTAGTCGTATTATTAAACCCTCCGGATAATTCCTTTCTGTTGCCGTTGTAAAGCAAAACCACTCCATATCCTCCAGGTCCTGGATTGCCCGAACAGGCTCCATCAGTATACATAGTCACTCGTTTCATTCCTTTTCCTCCTCGCGTTTCAAAACTCTATTAATAATTATTTCCCGTTGTCAGGTTGAATTCCTCCTGCACTATCCCTTTTGTAGAAATATTGCTCCAGCCACTTAGGGACAGATTTATCAGCTGCTTCGTTAATAATCGAAATCTGCGTACCGTTTGCCTTGGCTAGCCAAGGCAAACTACCTGCCGGTTTCATGTCCAGACTGCATCCTACAACTAACAGGTGGCCTGCCGTTTGCACCAGGCTTCGAGCTGTATCCCAGTTTCTTATTTTATCGCCCCTCAGCACTATTCCCTCTTTTAAATTACCGTGCAGTTCAATTACTTTCGTTGAGCCGGCTTTTTGGTGCAGCATGTCAATATTTTCAGTAATCACGGGAATATTTACTTCAGCCAATGCATAGTGAGCCCGGCTTGGTCTCCTATCCATCCAAGACATTATTTCCTGGTAAAATTCTCGGTAGAAATCTTGATTCTCCAACGCATATTTTCTAGTCATGATCTCTGTCAACGGCACACCGTGCCAAGCGGCATGATACCCGGGTATCCCCGCACTTAAAGAAATTCCTGCCCCAGTAAAAGCAACAAAATCTTCCGCCCTCTTGATTTCTAATCACTCCCTAATTGCTTATTAAGGATAGTATTATCATCACCTACACATTTAAAATTAATTTTTGCAGGAAATCGGTTGAAAAAATCGTAGTAGTCAGATAATAAACCAAAGAAAACTTTCTAACACCTAAAAAATTACTTTGTACGGCGTATTATTGACACGAAAGGAGCTTGCTTATGTCAGATACCTTTATAATAGTCACTAACGGCATACTGGAAAACGTGGATAAACTACGGCAGTTGATGAGGGAGGGATATCCCCTTGTTTGTGCGGATGGAGCAGCTGATAGTTTGAAAGCATTTAACATACTGCCTGATGTGCTGATTGGAGACTTAGACTCTATCGACCCTGCTACGCAAAAAAACTTAGAACAAGAAGGCGTCATAGTGGAAAAATGGCCAGCGGAAAAAGATTATACAGATACGGAATTGGCATTATTATACTGCAGCCAACGCGAAGCCAACCAGGTTTTTCTTTTTGGCAGTATTGGCAGTAGATTAGACCATTCACTTGCAAATGTATTTTTAACCGTCCGCGCACAAAAACTGGGGATTAGGTTATATATAGTGACAGATACAAGCATTGTCACATTGGTGGATAAAGAATTGTTTTTGAAAGGTAAGCCAGGAGACTTATTATCCATATTGCCAATTACCAACCAAGTCACTGGGGCAACGCTCAAAGGTTTTAAATATCCTTTAGAAAACGCTGCCATAGAACTAGGTTCCACTTTGGGCATAAGTAATGAATTTCTAGCTGCTGAAACAAGTATCACTGTAAAAAGCGGCTATCTTTTAGCAATTCATACTCCCGGCTAGGAAGAAAGAATACATAGGTAGATATTGCCGCTGGTAAAACAATAAGATTTAAAGTAACTTTGGGAACCTACAATGGGGTTCTATCCTCTCCAAAGTTTTACTGCCACTATTACAATCAGAATCGCAAATACTTTTTTTAAAATATCCACTGGAATAAATTTGCCAAGTATCGCGCCGATGTACGCTCCAGTAATGGATCCGATTGTAATTAAGAGCACCCATCGCCAATTAACATTACCATAAGCTGCATGTTGGTAAACTCCCATAAAAGCAGTTGGAATTATTATGGCAAGAGAAGTTCCAATTACCTTTTTAATTGGGAGATCCAACAAAAAAACCATTCCTGGCACCAAAACAATTCCACCGCCAATACCCAGCAAAGAACTTAGAGTCCCAGCTATAAATCCTAACATAATTACTAAAAATATTTGCACGTTTTTGCCTCCTCCATTAGTAGATCATTTCACCATTTATAAAAGCCCCAGTACGGTCATCCTGGGGATTATTGAAGATTTTATCCGTCGAACCCCGCTCAATAAGTTTTCCTTTGAAAAAGAATAATATTTCCTCTGCTATACGTTGGGCTTGGAAAATATTATGAGTTACCATAATTACCGTAGTTCCCTGCTTTTCATGTAGTCTTTTAGTGATTTTTTCCACTATGGCTACATTGGCCGGGTCAAGGTTAGACGTGGGCTCATCTAATAGAATTACTTCCGGTTTTAAAACCATTGCCCTTGCTAAAGCAATTCTCTGCGCCTCACCGCCTGACAAAGACCGAGCATTTCTATTAGTAAATTCCGTCAGACCTACTTCATCTAATGCATTACTAGTAAGTTTTGTGATATCTTTTTTGGCATAACCGCGGGCTGCCAGTCCGTATTTCACATTGTTATAGACAGAAGTGTCAAACAGAATCGGTCTTTGAAACACCATGGTCATTTTTCTGCGCATATCTAAGACATGTTTTCCCGCCTTTGTTACCGTCATTCCGTTAAAAAACAGATTACCATGACTGGGAGGCTCTAAGAAATTAAGTATCCTTAACAAAGTACTTTTCCCTGCCCCGCTTGGTCCAATTATGCCGTAAATTTTGCCTTTTTCAATATCCAATTTATCCACACTAAGTACTTTTTTACCTTCGTATGATTTACTTATATCCTCAAGCTGATAAACAAAGGGATTAATTATTACGCACCTCCCCTTGAATTCGGTACAACAATGAATTAATAATAAATGCAATAATAAGTAAAATTATACCGAGGCCCAAAGCAAACTGAAAGTTTCCCTTTCGCGTTTCCAAAACTATTGCGGTGGTCATGACGCGAGTATTGCCCTGAATATTGCCGCCTACCATCATTACAGCCCCAACTTCGGCAACAACTCTGCCAAAACCAGCTACAACAGCAGCCATTATAGCCCTTTTAGCCTCCCTAATAATAGTCCATATAACCATCTGTTGACTGGCACCTAAAGTAACGGCTGTATCCTTGATTTCCTTGTGCTTGTCCCGCACGGCTACCAAAGTTAAACCTGTGATAATCGGTATAGCTAACACCGTTTGGGCAGTAATCATTGCCATAGGAGTAAATAATAACTCCATAGGACCAAGGGGCCCTTTATTAGATAACAATAGGTAGATGACAAGGCCTGCTACAACCGGCGGAAGCCCCATCAAGGTATTAATCAGCTTTTCTAACCAGCGCACCGAAACAGGCGGCCTCATTCCTAAGAAAGCTCCTAATGGAATGCCAATTAAAGCAGCAGTTATAACCGCTGCAATGGAAACCTTGAGGGAAAGAAACACTATAGCTAGCAGTTCCGTATCTAAATCAATAATTAACTTTGTCGCCTGCACTAATCCCGCCCAAATCTCAACCAAAACTTAACACTCCCTGATAGACTTATCCCGTTAAACATACAACTACTATTATAATTGATACAATTCCAGTTAACCACTTCTAAATGCAAAAATCTTCAAAATACGTGTTTTTCTACATGATGTTTTTAATAAAACTTGGCTTACGCCAAGTCTTTAGACGCCGGCGAAAGCCTTAGTTGCATTTATACTATCAGAAAGTTATACTTTCTGATAGTATAAAAAAGCCGCCCGTTTACTAAACCGGACAGCTTTCGTTGTAATATTTAATCAGCGTTAGGAACAAATAACTGTTTGCCATATTTTTTGAACTGGCCGATAGCTTCTTGAGTATCAGCATTAATCATGTAGTCATTAAACGCCTCTGCCCCTTCATAGTTCACACTTTCATGCTTATCGGGGTTAACTGACATAACACCATACTGATTAAATTGAATTGGGTCTCCCTCTACTAATACCACCAACTCAATTTTGTCTTTCATTGATAAGAATGTTCCCCGGTCAGACATGGTATAGGCAGCCTTTTCATTAGCAACCCTCAAGGTATCTCCCATACCTTGCCCTAATGACAAATACCAATCACCTTCCGGCTCAACAGAAGCTTTTTCCCAGATGGAGAGCTCTTTCATATTAGTTCCGGAATTATCACCCCTGGATGCAAATTCAGATCTAGCATCGGCAATTTTCTTAAAGGCCCCTGCTGCATCTTTCATTCCTTTAATTCCCGCAGGGTCATTTTCCGGCCCAAGAATAACAAAATCGTTATACATTACATCATGACGATTTACAAAATAGCCTTCTTCCACCATTTGTAATTCTCGATCTTTGGCATGAACCAGCAGGACATCCACATCTCCGTTTTGACCTAATTTAAGAGAAGCACCCGTACCTTTAGAAAGTATCTGTAAGTCATAACCGGTATTCTCCTCAAAACCGGACTCCAAAACATCCAACAAACCGGTGTCATAAGTACTGGTTGTGGTCGCAAGCATCACTACTGAATCTTCTTTAGCTGCTGCATCGTCGTTGTTAGCACTATTATTACCAGTGTCCTGACTAGTCGAGACACACCCAGCCACGAGGGCTATTACTAATATGGTTACTAATATAAAGATCTTTTTAAGCAAACTATTCATTTACCTCTCCCCTTGCATATGTTTTGTGCCCACATTAATACACATAAAAAAGCTGAGCTCGGACACTGAACCCAGGTTTAAACCACTAACCCTTTTTCAAGCCCCCTTTCCACTAACGGGTGGCAGAACCGTTTCCAGCACTACCATTAGCTAAAAGCAAAGGCCGCTGCCCCATAGCGTATTACCTTAGGTGCAACGACTCGGAGAACCGTTATGTTTTATTATGCATAACGATAAGTCTATTATAATTTATCCGGACAAGTTTTTCAAGAGTGATATTTGCTATAATATGTTTATTTAATATAAAAACTACAGTCAGGTGGGGGTTTTATCGTTAAGCATATCCAGGAGCTTAGCGCCACTTATCAAGTTAAGGAAAGGGGATACACCTACTGAAGTACAGGTTATTCTCTGGGGACAGGAATGTCCCCGATGAAAGGGATATTAGTGGCGGTTAGCTATTGGGTAAAATAAAAATTGTCCGTAAGTGCCTTTACCAAAATCAGCAATTATTTTTTGGGCACTCTCTTCAACCATCCAAGATACAAACCTTTTAGCACCTGCGTGGTTTAGATGTTCTAAAAAATCAGGGTTTACGGTTACTAAAGAAAATGGATTGCTAAAGTACTCAGAACCGACAAGTAATATTTGCAGTTCACTATTATACTGGGATATCATGAACGTGGCCCTATCCACCAATGCATATGCTTTATGCTTTGCAACTTCCTTAATAACCCCCATGTTCCCCATTAATCCCAGGCTGCTTTTTTTATACCAGTTCCCCTTAGGATCAACCCCTAGTTGTTTCCAACAGTGTTGTTCCATTAAAGAAGTACCTGATAAGTCTCCTCGGGTAATGAACATGGCCTGATCTTTGGCTATGGTTGACATTGCCGACAAAATGTCTCCGCTCCCCGCGACAATGGTCAAATCTTCATTAGGTCCTATCAGAACAAATGGGTTATGCATAACCTCACAACGGCCAGCACCCCTGCCGGATTGAATAAACTCTTGCTCTAACTGTGGTGCATGGGAAAAAACTATATCCACTCTACCCTGCTCGGCCATTTTTAGTGCCTGGCCGCTGCCTACCGGAATATGACGGATGATAATACCTGTCTCTCGATGAAAAGCTTCTTCCAAAACACTTAATAAGCCGGTTTCAACTGGCTCCAGAGTAGTCGCTAGCACTAAATAGTTGATATCAGGTGTCTCTCTACTTTTTGGGTTTATGGTATCTGTCCTATGAATCACTATCTCTTGGTGCAAACGGTCATAGTCGTGCAATAGTTGTAGAGCCTCTTCAGTTAAAGCGGCCCCTCCACCTGAACTGCCCCCAGCCTGTCTAATTAGCAATCTTATGCCTAGACTTTCTTCCGCTTTTTTAATTAATCCCCATGCATAGCGATATGAAATACCCATTTTTTCTGCACCTCGGCTTATGGAGCCGCATTGGCTTATTTCACCCAATAAGCCAATTAGAACATCCCCCGGAATTCCTTTTTCAATATTTATTGCAACTCTAAAGCGCGAATTTCGTTTATCCATAAATTCCCCACCGTTTTTAAGCTTATTTTACACTAACTATATAATAATTAAAACATGCGTGCAAACAAAAAAGGTACTGTGAAAACAGCACCAAGAAAATTAGCCTTAAGTTGTGTTCGAATACCCCCCTAATTAAAGACCCCTAGGAAACCCATTCCAATTAATACTACTACACCGATTCCAGCAAGAGCTTGTAAAAACAAGACTGTAAAGAAAACTCCTGTAAAAACTTGACTTAAACCTTCCCCCAATTTCTTTAAACTTCCAGATAGCACCCGAACTTCTTCCTGCTGTCTGCATACACCAGCAGTACTTTTTACAGCATCCATCAAATTAACCCCCTTAAGATTTTATTAATACACGCACAGCATTAACATTTAGTTAAAAAAATAAATAGCAGTGGCCTGTAATACAGGCCTCTAGGGCTCAACTCCAACGGAGTGTATTAAAACCACTGCTTATGGTTTGGCAAGAATGTTGCCTCCTGGCTCCGGCCTCTTGGACTCCGGCCTCCGGACTCTCACTCTTGCACAAAATTAAAAATTGTCATATTGTCATAGTATACTGTTACATTCATTATACACTAACGTTTTTTATATTGTCAATACTTTTTAAAATATTCTGATAAATACTAGGTACTCTTTCTTTCTTCCTTAAATTCATGACATTGTTGACAATTGCCTGCTTCTATATGTTCTACCTCAACGTGACACCTGACGCATCTATCTGTATTTACTTCCCACGTCACCTCTTGGTGACAGCTAACACATTCCATTTTATGGCCTGGTAGGGCATGGGAAGCCGCGTTAGTCATATCATGACATTCCTGACAGTAGAGACCTTGGCCGGCATAAAACCTTTCAACTTCCGGGATCTCCCATTGATTGCCATGGCAGCCGGCGTTTTCACAAAAGTTTTTTGAGTCGCCTGTCTCATCAGCATGACAGATTAAACACTCAGGACCTGAATTGCCGCCATGCTTTGTAACCCAATTAGCAGCCAAGTGATTAGGTGGTTCAACTGGGCTGCTGGCCTGCTTAGCTACAATTTTCTGTACATCAGTTTCGTAGTCACTTATTTGCGTCGGGATAGAATGGCAAAGATTACAGTCCTGTCTAATTACTTTGCGTTCAGGCGCCACATTTTCTTCTTGAGCCACATGTTTTCCGTCATGGCAGCGGAAACAACCGGGGAACTGCTTATGCCCAATATTATTTGGATAGGTGCGCCAGTTAATGTCGGCATCAGGGTAAGCAGTTTCATTATAAATACGCTTTAGGGTCGTTAATGCTTGATCCAATTCTTCGACCTCTATCTCGGGAAATTCACTTTGGTAGTATACCTTTATTTCCCTAATTCCTTGTTGAAATTGTACTTCATCTAATGCATTTTGACGCAGCAGCGACAAAAACCTCTTTTTAACCCATGGTATATTTTGGTTAATCGCACCGCTTTCCAGCGCTTCATCCAATGCCTGGTTGGGGTCTGGAAAATAATGAGATGAACGATTATGGCAGTCTATGCAATCCATAGTCTTTTTCTCAGCTTTTTCTATATCACCTTTAGTTAAATCACTTTCCTCGCTAATATAAGTAATTGTTTCACCATCTAGGTTAGTTGCCTTAATCCACGGAATATCTTGTTTAAGTTCATCGGTTGTAATATATTCAATCTTATTCTCAACATGCCAATGTATGCCATATCCCTTACCTTCCCGCGAAGTTCCGCCTCCTATTTTAAGGATTAAAGCAGTCTTACTAAGGGAATTATCTTGATCAGTGCTATAATGGTATTTGATTCGTACTTTGTCATCATAAAAAGCTTTGGTCCAATGGCATTTTTCACATGTTTCCTGAGCAGGTCGCAAATGCTTAATTCTTAACGGAAGTTCATAAGTTTTAGCAAGGTTTTTATAAACTTGCGACAGCTCAGTCGCTTTTCTTGCTACCATGTCCGGCGCTAATCCTACACCTAAATGACAGTTAGTACAATCGACCTCAGCATGGGAAGAGTCACGAAATGAGACTGCCTGAGGTTCCATCAGATGGCATGTGTTTCCGCAGAAATCGGAACTATTGGTGACTTCCCAAGTTATTGCTGCAGTTGCAGAAAAACCCAACCCTATCAGCAGCATTATCAGAATAAATAGATGCTTCGATAATTTCACATGTTCCTTTTCTTTAATAAACTCAGCAAACCTCTTAAAGGGTGTCAATTCATCACTCCCCTTCTTCACTATTGTTTTTCACTTCCGACGCTTGATACATATTTGTTTTGGCCGTGGCGGCTAAGCCGGTTATTGTACCCATGCCCAAAGTTTCCACGGCACTATTGGGTACTACTACCATGGCACCTCTTTCTTTCATGCCTTCATAAAGAATATTCATAGCTCTTAGCTGTAAAGCTGTTTGATTTCCTTCGTAATATTTTGAAGCTTCTGCGAACTCTTTGGCGACTTCCTTTTCTGCCTGGCCCAGAATTATCCTTGCTCGTCTTTCTCTTTCAGCTTGTGCTTCCTTGGACATTGCTTTTTGCAAATTAGCAGGAATGACTACGTCCCTAATTTCTACAGCCTGAACAGCTATACCCCATGGTTCAGTGCGTTTGTCAATTATTTTCACCAGTTCTTCGTCAACATGTTCTCTAGTAGCTAGCATTTCCGCTAACAATGTACGGCCTATAACCTCTCTTAACGCTGTTTGCGCGGCCCAGGAAACCGCGGATTTGTAGTCTGCTACCTCAAGTGATGCTTTTTCCGGGTCCCAAACTACCCAAAACATTACGGCATCCACGTCCACCGGTACAGTATCTTTTGTTAGTGTTTGTTCTGCTACAAATGAAGAAATCATGACTCTTTGGTCTATCCATGTAGCTATTGAATCTACAAATGGTAGTAAAAAAAACAAACCTGGTCCCGCAGTGCGATAGTAGCGCCCTAACCGCAATATAATTACTTTCTGCCACTGCGCAGCAATTCTCACGGAAGCTAACGCAAGACCCGCTGCAGAAATAGTAGCAGCAATTAAGATAAAGTTAGCGGTATATAGACCTAATAATAGTGCCGCGGCACTAATAAACAGCACCACTATCACTACCGCCGCTTTCAAATTGCTGTCAGGTTTTTCACCGGGTATCTCCGGAGGTTCCGGCCTTGGTGTTGTTGGGCTCAAACCTTTTTCCCCCTCTCACATATTTTTAAGTTTGTAATCTAAAGCTTCTATTAAATCTTCCGGTTTCATGTTTAACTCGTAAGCTTCAATCAGAATATTGCGAGCCAACTGCTCTATACGTCGTTCACGAATACTTTCTTCCGACTCATGCACTTCTTTTACAAATGTTCCTTTTCCTTGTTTGGTTATCAGCACACCTTCTTGCTCCAACTCTGAATAGACCTTACTGACGGTATTAACATTAATTTTCAGAATTACAGCCAACTTACGCACTGTTGGAAGCTTGGTTTTAGGCGGATAAATATCTGCGGCAATGGCATATTTAATTTTTTCTTTCAATTGAACGTATATTGGAACCCCACTTTTACTGTCAATGGTTAGATACTCCATGACTATTCCCTCTTTCTTACCATTTATGTCCGCCCCTTGTAATATTGTCATAGTTGTCTATTACAATTATACAAAAACATTCTAGATAGGTCAATGATAATTCAGAATATTTTTACCTCTCACAAGAACAAAAGCATTTCATGCCTTTCGGCTTGAAGCGGTAATGCTTTTGCACCCAAGGGCATTAAGGGCGACTAAGGCAACAAGTTGCCAAGTCTTCTATATTCTTACCCAGGGAACCCCTGGTTCCCTAGGTCGGTACCCTGTAACCCTCCTATA